>CAMWJF010000028.1 GCA_947174505.1 uncultured Lachnospiraceae bacterium
AAGTCTATTATACCAGATATTGAAAATATCAACAACTTAATTTATATTATACTAGAGACTATGATTTTTTAAATAGTTGCCTAAGAAAAGATTGTTATATTCTATACGCTATTCCTCTGTATTTTCTTCTAATAAGTCTCCAAAAACTTCTTTCAGTGTTTTACGCGAAATGGCGTTATTCTCTATCATCTCAAAAAAGGGCTTTGTGATATCATTCCACTCTTCCTCACTTACATCTGCATATTCAAAAAAAGGCGTTGCAAATCTGCTCCATTTCTCATCACATTCTTCTACATAATGTAGAGAAAAATCGCTTATCCCCACCTTAAAATAATGATTTTTATAATTCATCCCCCTCTCCAACCGCAGGATGTATTGAAAACTACCGTCTTGGTCTAACCCCAGCAGATCGTCCCGTATAACATCCGCGTGCAGCCCGTCATGCCGCCAGATTTGTCCCGCGCCAACCACCGTTTTAAAATAGCAGGCTTCTTCATAATCCAGAACCTTACACTTGTCAAATTCCTTCTCGTATTTAAACAAAAACATACATCCTTGTTCAATTGCAAATTCCGGCTTACCGTCTCCATCCAGATCATCATAATAATATAGGTAAGGATACTCCCTTGTGTCCTTTTCTTTCATCAGCTCTTCAAATTCTATTCCGGCTTTCCACAAATCCTTGTAATACTTCACTTCAACTTTACCAATTGCTGGCATTTCATTTCTTAATACCTTCAAATATCCTTCCAAATAGATCCGATTTTCCTCAGGTGTGATATTCAATTTCGATTCCTTCGCAGTAAAATCCATTGCTCTTACGATATCATATACGGGTATTTCCCCCTCATCCTCTGTCTGAATTTCACTGTCTTCCTCATCCACTGCCTGCATTTCAGTATCTCTTTTGTCCCCTACCATGACAAGTTCTTCCGACAAAGAGTCTTCTTTGACGACATTTGTTTGGAAGGATTTTATATATTCTGACCCCCAATCAGAAAACATAAAGCTAATAACCAGAAATAATCCAATTAATAGCACAATAATCTTTCTCTTCATATTATTCCTCACTTTTGGGAAATAAGATATTCTTCACAATTCTCATTCTTCTCCGTTTGCTCCTCATAGGAATACCAGCCAATCTTAGGATTAATTGCTCTCAACAACTCTCTATCTTCAAAAGAGTAAGTGACTGTTTTCCCATTAGAAGCATTCGGTTCCCCTTCATACGCTTTTAACCATGATGTCAAATCCACCACTTTTCGTTCTTCCTCTTCAGTTACATCTGGCACTTCCACTATCCGCATGATACTACCATATTGGCAGACTAGAACCGCGTCTTCCAATAACGCAGATTCATACTCTTCCTGCCCCACTTCTATCAGCAAATCATTGTCTATCTGTTTCCATTTCTGCTCCTTTTTAATTAGTGGAACACAGATATGGGGAAATATATTGCCTTCCTCCGCCTCTGCAATTTCTCCGTCCCTCCAACTCCCTTTAGTCATAGGCAATCGGCCAGCGTATTATGTTTCGGGAAATTTGCAGTATCCAAAATGATGAATGTTATTTGTCCTACAATCATCAATTGTTGCAATCGGGAACTTAGTTATTCCCCGTACTACACCATTATCCTTATACATGTCCAAAGAAGCTATATCTCTTCCATATTGACAGCCAACTTTGGTGCCTCTTAAAACATAGCCTTTCACCTTAACAATATCCATATGTGCATAATACAGTTCTATTAATCTGCATAGCTCTTCCCGATGTTCCTTCTCCTGCTCTTTCTCATCCCTTGTCCCATCATTTCCAAACAGCCAGGAACCTTGCGGATCAAAAATTGACTTATGAATAATCTATTCCTTATTTTCGCTTTCGTCGCAATATAATAATTTGGTTTTTGCATCATAAAAGTCACCTGAGTTGTATGTAATCAGCAATGTATCCTCATCTGTAAACTCAGCAGATACAACAGGAGAAATCATTTCCGCAAAATCAAGAAAATATTCATGATAGCAGTTTCCCTCATCAAACATATCTTTAATAATTAAAACAGTTTCCCCTTCCCTATGATCCAAGAATACGACCTTATTATATTTTGCTACCACAGGACTCTCATACTGCTCAGAAAATCTGTCATTAATCGTATCATAGTAAACACAATAAAAAGTCTCAGTTCCTACTCCGATATGGATTTCAATAGTTCCCTGATCAATATAATGTATCCAAGGCTCTATACGATAACTTACTCCGTTTTTTACTTCCTTTCCGTCTGCATTATAGATCAAATAAAAGTATGTCTGTTCTCCTGCATCAATAATTCTAAAATATTTATCCTCTTCTATTATTGTTTCTTCCTTGTCTGATATAAACCAAATACATCCCCCAGATATAGTTGCAATAAAAAGAAGCATACCTAATATCTTTTTTACTTTCATAACAAGCTCTATACTCCTACATTAAAGCATATTTTATACAAAATTTATTAACTCAACTTTCCCACCTGTAAAATTAAGTGTATTGCCCGTTAATTCAGACAAAATAATTTCATAAATTGGTGCATTGACATAAAAAACACCTGATCTTTGGTATAATAAAGTCACCACAACAATAAAAACCAAAGGAGGTGCTGACTTTATGATAAACCAAAATACTGAAACTGACTATACCTCAAATGAATTTTCTGTTGCTATCAGGGAACTTCAGATCGGAAAATTGTTGCGTAAATAGCCCGTAACGAAAGCCTGCTGGCAAAACCGGATGCGGCCCTCCTGCTGATCCGGCGGGCATCTTCCTGTAAGAATCTCCCCACCACAGGATTATAATACCTTGCCCGCAGATAGCACTGTCCCGTCTCCTGATCGTACTGTTGGCCTGTATACAGGATACGGTTTTCTATGGTTGCTTTCTTTTCTATGAGGTTGCCGAAAGTGTCATATCTGTAACAGTTCTCTACCTCATTCTCCTGCTCCGTGATATACGCCGTACTCCCCTGCTCATCCTGATGGTAGGAATGATAGGCATTATCCTGTGTGGTCTGTACACAGGACAAACCACTCCCCCTGAGATGTCTTCTTACGGGCGCACTTTCCCCGTCACACTCTGTCAGGATTTCCCCGTTATGGTACAGGAAAGTCGTTCTCTTCCCGTTCTGTAATGGCAACCATCGCGCTGACGGAACGGAACGTGTTAATTTTCGCCCGCTCTTCTATATTCTGTGTCATCGCTCCGCACAAAGTTCCGTAAGGGATATTGACACAGGTATAGCCTAATACCAGAATACAGTAGGTAACTGCCATGTACACAATCTTTGCTGTAGATGACCAGTCCGGATGCGCCCAGAAAGTCAGCATTAATACAAGGGCGGTCAGCGGCGCAGCGATCAAAAGCCAGGGGCGGTATCTCCCCCACCTTGTATGTGTCTTATCACTCAAACCGCCGATCACAGGATCATTGACCGCATCCCAAAATCTCGAAAACAACATCAGTCCTGCAACCGCACTCATCCCTATTCCGAAAACATCCGTATAGAATATCATCAGGAAATTCCCCACAAACATCCAACTGAAATTACATCCCACATCTCCCATGCCATAGGCGATCTTACTAATCAATGGCACTTTTATATCTGTTTTCTTCTGCTCCATTGCGATCCTCCTCTCCTGCTATAACTACTGGCTACTCTGCAATGCGTATCACTGCTTTTACAATATCTGCTTTATTATTCACACTGTAGTCCATGGCTTTCTGTGCCTCGTCAATCCCGAAAATATCCGTTACGATGCCTTTTAGGTTTACCTTGCCTGCCGCCACAGCCTCTATCGCCATCGGATAAATATGACGGTAGCGGAATACCGTCTTAAAAGCCAGCTCCTTATCCAGCGCAAGGCTCATGGGCAGCGTCATTTCCCCGCTCTTACTGTATCCCACCAAAACGATCGTTGCGCCTTTCTTCGTCATATGTATCGTCTGTACTGTTGTTATCTGCGTGCCTGCGGTCTCCACCGCAAGGTCACAGCCTTTTCCAGCCGTCAGCTTTCTTACCTCTTCCACAGCGTCTGTCTGCGCTCCGTTTATAATACCGTCTGCCCCCAGCTCCAGTGCTTTCTGGAGGCGTTTTTCCATGATATCCACCACATACACCTTTGAAACGCCCATTGCCTTTAACGCCATCATTGTTACAAGGCCGATACAGCCTGCCCCCATGACAACCGCTGTCTGTCCTGCCCTTGCGCCTCCCTGCATGGCGGCATGGAATCCCACTGCCAGAGGCTCGATCAGGGCGCCTTCCATTGTGCTTACATTATCAGGCAGCTTAAAGCAGAGATCCGCTTCATGAGCCACATATTCCTGAAACACTCCATCCACCGGCGGCGTTGCAAAAAAGACCACATCCGGGCAAAGGTTGTAACGCCCTGTCTTACAGAACTCACAGTGTCCGCAGGTCTTGCCCGGTTCTAACGCAACCCTGTCTCCGACTTTCAGATGCTTCACATCCTTCCCCACTTCCACAACGGTTCCTCCCGGCTCATGCCCAAGTACAAAGGGCGGCTTTACCACATAATCACCGATTGCTCCTGTCTCATAATAGTGTAGGTCACTGCCACAGATTCCCACATACTCCAATCTGACAAGCACCTCATTATCTTTTGCTTTCGGAATATCCCGTTCCTCAAATCCCATCTTTCCAATTCCCAGCATGACTGCGACTTTCATTTTTCCTTCCATAATTATTTTCTCCTTTTTATTATTTTACTTTTATTATTACTTTATTAAATACATTTATTATGTATTTAATTCTATTGTCCAGAACTTATTTTGTCAACATGTTTTCTATAAATCCTGCACTTTCCTCATTTCCACCAAAACTGCACCCAGACTTTCAGCAAAAATGTACACAAAAAAAGAAGTCCCATTTCTGAAACTTCTTGTAACCATCAATCCTTATTTTATACCTGACTGACAAAGCTCTCTATCACTTTCAATGCTGCTCCTAATGCAGCCGCAGCCACCTTATAATTGCAGACTTTTATATAGGGATTCTTTTCCCCAAAAGTATTTCTCCCAGCCACTTTATCCCATAGTTCCTGAAGGTGCGTACCCATGCAGCTTCCTACATAACCTCCTAAAACAATATCACAATCCAGAACCATGTAAATATTATTCACTGCAACAGCCAGATAATCCGTATAAGAATTCCATATCTTCACCGCCTCTGCATCCCCCTGATCCAACAAGCAGAAAAACTGTTCCAGTTTTCCATCCGCCACATCAGATAAATGCCATGCAGCACAATAAGCATCCAGACATCCCTTTTTCCCGCAATAGCAGCTTTCTCCATCCATAACAACTGTCATATGTCCGACTTCACCGCACCGAAAATTTTTACCTTGTATCAGCTCATTTCCACCAAAAATTGCTCCGCCCACCGTATTGCTCAATGAAAGATAGAAAAATCGCTCCGTCTCATCTCCATGGAATCCCTCTGCATAGGCTCCTGCATTGGCATCATTAAGGAAGAAGCATGGATAAGAAAAAAAGGCGCTTACTGAATCAAGGGGTACAGCCTCTACCCCTAATATATGGGAATAAGTGATCTGCCCTTTATCCAAATCTATAATTCCCGGAAAAGATATGCCAACCCCTAATATCTTTTCCCTGTCAGTGCCGCTTTCATCCAGAAAATGTTCCAAGCTTTCACTTACTTTTCGATAATAAACCTCCCCTGAGACATATGGCTGGTGGATACGTTCATATTTCAGGATTTCTCCCACAATATTAGTAAGCACCAGTGCAATATGGTTTTTAGTAATATCCAGACCTACCGCCAGTCTGGCATTGACAGCTGCCGATAGGGCTTTCGCCCTTCTTCCTCCGGTTGACTCAAACTCTCCCTTCTCCTCCAGTAAACCTTCTGCCAGCAATTCCTTTGTAATCTGCGTTGCCGTAGGCAGGCTGATTTTCATGTTATATGCGATATCGGGGTTTGACACCGTTCCATGTTTACAGATATAACGGAAAACCTCATTCCTGTTTTTCTTCTTTACTTCCATATTGGTTATTTTCTTTTTATCCATATCATCCCTTATACTTTATAAAAGTATTTCATTTCCTTCCCTTCGGCGTCGCCCTCCCGTATCCCGTCATTACCGCCACTGCCAGGATCACCAGCATACACAGGGAATAGTAATTCACGAAAGGCACCGAGCCGGGAGCTACCGCAATTTCCTCCCCAAACTGGGCGGTCAGTTGCGCCGGAATGACGCAGTGCACGGTCCACGGCGCGAGGAAACAGAACACACAGCCTGTACAATCCATCAGATTCGCCCGGCGGTATCTGTCCACACCCGCCTTTTCCCCGATTTCACGGATCAGGTCGCCGAGCGCCACGATCGCCACAGAAATAACGCCCGTTACCATACTCAGGACGCCCACAGACAGCACAATGGTTGCCTCCGTGCTGCGTTCCGTTTTGGCCAGCCGCGTCAGAACCGCCCCCACATCCTCAAAAAAGCCGCTGCATTCCAACACGCCCAGAAGCGCAAACACCCCGATCAGCATTGCCATGGTTCCCGCCGTCCCCGTAATGGCTTCTATCACCGCGCCGGACACGGAAAACCCACCGGGAAAGGCAATGAGCTCCTCCAATGTGTAAATGCCGGACAAAAGTCCCGCCGCCATGCCCGCCAGTATGCCCCATGACAGGGCGGTAATCAGATGCTTTCTCATCATGCAGAGCACAATAATCACCACCGGCACCACCAGCATAAGCAGACTGGCCGGACTGGCCTGCGCATCCGCCGCGCCTGTCCCGGAACCGCCCGCCGTGGTTTCTGAAAACAGCAGAAACAGGATCAGCGCCCCCGCAGCCGCGGGCAGGCTGTAACGCATTCTTGTCTTTACCACCGTTCCCAGATCCGCATGCTGAGTAGCGGAGGAGGCAATCGTGGTATCCGAGATCGGCCCCAGATTATCGCCAAACGCCGCGCCCGAAACGATGGCGCCTATCATAAACTCCGGCGCCGCGCCCGCCATCACGCCCACCGGGAACAGAATCGGAATCACCACAAAATAAGTGCCCACCGAGGTTCCCGTGGCAAACGCCAGCAGACAGGTGATAAGAAAGCTGGCCGCCACAAAAAGCCTGCCCGTAAAGCCTGCCGCCACCACATATACCGCGATGGTCTGCACCGCGCCGCTGGCTGAGATCAGCTTACCCGAAACTGCCGCCAGGATCACCGCCAGCACGATCACCCCAAACATCGGCTTGCTCAGTCCATACACCAGCGCCTCCCCATAGGCTTTTTCATTCTTGGCAAATACAACACCTGTTATTAATGCTGTGAAGAACGCCAGCACATATCCGTTCACGTTGGACTGGCTGAGCGCCGCCCACAGAATCATCGCCGCTGCCGCGATCAGCGGCGCAGCGCTCCCCACCTTTCCGAAGTGGTATTCAATTCTCTGTATTTTCCGGTCCATCCTTTTCTCCATTCCAGGACGGCGAAATCCGCCTCTCCTCTAATCTCTAATCCAGCCCTTGTCCCCGGCTTCATGATGTAAAACGCAGACAGCCCGCGCCATCCTGCCCGCATCACACCTCTTTGCGCAGCACAAACGCCTCATAAGCCCCCAGCCGTATCTCCTTCCCCTCATAGCTGCGGTTCGTATTGGAAATCAGACATGGCGCCCCAAAAAATGCATCGGGAACGGTAAAGTCCGTCTCATGGTCGCAGAAGCTGCACACCACAAGGAGGCTTGTGCTTTCCAGTGTTCTTGTATAGACAAAAAGCGCGTCGCTCTCCGGAAGGAGAAGTTCGTATTTTCCGTACACCATAACCGGATTCTGTTTTCTCAGCGCAATCAGCTTCTTATAATAGTGGAACACGGAATCCGGGTCAGCCGTCTCCGCTCTGGCATTGATCTCCTTATAGTTCGGGTTGACGGCAATCCATGGCTTCCCTGCCGTGAATCCGGCATTCTCACTGTCATCCCACTGCATCGGCGTTCTGGCGTTGTCGCGGCTCTTAAAGACAAGGCACGGCCAGAACACTTCGTGAGACAGCTTCCCCTCCGTGCACCACTCCCTGTAAGCGTTGATGCTCTCGATATCCCGGAACTCATCGGGCGACCCAAAGGGATAGTTTGTCATGCCAAGCTCCTCCCCCTGATAAATATAAGGGGTTCCCTGCATCATATGCAGGCAGGTCGCCAGCATTTTTGCCGAAATCTCCCGGAACGCAGGCCGGTCGTCCCCGAAGCGGGAGACAGCGCGGGGCTGGTCGTGGTTATCCCAGAACAGGCTGTTCCATGCCTGACCGTACAGCTCTGTCTGCCATCGGGACATAATTTTCTTTAACGTAACAAGCGATATTTTTTCATCCGTCCACTTTCCGTACTTCCCGTCGCTCTCCACATGCTCAAACTGAAAAACCATGTTTAATTCCCGCGCATTTTCCCCTGCGTACTGCTTCGCAAGCTCCGTGGTCACCCCGGAAGTCTCGCCTACAGTCATGATATCATACCTGGAGAGCACACTCTCATTCATTTCCCGGAGATATTTGTGCACATTGGGACCATGGACACAGTAGGGGCCGAAATCCCCATACAGGCCGTCCCCTTCCCCGTCGGGCATTTCAGCTGTCTTGGAGATCATGCTGATGACGTCCATGCGGAAACCGTCAATACCCTTGTCGCACCACCAGCGCATCATGTCGAAGATTTCCTCCCGTACCTTCGGATTATCCCAGTTTAAGTCCGGCTGCTTTCTGGAGAAAAGGTGCAGATAGTACATGCCCGTCTCACCGTCATACTGCCATGCGGAGCCGCCAAAGCAGGAGCCCCAGTTGTTGGGAGGCGTCTGCGCATCCTTCCCCTCGCGCCAGATATAATAGTCCCGGTAAGGATTGTCCTTGGATTTCCGGCTCTCCACAAACCAGCGGTGCCCGTCGGAGGTATGGTTTACCACCAGATCCATGACGATGCGGATGTCCCGCTCATGGGCCCCCTTCAGGAGGGCGTCGAAGTTCTCCATCGTGCCGAACTCCTCCATAATCGCGCGGTAATCGCTGATATCGTAACCATTGTCATCGTTGGGGGACTGATAGACCGGGGACAGCCAGATCACGTCAATCCCCAGATATTTCAAATAGTCCAGCCTGCTTATAATGCCCTGTAGATCCCCGATGCCGTCCCCGTTGCTGTCCATAAAGCTGCGCGGATAAATCTGATAGATAACCGCCTCTTTCCACCATGTCCTGCCCGTCATTTTACTATGCCCCTCCCTGCAAAATTACATTTATAATAAGTAGAAACACTTTCTCTGCTCTCATTTGCGGAATCTCCTTTTTACAGCAGCCCGCACAATTCCTCATGGATCTTGCCGTTGGAGGCCACAACACTTCCCCTTCTTGAGAAGACCAGCGGCTCCCCTGCAAAGTCCGTCACCTGTCCGCCGGCCTCCCTGACCAAAAGCATACCGGCCGCAAAATCCCACGGACTCAGCCGCGGCTCGAAGAAGCCCCCGGTGCGCCCGCATGCCACATAGGCCAGATCCATGGCCGCCGAACCCGTCCTGCGGATATCCTGCGCCCTGTCAAAAACACGCTGTATTCGTTGGAAATTCTTCTCCGCCAGCTCCCGGTCATAGGGAGACGTGCCCACGGAAATAATGGTTTCGCCCAAGGCTTCGGCCTCCGATACGTGGATGGGACTGCCGTTTAAGAAGCTGCCCTTCCCCTTCTGCGCATGATAGACGTCCTCCCGGAAGGGATCGTAGACGACGCCCAGCGTGATCTCCCCCTTTTCACAAAGCGCCAGCGATACCACGCTGTGCTGATAATCGTGGATCAGGTTGGTGGTGCCGTCTATGGGGTCCAGAATCCAGTAGGTATCCCCTGACATTTCGTGCAATCCCTCTTCCTCCCCCAAAAACTGGATATCGGGAAAGCGGTTCCCCAGCCCGTGGGCCAGAAAGTCCTGGATATCGGTGTCCACCCGGGTCACATAGTCCGCCCGTCCCTTTGTCCTAATATGTCCGGCTCTCTCCCGGTTTTCCACAAAGGTTTTTGTCTCCTTCACCAGCGCAATGATTTCCTGCAGCTCCATGCGATTCTCCTTCCTTTCCGCCGTTCTTCCATCCTCTATCCTTTACCTCTGTTCTTCCAGATACAGCGTCACACTGCGTCCTGCCCTCTCCGGCCGCCCCTTCCTACTCCTCCGCTCTCTCCGACAGCAGCCGCATCGGCTCCCTTCTTAAGCTTCTATTCATTTTCACCCAGGCAATCCCCACGCCTGCCGCCACAATAAACAGCGCACAGGACGCCGCCGGCATCCCGCTTTCCGCTGCATCCTCCACCACGATTTCATTGACTGCATTAGTTACACCCACCGTGTAAGTCGTCTCATAGTAAGTATGCCCGGCATTGGCCGCGGAAATCCCGCCGGAAATCCGAAAGCCGGCCGCCGCGCCGAGCACACTCCCCAGCAGAACCAGCAGGGCAAATCCCGAAAGCACGGACCAGCGGCATTGCGCCCTGCGCATACCAAGGGACCGCTCGATGGCCGTCCGCTCCGCCTGTTTCGTGATAAACAGATGGCTGAAAAAGAACAGAAGAAGAAGCGTCAGGATCATCCCCGCCGCAAGCAGGAACAGGGAGACCGCTTTCATATTGTCGATCCCCTCCTTCAGCCTGGAATAGCCCATATCATAGAAGGTGACCGCCAGCTTATCCGTGCCGTACGCCGCCCAGCCCTTCAGGAAATCGTCGATGCCGCCGTTGGGAATCCGGAAGGACGTTGTAGCGTCCGTCATGGGCCCGCAGGCCACCAGATTTTTCCCGTCCCGCGCCTCGATGGATTCCATGGGCACGATCAGCTCATCCGCCCCCAAGTCAAAAATACTCTCCGTGCCGCTGAAAGTCACATCATAAATCCCCACCACCGTATACGCGGCAGCTTCAAACACGTCAAGGGGATTGCCGTCGGTGTCCACCAGCCCACTGTAAAAACCGATGCTTCCATCCAGCCAGAACTTTCTTCCCGCATTCACCTTCCTGTCCGTATACCGGAGCTGCACGTTCACCGGGTCTCCCAGTGACAGCCCGTTGTTCTCCATAAAAGTCTTCGGCGCCAGACACACCTTACTGCCGTCCGCGTACTCCTCCTCACTGATATCCCGGCCTTCGCAGATATAAGCCTGCCCGCTGTAGAAGGGCATCAGAAGCGAAGTCTGGTTCGTGCCGGTAACCGGCTGGCAGTCCCGCCAGACCATTTCCGTCTGCGCCAGATTCAAAATCCTGCGCCCCGCTTCCGTCTCATAGAAGCCGTCGGTGACTTCAAAGATCTGATTCCCGTCCCGGAACACATCCTCCGGCTGGCTTCCGTCCGGCAGAAGAAGGTCTGATTCCAGCGAAAACGGAACAAGCTCCAGCCCGATATGCACCTCATTTTTCGACTGCATCTTCTCCTCATAAGCCTTGCCGTGTATATAGGAGCCCTGATTGCCCAGCATCGCCACATAAGTCTTGTCTTTATACAGCATCTCCGGGTTCGGATTCCTGTGGTCGCAGAAGTAATCCACCACACCCTCCAGTTTGGGGTCTCCGCCGATCACCTTCGTAATCTGGATCAGTACCGACTCGTCCGGCATACAGTCCTCCTTCGGGGAAAACTCGGCAATCAGGGCTCCCCGCTCAATTCTATTCGGATTCTGGCTCTTGTACACCGTCACATACTCCGGCTGGTATGAAATATAAAACGCCCGCTGCTCCGGCTCCGCGATATATGCCGCCCCCGGGAAAAGCAGATCCTCCGGCGTATAGTAATCGCTGTACTGCGCGTTTTTTCTCACCTCATAATCCTTCGTCTCCGCATTCCAGAGAAACGTCTGCTCAAAGGAATCCGGTATCTGCCGCACCGTCCCGACGGTCATAAAACGGTCCTCATACTGCGCCATGGTATGACTTCCTTTCAGCCAGATACTGCCGCCAAGTGTCATCAGAAACGCCGCAAGCACCGTCAACCCCAGAAAAAGTATCGTGCGCACAGGCGTGCGCATCATCTGTTTTAAACTGTTCTTCATCCGCCAACCACCTCCAGCCGCTTTCAATGCTGCACAGACAAAAGATACACCACGCTTCCCCTGCTCATCCGGCCAAAGGCCGCCGCCGCACCGATTAGATATGCCGCAAGCAGCACACCGTTTACGGCGATCATCCCGGAAAACACCCCTGCTGCCATGGCCACCGCCAGATCTCCCACCACATTCCCGGTCAGCGCCAGCAGCATCTGCTCTGTCAGAAACAGAAGCGCCGCATGCTGCTTCTTCGCACCCTGCAGCCGCATAAGGGCAAACTCCTCTCTTCTGCCGTTACCGGCAAGATAACTCACCACATAACCGATCAGCAGGACAAGAACCCATACCACAGGCTGAAACGACTGCAGCAGTTCTATGGAATGCCTCAAATGCGTGGCCCCGGCAATAAAGTCGCCGTCCCGGACCGCCAGCGCGCATCCTGTGTAGGAATCGCCCGCCTCCGCACTGGTCTCCATCAGTCCGATCTCCTGCATTTCCGATTTGAATCCGTTCAGGTCCAGCGGATTTTTCACATGGAAGGTGACCGTGTCCGCAAAAAACGTAAGCCCGGACTGTGCGAAGAGCTGCCGCGCCGTCTTTCCCGGAATGACCACATCCGTACGCGCCGCACCGGTCTTACCCATGGTCTCCTCCATGGTTCCCGCGATGGTTACCTCCACCGTGCCGCCCATGGGATGAATGTCTATTTTATGGAATTCGCTGGCAGGATCGTAGTAGTAGCATTTTAAGGTGATGCTGTCTCCAACCGTCCAGCCGCGCTTTTTCAGCACATTCTCACCCACAATGCACGCCATCCTGTCCGAGGCGAGCAGCTCGTCCACGCTCTGCGCATCCATGCTGAACATGTCGTCTGTCATCTCACCGACCGCCGCCACATTGTTTGCACCCACCACATACAGGTTTAAGTACTTGGAATACTCGGCTTCCCGGAAGTCTCCCTCCCCCGCCATCATGACAGCCGTGTAGGACAGGTCCTTCACATGGCCGGACTGCTCCAACGTCTCCACCGTCTGCCCTGAAATAAACAGCCCGGTCCCCAAAGTGCCGTTCAGGCTGGTAATCTGGCAGAAGACCGGCACATTCTCCGCCAGCTCCGACAACTGCGTCTGATAACTGCGGATGCTCCCGAAATACAGATGCAGAAGAAGTACCAGCATGACGCTGATCCCCACGGTCGCCAGATTGGCGGCCTTTCTTCTCTTCATACTCAAAAAAAGATAAGAAAACATACGATTCCCCCTGCCGGCTGTTTTACAGCCCTGCTTCTTCTCAAATTATATATCTGCCGGAAATTTCACGGCAATAGTACATTTTCAGAACGCCGCCGCAAATATTTCCTACCTTTTCTTTCCTGTTGATGTCACATTTTCGGTTCTACGGCAGTATAAGGGGCTGGTTGGAAGATTTTCTTTCCATCGTCTCTTTAAAACCACCGCCCATCTGCCGATAATCATTACATAGGAACCCGAAGTACATCACATATTATTTCAGACAGGAGCATCGAATATGAACAGAGCAGCGGCTTTCAATGAACTGACGGCTATGAAACAGGTTTTGGATTCCATGGAAACTTCCGTGAAGCTGCGCAGTCAGGCACGGGCCGAGCGCAGGGCGGAAGAGGCCGAGCGGGAAAAGCAGGCTTTTAAGGAAAAGCTGATGCGCTCCGCCAACAGCAAACTCGAGCTTGACGCGGCGGCTTCCGGCGTCAAAGGCGCGAAGGACGCCGTGCAGCGGGATCAGCTCATGATCATGATGATGGCAGGTTTTTAAAACCTGCCTATAGTTTTGTGAAAATTTCCGTCTCCTGCTTCAGGCTCACGGCGATTGCCTGGTTATCATCCATATGCTGCGCAATGCGCTCCATATCCAGCAGCAGTGTCTGTGTGCTGTCCGCCGCAATGCCTACCCCCTTCTCTCCCTCTTCGATAGAACGGGCAATCAGCTCAATAGAGCCCGCGATCTCCTCAATCGTATCCTGCAGCCCATCCATCCGGTCCATAAAATCACCCACAACGCCTTCAATGTGATTCGCCTTTTCCCTGTATTCGGTTCCGCCCTTCGCAAAATTCTTAAATTCGGACAGTATAGAGGTGTTCATATATGCCACCAGATCATTTGCATTCTCCGCAAGGTTATTCACCGCCTGAATCACCATACTGTTGATGCCCTGAATCCGGTTGGCTGTCTTCTGGCTCTCCGTCGCCAGCTTACTGATCTCAGAAGCAACCACGGCAAATCCCCTGCCGGCCTCCCCTGCCCTCGCCGCCTCGATCGAGGCATTTAATGACAGCAGATTCGTCTCACTGGCAATATTCAGAATATCGTTTGTCAGGTCGTCGATCTGATTGACTTTCTCGCTCTCTGCGATTGCCTGCTCCAGCACTTCCAGAATCCTGCTGATTTTATCTTCTGTAGATTCCATGGTCGTGTGGGCGGACTGCTCGATATGGTCTGCATGCTCCTTCATCTCGGCAGTATACCGGCGGATATCCATGGTCTGCTCCACCATGGCGTTTACTTCCTGTTTCACCTCTGCGGCATTCGTGTTGATTACGGCGGCGCTGCCGGACATCTCCTCCATCGTGGCCGTCAGTTCCTCCGTCATCGCGGACAGGTCGGACACGCTTCCGTTTGAGGTTATGATGCTGTCCCGCACTTCATTTACCACCTGTTCCATCTTGACGGAATTCTGCGTGATGATTTTAAAGATGCTCTGCAGCTTTTCCATAAAAATATTGATTCCGCTGCCGACTTCCGCTATTTCACGGTTGGAGAGCAGCGCAACGCGGCGGGTCAGGTCGCCGTTCCGGTTGTCAATATCCGTTATAATTTCAATAATCTCGTTACGGGTTCTGCCAAGGGGTCTGATTACCATCAGCATAACGTTGAGAAGCGTATATACAAGCGCCATCACACTGATCCCGATAAAGACCGCGCTTAGAACCAGCGTCTGCCCATACCGCGTATTCTGCTCCGCCATGGCCTGCTGCGCGCGCTGCTGCATATCCGCCGTCATTTCATCAATGCTGCCCTGCATCGAGGCCGCATAATCCGATATCGCCCCGTTGGCCAGCGCATATGCTCCTTCATTATTCCCGTTTGCGCTGTAAGCCATCAGGTTGGCCAGTTCCCATTTCAAACCCTCATAGCTTTCAAGAAGACTCTCAAAGGCGCCCTGCTGCTCCTGTGTCAGATAAACGCGGTAATCCTCCAGATGCCCATCCAGAATACCCTCTTTTTCATGAATGATATCCACCAGGGATATCATGGTCTCCAGATCCGTAGATATAATATGGGACAGTCCCATTTTATGGATATCCTGTGTTTCTTTCTGGATTTCCGAAAGTGCGGAAATTCCTGTCATATATTCATCGGAAGCTCTCGATACATCCGTATTGATCGTATGCATACTGTATACAGAAAAGACATTGGAGGCAAAACATACGGCTCCTAAAATGAACATCGGAAGCAGGAGAATCAGCTTTGTGCCCACTGTTCTTTTTCTGTTTACTACTCCGTTTGTTTCTTTACTCATCCTCATCCACCCCCTTCTAACTGACTGTGGAAGCAGTGATGCCTGCCACTAATGTATCAATGATCTCCTGCGGCTCTGTTCCCGAAGGGTTGCCCGCCGCCAGATTCTCACCAAAATTCACGAACGGATCCCAATAATTATTGCCCACTCTCTGCAGCACACCATACTCGGACTGCGCAATAACCGCCTGTATTGCAGGCACTTTATTGACCGCATCGGACGCCGCCGCTTTTATATTGGACGGCCCCTGATTACGCTCTTCAAAACGCAGTACCTGATTCTGTTCATTGGTGATCCAGTCAGCAAACTTAAGCGCCCATTCCACATGCGCACTGTATGCATTGACGCCCGCCATCTTATACCCCACGAAGGAAGACATCTGTATCTGCTTTCCCGCACAGGTAAAGGTGGGAAGCTTTACCGCTCCATAATCGTTCCCCCACGCCGCCTGTATTTCCATCGCATTCCACACACCGCTGACGCCCGCTATGACCGTGCCGTCCTGTACGCCCGCGACGAACTCGCTGTCAGGCTGATTTACAAAGCCGGGACTTGCCGCAATATCCAGCATCGCGTTGACAATATCCACGCCTGTGACGTCTCCCTCCGTCGTATTCCAGTTGCAGTAGTTGGTCACACCGTCGTCGTTGATGCCGAACTCCAGACCGGTATTGCCGAAAAAGGAATACAGATACCAGCCGGAATCCCACTCCATGGAGAACTTCTTTTCATTCTCCGCCGCAACCTCCAGAATGCGGTCCAGACTCTTCACATCCTCCTGCGTGAAATAGGTTTTATCGTAATATAAAAAGTAGCCGTTGTCCGCAGTCATAGGGTAGGCGTACAGAGTATCCCCGATACTTGCCGCAGACACAGAACCCTCTGTGTTGGCCGCTTTGATCTCATCCGCATTGGGCACCCTGGCCAGCGCACCCCCTGCCGCCAGACTTGACAACTGGTCATCCGCCATGAAAAATACATCCGCCGCATTATGTACATCACCCAAAACCTTACTTTTGGTCTCAGCGTCAGTAGCGGCTGCGACCTGAATGTCAAATTCCGCCTGTCCCGCATACGCCTGCTTAAAGCTGTCGATCATCTTCCCCAGCATTTCATGGTTCGTCTCCTCTGCCCATACGGTCAGTGAAACCACACCGCCGTCAGCCGGTGTCTCCGCGCCCTGTACATCCTCTGACAATACCGCTGCGTCCGCCGACGTTTCCGCTTCTGCCGCGCCGCCACACCCCGTAGTCAACATACCGCACAATGTGACGGCGGCTGCAAGAATCACACCTTTTCTCTTCATTCGTCTGCCTCCCTGCCTTTTTATTACCCTTCATGGAAAATGTTTTTTAAAAAGTACTCCCCGTCACTATATGATATATAATTATATCATGACGGATCGTATTACTGCAATCTTTTGGCCCGCGCCGGCCTCCTGTTTTTCGGAACAAAATCAAACGGCAATCACCATTTTCCTGAAATCTTTGTCACCTTTTCGGTTCTGTCACCGTTTATAGGGTGAGAGGCCTCTCATAAGACCGGCGGCGGCTTCCTGCGGCCGTCCGGCATCTGCATTTATCATTCAACCGGCCAGACAAAACAAGCCGCAAAATGGCCCATATCCTGACCGGCTGCCAGGTATAACAGCCATAAATATGTTGTAATTAAGAAAGGGGGGATCCGACTTGCCCGAAAAGAGCGAGACCGAAATAAAACGCATCCTGCATGTTTACGGCGATATGCTCTACCGCACGGCCTATCTGCTTCTGGGCAGTCCCCACGACGTGCAGGACGCCTTGCAGGAGACGCTGCTGCGCTATTTGGAAAAGGCGCCCGCGTTCGTCTCGCAGGATCACGAAAAGGCGTGGCTTCTGCGGGTCACCACAAACTGCTGTAAGGATTGCCTGCGCTTTCGCAGACGACATGCCTGTCTGGATTTAGACACACTCCGGGAATGTCTCCCCGCGCGGGAAACACGGCACATACAGGAGCTGTACGCCCTGCCCGCCAAATGGAAAACCGTTCTTATCCTGCATTATTTTGAAGGATACTCGGGAAAAGAAATCGGGAAAATCCTCGGCTTATCGGAGAGCGCGGTCAAAAAACGGCTCCAGCGGGCCAGAGAAGCCTTACGGCTGGAACTGGAATCCTGATGCAGTCTGTCGCAATTTATAAAATAACAGGTGTTTTTGCAGTTGTCCCACACAGGCAATGATGAAAATGATCCAAAAAGAGTGGAAGGAGATTACACGATGAATGAAAAAGATATTTTAAAGCTGAAAGCGTCCCTCACCATGCCTTCTGAAATGACAGACTCCCTGATCAAAAAATGTGATGATTCCCATAGACAACGCATCGGCGGCACCTACTCCGGCCGTTACCGCGGCCTCTGTGCTGCCGCCGCCGCGCTTTTGTGCATCTGCGCAGTCGGCACCACCTCTTTTGCCTACAATGTCTATCAGGAGAAACAGCTTGCCGTCTTTATGGAGGCCGGTTTATCCCAGAGCGAAATTGACTATATCGGTCAGGAAATTGCAGAGATATGCGAAATTTCTTCCCGCCAGCCCGTCACCCTGCAATATGTCAGCGGCGACGAGGCGTGGGAGCAGTTTAAGTCTGCTTACCTGACTGACGAAAACGGCGAAGAAATGACGGATCTGACCGCGTCCTTCGTGGAAAACCCGCTGGCGGACTCCTTCCACTACCGGGTAAGCGTCCGCCTGAACGCCGACACGCAGGCCGTACGGGACCAGATCGGCAGACTGCCCGGCGTGCGGAAAATCACGACGGTGCGGGAGGCGGAAAAAAGTGCCGTCACCATACCGTAACTGCGGAAAATGCCGCTTTTAGGCATTCTCTTACGCGAAACTTAGTACTTCTTGGCGTCCCGCCCCATGACGGGACGTCTTTAGAAGTACTTTTCGCGTTTCTTACGCTGTGATATCCGCCACCGGCTTCTTCAGGCCCGCAATCACGATCCCCCGCTTCTTCGCGTAATCCCAGAGCGCCGCATGGATGGCCTCCTCCGCCAGAAGGGAACAGTGCACCTTCGCAGGCGGCAGGCCGTCCAGCGCCTCCATCACGGCCCTGTTCGTCACCTGTAAGGCTTCCTCCACCGTCTTACCCTTCACCAGCTCGGTGGCCATACTGCTGGTCGCTACCGCTGCCCCGCAGCCGAAGGTCTTGAACTTCACGTCCTGTATCACACCCGCCTCATCCACATCCAGATACATGCGCATGATATCTCCGCACTTCGCGTTACCCACCGTGCCGACGCCGCTGGGATTCTCGATTTCCCCCATATTGCGGGGATTGTTAAAATGATCCATCACCTTTTCACTGTACATAATATCTTCTCCCTTCTGTCAGCAAGCTGCCGTTTTCCCATCTTACGTCTGCCCGTTGTGCAGCTCGATTCCGCTTCGCTCCATCTCGCTCGCGTGCTTCGCACTATGCATCCGTCATCTGGAAAAGCCGTCAGCTGGCTGCCGCTTTTCCATCCTACGTCTGCGCACTGCTCATGCTTTTCGCGCATAATCTTCATATAAAGGCGACATGTCGCGCAGGCGCCCTACGATCTCCTTTAGCGCCTCCACCACGCAGTCAAGTTCTTCCTTGGTCGTCGCCTCCGAGAGCGTCAGCCGAAGCGACCCGTGGGCGATCTCATGGGGCAGGCCGATGGCGAGAAGCACATGGGAGGGGTCGAGCGCCCCCGATGTGCAGGCCGACCCGCTGGAACCACAGATCCCCCGCTGGTCCAGCAAAATCAGCAGGGACTCTCCCTCTATAAAGCGGAAACAGAAATGGGCGTTATTGGAGAGCCGGTCCTGTCTGTGTCCGTTCAGTCTGGTGTAAGGAATCTCCGCAAGCACCCTGTCGATCAGATACTCCCGCAGCGCTGTTTCCCTTTCGCCTCTCTCCCGCATGGTTTCCCCCGCCAGAGCCGCGGCCTTCCCGAATCCCACGATCCCCGGCACATTTAGGGTGCCTGCCCTGCGCCCCCTCTCCTGCGCGCCGCCGTGAAGCAGCGGGCGCAGCCGCACATTTTCCCGGCAGTACAGGATGCCCACGCCCTTGGGGCCGTTGAGCTTGTGTCCGCTGGCGGAAAGCAGGTCGATGTGCATCTCCTCCACGTTAAGGGATACATGCCCGTAGGCCTGCACCGCATCCGTGTGAAAGAGGACGCCCCTCTCTCCGGCGATCTCCCCGATCCTCGCAACCGGCTCAATGGTGCCGATCTCGTTGTTTGCCGCCATCACGGAAATCAGGATGGTATCCGGGCGGATCGCTTTTTCCAGAGCCTCCGGCGAAATCTTCCCCTCCCCGTCCACATCCAGATAAGTCACCTCATATCCCTGTTTTTCCAGATACTGACAGGTGTGCAGCACCGCGTGGTGCTCTATTCTGCTCGTAATAATGTGACGGCCTTTATCCTGCAGTCCCTCCGCCACGGCGCGGATCGCCCAGTTGTCGGACTCGCTGCCGCCCGCCGTAAAATAAATTTCGTTCGGCTTCGCGCCGATCAAGGCCGCCGCCCGCTCCCTTGCGATTCCCACCGCCTTCTTCGCCTCCCCGGCGAAGCTGTAAATAGCGGAAGGGTTCGCGTAAGCTTCCCGGAAATAGGGCAGCATCTCCTCCAGCACTTCCTCGTGCACTCTTGTGGTAGCGGCATTATCTAAATAAATTCTCTGATTCATATCCTGCTTCTCCATACTCCTTAACTATAATAGGAATCCCTTACCGAACAGACGGCGTTTTCTTTCATATAATTCCTATCTGTTTACTATTCTATTTGACATTATAACAGGCCTGCAGAAAACTGCAAGCCCCTTTGTTCTAATCTCCTAATTAATTTTGGTACAAAAGCATCAGTTTAAACTTCTCTTCTCCATATCTTTTAGACCAACCAATGCCCAGATATCTTCCGCAAGCTGCGCCGCCTCAAGGTCTGAACATTTCAGGTTCTTCTTAATTTCATCCGCATTGATGTAATCTATCGGTGGTTTTAACAATTCGGTAAACGTACTTTTTCCCGAACCATTCGGCCCGGCAAACACAATAATCTCAGGTCTCTTCTGCAATACGCTCACTATAACGCCCCTTCCTCATCCGCTTGCCGACCTCTTTCCTCGTTCCATCGCTATTCTCCCGGTATATGGTCTGTGTCTCCCGGTCATACGTCACCACGGGAATATCCATCGCTCTTTTTTTCTCCAACTCAATCCTTACTGCCGCATTCGCACGTTTTACAACCGCCTCATCAGAAATATATTCCTGTCTGGTCATATCCACACCCTTTCCCCAAAAACCATTCCTCCAACTTCCCTACCGTATCAAATCCATTTTAGATATCCGTCTTTTCCGCCGATCACCGCCCATATAAAATTGTTCTCAACCGGCTTAGCAAATCAGGGATGTCCTCCGTCAATGTATTCCATACAATATCTAAATCAACCCGTTCATAATCATGTGCATGCAAATTTCTCATTCCCTTAATTGCACGCCATGGTATTTGTTCATTTTCTTCAAGGAACTCATCTGACAGTCTTCCGACAAGTTCCCCGATTTGAATAATGCACATATTACATGCGTATTGAAATGAAATGTATACTCCTGTCTTTATCGTACATATAATAATATTCTTTCTTTTAAAATCTGGTTTAAAAACTTTTTATCCTCTATTTCAGTAGTAACCACATCTACATGACATCCCAATACCGCTTCCAATTCATCGACAAATGCAAAATACTGTAACAAACTTCTGAGCGCCCCCTTCTCCACACAAATATCAATATCACTTTCTTCCGTAGCTTCATTTCTGGCGTAGGAACCGAAAACTCCAAGAGACTGTATTCCGTAAGCCTCCGCAATCGGTCTCGTCTTTTCCCTAATCTCATTTAGTGAATAACACATATGCGTTCCTTTCCCCAAAAACTACTCTTCACACTTCCCTACCACTATCATATCCCCTCCCCGCATTTCTATCAAGCATTTCCTCCCATCCCGTCGATTCTTTTCTCCCAAAACCCAGGCCAGGCGGCTATCTGCATAGCCGCCTGTATCCTATCCCCTTTTACACTGTACACAGTGTTATAATGATCGCAGAAGAGAACCCATGACCCCTAAACGATCCGCTCTCTTGCTGCGGCATTACCCTTTTCATGTCCGATGCGCCCGGAAATGCCCGGAAACGCCGGTTTAACAGTCGAGAGGAAACCCTCTCCAAATGGTATCCTAAATACGCAGACGCGCTGAGTCCTGGCATTCCACGCAGGATAAAACTATCCCTCAGTGAAATGCAATCTGTCAGTGCGGACATGTTGTATAGGTAGTCCTACTGATCTCTGAACCCTGTATCACATAACCACATTTACTACATCTCTGCGCGTAAAATTCTATCACCAAGCAACCACCGCCTGAGAGTTTTCTATGGGTCGCCGCTACTCCCGATACAAAACTATGATCACAATGCGGTTCAATACCGTCATCTTCCATAATCGGATAAATCCTGCCCTCTTCGTCCGTAAACTGATTTTCGTACAAAAAATCCTGTAAAATATCTGACACTTCCGGCTGACTCAGTTCCCGCCGCGCTTCTCCATCCGTTCCTTCTGGTACAAACAAAAATGTGTCATCCTCTAACATGCCTTCTATCTCTTCCGACGAAGCGTTTTCCGTCAGTTCTCTATGAAACGTATCTCTATACGCAAACACAGTCATTGAATTTGCAAACGTCAACGCCGCCACCAGCGCCACCGCCGCAACACGATTCCACTTCTTCCTCTTCATAAGATTTTCCATCCTTTCCTTTATCTTTTGTGCTTCGCCTCCGAAGCCGGACTTCCACCGTACGGAGACTTTGTCTGTTTTCTTCTCCCGCGCCTCCTCGATCATCAGGCGCAAATACTCCTTCACCTCCTCCTTTGATTTTCCCTGCATCACGATCTCATCACAGGAACATTCACAAACCTGATTGAAATCGCGACGCAATATCCAAACCATCGGATTGCACCAGTGCAGCATCACCGCCAAATGCATGAACAGCTTCCACAGCACATCCATACGTCTGATATGTACCAGCTCATGCCGCACAAGCAGCTCCGCTTCCCTGCTTGTCACATCCCTGCTGCAGACAATCACGGGCCTGAAAAATCCGAAGGTTATGGTACGCTCCTCTGCCGTCGCCTCATACAGGAACACACGCCGCCGAATTCCGTACTGATGCTTCAATCCGTCGAGAAATTTTCTCTGTTCCGGCGTCATTGCCCGGTCAGCATATTGGGCCGCTGCGCGGGCCAGCCGCACATACTCCACTACTTGCCCTGCCAGCAGAGCGCAAACTCCCAACAGCCATACAATGACTGCTGCCGTCTGAATACCTGCAAAGATGTTTACATGCATTGTTCCCTCGGTGTGAACAATATGGTTTCTCCATGTCAGCGGTACCCGCGAAATCCCCAGCATACTTCTCGGCCAGAGAACGCGGACCACCGCTATATAATGTTTCTTCAAGTAAGGTAAAGGTATCAGATAATACAGAATCGCCACTCTGGCGAGCAGATTATAAAGTCTTGCACAAGCCTTATCTTTCAACAGGCGCCGCAGCAACAGATGGATACCGGTCATCGTACTTCCCGAAAGCGACATGACCAATAGATATTCCATGTCGCTTTCTCCTAATTGTTTTCCAGAAAATCAATCAATTCCTTCGCATCGGTATCCGTAATCGAATTTTCCTTCACAAACGACGCGACGAAATTACTCAGCTTTCCCCCATACACATGATCAATTACTGTTTTCATCTGCATCCCGTTGTACTCTTCCCTGCCGTACACGACTTTCACTATTCTGTTTTCCCGTTTCACTAATCCCTTACCCTCTAACCGGGCTAAAAAAGTGTTAAGAGTCTGCCTCTTCCACTCTTTTCCGTCCGCTTCAAACAGGGCGAGCAGCTCAGACTGCTTAATGCCGTCCCCATGCTCCCACAGTTTTTCCATGACCTCCATTTCTGCATCGGACACGTCATAAATTTTTTTCATGCCTATTTCTTCTCATGTCTTTCCGACTACAGGACTAAGCCGTGTAGTCTAAATTTAATATATAATCTTTTGCTCCAATTGTCAACTTTATACTACAAATTAAATTCAATTTATGCAGTAATTGCGTTTCCGGTATACAACTGATAGTATTTTCCGCGCTCTTCAATCAACTGGTTGTGGGTCCCCCTCTCAATGATGCGTCCCTGCTCCAGCACCATAATGCAGTCGGAATTCTTGACTGTAGAGAGCCTGTGGGCGATCACAAAGGTGGTTCTTCCCTTCATCAGCTTATCCATACCGTCCTGCACAATGCGCTCGGTACGGGTATCGATAGAGCTGGTTGCCTCGTCCAGAATCAATACCGGCGGATCGGCCACAGCCGCCCTCGCAATCGCCAGAAGCTGCCGCTGTCCCTGACTTAAGTTCGCGCCGTCCCCGGAAAGCACGGTGTCATACCCCTCCGGCAGCCTTCTGATAAAGCTGTCCGCATTTGCCAGCTTCGCCGCCGCCCGCACTTCCTCGTCAGTGGCATCCAGCTTCCCGTAACGGATATTCTCCATCACCGTCCCTGTAAAGAGGTGGGTGTCCTGCAGCACGATCCCCAGCGAACGGCGCAGATCCGCCTTCTTTATCTTATTGACATTGATGCCGTCGTACCGGATCTTCCCGTCCTGGATGTCATAGAAACGGTTGATTAAGTTGGTAATGGTGGTCTTGCCCGCGCCTGTGGAACCGACGAAGGCGATCTTCTGTCCCGGCTCGGCATAAAGCTTCACATCATGGAGCACCATCTTATCATCATTATACCCGAAATCCACGCCGTCGAAAACCACATCTCCCATAAGTTCCACATAATCCACGGAATGATCCGCCTGATGCTCGTGCCGCCATGCCCAGCGTCCTGTGCGCACAGGCGTCTCCACGAGCTTCCCGTTCTCCTCTTTCACATTGACTAAGGTCACATACCCGTTGTCCGCCTCTGCACTCTCATCCAGCATCTTAAAGATACGCTCCGCACCCGCCATCGCCATGACAATTGCGTTGAACTGTTGGCTTACTTGATTTATCGGCATATTGAAGCTTCTGTTGAAGGTCAGAAAGCTCGCCAGTTTTCCAAGTGTTAATCCCGTTGCGCCGGAGAGCGCCAGCGCGCCGCCCACGATGGCGCAGACCACATAGCTCACATTGCCAAGCTGCTGGTTCACGGGACCCACCACGTTAACCAGATAGTTCGCCCTGTCCGCGCTCTCAAACAGCGCGTCGTTCAGCTCCCTGAAATCCTCGATATTTTTTTCCTCGTGGTTAAATACCTTAACCACCTTCTGACCCTTCATCATCTCTTCGATAAAACCGTTGACCTTGCCCAGATTCTTCTGCTGCTCCAGAAAATACCGTCCGCTTAAGCCCGCCACCTTCTTTGTCACAACCAGCATGACCGCCACCATAACAAGTGTCGTCACCGTCAGAGGTATGCTTAATATGATCATACTGACCAGCACGCTCACGATCGTAATGGCGCTGTTAAATACCTGCGGCATACTCTGGCTGATCATCTGCCTGAGTGTTTCCGTATCGTTTGTGTAGGTTGACATAATATCGCCATGTACATGGGTGTCAAAATACTTGACGGGCAGCGTCTCCATATGGGCAAACAGATCGTCCCTCACATTGCGCAGGGTTCCCTGCGTCACGTTAATCATAATGCGGTTCCATGCATAGGACGCCAGCACACCGATGAGATACAGGCACGCCACTCTCGCAATTGCCCCCGCCAGCGGGGAAAAATCCGGCACATCCTGCGTCAGCATGGGCGCGATATAATCGTCAATCAGACGCTGGATGAACATGGTGCCCTGCACGTTCGCCAGCACGCTCACAAGAATCAGCGCCGCCACAATCACCAGATGCGGGCCGTAGCTTTTCGTCACATACCGCATCAGGCGTTTAAACACCTTCCCCGGATTCTCTATTCTCTTTCCACCTTGCATTCTTCCATGTGGTCCCGGCATAATATTACCTCTCTTTCCATAATATACGGCGTTTTGGGCCGCCATACAGACACGAGCTCGTGAGACTTAGCGCTTCTTAGCGAGGCAGCCTTTGCTGCTGAGCTTTAGAAGCTCTTCTCACGTTGTTCGTCAAAATCCCCGCCGCCGTTTGTCTGCGACTCGTAAACTTCCCTGTAAATCTCATTGTCGCGAAGCAGTTCTTCATGGGTGCCAAACCCGTGCACCCGCCCGTCGTCCATGACGATAATCCGGTCAGCGTTCATCACGCTGGCCACACGCTGGGCAATAATCAGCTTCGTGGTATCGGGTATCTCCTCCGCAAAGGCCTTCCTGATCTTTGCGTCCGTGGCCGTGTCCACCGCGCTGGTGGAATCGTCCAGAATCAATACCTTTGGCTTTTTGAGAAGGGCCCTCGCGATGGTAAGCCGCTGTCTCTGCCCGCCAGAGACATTGGTGCCTCCCTGTTCTATGTAGGTGTGATACCCTTCCGGCATTTTCTCGATAAACTCATCCGCACAGGCGAGCCTGCACACCCTCCTGCACTCCTCCTCCGTCGCGTCCGCGTCTCCCCAACGCAGATTATCCAGGATCGTACCCGAGAACAGCACGTTTTTCTGCAAAACCACCGCCACCTGATTTCTCAGTGTCTCTATGTCATATTCCCTGACGTCCCTGTCACCTACAAGCACCGCACCCTCCGTCACATCATAGAGACGGCTGATCAGATTGACCAGACTGGTCTTTGCGCTGCCCGTACCGCCGATGATGCCGATGGTCTCCCCGGCATGTATTTTCAGGTTAATATCGTGTAAAACCGCCTCGCTGCTCTCCTTATGGTAGGAAAAGCGCACATGCCGGAACTCGATCTCACCGCTCGGCACTTCATAGACAGGATTAACCGGATTGGTCAAATCGCTCTTTTCTTCAAGCACCTCACAGATACGCTCCGCACTGGCGATACTCATACTGATCATCACAAAGATCATGGCCACCATCATCAGGCTCATCAGGATATTCATGCAGTATGTAAGCAGGCTCATCAGTTCGCCCGTGCTCAGCGTGTCCTGCACGATCTGCTTCGCGCCCAGCCAGCTGATCAGCAGGATACAGCCGTAAACGGTGAACATCATAACCGGCATATTCAGCACCACATGCTTCTCCGCCTTGCTGAAAATATCGTAGATGCCCTGACTGGCCTTCTTAAATTTCTCCGTCTCGTGCGCCTCCCTGACGTAAGCCTTCACCACGCGGATCGCGCTCACGTTCTCCTGTACGGAGGCATTCAGCTCGTCATACTTCGGGAACGCCTGTTTGAAATACTGCATGGCGCCCCTGATAATGAAAAACAGCACAACACCCAGCAGAATCACCGCTGCCAGATAAATTCCCGCAAGCCGCGCATTGATCAGAAAAGCCATCGCCATGGCGCAGACCATACTGACCGGCGCGCGGAAACAGATCCGCAGAATCATCTGGTATGCCATCTGCATATTGGTCACGTCCGTGGTCAGTCTGGTCACAAGTCCCGCTGTGCTGAACTTGTCGAGGCTCGCAAAGGAAAAGGTCTGGATGTTTTCAAACATGGCCTGCCTCAAATTTTTTGCGAAGCCCGTGGAAGCCCTCGCCCCGTATTTGCCGCCCATCACACCGCAGAAAAGACCGAGAAGCGCCGCCGCAATCATCACCGCGCCCACCGCGTAGATATGCTGCATATTGCCCGCCTCCACGCCGTCGTCGATGATGGACGCCATCAGAAACGGGATCAGCATCTCAAAAACGACCTCCAGTATCATAAAAACCGGCGTTATGATCGAAACCTTCTTATACTCCTTCACCTGTGCCGCAAGGGTTTTAATCATTGTCATTCCTCCCATATATTATGCAGGCCGCCGCCCGGTCCAGCCGCCGGCGCCGTGCCCTGTCTGTGCTAAAATCCGCATGTTTCTATTATTTGACATTAAAAATTTAATGTCAACGGCTTTCCAAACTTTTCATAAATTTTCACAAAAATTTCACAGGGAAAAGAGGGCTGCCCATACAGACAGCCCTCCGTTCATTTTACCATAACACTTACTATTCTTTTGTCTTTTCCTTATTGTTCATAATCTCAAAGACAACCGCCGCCAGAAGCACCACGCCCTTAACCACTCTCTGCCAGTTCGCGTCGATACCCATAAGGCTCATGCCAAGGTTGATAACGCCGATCAGCGTCGCGCCGACTACCATACCGAACACCGTACCCGAACCGCCGTATGCGGACACGCCGCCCACCACACAGGCGGAGATGGCGTCCATCTCGTAGTTGGTTCCGGCTGTGGGCGTCGCCGCCGACAGTCTTGCCATAGTCATCCACGCACTGACCACGGTGAGCACCGCCATATTCAGATACGCCAGGAAGAAAATCTTCTTCGTGTCAATGCCGGAAAGCTTGGTTGCCTCCACGTTACCGCCGATGGTGTAGAAGTAGCGGCCAATGGTGGTCTTTCCCGTGATAAAGTTATAAATCAGGACGATCACCGCCACCCAGATCAGGTTATTCGGGATGCCGCCCGCCTGCGCCAGCTTGAACGCAAACAGCAGGATTACCGCGCTGACAAGCACACAGCGCACGATTACGCCCGTCATGCTCTCCGCCTCATAGCCCTTTTTCACCTTATCGTTTCTGCCCTTAAGCTGTAAGACCACAAACAGCGCACAGGCGATCACACCCACCAGAATACAGGTGATATTCAGTCCCGCGCCGCCGAAAAGATCGGGCACGCTGCCGTTGAACATCTTGATAAAGCCCTCCGGCATGGGCGCAATCGTCGCGCCGCTCAAAAGCGCCGTTCCCCAGCCGCGGAAAGCAAGGTAGCCTGCCAGTGTGGCAATCCATGGCGGAATATTGAGATAAGCGATGAGGAACCCTTCCACAACGCCGTAGATCACGCCCGCGCCTACCATAAGCAGCATCGCCAGCGGCACCGACATGCCGCCGCGCACCATCATGATACCGCCGATGGCGCCGATAAAGCATACAAAGGAGCCAACGGAAAGGTCGATGTTACCGCCTGTCAGCATACACATCAGCATACCTGTGGCCAGCACGAACACATACGCATTCTGCGCAATCAACGCCTGAAAACTGGATGCCGCAAACATCTGTCCCTTCGTCATCACCGAGAAGAATATCACGATCAGGACAAGGACTATTTTCATGGTATGTTTTCTAAAAATTTCCAATGCTTTGTTCATTTTCATCCTCCTCCCTTATTTCTTCTCTCTCTTGGAAAGCACGTCAAAGGCAACCGCTATTAAGAGCACCAGACCCTTTACTACCTTCTGGTAGTTGGCGTCCATACCCATGATACTCATACCCTGGTTGATCACGCCCATCAGTGTCGCGCCAACCACCACGCCTGCCACAGAACCAACGCCGCCGTATGCGGATGCGCCGCCGATAAAGCATGCACCGATGGCGTCCATCTCATACCCCTGCCCGTAAGTGGGCTGCGAGGAGGTCAGTCTGGCAATCGTCAGAATACCGGCTAACGCTGCTAAAAATCCCATATTCACGTAAGCGACAAAGTATACCTTCTTCGTGTTGATACCGGAAAGTCTGGTCGCCTTTTCATTGCCGCCCACCGCGTACAGATAACGGCCGATTCTGGTCTTTGTTGTCAGATAGCCGTAAACCAGCAGCACCAGAAGAATCCAGATTAAGGCTGTCGGAATACCCTTGTGGGAAGCCAGCTTATACGCGATCCACAAAATTGCGGCGCTGATTACCAGAAGCTTTACGACCGTGCTTCCGAGAGGCGCCGTCTCGTAGCCTCTGCTCTTATTGTTGATGCGGTTCTTTAGCTGCATCGCAATCAGGATAACCACAGCGATGCATCCGGCGATCATACAGGTCATGTTGAAGCCTTCCCCGCCGAAAAGATCCGGCACATAACAGTCTGCGCCGCCGCCGAATACCCTGATAAAGGCCTCGCTCTTGATGGAAACCGTCATACCCTGCAGCACTGCATTGGAAAGTCCGCGGAAAGCATACATGCCGGCCAGCGTCGCAATAAAGGGCGGCACCTTCACATAGGCGATCCAGAAGCCCTGCCACATGCCGATCAGGACGCCGATTACCAGCATGGCAAGAACCGCTGCCAGGACATTCACGTTTTTATCCATCATCATCGCGCCCACCGCGCCCGCGAAGCAGACCACGGAACCTACGGAAAGGTCGATATTGCCGCCTGTCAGGATGCAGAGCAGCATACCCGTCGCCAGCACGAACACATAAGCGTTCTGGGAGATCAGGTTATTGATATTCTGGGGGAACAGGATCTTTCCCTCTGTCGTAATGCTGAAGAAAATTACCACCAGTACAAGGGCGATAATCATGGTATATTTCCTTAGAAATGCAGCAACATTTGTTTTTTCCATATCCTTACGCCCCCTTTCCTGAACTTACAATGATAGACATGATCTTCTCCTGGGACGCCTCCTCGGCGGAAAGCTCCCCGGCAATCCTGCCCTCATTCATCACATAAATTCTGTCGCTCATGCCAAGCACCTCCGGCAGCTCGGAAGAAATCATCACAACGGACTTGCCCGCCGCCACCAGATCATTGATGATGCAGTAAATCTCATACTTGGCGCCCACGTCGATACCTCTTGTCGGCTCATCCAGAATCAGTACGTCGGGATCCGTAAACATCCACTTTGCCAGAAGCACCTTCTGCTGGTTGCCGCCGGAGAGATTACCCACGTTCTGCTCCACGGTAGGACATTTGGTTTTCAGTTTGCCGCGGTATTCCTCCGCCACCTGATACTCCTTATCCTTGTCGATGATCATCCGGGGACTGATGCTGTCCAGATTGGCCAGCGTCGTGTTAATCTTGATCGGATTGGTCAGTACAAGGCCATTGCCCTTCCGGTCCTCCGTCACATAGGCCAGCTTATTTTTGATGGCCTGCTTGATAGTCTTCAAGTGCACTTCTTTGCCGTCCAGATAGAGCTGTCCGCTGATGTTCGTACCATAGGACTGCCCGAAAATACTCATGGCAAGCTCGGTACGTCCCGCGCCCATCAGGCCGGAAATACCTACTACCTCGCCCTTTCTCACCTTGATGGACACATTGTCGCACACCTTCCTCTCCGGGTAGAGCGGATGGTGTACCGTCCAGTTCTTCACTTCCATATTCACATCGCCGATTTTTACGTTGTGCCGCTTCGGGAAACGGTCAGTCAGCTCACGGCCAACCATACCCTGAATAATTCTATCCTCTGAAATCTCCGTGGTGTGCTTATCCATCGTCTCAATGGTGGAACCGTCACGGATTACCGTAATCTTATCCGCCACATAAGCAACCTCGTTTAACTTATGAGATATAATAATCGATGTCATGCCCTCTTTCTTAAACTTTAACATAAGATCGAGCAGCGCCTGAGAATCTTTCTCGTTCAATGAGGAGGTCGGCTCATCCAGAATCAGAAGCTTCGCATGCTTGGCCATCGCCTTCGCGATCTCCACAAGCTGCTGTTTGCCGGTACCGATATCCTTAACCAGCACTCTGGAAGATTCCGAAAGACCTACCATCTTCAAATACTTATCAGCTTCCCCGTAAGTCTCGTTCCAGTCGATTGCCGCGCTCTTTCCACGCTCATTTCCAAGGAACATGTTCTCTCCGATTGTCATGTAAGGGATCAGCGCCAGCTCCTGGTGGATGATAACGATTCCCTTTTCCTCGGAGTCCTTAATCTTATTGAACTTACACACTTCACCGTTGTAGACGATGTCGCCCTCATATGTACCATAGGGGTAAATGCCGCTCAGTACATTCATCAGCGTGGATTTGCCCGCACCGTTCTCACCGACCAGCGCGTGGATTTCTCCCTCCTCCACCTTCAGGTTGACATTGTCGAGCGCCTTGACACCGGGGAACGTTTTGGTAATATTTTTCATTTCCAATAAAACTTTAGCCAAAGTGTATTCCTCCCAACATTATTTTGTATCTGCTACCCACTTCTCTCTTTAAAATCAGCAGGCGGGAAAACCCGCCTGCCGGTTTTACTTACCTATAATTATAACAAATTTTTAATATACGGAGAACGCGCTTTCTGCGTTCTCTTGTCTGAGACTTAGAACTTCCTGACGCTTCGTTCCATCTCAGCCCACGGAGAACGCGCTTTTTGCGTTCTCCAGTGCGAACTTGTTCGCACGGTTATTGGAGATCCGCCTCGGTATAGTAACCGGAGTCGATCAGCAGCTCTTTGTAGTTGTTCACATCTGCGAATACAGGCTCGCAAAGGTAAGACGGAATCACGCCTGTGCCGTTGTCATATGTCTCGGTATCATTTACCTCTACAGTCTCGCCGTTCATGATCTGGCCAACCATCTTAACAACCTGGGATGCCAGGGTACGGGTATCCTTGAATACGGACATGGACTGCTTGCCGTCGATCATGTTCTTTACGTTTGCGATGTCACAGTCCTGACCGGTAACAACCGGGTAGTTGCCCGTGTAGTTAGCTGCCAGAGCGTTCTCAACGCCAAGTGCCGTGGAATCGTTGGAGCAAAGAGCGATGTCAAGGTTTGTGCCGTCCGCATAGTTGGAAGAAAGGATGTTCTCCATTCTGGACTGTGCGGTCTCGGTAGCCCATGCCGGGGTACCAACGGTTGCGAAATCTACCTGGCCGGACGGAATCACGATCTTGCCTGCATCAATGTAGGGCTGTAACACGTCCATAGCGCCGTTGTAGAAGAAGGTTGCGTTGTTGTCATCAGGAGAACCAGCGGTGATCTCCATGTTGAAGGGGCCTGCCGCATTGTCAAGATCCAGCTGGTCAACGATGTACTGACCCTGTGTCTGTCCTACCTTGTAGTTATCGAACGTAGCATAGTAGGAAATCGCATCTGTGTTCTTGATCAGACGGTCATATGCGATAACCGGGATGCCTGCGCTCTTTGCGCCCTCGAGAACGGTGGTCAGGGACTCGCCGTCGATAGAAGCGATAACCAGTACGGAGCAGCCGCCGTTGATCATGTTCTCGATCTGGGAAACCTGAGTAGCTACGTCGTTGGAAGCATACTGAAGGTCTACCTCATAGCCTGCTGCCTCAAGCTCTGCCTGCATGTTGGAACCGTCCTGATTCCATCTCTGCAGATCCTTGGTGGGCATTGCCACACCAACCTTATTGCCGCTGGGAGCTGCCGCATCCGCTGCGGGAGCCTCTGCCTCCGCGTCCGCTGCCGGAGCTTCTGCCTCTGCCGCAGGCGCCTCTGCTGCGGGCTCAGTCGCTGCCGGAGCCGCATCGCCGCCGCCACAGCCAACCAGTGTAGCCGCAACCATAGAAGTTGCAAGTACCATACCTAATACTTTTCTTTTCATGTCTTAGTTTTCCTCCCTTTTCTAAATGATAAATATTTCGCGAATTGTTTTCGCAACTTCAATATACCACAAAGAAAATAGGAATAATTTATGACATTCTGTACATTTTCACCATATTGCATTTTTATACGGGAATGGTACTAGCACATTTTTGTGTTTTCCCTCTTTCTGCCACAAAAAAAATGCTATTCCGGCATTTGTCCGGGTACATTCAGGTATACATCCTCTTTCAGGTGAAACCCGCTGCCGATAATGACTTCGTCGATATTATCCCGGTTTACGCTGATCGGTTCCAGTCCGATATAAGGCACCTTATACGCGCCGCTGTTAATCAGGGTCACATCGTCTCCCGCAATCTTCTCTCCCTTCGCAAGCGCCACCGCTTCCTCTGCCGCCCGGGTCGCCAGACGCTCCACGGGCTTGTAGACCGTCATAACCTGCGTGCCCTCCACAATCCGCTGACAGGCCGCCAGATCCGCGTCCTGCCCTACCACCAGCATATTCCCCGCCTGCCTCGTCTCCGCCAGCGCGCGCACCGCCTGGGTTGCCAGATCGTCATTGCCGCACATGATGGCGTCCGCCTTAGCCACTTTCAACGGATTGGCATAGATGTAGGCCGCCGCCTCCTCCGCTCTCCAGTTATCGGCGTGGACAGAATCCAGGATTCCCACTCTGTGCCTGGACATCACCCGCTTAAACGCGCCCTCCACCAGCGGCACGTTATTGTCTGTAGGAGAACCGCCGATCATCACCACATTACCGCCCGCAATGCCCTCCGCCACAAGCGCCCTGGCCATCATTTCTCCCACCATTTCATTGTCAAAGGAAATGTAGAGATCCACGTCCGTATCGTCGATCAGCCGGTCGTAAGAAACCACTTTAATCCCCGCATCCTTTGCTTTATTGACCGATTCCCGCAGGGAAGCCGGGTCGATGGCGATAATCACGATCACATCCATTCCCTTCTGGATAAAATAGTCGATCTGCTTTTTCTGCTCCTCCACCACACCGTTGGCGTTCTGCACATTCACCTCCGCCCCCAGCTCCTTTGCCACCGAGACAAACACATCCCTGTCCCTCTGCCATCTCTCAATCACAAAGGAATCGAAGCTCATACCGATCTGGATTTTTTCTTCCTCCCCGCCGTCGCTCTCCCTGCCGCTCTCCACCTTCCCGCAGCCGCAGAGAGTAAGGAGCAAAATAAGCGCCGCGGTAAGACATGCCAATTGTTTTCTTCCCATACGTTAATCTTCCAGTGTCTTCTGCAGATTCTCCGCAATTTTTGCCAGTTTCTCGTCCTTCTTCTCGCTCTCCTTCTCTTCTATTGCATCTTTCAGTGCATCCAGCAAAAGTCTCACAAATACGTTAAACTGTTTGTCTGTCATTCCCAAATCCACCGTTCATTCTCCTTTCCGACCGTTTTTAATTGAGCTTTCTCTTTTCATTATATAATATACTGGGCAATGAATCCACCCCGGCCACAGTCAAAGCTGTTTATACTCCGTAGGCGTCACGCCCACATTTTTCTTAAAGGAACGGCTGAAATAATTGGGATCCGCATACCCTACCATAGAGCAGATTTCCTTCATGGAACACTCTGTGGTGGTAAGCAGCTCCTTGGCCTTGTCCATGCGGATCTTGGTCAGATACTCCACAAACCCCTCGCCCACATCCTCCTTAAAAATCTTGCTGAAATAATAAGGGCTGATATTAACCGCCTGGGATACCTCGTCCAGGGAAATATCCCTGCTGTAATGATTCTGGATATAGGCCTTCGCCGCCTCCACGGCGCCCATCGACTTCTCCGAGGCTTTCGTACTCACATTGCGGCTTGCCGCTGCGATCTTTTCCGTAAACCACCTTCTCAGGGAGCCATAATCGTCCATCGACATAATTGTCGGCAGATAGTCCGCCCTGGCGCGGAATTCATAGATCATACCGCCGGAGCTGTAGGCGATATGCTCCGCATAAAGGACAAACTCCAATACCTTGAGCCGTATATTCATCAGCAGATCGCCGTGCGCCTCCACAATCATGTCGAAGAAAGTCTCCGCCGTAGCGGCCGCATGATTCGTCTCCCCGTTTTTCACCTCCGTAAAAAGCTGCTTCTCCAGATTGATCGGATAATTCTCCTCATAGACGCAGCCTATCGGCAGATCGTCCACATGGGCCACATTTCCCGTGGTCATAACCAATGCGTTCAGGGCCTCCCGGTAGGAATTCCGCGCCTCCGCCAGCGGCGCCACGGCGCTGATACCGATGCGGAAGCTGATCTGTGTCCGCTTCTTCAGCTCCCGGACAATCTCCCTCGATTTCTCAATCAGGGCAATCCGCTCCTCGTAGGACATCTGCTTTTCCACACAGGGTACCATACCCGCCAGCTTGTTGGCCATAGCCATTCCCAGAATCACACCGGGATATGTCTCCTTCAGATACTCCCTGAGCATCACGTCGAACTGCTGCATTTTCACGCTGCTGCCCACCGCGTTGGTCATGTGGTTCCCCTCCTGGGTTTCCCCGCAGACCACCGCCAGAATATAGGCATAATTCTGGTCGATTCCCAGGAGCTGCTTATAATTCTCGATATCCTCCGTGAAATGCTCCTGAAAGAGCAGATTATAGAGGAGACCGTTCTCTATAATGGGCATCACCGTCTCCAGCTTCTCCCGGATCATCAGGTCGTTGCTCCGTTTGTTCCGCTCTCTGTCAATCTGCCCCATGGCTTTCCTAAGAGCCGCAATAATCCGGGTTTTTTCCATGGGCTTGGTAATGTATTCCAAAACGCCCAGCTTGATTGCCTCTTTCGCGTAGTCAAACTTATCGTAAGCGCTCATCACAATAAAGACTACGTTCTGATTCGTCTCCCGGATTTCCCGCATGGCCTCGATGCCGTTGATGCCGGGCATCTGGATATCCATAATGGCAATATCCGGGCGGAAGTTTTCCGCAAGCTCGATCACGCTTCTGCCTGTCTTCGCAAATTCGATTGTGCACAGCTCTCCAAATTCCTTCTCGATGATAAATTTCAGCGAATCGATTACGATTCCCTCGTCGTCCGCCAGCATAATCTTATAATGGCCCATCCCCATAACCCTTTCCCTTTTCCGCATCCTTCCGGCTCTTTGTCCGCACACGCCCCGCCGCCGTCTTTTGAACCACTACAGGTAAATGCATACCTCCGTCCCCATACCCTCGCCTTCGCTCTTCACGGTCATCACGTTTTCGTTGCCTGTAAAAAGCCGCATACGGGAAATGACATTGTCCATGCCGACGCCGTTTCCGCCTGCCGCCATCTCCTTTTCCCTGTAGGTGCCGCTCATCACCCTGTCAATGGTTTCCGCGCTCATGCCGACGCCGTTATCCTTCACGCTGATGCAGACCCGTCCTTCCTTTTCATAGAGGGAAAGAAGGATCACGCCCCGGTCTCCCATCTCGCGTATGCCGTGGTTGACACAGTTTTCCACAATGGGCTGCAAAATCATGCCCGGCATCTCCATATGCAGAAGAGACTCGTCGATATGCTTTTCATAATGAATATCCCCGGCGAACCGCACATTCAAAATGTAGATGTAGGAATCCACCATCTCCACCTCCTCGGCCACGGTCACCGTCTCCTCGCTTTTCTTCATATTATATCTGTAGAACTGGGCTACCTTCTGGACATAATCGTAAGTCCTGTCCGCCCCTTCCATCATGGCAAGCTGGGCGCCCGCGTTTAACGTATTGAACAGGAAGTGGGGGTTGATCTGGGCCTGCAGATATTTGAGTCTCGCATCCTTTAAATGGCCTTCCATGAGAAGCTCCCGCTCCTTCAAGGCCCGCTCCGCCTCCATGCTCTCCCGGATCTGTTCGATGTATCTGCCGATGCTGACCACCATGGAATTAAACGCGCCCGTCACCACGCCAACCTCGTCCTGCGACTCCACGGGAAGCAGCTCGATCTCAAAGTTGCCCTTCGCCACCTCGTCCGCCTGCCCCGCCAGTTTTTTGAGCGGCCTGATCAGCGCGCCCACAAAACCGATGATGAGGCCCACATTGCTGCACATCACCAGAACAATGGCGATCACGGACACCGCCTCAAAAAGACGGAACCGTTTCTGTAAATCGCTGTAACGCTCGGAGTTGCTGCGAAACTGCTCCATGTTCAGATTGGAGATATAGGTGCCGATATAGCCGTACATTCTGGTGGCGTTCTCATAGTGCGCACGGTATTTTTCCACATTCCGCCCGCGCTTGGCTTCAATGGTCTGCGCCACCTCCTCCAGATAACGCTCGGTCATATGCCGGATATTCCGCTCCATACGGTCAAAGGATCTTCCCGTGACCTCCTCGTTTAAGTCCGCCGCCATATCCCTGCATAGGGCCTCGCTCCGATAGTAATTTTCCAGGGAGTCGCTTGTCTTCACATTCAGATAATCCGTCATGTCGTCCTGCAGCGCATTTACGGCGTCGGAAAACTCATTCAGGTGCCGGTTGTCCTGATAAACCATATCAAGCCTCCCTGACATACTGTTGATGCCGATAATCAGGAAAATATTCACCATCACAACGAGGATGTTCGTCACAATGTAGATACTGCTGATCTTGAACTGCAGGGAGACGTCCCTTAACCTACTCAGCATTTTCCGACTCCTCCCCCCGTAAGTACTCGTCCACATTATCTCTGGTAACGAGACTGATATCCGCCGTAAAATACTGGCTGGTGTAACCCAGATCGTGGTACTCCTGCAAAGCGTCGATGCAGAAGGCCCCCATCTGCGCCGTGTCGATATCCACGGTGGCATAGATCACGCTCCTGTCAATGGCATTGAGAATCGTATCGGAAACATAGTGCCCCAAAATGCTGACTTCGCCTACCTTATTATAATCTACCACCGCCTGATAGGCACAGGTGGTATTCAGCTCGTTCAGGCAGATCAGGATATCCGGAATGTCCCCGCCCATAAAAATATCCCGGACAGACTCCTCCACGGAAAAGGCGTTGGTATCATCCACCGACTTCTGGGAAAGCTCCACCACCGTATTTCCCCGCTCCTGCTCGATCGTCTCCTGAATGCCGGAATAGAGAATATTCTGGTCCAGACTGTTCGCAAAAGGATTGACCAGAAGAGTTACCCGGATAGGACGCGCCGACGTCCCAATCTCCGTCTCTTCCGTTTCCAACACCATTTCCGTCCCGCCGGACGCTTCCCCCAAGGCTATCGCGTCTCCCGTCTCACCGGTATCCTCCCCCTGTTTTATGACAAGCCGTGTTTCCTCCGCGCCGACAAGCCTTTCCCGCATTATTTTAAGCGCCTGCCTGCCGTACTCCCTGCCCAGATTGTAGCTGCCCACCCCCACAAAACTGCATCGTGCACTCTGGGTATTGTCACCGTAAAGCGTCACCACGGGAATCCCGGCCGCGTCCGCCCGGCCGATCAGGGCAGTCATCTCCTCCGCCTCGCTGGCCGTCACGATGATGCCGTCCACCCCCGAGGCAATGGCAATCTCCATCTGCTCCTCCACGCCGTAATCCTGAAAACGGTCGTTTCCCAGCCAGTCCACATAGACGTTTTCCTGCAGCGCCCGCTCGTACGCCCCCTGATACACGGACTGCCAGAAAGCGGATTTATCGTCCTGCGTAATCATCATGTAGTATCTGTCGTAAGTCTCTCCTGCCGTTTCTTCCTGAAAGCTCCCTTTGTAAAACCAGAGGATATAACCCGCCATCAGCACGGTAAACAGGATACAGGCCACCGTCAGGATTACGGGAAGAAACGTAAGCCCCGAAAATTTCCTTTCCGGGGCCTGGGTTCCTGCATGTAATTGTTCCTTTTTCTTAATTGTCTTCAATGCCTTTCTGGGTGTCATCTATCAGTTTTTCCGTCATCAGCGACGCTTTTTCGTATTCCTTATTCTTTAATGCTTCCTGAAGGTCTTTCAAATCCTGAAGTAAACGTCTTAAGTAGCTCTTAAATACGCTCATGTCTTCCATTCAAACCCCTTCCTTCTTAATTCTTGTAATATGTATCGTAATTCACAAGCTCATCCAGAAGCTTTGGAAGCTGCTCGTCCATGGTTTCATCCGAAAACTGGCAGGTTCCTACTGCCTTGTGTCCGCCGCCGCCATACTTAAGCATCAGGCTTCCCACATTGACATGGGAGGTGCGGTTCAAGACACTGTAACCCACCGCCGCGGAACAGCCCTTGCCGCCGCGCCCGTTCACGATCCAGGCAGAGATATTCTGCTCCGGGTACATGCTGTAAATCAGGAAACGGTTGCCGGAATAAATCGGGTCAACGCCCCGCAGATCCGAAATGATAACGTCCTTCTCCACCCGCGTGTGCGCCTTCACCATCTCCCGGAACTTCTGGTCCTGCTCGCGGTAAATGTCAATGCGCTCCTGCACATCGGACAGCGCCAGAATTTCCTCCGTGCTCATGGTGCGGCAGCACTCCATCAGCTTCTCCATCAGCTGATAGTTCGAGATCGTAAAGTTGCGCCATCTGCCAAGCCCCGTGCGGGGATCCATCAGAAAGCCAACGAGAATCCACCCCTGCGGATTCTGTATCTCGTCTATGGTCAGATTGCCGGAATCCACTTTATCCACCGCCACCATCATATCGTCGAAATGGGAGAATCGCTCCTCTCCGCCGTAATACTCATAAATGATACGCGCGCAGGAGGGCGTGATACGGCTCTCTCCCTTATACTTGCCCTTTAACTCATTGCGCTCATGCTCACTGGAATGATGGTCAAACCATAACCCGCAGCCTTCCACAAAAGGTACGTTTGCCAGCACATCATTCTCCGTAACCTCCACAAGACCATCCTGTAAGTCCTTCGGATGCGCAAATTTCCAACTGTCAATCAGGCCAACCTCCTTCAAGAGAGCGCCGCATGCCAGCCCGTCAAAATCAGATCGTGTCACTAATCTCATCGCTTTTCTCCCTTTACCCTTCTAGTCCCTTTTTCTACCCGCCGCACTATTCTTTGATCTTATCAATATCCGCAAGATTTACGCCGGAAACGTTAAGCAGTGCCTTTAATGTCAAATACTCATCTTTTAAGTCTGCGTATGTTTCAACGGCATTTTCTTTTTTAGCCAGAAGCATACGCCTCTGCACTTTCGCAAAATCATCAAGAGCTGCCTTTGTCACCTCGATACCAGACGGCATACAATCACCTGCTTTCCACTCTGCTATATTGACTGTTACCATTTTATTATAACGAATTCCTGCAAAGATGTAAAGGCAGAAACCGCCATAGCTCACGGCAAACGCATGAACCATGATCCGATTAAAGCGAAATCTCCTCCCCCAGTTTAAAAGAATAGATGAGCCGCTCCTTCACCGTTTTCCCGCCCTCACCCGCTTCATAACCGTAGATCTGCGCGAGCGCTTCGCTGTAATAGGTAAGCTGCACCTGGTAACGTTTCACAAGCTCCGCCGCCGCTGACACGGCGTCCGTCTTGTAGTCCAGCACCACGAGGCCGTCCTCCTCCTCGAAAAACACGTCGATAATACCCTGAATCAGCACCGTCTCCTCCGCCGGGAACCCGCTGCCCAGACGGCTGGCCGGAATCCCCATCACAAAAGGCTGCTCCTTAAAAAGTTTCCCTGCCCGGGCCGCCCGGGCCATGCGGGAGGCCGCCCTTCCCGTCAGAAAATCCACGAGCTTGGGCACAGACACCGCCTCATAATACCCCTCCGACAGCCTGCCCGTCTGCAGCATCCGCGCCATCTGCTCCTTCAAAAGCGCCTCAGTGGTCTGCCGGTTTGCACTGACCTCATCAGTCAATTCGCAGAAATCAAACAGCTCCATCACCTTATGGAAGGCGCTTCCCCGCATGGAACCGCTGACGCTCTCGTCAGCTCTCAGGAACTTCGGCAGATAAGGAACCGCCGGCTTCTCCTCGAAGAGCCTTGCCGCGGCCTCGTCCGTCTCCTGCATACCGGCCATCTTCAATTCCGATACGGTAGTCTTTGTATAAAGATCCCGCAGATTTCCGTGCGGATATGCATAGGAAAACCTTCGTGACAGCTCTGTCATAAGGTTTTCATTGACCGCCTCCGCGAAATCGGCAAAAAGAAGCTTTTTCTTCGCTTCTATCCCAAGAACCGTCTCCTCGATCTTTTTCTCCACCACATGATCCCAGCCGGTCAATTTTACCGCAAACGCCATGTCCGTGGCATATTCCGGGGCGTCCGGCGCTGACTCCATTCCGCAGGCCTCGTAGAAACCGTCGAGACACCGACTGCCGGAAAGCGCGCTAAGCAGCAGGGACAAAAAGCTGTCCTGCCCCAGCAGCACGTCATAGGACAGCAGGGTGTGTTTCCGCCGACGCAGCGGAAGAAGCGCCGCCGCCGTCTTTTCCGGGTTTTTGACCACTCCTGTCAGAATCAGCTTCTCCTCCGCCCTGGTCATGGCCACATACAGGATACGAAGCTCCTCCGCCAGACTGTCCCGCCTCAGCTTCAGCGCAATGGCGTTTTTCCGCAGATTTTTCCCTTTCACCCGTCTTTCCGGGTCCACATAATCTACACCGATTCCCGCATCCACATCCACCGCCAGAATCCCGCTGCCTTCCTTTTTGCGGAAGCCCGCCGCCAGTCCCGACACAAAGCAGACCGGAAACTCTAACCCCTTGCTTTTATGGATGCTCATAATGCGCACCACATCCGCGTTCTCGTCCTGCATGGCGGCCTCGCCGTAATCCACCTCGTATTTCTCCAGCTGCTCCATATATCGCAGAAAATGATACAGTCCGAAATAGCTTGTCTTCTCGTAGTCCGCCGCCTTCACCAGCAGCATCTCCACATTGGCGCGCCGCCTCCCTCCCTCGGGTCTTGCCGCCACATAGTGCAGATATCCCGTCTCCCGCAAAATGATCTGCAAAAGCTCATGGACCGGGAGATAGACGGACATTTCCCTGTATTCCGTAATTTTGTCGAGAAAACCCGTAATTTTGTCCTGCAGGTCTTTCCCCACCAAAGCATCCTGTCTGTTGACCGCCTGCTCTGTGGCTGTCTGTCCTGCGTCCGTCTGTTCTATAGCTGTCTGTTCCGTGTACGCCTGCCCTATGACTGTCTGTCCTGCGTCCGTCTGTTCTATAGCTGCCTGTTCCGTGTACGCCTGCCCCATGGCTGTCTGCCCTGTCTCCGCCCGGTCTGTGTCCGGCTGGTTTCCGCTGACTCCACCAGTCATTTCCCCTCCGGCGCACGCTGTAAGCGCGTCGTAGAGATACTTCTTCTTCGGGCAGGCCGCCCGCACCAGCGCGATCTCCTCCTCCGAAAAACCGCCCAGATAGGTGTGCAGCACCCCGTAAAGGGGAATATCCTGCAAAGGATTATCCAGAATCCGTAGAAAATGCAGAAGTTCCTGTACCTCCGCAGCCGCAAAATACCCGGTTCTGGAAGTCACATGGACGGGAATCCCTTCCTCCTCCAGCACCCGCTTAAAAACCTCGTCCCAGCCGGAAAGCGTACGCAGCAGAATTACCATGTCACGGTAGGAAGCACGCCGCAGTGCCCCCGTCTCCTTGTCCGTAACCTGAAACTCCCGAAGAAGCGTCTTGATCTGCGCCGCCACACCGTAAGCCTCCTGCTCCTTCACAGAAAGCGCCGCCTGGGCTTTTCCGTCTTCCGCCGCCTGCCTGCCGGAAGCCGCTCCCGGCCCTGCCGCCTGCCGTGCAAAAGCGGCCTGCTTCTCCGGCTCTCCCTTCGCAAAAGCCTCCGCGGCAGGTTTCTCCTCCTGAAACAGGAGAAGCTGGGTTATGTTGGAGACGTCCTCCGAAAAATCACCCTCCCTCTGTGGGTATACCGCTCCGGGATGCAGCGCGGCCTTCTCATCATAGACAATGCCGCCCATTTCCTTTCCCATAATCCGCGCAAAGACGGCGTTCACGCTGTCGATGACCTCCCTGCGGCTCCTGAAATTCTGGTGCAGATCGATCCGCTGCGTGTTTTCCTCCGCACCGCCGTAGGCCTCCTGCTTTTCCAGAAACAGCTCCGGTCTTGCCAGACGGAACTTATAGATGCTCTGCTTCACATCCCCCACCATAAAGCGGTTGTACCGTCCCTCGGATTCCCCGCTGATGCAGGAGAGCAGATACTCCTGCACCATATTGCTGTCCTGATACTCGTCGATCAGTATTTCATGGAAACGGCTCCTGTAGGCGAGCGCAGTCTCCGTAGGCGCATAGCCGTCCCCTTCCCTGCGCAGAAGCGCCTGTAGGGCAAAATGCTCTATATCGTCAAAATCCAGTATATTTTTCTCCCGCTTGGCCTCGTCGAAAGCCGCCTTAAAAGCAAGCGTCAGGTCCACAAGTGACGACACCGCCGCCTGACAGCTTTCCATCTGCCTGCATACCTGCCCGGCCGAACCTGTGAAAAACTGCGTCCGCAGATCGGAAACCGCCTCCTTCACGCTGTCCCGGAGCGCCTTTGCCGCCTCCCGCTTCGCGGTCTGGACGGTGGCGTCCCTCTTGGAGGGAAGCCGCCCGAAAACCACTGCGGCGAAAGCGCCGCACAGTCCATCATAGTCGGTTCCGGCAGCCCGCGCCGCATCAGCCGTTCCCCCGCCTGCCGCTCGCTCTGCATCGGTCGTTCCCCCGCCTGCCGCGCTCCCTGTATCCGCCGTTTCTCCGCCTGTCCCGTCTCCCTTCTCCGCGCCTCCGCACAGCCGAAGCAGGCGTTCTATCAGCTCCCGCTCCTTTTCCAGCAGTTCCCCGTAAAAATACGGCCCGTCCGGCTCCCCGCACAGGCGGAGCGCCTCCTCCAGCCTGTCCGCACAGCCTTTCAGGACGAAGCGCACATGCTCCATGAACAGCGCCGCCCAGGGAAGGCCCAGCGGATCGCAGACCGCCCCTTCCCTCTCCTCTGTTTCGTCCAAAGCCGCTGTCTCCTGATACCGCCCAAGCTCCTCTGCCGCCGGAAGACGGTAATCCTCCTTCCGCCCGGTGAGCCACTCTTCCGGAAAAGGCATACTCATGGCGAAATCATAGAGCTTCAGCACCTCTTTTTCCACCGCCTCGTCCCTGCTGCCGACGCTGAAATATTCCATACAGTGCAGGAAAGCCGGGTCTTCTTTCCCGTAAGCCTCCTCGATCACAGCCGCCAGCACATCCGCCCGCAAAAGCCTGAGCTCCCCTTCCTCCGCAATCCGAAAGCCGGGGTCCAGCCCGATGGTATGAAACTGATTCCGCAGGACAAAGAGACAGAAGCTGTCTATGGTCGTGATCTGGGCGTTATAGAGCAACGTAGTCTGCCGCTGCAGATGCTCGTTGGCCGGATCTCTGGCAAGCCTGTCGTTCAGGGCGCGGCTGACCCGTTCCCTCATCTGGGCAGCCGCCGCGTTGGTGAAGGTCACCACCAGAAGCCTGTCGATATCCACCGGGTTCTCCCCGCCGCATACCATCTCCACGATCCGCTCCACCAGAACCGCCGTTTTGCCGGAACCGGCCGCCGCGGAGACAAGAAGATTGCAGCCTCTTTTCTCTATCACCTGTCTCTGTGTCTCTGTAAATGTAATTCCCATGCCATCTCCCTGCTTCTTTTTACGCCTGCTGTCTTTACCAGCCCCGCCTTACCCGATTGCCGCTTTCCTACTCCTGCTCCTTTTCTCTACCGCCCTCAGACACGCCGGTTTCTTCCCGCATCTTCTCCAGCGCCTCCTCCGCCTTCAGCTTCGAAAGCTTCCTCGGCTGATAGCCGGCCGCCCCCGCCTCAAACCCGCATACATGTTTATATACGCAGTAGGTACAGGCCTTCTCCGCCCCCATCTCACAGGGATTGACCGATATGGTTCCATCCAGGATCTCCCTTCCCAGACTGCGGATCTTTTGGTTTACATAATTCGAAATCATCTGCATGTCCTCCTCAGACATGACACTGGAGACAGCCGAAAAACTGCCGTCCTTTTTCCGCTCTAACGGTAAAATATCGGACTTATCCGTAAACTCACCGTCCAGCATTCTGACAACCTCGTCGTCTCTATTAACTACTCCGGTCATCTTCAGCTCCTGTAAAATACGCCTGTTGATTTCCTCCTCCGAAAGCTCCCCGCCCTCCACTACAGGGTCTGCCACCCGATAGTAAAGCATGGCCGCCGGCACCGCCTCCTTATCAGGATATTTCTTCTGTACAAGCTCCACCGCCGCGTTCATATAGACCACAAGCTGTAGCTGCAGGCCGTAATAGAGCGCCGCCAGATCAAACCGTCTCTCCCCGGATTTATAATCAATCACTTTCACATAAACCCTGTCCTGCGTTTCTCCGATATCCACCCGGTCAATCCTGCCCCGCAGACGCATCTTTTCCTTTTCACTGAGAGCGATATTTAAGGAATTCAGATCCTCCAGCACATCGAAGGAAACCTCAAAGGCCTCCGGCAGGAACTGCCCTTTCCGAAGCTGCGTCTGGAGCGTATCCACCGTGCGAATTAAGATCCGCTCCATCCGTGTCAGCAGATGTCTGTTCCTCGCATTACTGTAAAGAATCGTTTCCCCGTAGGCCGCCGCACAGGCGGTAAGCGTCTCCGCCACAAGCTCGCGCGCCTTCTTCTTCGGAAAATCAAACCAACTATAACCGTGTTCCTTCAGACGCCCGGAAAAACCCTCCAACACACTGTGGAACAGATTTCCCATATCCGCAGCCTCAAAGCTGTACTCCCCCCGCTCCCGCAGACGGAGACCGTATTGCAGAAAATGGGCGTAGGCGCAGGCGGCGTATTTTTCCAGACGGCTGACGCTGTTTAAAAGGGACGCGCCGTAAAGGGCTGTGGCTGCCGCCCGGGAAAGCGGCCTGTCCTCATGCCTTGCAAACGCCGTCTCCACCAGATTCCCAACCTGTTCCCGATACTGCGGATTCTTTTCGTAACAGCGGTAAAATGTAACCAGCGTCCTGCGCTCCTCCCCGGAAAGCCGCCCCGCGGCGTACTCCCGCAGAATATCCGTGAAAAATCCCACGCCGTCCGCGCCGCTCATGAGCTGCTCCTCCACAGCCTCCCGCTCCGGCATTTCCGCGGTAAGCCCGGGAAACAGCCCCTGTAGAAGCTCCACCAGATAAGCGGGCCGTAACGATCTGCCGTCCTCTCCCACTCTGGCGTAGGACAGGATAAGCGTATCCGAGGGCTTCGTCATATTCAGATACAGATAAAGCCGCTGAATATACATCTGCTCTCTGGGCGAAGGGGCAAGCTCAATGTCCGACTCCCGCAAAAACTCCCGGTCAAGATCCGAAATGATCCCTCCCCCGGAGCCTTTCGGGATATTGCCGTCGTTCACGCCGAGGAAAAAAAGCGCCTTGACCTGTTTTAACCGGGTTCTCTCAATATCCCCCACCACAATCCGGTCCACGTTCTGGGGGATCGTTCCCACCGTGATCTCCTCAAGCCCCGAATCCAGAATATCCGCAAACTCCTTAAGCGTCAGCTCCTCTCCCGCAAGCAGCCCCTCGATCTGATCCAACAGGTCAATGACCAGCGGATAAATCTGCGCGTACTCCCTGGCCCTTGCCAGTTCTCCCTTTTCCTGAAATGCCTTCTCGAAATCCGAAAGCTTCTGCTGCACCTCGTTTGCCACAAGAAAGTCGTAGAGAGCGCGCACCATATCCCCCGCCGTCCTAAGCGGCATAAGAAAAGGCGCAAGCTGCTCCATCAGCCGTTCGCGCATGACATTGCAGGCGGCAAGCGATATAAGGGCCGCCTCCTCTCCCTCCGGATCTTCCTCCCGGTAAGTAAAGGCTTCTCCCCAGCGTTTCCGTCCCCTGATCCCGAAGCGGCGGACATAATTCTCGAGCCTGTCCACTTCCTCCCTGGTAAAGCCCGCAAGCCCCGTGCGCAGATAATGAAAAACCGCCTCAAAGCTGAAATTCTGCAGCAGAATCTGCAATGCGCTCCGCACATAGGAAGTGAAAGGATTTCCCAGAATGCCTCTGGTCTGGTCGATATATATGGGGATATCAAAGCGGTCGAAAACCTCCTGTGCCTCTTTCCCGTACACTCCCATGTTGCCTGTCACCACAGCGATGTCCCGGTAACAGAGCGCCTTCGATTCCAAAAGCATCCTGCGGATGGCGATACAGGTCTGGCGCAGCTCTTCCTTCGGCGTGGACGCCTCGATCAGATGAATCCTTTCCGCCGTCCCTTCATAGGCGCAGGGCGGATAGCGGAACAGATTCCGCTCCAGATGGGCAAGCTCCGGGTTTTCCGCAAAGCGCGGCAGCCGCCCCTCCTTTTTCTCCGTGCACCAAACGGGCGATTCCTCCGCAATGCCCGCCTCCCCGGCAAGCCTTTTCAAAACCGAAACTGTCTTCTGGCTCAAGTAAAAAAGCTTCTGTTCCCCCTCCACACGGTAGGGATTTTCCCGCTCATCCATGGTAAGTGTAACAATGACTCTATCAGTCAATTTCAGTAGATCCTGAATCACGCGGTTCTGGATCGGCGTAAACCCAGTGAACCCGTCAAACGCGATCACGCTGCCTCTCACAATTTCGGATTCCGGCAGAGCTGTCCTCAGCCTGTCCAGCGTCCCCTCCGTGGTGATAAAGCGGTCCTGTATATATGCCCCGAACGCCCGGTATAAATGCCGCAGATCCTGCAGCTTATAATAGAGCGCCCCCCGCTCCTTTGCATAGTCGATCAGCGCCCCCAGCTCCTTCTCCCCGACGCCGTACTGCATAAACTCGGAAAGCGCCGACTTCACCTCATGGATATAACCGATCTTGTGCAAATGGCTGCCAAGAACCGTCAGCTTCTCCCGCTCCTGCCCGGCCACCTTGCGCAGAACCAGACTTTTTCCCGTATCGTCCAAAACCGGAAGCTCCTCGCCGCCCACCTCCTCGATGATCCGGTGGGTCAGTCTGCCGAAGCTCAGCACATCGATATTCATAATCGCATGACGGGGATGCTCCACCACCAGATCCATCTGCGTCTGCATGGTGAACTGATCCGGCACAATCAAAAGATAATTTTTCTCAGGATGGCGCTGTGACTCCTCTATAATATAGTCATGCAGTTTCCGGCTCTTGCCAGCGCCTGACGCGCCGAAATAAAATTGTAAGGACATGGGCTTTCCTTTCATCAAAACACACAAATATCATACACTCAAACAGGCTTTACCCTTTATGAAAAAGCTTTTATAATTATATTATAACATGGGAGCAAATTGTAAAGAAAGTAGGTGATTATATGCCAACCAGTCTTGAAGTAATAAAAGCAGCTATTGATGATTTTAAGAAAATCCAGAAATACATGTTATTAGCAAAAGAAGAAAACGCCGTAAAAACGTATGCTGAACTAAAGGATGAATATCTCTCGCTGAAAGCGATACTGCAGGTTTCCGGCGTTAATCTTACTGACATTGATAAAATCAAAGAATAACGTGATGCGGAGAATGCCGCTTTTCAGGCATTCTCCCAAGTGAGACTTAGTACATCTTGGCGTCCCGTCCTATGGCGGGACGTCTTTAGATGTACTTCTCACTTTTCTCACTCTGTAAACGGAATCACACCGCCGTCATATGTATTGTTGATGTATTCCTTCACCGCATCGGACTTCAATGCCTCCACCAGCGCCTTGATCGCGGCACTGTTCTCATTGCCTTCCTTCACCGCAATCACATTCACATAGGTCTGCGCCGCCTCGGAGTCAGACTGCTCATAGGAAACCGCGTCCTTCGCTACGGAGAAGCCCGCCTCCATCGCATAGTTTCCGTTCAGCACCACAAACGCCACTTCGTCCTTCACACGGGGCACCTGTGCCGCCTCCAGCTCCTGAATCTCCACATTGTAAGGATTTTCCTCGATATCGCGGACAGTCGCCTCCAGGCCTACGCCCGCCTTTAAGGTCAGAATGCCGTTATCCTGTAAGAGCAGAAGCGCTCTCGCCTCGTTGGTCGTGTCGTTGGGAACCGCAATCACATCCCCCTCCGCAATCTCACTAAGGTCGCCCTTGGTTCCGGGATAGATGCCGAAAGGCTCGTAATGGATACCGCCCGCATTCACCAGATGCGTCCCCTGCTCCTCATTAAAGGAATCCAGATAAGGGATATGCTGGAAATAATTAGCGTCATACTCGCCGCTCTCCACCACCTGATTGGGCTGTACATAGTCGTTGAACACCGTCACTTCCAGCGTGTAGCCCTGCTCCGCCAGAATCGGTTTCACCTGCTCCAAAATCTCCGCATGGGGCGTAGCGGAAGCCGCCACAGTGATCGTGCCGTCATCCTTCTTTCCGCCGCAGCCCGTAAGTGCCGAGAGCGCAAGAGCAGCCGTCACAATCGTTACCACAATTTTCTTTTTCATAACTTTCTCCTCCTCATTTATAATTGCATTTGCAAAACTTCCCATTGTTACCATAATTGTACAGTTTCAACGAACATCATGGAGTTTCGCAATCGCTTATTTCACTTCCTCTTATCCAGCTTCACAGACAGCCGCATCCCCAGCGTCTGGAAAATCTGCACCAGCACCACCAGAAGCACCACCGAGACAATCATAATCAGCGTCTCATAGCGGTAATAGCCGTAGCGCATGGCGATATCGCCCAGCCCGCCGCCGCCGACTACGCCCGCCATGGCGGAATAGCCGAGGATCGTGCCGATGGCAATGGTCACGCCCACCAGAATGGACGTCCGAGCCTCCACCAGAAGCACCTTCCATATAATCGTAAACGTGCCCGCGCCCATACTCTGCGCCGCCTCCACCACGCCGTGATCCACTTCCTTGATGGAAGATTCTATCATACGCCCGATGAAGGGAGCCGCCGCAATGGTAAGCGGTACAATGGTGGCAACTGAACCCGTGGTTTTACCTACAATCGCCCTCGTCAGGGGCATTACCAGAATCAGAAGAATCAGGAACGGGACGCTGCGCAAAATATTTGCCAGCACATCCAGCGCCTTATAGACCGCAGCGTTTGGCCGGATCCCCGTCTTATCCGTCACGGCAAGAACAATGCCCCAGGGAAGTCCCAGCAGATAGCCGAACAGAGTTGACATCAGTGTCATAAGCAAGGTGTCCCGCACACCTTCCAGCATCATAAGCGTCAGGTCACTAGTCCACATAGCCGTTCACCTCCTCTACCGCCAGACCCCTCTCTGTGAGATAAGCCTTCATCTCCTTCTGCATCTGTGTGTCATCCGGCAGGCTTAAAATCATCTCGCCTCTGGCGATTCCCTCCACGTTCTTTGTATCCGCCCGCAGAATGTTGATAGGCTGCCCGAACTTTAACACCATATTCGCAATCACCGGCTCGAAGGATGAGTTCACGGAAAATACAATGCGCACACAGCATTTACCTTTCATCAGCTCCTTCTGCCGGTCCTCCAGCGTGCGGCGGTCGGTACCGCTGCCCTTCAGAATCAGTTCCTTCGCCTCCGCCGTCTTCGGGTGGGCGAAAATATCCGAAACACGCCCCTGCTCCACCAGATGTCCCTCCCCGATGATCGCCACGTGGGAACAGATTTCCCGCACCACCGACATTTCATGGGTAATGATCACTATGGTAATGCCGTATTTTTTATTGATATCCTTCAAAAGCTGTAAAATGGACTGTGTCGTCCGCGGGTCTAAGGCGCTTGTGGCCTCATCGCAGAGCAGAATCTTGGGATTGGCTGCCAGTGCCCTGGCAATCGCCACCCGCTGCTTCTGCCCGCCGGAAAGCTGGGATGGGTAGCTTAACGCCTTATCCGAAAGCTCCACAATCTCCAGAAGCTCCTGTGCGCGCTTCCTCGCATCCTTTTTCTTCATGCCGCCGATTACCAGCGGAAAGCAGATATTATCAATCACGTTCTTCTGCATCAGCAGATTAAAATGCTGGAAAATCATGGAAATCTCTCTGCGGGTCGCCCGAAGCTGCGCATCGGACATGGCTCCCAGATCCTTTCCCTCAATCTCCACCGTGCCGGACGTGGGCCGCTCCAAAAAGTTTAAGCACCGCACCAGCGTACTTTTACCCGCCCCCGACATACCGATAATGCCATAGATATCGCCCGCCTGAATGGACAATGTAATATTATGCAAAGCCTCCACTTTCCCGTCGTCGGTCTCAAAGGTCTTGCTTAAATCCCGCACCTCGATCATTTCTGCCATCTCGTTCATCCTCACTATATCTTCGTGATTTTCCGCACTTTTCTTCCGATTTAACATCCTTGCTCACTATAGTATGAATCCGGCGAAATGTCAAGGTTTTGCAAATGGGCGCGGGCTGAACTGCCCGCTGTTACGCGAACAGCGGCGTGGACAAATATCTGTCTCCCGAATCGGGCAGAAGCGCCACAATCACTTTCCCCTTATTTTCCGGCCGCTTCGCAAGCTGCGCCGCCGCATGGAGCGCCGCCCCCGAGGAAATCCCTACCAGCACGCCCTCCTGTGTGGCAATCGCCCTGCCTGCCGCAAAGGCGTCCTCGTTGGAAACCTTTATGATTTCGTCGTAGACGCCTGTATCCAGCGTCTCCGGCACAAAGCCCGCGCCGATTCCCTGAATCTTATGCGCACCCGGCTGTCCGCCCGAGAGAACCGGGCTGCTCTCCGGCTCCACCGCCACCACCTTCACGGCAGGATTCTTTTCCTTTAAGTAAGTGCCCACGCCTGTAATGGTGCCGCCAGTGCCCACACCCGCCACGAAAATGTCCACCTTCCCGTCCGTGTCCTCCCAGATCTCCGGCCCCGTAGTTGCCTTATGGATCGCCGGATTGGCAGGATTCTCAAACTGTCCGAGAATGATGGAACCGGGCGTCTGCGCCTGCAGCTCCTCCGCCTTGGCAATGGCGCCCTTCATACCCTGCGCGCCGTCCGTCAGCACCAGCTTCGCGCCGTACGCCTGCAGGAGCTTGCGCCGCTCCACGCTCATCGTCTCCGGCAGCGTCAGCACCGCCTGGTACCCCTTGGCCGCCGCCACAGACGCCAGACCGATGCCCGTATTGCCGCTGGTCGGCTCAATGATCGTGCCGCCGGGTTTTAATTTTCCTTCCCGCTCCGCCACCTCAATCATATGCAGGGCGATACGGTCCTTCACCGAACCCGCCGGATTGAAATATTCCAGCTTCACCAGGACCGTTGCGTCCGTGATACCGTTATTCTCTTCATAGTGGGTTACCTCCAAAAGCGGTGTATGCCCGATCAGTTCCGATGCACTCTTTTTAATGTTTGCCATTTCCTTCATCCTCCCTCTTACACGTCCTCTCCCACTGTCCGGCTGTATGGACGGGATATAACGCAGTTTATTTCATACTGTTTTGATATGATTAATATGGAATGATAATACACCAGATTATTTTCCATGTCAACCATTATTTTCAAAACAGATGCTTCCAAAGGGGATTTGTGGTATACTCGACACAGACTCATATAGAAAATACGCCATTTCCTATACAGGAAGAATCCGGGTTCCCACGCACCCGGTATAAGGGAGAACTCCATGAAAATACTTTTTATTGAATGGGCGAGCTTCGGCAACGCCGATATCAAGGACGCCTTTACCAAAGAGGGCCATCAGGTTATCTGCTTTCCTTTTTCCAATAAGGACGCCCGCCGGGACGTCGAAATCGAGTCCGCTCTCACGCAAAAAATCCGTGAGGCAGTTCCCGACGCGGTCTTTTCCTTTAATTATTTTCCTCTCGTTTCCAATGTATGTAAGCGCGAGGATCTGCCCTATATCTCATGGATCTATGACAGCCCCTACGTCATGCTCTATTCCTACACGGCCATCAATCCCTGCAATACCATTTATGTATTTGACCGGGCGCTGTGCCGGGAATTTAATGAAGCAGGTATTCAAACCGTCCGTTACCTCCCCATGGCCGCAAACACGGAACGGCTGGACAAAATCGCTCCGCTTCCGGCAGCTTCCGCATCGGTCTCTGTACCTGATGCTTCCGGCGTATACGGCGCACCTCAGGTTCCCGGCTGCCCGTACCTGTACGACGTTTCCTTCGTAGGTTCCCTTTACACCGAGTCCCATAATTTTTTTGACCGCATGGGGAACCTTTCCGCATACGCGAAGGGATATCTGGAGGGACTGATGCATGCCCAGATGAATGTGCAGGGCTGTAACTTCATACAGGAATCATTGTCTCCTATTATGGAAGAGTTGTATCAGGCGCTTCCCATGGACCCCAACCCGGACGGTGTGGAGACGAAGGAGTATCTCTACGCCCAATATGTGATCAACCGCAAGATTACGGGACTGGAGCGGCTGCGCCTGCTGACCGCAGTCACACAGAGACAGACTCTTGACCTCTTCACGCTGGATCCGTCTTTCAGACTCCCGAATCTGCACAACCACGGCACGGCGGACTACTACTCCGAAATGCCGCTGGTCTTTAAGAAAAGCCGGATTAATCTGAATATTTCCCTGCGCAGCATCAAAAGCGGCATACCACTGCGCGCTTTCGATATTATGGGAAGCGGCGGTTTTCTGTTAAGTAATTATCAGGAAGATTTTCTCGAAAACTTTACCCCAGAGGTAGACTTTGTTTACTATGAAAGTGAAAAGGATCTGCTGCTGAAAATAGATTACTACCTGACTCACGAGGCAGAAAGGGCAGCCATAGCCAAAAACGGCCACGACAAGGTGGCTGCTGCCCATACCTATCGTGACCGTGTACGCGAGATGCTGGCTCATCTATAGCCCTGTCTCGTCCGGCTTATCGTTTATTTCCCATGCGCAAAATATCTTCCTGCTTACCGGCCGACAAAATGCCTGGCCGTATTCACAGTATATTTCCCCTCTCATCCACTTTTCCGCAGATCTTTGCGGGCACACCTCTTACAATACAATAGTCCGGCACATCCTCCGTCACCACGGCTCCTGCCGCTACCAGAGCGTACCTGCCCACTGTATGTCCACACACAATGGTCGCGTTGGCTCCGATGCTGGCGCCCTTTTTTATCAACGTCTTTTTGTAATTTTCACGCCCTTTTGGGTAAGCTGCCCGGGGCGTCAGATCATTGGTAAACACGCAGGACGGCCCACAGAACACGTCATCCTCCAATTCCACGCCCTCATAAACGGAAACATTGTTCTGTATTTTCACACCGTTTCCAATCTTCACATGATTAGAAACATTCACATTTTGCCCCAACACACAGTTTGCTCCGATCACTGCGCCTGACTGCACATGGCAGAAATGCCAGATTTTCGTTCCCTCACCGATTGTTACGTCATTATCAATATAGCTGCTTTCATGGACAAAATAGGACATCCGCTAAAACCTCCCTTTAAAATCAATAGTCGCACAGTCCTCCAGCGGAAACTTCACCCGACACCCTTCCGCCGCAGATTTATAAATCGCCAGAACAAGCTCCAGCGCCCGCTTTCCGTCCATGGCCGTGACATAGGGCTGCCTGTCCTGCGTGATGGCGTTAATCATATCCGCGTACAGCGGCGTATGCCCGTAACCGTATACATTCGGCGGGTTCTCATGGAATTTCGCCTTGACGTCCTCAGGATCATCCAGAAGATCCGAAAACCGCCACTCCTCTATCACGTTCACGGATTGTCCGCCCGCCTTTACCGTTCCTTTTTCACCGAAGATATACAGCGTCTCCTCCAGATTGCTCGGATAGACGTCAGTCGTTCCCTCCACAATGCCGTAGCTGCCGTTCTTAAATTTAATCAGGGCGATCCCCATATCCTCCGCCTCAATATAATCGTGGTTCAGCCTGTCCGTCATGCCCACCACCTCGTCGATCTCGCCGCCCATCATCCAGCGCAGAAGGTCAATGTTGTGGATACACTGGTTCATCAGCGCACCGCCGTCCTGCTCCCATGTGCCGCGCCAGGACGCCCTGTCATAATATTCGTGGTTCCGGCACCATCTGATGTGGGCCGTTCCGTAAAACAGCCTCCCGAAGCGGTTCATGTCAACGGCTTCGCGAATGATCTGCACCGATTTATTGAAGCGGTTCTGATGGCACGCGCACACCTTTACATGATGCGTGATTGCCGCCCCGATTATCGCATCGGCGTCCGCTATGGAAAGCGCGATCGGCTTTTCAATGATGCAGTTACAGCCATGTCCGATACAAAAAAGCGCAATCTGCGCATGTTTACCGCTCTCCGTACAGATCGCCACCAGCTCCGGTTTCTCTGTCTCCACCATCTCACGGTAGTCGGTATACCGTTTCACACTGTCACCCAGTTTAAATTTCTTTACTTTATCCTCCATACATGACGGATCGATATCACAGATCGCTGCCAATTCCAATTCATTATTTTGTGCCGCCGCTATATGGTTGGGCGAAATCCGGCCGCAGCCGATTAATGCATATTTCATTTTCTGTCTCCTCTATTCTGTCCACTCCTATACCATTTTCATAAGACTAAACTTATGGCTTATGTATTGTTTATTTACGATTTAGATTAGGGTGTCAAAAGACACATTAATTAATATCTGATCTTGTTTGTACCTTGA
>CAMWJF010000029.1 GCA_947174505.1 uncultured Lachnospiraceae bacterium
CCCCCCCCCCCCCCCCCCCCCCCCCCGCGCCCCACCCCCCCCCCCCCCCCCCCCGGCGGGGGCGGCCCCCATCCTCTGGATCTTATACAGGCGGCGGGAGGTGTTGTCAATAAATACCCTGTAGGGGTTGCAATTATGGAGAGTCCGTTTTTCTTTGTGGCACATATCAGTTCTCTTCTGAGGGATGCCATAACAGGAAGCGTGACAGCAACAGGGTACACTAATTTGTACCAGTATATGGTGCTTCTGGGAGGAGTCTGCTACTGGGTGGCAGGTACGGTATTACTGTACAGACTACTGGTCAGATATTTATGGTTTTCGAACAAGATAGCTCTGTTCACATGCACAATTATTACATATGGAACAAACCTGTTTCATTATGCCTCATATGACGCCTGCTTTTCACATATTTATTCTTACTTTTTGTTAAATTTGTTTCTTTATTATTTGTGCTGGTATGAAGAGCGCAACAGCCAGGGGATAAATAAACTTTGGCAGACCTGTATTTTTGGCTTTCTGGCAGGACTGATCTTTATGTGTCGGAATACGAATATTTTATTTGTGTTGATTTACGTGTTTTATGGCGTCAGAGACAGTAACACGCTGAAGAAGAGGATGAGGACGATCTGGAAGCCAGTCAGAGTGATTCCGATTATTTTGACCGGTTTTGTGACTATATTTCCGCAGCTCCTTTACTGGCATAAGGCAACGGGACATTGGTTTTTGTATTCTTATGGAAATGAATCTTTTTACTGGCTTGCACCGCAGCTTGGGAATTTTTTGTTTAGCGTGAGAAAGGGACTGTTTTTCTGGAGTCCAATATTGCTTCTTGCGTTGGCCGGAATGATCATTGCGTACAGAAAGAGAGAACAGCTTTATGTTGGATTGGTTGTTTTCTTTTTGCTGACTGTTTATATGTCAAGTGCGTGGTGGTCGTGGTATTATGGCGGATCCTATGGACAGCGCGTGGCTGTTGATTTCATGTGTGTGTTTGCGGTTTTCATCGCCTGTGTGTTTGGAAAACTGGAGAAATGGCGGCAGGACAACCCGGGCCGTGGATATAGAGTGGTTTCTATAGCAGTTTATGGCTATTGTGGAATATGTGTTATATGGAATTTGGTTTGTATGAGGGCATATTGGTATCGCGTGCTTCCGTCTGATAACGCGGATTGGAGTACAATTGGGAATATAATTCATATGATTTTTTAGGAGAGAGATAGATGTACCGCGTAGAAGATAAATATAACTGCACAGAGACAGAGCTGTATATGCTTCAGGCGAGATTGGAGGCGGTGCTTCATTCTGATGACAATGAGAATGGTTCAGATGGCTACCGCATTGAAAGTCTTTATTTTGATGACCTTTGTGATTCCTGTCTGCGGGATACGGTGGATGGCGTGAACCACCGTGTTAAATATCGGATCAGGATATATAACGATTCCTTGGACGTGATCAAGCTGGAGGTAAAATTGAAAAAGGATAACCGTATTTTAAAGCGGTCGAAGACCATTTCAAGGGCACAGATGAACCAGCTGATGCAGGGAGAGTGTATTGAGAATGAGGGCTCGGCAGAGGATCCGGCGACGCTTTTTAATCTGGCAATCAGGACACAGGGGCTCCGCCCCAAGGTGATCGTGGCTTATGAGCGCAAGGCGTATGTGTATGAGCCGGGTAATGTGCGGATTACTTTTGACCGTAATGTGCGGGCGAGCAGCAGGGTGGAAGATTTCGGACAGAGAACTATCAGCTATGATTTTCTGCGGGAGTATGATAAAGTGTTAGAAGTGAAGTACGATGAGTTTATACCGGATTTTCTGTTACAGCTTCTGGAACCGGGCAATATGCGGCAGTCGGCCTATTCCAAGTATCAGCTGTGCCGTGAGTGCGTTACCTTGCAGCCGAAAGGACATTATTAATTTTACTTACACATAAAGGAGAGCAGCTATGTCAATTAAGGATGTCATCAAAAACAGCGTATATGAGAGCTTGGGAGGCGGCACAAATTTGTCTGCCAAAAGTATTTTACTGCTGCTTGTCATTGCGGCGTTGGTCGGTATCTACATTTTTATAGTATACAAACTGTCTTCCAAGTCGGCCTTTTATTCCAAAGATCTGAATGTGACGCTGGCAGGGATGCCGATCATTGTGGCGGCAATTATGATTGCCATGCAGTCGAATCTGCTTGTCTCACTTGGTATGGTAGGTGCGCTTTCTATTGTGCGTTTCCGTAATGCAGTCAAGAATCCGATGGATCTTTTGTATCTGTTCTGGTCGATCAGTGCGGGGATTATCGTGGGAGTCGGGCTGTATCTGCTTTCCTTTGTGCTGTGTATCGTGATGACGCTTCTGCTTCTGACGCTGGATCTGGTGCCAAATGCGAAGGCTCCTGATCTGCTGGTACTCCGGGCAGTGGCGGCGGAGGTCGATTATGAACAGATAGAGAAGGCATTGAAGGGGAACTGCAAATATCATAAAGAAAAATCCAGATGTATTAAAAACGGGGAAACGGAGCTGATTATTGAGATTAGGACGAGGAAGAAGGAGGAGCTTTTGGAAGCCTTTTCCAGGATGAAATACATGACGCAGATCAACTGCATTTCCCACGACGGAGAGTGCAGGGTATGATTTTAGATTTTGTCGGGGCGATATTTTATATTGGCATTGTTTATATTGTTGGTCAGTGGACGGTTAATTGGCTGTACAAAAATGGGGATGTTAAATCTGCAGACTGGCTTGTCTTTGCGGTAGGTTTTTCGGAATTGACACTTTTGTCAACATTTTTGTATTTTACATGTCATATGTCTGTTCAGATTATACGGATTGTCTGGCTGCTGTTAGGAATCGTGTCGGCTTATTTTCTGATAAGGCGGAAACTGTTTACGAGATCAAGGATAGCTGTCCTGGGATGTGTGACAGGATTATGGCTGGTCATGCTTCTTCCGGGGCTGATCGGAGGAGACCAGTATTATGTGTACAGGGGGAACTGTACCGATCAGCAGACCTATGTAGAAGAGACCGTGGCGATGTCCATGCACCCGATAAACTGGTATGAAAGTCGGACAGAGGAGCAGATTGGGGCAATCAGTGATGTTTTGTGGCGTGGATATCGGTGGTCGGTCAACGACAGGCCGTCGGCAGGGCTGATGATCGCAGTACTGCGCTGGAATACCAAGGGAGAAATATACTGGGTAGTTTATCTGTTTCGGATGTTCGTACAGGCTATGATTCTGCCGTCACTTTTCTATTTATTTCAGGTCACGGCAAAGGGACGGGGTGAAAGGCAATGGGGCTGGCCGGTTGTGGGAATCGCGGCAGCAATGTTGTACTGTGTGGGTTTCTGGGGACAGATTCAGTATGATATTGACGCGGTGTCACAGATGTCCTCCATTGCGGTTTTGGTTGCGCTCACGGCAGTTTTTTTTCAATATGCACAGGAACTGGCGGATGGAAAAGAGGGCGGCGGAAGACAGTATATGCTTCTGGTACTGCTGGCATCTGCAGGGCTGGCCATATATCTGGAAAGCGCCCTGATGCATGGTGCGCTGTACCTTTTGACCGGTCTGTTACTGTTTCTGCGGGAAAAGAAGAAACCTGAGTGGAAACAAAGCGTGCGGATGGTCGGTGTGCCGGTTCTGGCATTGGTGGTTGTAATCGTAGCCAATTACAGAATCACAGGATTTTTGAGAGGGCAGATTTACTCCTCAGTCGATGATGGAAGACAGGCATGGGCTGATTATTTTAACAGATGGTGGCTGGGCAGATACGGAATTGATGATGGGAGAATTACAGGCCCTGTCAGCAGACTGGCGAACTGTATCTTATCTGTTTCTGGGATGTACAATATGACGGTTAATTATGACAGGTATTATGGAGCAGTGGCCCTGGCCCTGACAGGACTGGCAGCGTTACTTGCATGTCTGGTTCTCTTTTGCTTAGCAAGACCTGTTTTTGAAAAGACAGAGCGGCCGGCCTGGATACTTTGGATTACTGTTCTGACAGGTTTGGCGATTGTTATCGGCATGTGTATCAACAGGAAATATTGGAGCGCCGGGAAATTACTGTATTATGTATCTCCGTACTGGTATGCATTTCTGTGTATGCCGGTGCTGCAAATCGAAAACTGGCGTAAGCTGACGGCTAAACTGGCAGTTTTTCTTGCGGTAGTGATGCTGTTTTCCAACGCGAAAATGGTGCTTGGGAGAGCCTATGATATAAGAATTAATTGGGCGTGTTCGGGTTATCGTGGTAATTATCCGTCTGACATGATTCCGGGATTAAAGCACTGGGCAAAATTTACTTTTGACACAGAAGAAATAAAGGAAGCTGACGGCGTCATCATCCGTGATTTAGAAATGGTGTCGGATCATCAGTTTTATCTCCAGTATCTGAAGGTAAAGTTGACTTGCGCAGGGATCCCGTTTATTCCGGAGAACGATGTCAACTATTATGGAGATAAAGTATGGGTGTCAGAAAAACGGTCCCTGGAAGGAAATATATTGGTACTGGAAGCGATGGCGGACGAGAACGGGAGATATGAGATCAGACTGGCGGCAGATCAATAGGCAGGCTGTAGACAGGAATAGGGATGTTTTTTGGAGAACTGACAATTATTTACTTGTGTCAGTTCTCTTTTTTATGTTATGATAGAAAACAAATTGGTAGACATAACATCGCAAGCATCAGTTGTCGGAGAACGGAAATACGATGTGTTATAGATGTAAAACAACTAAAATGATGAATAATAGGAGATGAGACATATGACGTTTCATGTGATGAGACGGGAAATACAGGGAATACTGGCACGGAAAAAGAGCGTCCGCAGAGGCTTTGCGCTGCTGCTTAGTTTTGCGCTTTGCATGGGGAGTGCGCCTCTGACGGTTCTGGCAGCGCAGCCGGAGGCGGTATCGGCGGCTTCTGTGGAGGCGGCCGACGGGCGCAGTGTACAGGAGCCATCCGGGACGGGAAGCGATACGGCAGGACAAGCCGAAGGCACGGAAAATGATGAGCAGAATTCTGGCGGGACCGGCAATATGGAGGAGCAGGAGCAGAACCCTGGAGGAACCGGCGGCTCGGAGGGAGGAGAACAGAATCCGGGCGGGAGCAGTGAATTAGGAGAAGGCGATGAATCTGGGAATCCGGAAGAGAGCGGTGGTGCCGAAGGGAATGAGCCCGGGAATTCGGAAGAGAACGGTGATGCCGGGGGAAGTGTGACTGAAAACCCGGAAGAGAATGATAAACCCGGGGAAGGACAGGAACCGGAAGAACCAGAGGAGCCGCAGATTCCCGCTGGGGAGGAATCCGACGGAGATGAGAACGAAGAGGAAGAAACGGAGCAGGTTTCAGGGAACGATTTATCTTCGGTTTCGGACAATGATCTGACTTCTGTTTCCGAAAACAGTCTAGACATAGAGCGGTCTGTGCTGATCAAAGCGGCGCAGGAGGCTTTTGACGCGCTCCTTTCCGAAAAACCGCTGATGGCGCTGCTCTATCACACAGAATGTTATGATGTCCGAAAAAGAGCGGATGCAGAGAGCGGGAAGGCAGCCACGCTGGAAATCGGACAGACTTTATATATACAGGGTGTGGAGATCACGGAGGACGATGTCTGGTATCGGGTGCAGTATCTGTTGGACGGCGCAGAAGGTACAGGGTATGTGCAGGGCTATTATCTGGCGTACGCCGATGAGGAATGGCTGGCATGGGAGGAGGAGTATCTGCTTCCGATTCTGGAACTGGGAGAGGAGGCATACGAAGAAACGGCTTATGGAATGCGGACGTATTCCATGATGACTTATGCGTTGGATACTTCGGATATCAGCGCTTTTCCGGGATCTTATCAGGCTGACCTAAGGAACCTGAAAAACGCCCATCCTAACTGGACGTTCGTGCCGATGAAAACGGGGCTGGATTTTAATACTTCTGTGTCCAAAGAGATGGGTGATAAAAGCCTGATTCAGAAAACGAATTCTAATGTGGAAAATGGATGGGTAGGCAGTCCCTGCCCCAGCGAGAGCGGTTGGAATTATGCGACACAGTCGGCTGTGGCTTATCACATGGATCCACGTAATTTCCTGACGGAAACATACATTTTTCAGTTTGAACAGTTGACCTTTAATGCATCCTATCACACGGAGTCGGCGGTACAGACATTTCTGGATAGTACCTTTATGAAGGGAACGTTGTCGGATGATTCCCAAGGCCGTACCTATGCGAAAGCATTTTATGAAATTGGCAGCGGCAGAAAACTCAGTCCGATTCATCTGGCTTCCCGCGTTTATCAGGAGCAGGGACAGGGCACATCCGGCTTAATATCCGGCACTTATCCGGGGTATGAGGGATATTACAATTACTTTAATGTAGGCGTGAACGGTTCCTCCACGGCGGAAAAAATTGTGAAAGGCCTGACATACGCGAAGGATAAAGGCTGGAATACACGCTATAAATCGCTGGAGGGCGGCGCAGCCACGATCGGAAACAACTATATTTTAAAAGGACAGGATACCATTTATCTGGAGAAATTCAACGTCAATAAAAGTAGTCCCTATGGCGTGTATGAGCATCAGTACATGCAGAATATTCAGGCGCCCCGAAGCGAAGCCTCCAGTACGAGGAAAATGTATGCCAACGCAGGCTCCCTAAACAGCGCTTTTGTGTTTAAAATTCCCGTTTATGATAATATGCCGAACGACACTTATTATCCCGCACTGAAGCTGGATAAAACGAGTCTTATAATGAACAGGTCCGCTGACCCGGCAAATCCGGCGACGCAGCAGCTCAAGTTCTATGTGGACGGTGTGGAGTCTGACCCGGCGGAGGCAAAGTGGACGAGCAGCGATACCTCTGTGGCGAAGGTGCAGAACGGTTTAATCACGGCAGTAGATCAGGGGGAAGCGGTTATCACAGCAGACTATAAGGATGTGCAGATATCCTGTAAGGTCACGGTAAAGGTTCCGCTGCTGGCTGTTTCCCTGAACAGGGAGACTGTCACCCTGCGCAGGCCTGACACGGTGGTGGAGGATACAGAGAACCTGAGCGCGCAGGAAAGGGAGGAGAATACCTCTACGGCGGATTTGCAGGTGAGCTTTGACCCGGCAGATACCACATCGGATAAGACGATTGTGTGGACCTCGGCTAATCAGAAGATTGCCACGGTCAAGGCAGATCCGGCTGATTCCTCCAAGGCGGTAGTCACCGCTGTCGGTACAGGTGAGGTGAAGATCACGGCAAAAGCGGCTAAGGCGGGAAATCAGGCTGCGGTCTGTCTTGTCAAGGTGATTGCGCCCATTTACAGGTTGGAATTGTCAGATCCAGGGGCGGAAGAAGGCGCTGGGAAGACGGAGCTGTTTCAGGGACAGAGCGCCAGCCTGAGTGCGGAATACTGGCCGAAGGATACCACGTCGGATAATACCATTAGCTGGAGCAGCTCCAACGAAAATGTTGCGACGGTGAAAAACGGCAGGGTAACGGCGCAGGGAGCAGGAACGGCAACGATTACGGCATCGGTGCCGGGATATACGGCGTCTTATGATGTGGCGGTGAAGGCATGCAATGTCATTTTCCACAATGAGAACGGGGCTGAGGGGCAGAGGCTGTCATTAGGCTATGGGGAAAGTGTTGGCGAGGAGAGGATGCCGGAGGAAAAACAGCTTGCCGGTAAGATTTTCCGGGGCTGGTATACCGGAACCGACGGGCAGGGAAGCGTGTTTAGGGCAGATCAGCCTGTCTATGCGGAGGAAACCCATGTATATCCCCACTATCAGGAGATCGGAACAGAAAAGGGTTTCTATGTGATTCCGGTGGGCGACCAGACTTACACGGGCAGCGCGGTCAAACCGAAGGTGCGGGTATTTGACAGTACGGTTGCTCCTGACGGAGGCCTGATTTTCCCGGGTGGCGGCACAGACGGGCAAGCGGGAGAGGTATTGGAGCTTGTGGAGGGCAGAGACTATACTCTGTCGTACAAGAACAACAAGAACGTGAATACAGCAGGCATGGCACGCCCGACGATCACCGTGAAGGGTAAGGGGAATTACACGGGGACAGAGTATGTCTATTTTGACATTGTTTCCAAGGCTTTGACGGATCATGACATTACAACAGATGATGTCCTTGTGGCGCACAGCGGAAAAGTCATCAAGGCTTCGCCTGCCATATATCGGGACGGGAAAAAACTTGCGGCGAACAGGGACTATACCTTGAGCTATCCCTGGATTGGGGCAGGGGCGTACAGCAGAACCGGCGTTTATCCCATTGTGATTTCGGGAAAGGGCGGCTATACAGGGCAGATTACCGTTTATGAGAAAATTACATCCGACGTGCTTCTGGATAAGGTCAGCGTCGCGAAGATTCCGAATCAGACCTACAGCAACGAACTGATGAAGGAAGAGGGAGGAATCAGACCTGGGGCGCTGACGGTGACTTACAAAAAGCAGCCCCTTGTGGAGAACGAACACTATACGCTTTCTTACAGCAATGACCGGACGGTCGGCAAGGCGACGGTTACGCTGACCGCGGTGGAGGGCAGCGGATATGCCGGAAGCAAGAGCGTGACCTATCAGATTGTCGGTACATCTATTGCGAAGGCTAAGGTGGAAGGTCTCGAAAATAAGGAATATGTGCCGATCGATAAGGAGTGGGATGCGGAGGAAGCGATATATGAGGCGGCATACCTGAAAATGCTGCAGACGCCCGGCGCGTACAGCCTGACGCTTAACGACCGCGTCCTTGTAGAGAGCAAAGACGGAAAGAGCGGCGACTATGTGGTGTCTTACACTGGCGCGGCGAAGAAGGGGGCGGTTAAGGCAGGAACGGCGACGATTGTCTTTCAGGGTATTAATGAGTACAGTGGGCAGGTTAAGAAAACATATAAAATTCTGCCCTGCGAATTGGGCGCGGACAGGACGGGAGGAGGGCGTGATTTTACGCTTTCCTACTATAACCAGGATGAGCTGCCGGAAAACGGGAAGCCGCTGACAGCATTAAGCGGCATTACAACGCCCTATGTGAAGGGTGGGAGCAAGCCGGTGGTTCTTGTGCAATTTCAGGGAACGCCGCTTGAACTGAATAAGGATTACCGGATCAGCTATAAAAATAATAATGCACTGACCACGGCGGAAATGGAGGAGAAGAAGCTGCCGGAAATCACAATTACTGGCAAGGGAAATTTCAAAGGTAAATTGACGGGGAATTTTATCATTACGGACGGGCAGTTTGATAAAATAACCGACAATGGGATCAAGAAGATTACCATGACCCTGAAGGATGTGGTTTATCGGGAGAAGAAGAGCGCTTATAAGACAAAGGCAGTGTTGAAGGATGTGGGCGGCTCCACACTTGCTGCGGGTAAGGATTATGATAAAAATCTACAGTATACCTACGAGGCGGACACGGAGGCGCTGGTTTTGGAGGAAGGTCAACTCCAGCGGGTGACGCGCAGGGCCGGGGCGGCCGTGGGCGAGGAGGATATTCCGCAGGCCGGTACGTCGATCCGCGTGACGGTGCAGGGAAGCGGCGCTTATGCGGGGACGGGAGAGACGCGGCCTGAAATCTCCGGAGTTTACCGTATTGTTTCGGCAGATTTCACCAAAGCGAAGGTGAAATCTGCAGTGAAAGACTATCAGGACGGCAGGCCCGTGACTCTGACAGCGGAGGATCTGACCGTGACGGTGAGCGGCACGGAGGAACCGCTGGTTTACGGTAAGGACTATGTGATAGAGAATGAAAGCTATGTTAATCATACGACAAAAGGGAAGGCGAAAGTAACCTTGCGGGGGATCGGAAGCTACGGAGGGGAAAAGACCATCACCTATACCATAGGGGCAAAGAAGCTGTGGTGGTGGATGGGGTGATAAACGGACGGAACGGGCTGCGGTGTAAAATCTGCGGCCTGGTTTCGGTCGGCCTATACGGCAGCTTAAGATTTTCTTAAGACACAAGATGTGGTATATTTCTGCTTGCATAATACAATTACAGATGTTATAATCAAAACCATCATAGGGTGACATAATAAAATATTATGCAACTCACTGTGCAGATGACATAATGAAAAAACGGCAGAAAATAGTTAATGTACGCATGGGAAAAGGTGGTAAGTAATGAGAAAGAAAAGAGTATTTGCATTATTGTTGGCGCTCAGTCTCGTGGTGAGCGGAAACGGCATGACGGTTCTTGCGGCGGAGCAGGGAGCGAATATGCCTGTTTCAGCGTCTCAGGAAGAATCACAGGAGACTGCGCCTGAGCAGAAGGAGGATACCTCTGGCGGTACGGAAGAGACACCGGGGACTGACGATAAATCTGAGGAGACGGAAACCCCGGCAGTGGGAGATGCTTCCAATGAGGAGGGTAAAACGGAGGGCGGCGAAAACCAGGAAAATCCGGAAGATCCCGGGGAAAGCGATCCCTCTGCGCCGAAGGAAGACGATGGTGAGCAGAGCGGCGACCAGCCATCTACAGAAGAAGGTGAGGACGGAAAGCAGGATGAGACGCCTGAGGAACCTGTAGTTGAGACACCTGTGGAAGAGCCTGTTGAGGAGCCGGAAGTAAAAGAGCCGGTGGAAGAGGGGGTTAGGGCGAAGGCTTATGTCAGCCGGATGGTAACCTTTACGGACGATACAGGAATGCATGTGACTTATGACGCCAATGCTTCCCAGCAGTATATTTATAAAGTGGAGAATGGTGTGCTTACGGCGGTAGTCGAAAAGGGCATAGGCGAGGATGTAAGCGGGAATACAATTGAAATTGAGAATCCGGTGAAGTTTGAGGGAAATGTGGAACTGAAGCAGCCGGAGGAAGGGGAGAAGTACACTTCCATAGCGGCTGATGTATTCTCCGGCAATCAGAATATTACATATGTGAAGCTGCCCGCGGGGCTGACTTCTGTTGCGGCGGAGAGCTTCAAAGGGTGTACCGGATTAAAGGGCGTGTACATTCCTTCTACCGTGACGGAGATCGGGGCGGGCGCGTTTGAGAACTGTACGGCAATGACGCAGATTTCGGTGCCGAAGGCCGTGACGGTAATCGGTGACAGTGCGTTTAAGGGTGATGCAAGACTGTATATGGTGTACATGAAAGATACGGATTACAGCAGTCTGGAACAGATCGGCGCCCATGCCTTTGACGGATGTACCGCGCTGGAAGCGTTTTGTGCGGATACGCAGTTCCTTTTGCCCACTAGCCTGAAAGAGATTGGAGAGTACGCTTTCTACGAATGCAGAAGGATCAGGAAGGTGGATCTCGACAATGCGAACCTTGAGACAATGGGTGTCTACGCGTTCAGCAACTGTATCGGGTTGAAGGATGCCGTGATGAGCAGAACGCTTTCTGTGATACCGCAGCATGCGTTTGAGGGATGCACGGCGCTGGTAAGCCTGACTTTTGGGAGCAAGGCCGGACAGTGGGTGACAGTTGACGAACATGCGTTTGAGGGATGCTACAGCCTGACTTCGCTGGCTCTTCCGGGAACGATCAAAGAGGTGGGAAACTTTGCTTTTGCCGGCTGTACGAATCTCTACCGGGTGGAAGTAAAAAATGACAACCTTATTATCGGGACGACCAGGGCATTCCCGGTCGGTGAGACGGTAAGCACGCTTCAGTTTATCGGAAGGCGGGAGAGTACCGTTTTTGAGTACTGCCGCGGTAAGGATAAGGTGGCTTTCATAGTGGACACGAACGCCGCCGTGAAGGAATACTATAAATATACTGTAAAAGACAAAGACGGCGTGGAGCATGCGGACGGTAAAATTCCAGGCGGGCGGATCTGGATCGGTCCCGTGGACAAATTCAGCTATGAAGATAATATTAACAAGCTGAAGGACGATAAAGGCAAAGAGGTCGGGGTACAGGCCAGCGATACCGTAAAATACCGGGTATATTATGAGAAGAATGAGGGGTATAATCTGGTGGCGAATTCCCTGAGGGCAAACGGGGAGATTCTGCTGGCAGACGAGAAGGGAATTTATTATGTGACCATGCCTGTGGGTGGGATTATCCTTACGGCAGAGTTTTCACAGTCGGCCTCGGAGAAGATAAATGGGCTGGAGAATGACGTTACGGTGGAGTATTCCAACGGAGAGCCCATCGATAATGGTGTCGAGATCAAAGTAGGGCAGACCACGAGAATTTTCCTGATCGATAAATCTGGAGAACCGATAGGCGCCTCAAAGATCCTGGAAATTACTTCCAGTGACAAGTCGGTTGCGACCGTTTCAAAAAGCGGTGTGGTAACAGCTGCAGGGGCCGGTACTGCGACTATTAAAATACAATTGCGCGGCGGAGACGGCAATTCCTTTTTTGTGCAGGGAAGAATCAGGGTAGTGGAAGCGGACGTGGATGTACTGAAACTGAAAGCTACCGCATACGATTCACAGTTTAAGATCACAGGGGATCCGAATGGGATTCAGACGGCGTCCATTGATAAGAATATTATAAGGGATGAGGCGCTGACCATAACCTTAAAGGCAAATGCGTACACGGCGGACAGAGAAGGCATCGCAAAGGAATTTACCTGGAAGAGCAGCGACTCTAAGATAGTGAAGCTGCGGAAGGGAACGACAAAAGGCGATGATGCCACGAATGTGCTGGAAATTCAAAAAGGCTGCGTAGGTGAGGCTACGATATCTGTCACTGCCAAAAATAAACTGAGCAGCACAGGCGCGCAGGACAGGAAGGAGACTGTTACGCAGAAATTCGTGGTCAGCGTACAGAGCCTGAACGGCAGACTGGCTTCTTCGTCGATTACGGTGAACCCGAATCTCACGGATGGCGGTGTGCTGGAGATACTTCTGGCATATGGCGCGGCAGTGGACGCTTCAAAAACGAAGCTGTACAAGGAAGAAAGCAGTGGAAGGTACATAGAATCGCTTGATTTTATCCTGGAGAGGAATGGTGAGTCGGAAGGGCAGTCTTACCGGTATAAGGTGAAGCCCACCGATACGGCGAAGGAGGGAACCTATAAGCTGTTTGTCGGTTTAAACGGCGTCATACCCAATAAGGATAATCTGCTACCGCTGACAATAACGGTGAAAAAGAGTGTTCCGGGCCCGACAATCAAGTTCAATACCGGGCAAGCCAAGTTTAACCTGTTTTATCTCAACGGAGGTTTGGATAAGGATAACAACCCGGTTACTGTCACAACAGAGATCACGAAGCTGGGTACGGCTAAGATCAGGAAGGTCGATCTGGAGGCGCTGTCTGCAAGCGGGGACGACAGGCTTTTCACCGATAACTTTGAAATAAAGAGCAGCGGCATGGTGAATGGCAAGTATACGGTTGTGATCGGGCGTAAGGACGGAAATCTCCGGTATACAGAGGCGAAGAAGCCTGCGGTGACCGGGAACCTTGTGATTTATTACGAGGGATATGCGGACAGTGCGGCGAAAAAGATGAAGGTGACCATGCCGACCTGCACCACGGCGCCTTCCTATGCCCTGCGGGAGACAAAGGCTACATATCGGGAAGGATATATCGCGAAGGAGGAAATATTTGTACTCTACGATAAAAAATCCAAGACCAAGGAGCAGGTAAAACTGGATGAGGACATGGATACGGTGACTGAGGAAGAGGGAGCGATCACGACTACCGGAGCTCCGAAAATTCTGCCGGATGGCACCATTGCACTTGGCTTTATGGCTGAGAAAGGGAAACTGAAGCTGGCGCTTACGAACCGGAGCTGGGACCTGGATAAGGACGGGAACAGGAGGACGCTTAACTTCACTTATACGGTGAACGTCAGCTCAGCGACACCTACAGTGAAGACGGATCAAAGCTCGGTAACCCTGAACCTGAATTACCCGGAAGAGGAAGCCGCTTTCAGCCTTGTGCCGAACCAGAGAGGTGTGGAACTTGCCGCGAAGCAAAAATTTTATCCTGCATCCAATGCTGCAGATATCAATAATCTTGAAGTAACATACGAGAATGGTAAGGGATCGGTTAAGATCAGGGACGGAAAGACGGTCGGGAAGGGTACGTATAAGTTTGTGTGTGATCCACCCCTGTCGGCAGATTATCCGGATTTAAAGAAGGTTACCCTGACAGTCAAGGTGGTGGATAACAAGCCGACCGTCAAATTCGGTAAGGGATCCTTGCAGTTAAATACACAGGTGTTTAGGAATAACAGCCTCAGTGCAAACACTCTTGACGGGGTGGGAAATCCGCTGTATCAGGAAATTGCGGATATACCGTTTACGGTAAACGGAAAGCCGGAGGGCTATACGGCTGCGGCTGTGGGGACAGGATCACGGGCCACAGAAATCAAAACCCAGTCCGGCAGTGCAGACAAACGTTTTGCTTTCCGCATAAGGGAGGGCAGTGCACAGGAGAAAACCAGCGATATGCTGGAGGTATCTCTGCAGGACAGCGCTCCGCCGGCAGGAACCTATAAGTTTACCATGACACTGAGATACCTGAAGGAGGGGAATACCGTATCCGCTAAGCCGGTAAATTTCAGTGTGAAGGTTTCCGGCAGCTCCGTTGACCTGGCGGTATCTGCAAAGGGAAAGATTAATTTGGTGAATAGAAATGGAGAGGCGGACGAAAAAAATGGTATTCTGTATACGCCCACACTGAAAAATATCAATGGGGAGATTACGGATGCCAAGGTACTTGAGGGTGGAGCAAACGGACTGGAAGAGAGCAGCCGTTTTGATGCCAGGCTGATTACGGAAGGCAAAAATAAGGGTAAAATCTTTGTTACCCCCAAAGTGACCGAGGAGAAGGGAGAAGACGGCATATCTGTTATTCATAAGTATGCAGAGCTTAAAACTGATACCAATTATCCGGTGCGTATCTGGGTAAAGGTAAAAGGATATGCGGGAACGGAAGAGACGATGAACGGTGTTGTGACAAAAAACACGGTCAGGATCAAGACATCCCAGACACTGCCGAAGGTTACCACGGATAAATCCGCCCTTGATGTGTATCTGTCCACCAAAAAGTACGACGCGTCCTTTACGGTGAAGGCCCAGGAGGGTTCTGTGGGAGTGATAGAAGACATTTGCTTTGGGGAGAAGGACGAGACCGCGAAAGAAAGCTTTGAGATGATACAGCAGCCGCAGGAGGACGGCTCTGTAAAGGTGATTCTGCATTTGAAGGAAGCTGTCGGATTCGCAAATGATTCTACAAACAACGTAAAGATGTATGTGAAATTTAAAGGACAGGGAACCAACACCGCGGAGAAAGCGGCATCTTTCACCATGAAGATAAAAGTAAACTGACACAGATACAGAAAGGTAGTCTGAATGAAACAGCGGCTGGTTTTAGCCGCTGTTTCAGTAATTTGTCCTGAAGGGGAACGGTAGCTAAGTGGGGGGAGCTAATCCTCCTCCCCCAGGAATTTGATAAAATGTAACAGCTCGCGGCGTTTTGCGGCATCCAGCTTCTGGATGCGAAAGAGCACATCGTGCATGGTAATGTCGCCCAGATATTTCCGGCTCAAATTAGGACTGCCGAGATAACCACTGTCCGCGCCCAGGAGATAGTCGGTGCTGACCTTAAAATATTTAGAAAGCTTTAAAACGGCCCAAAGCGGAATATCGCGGCGGCCGTTTTCGTAGTTAGAGTAGGTCTGCTGCGATACACCCAGATATTCTGCGACTGTTTTCTGCTTGAGATCACGGTCCTCCCGCAAGTCCCGGATAATGCGGTGCAGTTCTTTCATTCCCTGATTCAGTTCCTTTCTGGTGTCAGTATTGGCAGAAATGTTGTTATAAATGCTAACACACAACGAAAAATTGTAATTGAGAAACTACAAATAGAAAAGAAATGCAATACAGAACAATATAACGAAGTGAAAAGACGGATAAAGTTTGGCGTGTAAATAATGGGAAGTTTTGCTATAATAGAAAAAGACTGAAGCGGAGGACAAGGACACGGGAAAATGACAAATCATGCGGAACAGTATCATTTATTTTACCGGATTGTCAACGGCATGATCCGGCTGCTGCTTGCGGGAGCGGTGTTTCTTCTGTTTCTGCACAGTATTTTCAGCACCAGCTTTGTGGGCAGGATATTTCTGGAGGACGGAAGCGAACAGGAGAGAACCTTGAACATAGCGGACGGCCCGCTGCGCCATCTGTTGGTGTTTATTATTCTGACAGGGGTATTGCTTGTGGGGCGGAAGCTGTGGGGCAATTTATATGTGCGAAAAAGCGTTCATGCTGATGTGCGCGGCGGGAAAGGGTGGGCGGCCCAGGGCGATAAGGTATTCTGGGGGCTTACCCTTCTCACGCTGGTTCTGGCCGCCTCTTATGTGGGAATGACGCAGCTTTATCCGGGCTCTGACCCGGCGAAGGTGTATGACATCGCCATGCAATGGCGGCAGGGTGACTTCTCATCCTTTGAAGAGGAGGCTTATCTGTTCTGCTACCCGTTTCAGTCGGGAATTGTCCTGTTTTTTTATCTTTTGAGCTTTCTCTTTGGAGAGGGAAGCTTTGTGGGAATCCAACTGGTGAATGTGGTTTTTCTGGCGGTGATTTATGGACTGCTTACGAAACTTTCCGGACTTTTCGGGGTGGCGGCAGGGGAAGGCACGGCTGGATTCGAACAGAAGAGAAGGGGATTACAGACGGCGGTGTATGTGGGGCTTATAATCTGGGTGCCCCTGGCCTTTTATGTGACGTATCTGTACGGTATTCTGCCGGGAATGGCGTTGTCTCTGGGAGCGGTATATTTTGCGCAGCGGTATCTGGCGGTCAGGCGTTATCGTTATATTGCGGCGGCTTCTCTCTGCATGGGGCTTGCCACGGTGATCAAGATGAACTGTCTGATTTATCTGATTGCCATCGCCTGCTTTCTGGCTTATGACGCGATTTCTCTTTGGTTTCTCTCCGGGGAAAAGAAGTGGAAGGAAGGTGCGGTTTCCCTTATTTTCATTGCATGTATGGGACTCGGTGTGGTGATTTGCACGCAGGTTTCCAACGCCTGTGTGGAACGGATCACGGGACGGGAACTGCCGGAAGGAGAGGTTATGCTTTCCTGGGTGGTTATGGGAATGCAGGAGGCGCCGCTTGGACCGGGTGGCTACAACGGTTATATAGGCAATGTGTTTACGGAGTACCATTACGATACGGAACTGGTTACGCAGGCGTCTTTGGAGGAACTGCAGAAAATAGTGACAAGGATGTCAGAAAATCCCCTGGACGAGGGGCTGCCCTTTCTGGCGAGAAAGACGGCCTTTCAGTGGAACGATCCCACCTTTATCTGTCTGGACCGCACCCGCGGAAGAAAGGCACAGACGCAGATGCCGGGGTGGCTGAAAAGCGTGATTGACGGACGGGGCAGTGTGCGGCTTTCGGTTGTGCTCAATTACATGCAGACGCTGGTTTTGCTTGGCATGCTGTTCTATCTGTTTTTGCGGTGGAGAAAGGGTACGCTCTATGAGCTGATGGGAGCCGTGGTTTTTCTGGGGGGTTATCTTTTCCATACGTTCTGGGAATCCAGCGCCTCCTATACCATACCTTATTTTGTGCTGCTGATTCCCTATGCGGTCTGCGGGATGGCAGAGTGGATTGCGTTTCTGGAAAGGGCAGTGGACAGGCTTCGCGGGATTGGGAGAAACGGCGTGGGAGCGCTTAGAAGGGCGGAGGAAATGTCTCTGCAGACAAGTCGGTGGGGGAAGTATGGCAAGCCTCTGGCGGCTGTCGCGGTTCTCGTTTTTTGCATGCTTGTCATCGCCTTTACCCGGACAAACCTCTTTGACCGGACGGTCGCGCTGGATGACGATAAGCAGGGCATTGACGCGAGTGCGCAGTTTTATCAGACAGGGATCTGGGAGAAACCGTACTGAGCGGATACGCCAGGTTCAATGCTTCAGAAGGAAAAAAAACAGGCGGTACAGCCCGTGACGGATGCAGAAGGCGTAGGCTTTGTTGTGAAGGCCTGAGACGTCCCCTGCTTTGACGGCACGAAAGGCCCTCCTGACGGGCGGATAGCTGCATTCTTCACAAAATTCCTTTTTGAAACTGGTTCCTTGGACTTGCATTGTGCGGAATACGGGCGGGAAGGTCAGGAGACACTGGTAAGCATAGTAATATAAAAGCTGTTTTTCCATACAGGGGTATGCGGCAAGGTCGATCAGTCTGTCGTAGGTATCAAAGAGCAGACGGTTTTCCGCAAGCCGCCCGGAATCCATCGTATGGGTGAGCGAATTTCCGTTACTTCTATAATAATAGAAGGATTCCTGGAGAAAATAGACGGAGGATGCGCCCAGAAGACAGGGATAGGCCGCCAGACCGTCTTCCCCCAGCTTGATGGTAAGGGGGACGTGGAAAAGATGCTTTTCCAGAAGCGTACGGCGAAACAGTTTGTTGCAAAGGCTGGGAGAGACACCGTAGTGAAAAAAGCGGCCGGAAAACAGCATGCGGGGATAGACATCGGCTTCGAGCCGGGACTTATCGTAGAAGCCGGGATCGCAGAAATCCTGCCGTTCGATCTGCTTTGTCGGCGTGACTGCGGTGTAATTGCAGCATACCATGTCTACGCCGTATTCTCCGGCGGCAGCGCACATGCGTTCATACATAGCGGGATCGATCCAGTCGTCGCTGTCCACAAAGGCGATATATTCCCCGACTGCCTTTTCAAAGCCCGCCTGTCTGGCTGACATGTGGCCGCCGTTTTTCTTGTGGAAACAGCGGATGCGGGCGTCCTTCGCGGCGTAAGAGTCGGCAAGCGCGGACGAGCCGTCTGTGGAACCGTCGTCCATGAGAAGGATTTCGAAGTCCGTAAACGTCTGGGCGAGAATGCTGTCCAGACATTTGGGCAGATAGGGTTCCACATTATATATAGGTATGATGATACTTAAAAAGGGCATGGCGCGGACTCCTTTCACACATGCATAATTTTTAGCAGCGGCAATCTGGACAATATCAAAAAAGTTTTAAGTAAATCCTACAGCGTAGGCCGTTTGAGCCTGCGTCCAGTATAACATAAAACGGAGGACAGGGGTTGGAAAAAATCGTATTTGTCATACCCGATATGCCGGGAGGCGGCACGGAACGGGTTGTGGCGCTTCTGGCAAACGAATACAGCAGGCGGGGGATACCGGTAGCGATTCTTCTCTTTGCGGGAAGCGAGAGAGCGTATCCGCTGGATTCCCGGATTGAAGTGGTGAGCGTGGGAGGCCCTTCCGGCGGCAGCTTTTCGGCGAGACTTGGAAGACTGCGCAGCATGCGGCGGTTTTACCGGGAGAATAAAAACTGTCAGATATGGGCTTTCAGCGCTATGGGAGCCGTGTTCACTGCGGTGGCAGCGTTTGGGCAGAGGCATTTTTTTCTCGTCTCCGAGCGCAACGATCCCACCCGCTACGACCACAGGCGGATTCGCGACCTGTGTTACTGGCGGGCCAGGGTGGTGGTGTGCCAGACGGAGGATGCGGTGAAAAGTTTTCCGGCGGGAATACGCAAAAAGTGCGTGGTGATTCCCAATCCGCTGGAACCGGGAGAAGAGCCCTATGCGGGAGAAAGAGAGAAACGGATCGTGGCGGTAGGGAGGCTGAACGCCCAGAAAAACCATAAACTGCTGCTACAGGCTTTTGCCTCTTTTACCAAAAAGCATGGAGACTATGTATTGGAGCTTTACGGACAGGGAGAGCTGGAGACGGAGCTAAAGGCGCTGGCGGCGGAACTAAAAATTGACAGAAGTGTCATATTTAAGGGCTTTTCTGATCATGTGCTCGCTGATATCAGGACTGCGGCCATGTATGTGCTCTCCTCGGATTATGAGGGAATTTCCAATTCCATGCTGGAGGCGATGGCGCTGGGACTCCCAGTGATTGCGACGGACTGTCCCATCGGCGGCTCCCGCATGTATATACAGGACGGCGTAAACGGTTTCCTTGTGCCGGTGGGAGACGTATCTGCGCTTGCGGACGCTATGGGGCGGCTGGCCGACGAGCCGGCGCTCGGGGAACGGCTTGGCGCGGAGGCGGTGAAGCTGAGGGAGGAGCTGGCGACAGGGAAGATTGCCGACAGATTTCTCGCCCTGACAACCGGGGGTGGGAATGCCGTGTCCGGGAAGAGAGGGGTTCGGGGCGGAGGACAGGGAGATAAAAATGTGTAAGGTGCTGGTAATAAATCCCATATTGTACACGGCGGAGACGAACCGGATTCCCCGGGTGGATTCCATAAAGGACACCATGATTTATACGATGTGTCTGGGCTTTTTGCGGGCGGGCCATGAGGTGACGCTGATTGCCGCGGAGGATTACAGACCGGTTCGTGAGGAGCGGTATGATTTTCCCGTGCTCTGGTTCCATACGGTCTGGCGCAGGCTGTTTATGCCCCGCTGTTTTCCCTACATGCCTGGTATTCGCCGGTATCTGAAAGAACATAAAGAATATGACATGATTGTCACAAGCGAGGCGTTTGCTGCCTGGTCGTACACGGCGGCAAGGGTGGCTCCGGGGAAAACGGTCATCTGGCATGAGCTGGCGGCTTACAATAACATGCTGCATAAAATCCCGGCAAAGTTCTGGTATCAGCTTGTGGCGCGGCTTTTGATGCGGCGTGCGCTGGTGGTTCCCCGGTCTGCGGAGGCCGGAACCTTTATCCGGCAGTTTATGCCGCGTGTGGAGGCGGAACCCATAGACCATGGCGTAGATCTGGAAAAATTCCCGCTTTCCGGGGAAGACGCGAGGGAAGACCGTTTTGTGGTGGTGTCGCAGTTGATTCCCCGGAAACGGATTCCTCATACAATAGAAACTTTTGATAGGTTTGTGAAGGCGGGGTATGGGACATATTCCCTGAGTGTCATCGGCGCGGGGGAGGAGGAAACTTTCCTCAGACAGCTCGTGAAAAAGCTGGGGCTGGAGGAGCGGGTGACATTTCACGGAAAGCTGTCCCACGAAGCGCTGCTGCCCATCGTTGCGGCATCCAAGGCCCTTCTGGTCTCCACGGAGAAAGATAACAATATGGTATCCATTGTGGAAAGCATTGCGCTGGGTACCCCGGTGGTGACCACCTCCATACCCTATAACGCCGCTTATATCAGGAGCAGGGAGCTGGGCATTGTGGAGGACGACTGGACGGCGGATGCGCTGGAACGGATCGTTGCGGAAAACGACAGGTATGTGGCAAACTGTCTGGTGTACAGGGAGCGCCTTTCCAATGTGGCCTGTGCGGAACGGTTTCTGGGGCTTTTCGGCTTGCAGCGCCTTAGAATGGAATAGACTTTTGTTTGCCGGTTTGATATACTTAGATTGTAACATTGGTCGTAATAGAGAAAGTGGGTGGGTATATGACAGAAGGTGAAATGCTGAAATTATCTATAGAAGAGTTTTCAAGGATTCAGCGTTACATGATGTTAGCGGAAAAAGATTCTGAAGTATACAGGGCGATGAAAGAAAGATACATTGATTTAAAGGTTATACTGATGGCATCAGGCGTAAATCTTACAGAAATTGACCGTATAAAGGAATAGTTTTAATCTGGAAACCGAACGGCAGATATCTAATCGGGTGTAAAGTCTAGGGAACGCGCAGGACTTTACACCTTTTTCATTCTATAGGAATTTGCGACAGTGTAAACCATTCAGGGAGAATGCATAGACCGGTAATGGACGCAAGAAAAACGTGACGGCTTGCTTTTTACGGCGTATCACGGTACAATAGTGGGTATGGAAATACTGAGGGTAGTTTTTTGTTTTGACGAAAATCTAGTGACGCAGGTGCAGGCGGCGGCGGCTTCGCTTCTGGATGCCCGCGGCCTGGAGGAACATTTTGAGATTCACTGTGTCTGCACAAAGGCGGCAGGGATCGCGGCGAAGCCGCTGGAGCAGGTTATAAAAAGAAGGGATTCGGCCTCCGGGCTCGTTATGCATTGTGTGGATAACCCTTATGAGAAGGCATATCAGGTGAGGGATATATCGGCGGGCACCTATCTGCGGCTGGCTCTGCCGGAGCTTTTGCCGGAGGCGGACCGGATTCTTTATATGGATGCGGATGTGCTGGTGCGGGAAAGCCTTGCGCCGCTTTGGGAAACGCCTTTGGAAGGAAAGGCGCTTGCGGCTGTAAAGGGGGCGGTAAACCTCTCCGAAAAGTGGGAGTGGAACAGCGACAGGCCATACTGGCATCTGCTTTCGGGGGCGAAGGGCGGCTATATCAATGCGGGCGTTACACTTCTCAACCTGGCCGAGGTGAGGGAACGGGGGCTTGCCGCACGTTGGCATGAGCTGACGGGAGAGCGGTTCTACTATCAGGATCAGGATATCCTGAATATGACCTGTCAGGGAGCCATCGCTTATCTTACGCCGAAATATAACAGGCTTGCCTATCTGGAAGAGCAGGATTTTGACCAGTTTGTGGCGGAGGGCATTTATACGCAGGAAGAGAAGCGGGAGGCGCTGCGGTCTCCGGCCATTATCCATTACGCGGGGGACAAGCCATGGAAACGCTATGATACGAATCTGGGGAGTCTCTGGTGGGCGTATGTGAATGCGCAGCCGGATCTGAAGGAGCTGTTTGACGAGGAAAAAGCGCGCCGGTATCATGGGCCGACTTTGGCGCAGCGGGCGGTGAGAAAAGTGAAGAAAGTGTTTGGCAGGGAGAAGATATAGAAACGCGAATAGTAATTCTGAAGCACAAAGTTTCGCGTAGGAGAATGCCTGAAAAGCGGCGTTTTCCGTGTGGGAAAAACAGGAAAGGGATACGGTAACATATTATGAAAATAGCGGTAGCGGGAACCGGATATGTGGGTCTGGTGGCGGGCGTGTGCTTTGCGGAAAAGGGACATGACGTCACCTGTGTGGATGTGGATGAAAAGAAAGTGAAAATGATGGAGGCCGGAAACAGTCCTATTTTCGAGGAAGGGCTGGAGGAGCTGATGCGGAAGAATAACGCTGCGGGAAGGCTCCATTATACCACGGATTATGCCGGGGCTTACCGTGATAAGGACGCCATTTTTATCGGGGTTGGTACGCCGGAGCAGCCGGACGGTTCCGCGAACCTGAATTATATTGCGACGGTTTCGAGACAGATTGCGGAATCCGTGGAGCGCGACTGTCTGGTGGTTGTGAAATCAACGGTGCCCGTAGGCACGAACGATAAAGTGGAGCAGTTTATCCACGATTTTCTGACGCGGGATGTGAAGGTGGAGGTGGCCTCCAACCCGGAGTTTCTGGCACAGGGCTCTGCGGTGTATGACACCCTGCACGCCGCCCGTATTATCATCGGCACGGAGAGCAGGGAGGCGGAGGCTCTTTTAAAGAAAATCTACGAGCCCTTCGGGCTGCCCATTGTGTCCGTGAACAGACGCTCCGCGGAGATGATTAAGTATGCGTCAAATGATTTTCTGGCTCTGAAAATTTCCTATATGAACGATATCGCGAATCTCTGTGAGCTGGTGGGGGCGGATATTGACGCGGTGGCGGAAGGTATGAGCTACGACGCACGTATCGGCGCGAATTTCTTAAAGGCCGGAATCGGATACGGCGGGAGCTGTTTCCCCAAAGACACGAAAGCTCTCAAATATCTGGCCAAGCAGTACGGCTATCAGCTTAAGACCGTGGAGGCCGCGGTGGATGTGAATGCCATGCAGAAAACAAGGCTTTACCATAAGGCGTGCAAGCGTATGATTACCTTTGAGGGACTGAAGGTGGCGGTGCTGGGGCTTGCCTTCAAACCGGGGACGGACGATCTGCGGGAGGCGCCTTCGCTTGACAATGTGAAGCTGCTTCTGGAAAACGGCGCGCAGATTACAGCATACGATCCCGTAGCGGCGGGTAACTTCCGCAAGGTTTATCCCGATGGGGCAGTTGGCAGAGGCTCTATTTCCTACGCGGATACGCCCGAGGAGACGCTTGAAGACGCTAACATCTGCTTTGTGTTTACGGAGTGGGAGCAGATCCGTTCCCTGCCGCCGGAAACCTTTAAGGAACGGATGCGGATACCGCTCGTGTATGACGGGCGCAACGTCTTTGACGTGAAAGGCATGAAGGAAGCGGGAATCGAGTATTACAGCATAGGGCGGTAAGCGGCGGAAAGGAGCGGCGGTGAAAGAGTTAGATACCTCGAAGACATATCTGATTACCGGTGGCGCGGGTTTTATCGGATTTCATTTATCCATAAGCCTTCTCGAGAAAGGGGCGCGCGTGATCGGCTTTGACAACATGAATGACTATTATGACGTAAAGCTGAAGGAGGATAGGCTGACAAGGATGTATTACTATGACAAATATACCTTTGTCAAGGGAGATCTGGCGGACAATGCGGATGTGTTCCGGGTGTTTCAGGAATATCACCCGAATATCGTTGTGAATCTGGGGGCGCAGGCGGGCGTCCGTTACAGCATTGACAATCCGTCGGCTTACATGGAGTCCAATATGATGGGATTTTTCCATATCTTGGAGGGCTGCCGGTATTTTCCTGTGGAGCATCTGGTGTACGCATCGTCCAGCTCTGTTTACGGGGGCAATGAAAAAGTGCCCTTTTCTACGGAGGATAAGGTGGATGAGCCGGTAAGCCTCTATGCGGCCACGAAGAAATCCAATGAGCTGATGGCTCACGCATACAGTAAGCTTTTTGCAATTCCCGTTACGGGTCTGCGCTTTTTCACGGTTTACGGGCCGTTTGGCAGGCCGGATATGGCGTATTTTAAGTTTACGAAAAAAATCCTTGCGGGAGAGCCGATTCAGGTTTATAACCGCGGTGATATGATGCGGGATTTCACTTATATCGACGATATTGTAAGGGGTGTGGAAAACATTCTCTGCAATCCGCCCGAAAAAAACGAAAAGGGCGCGTTCTATAAGCTTTATAATATCGGCAATAATAAGCCTGTAAAGCTGATGGATTATATAGAGACGCTGGAGCGGTGTCTTGGCATGGAGGCGAAGAAAGAGTATCTGCCCATGCAGCCCGGCGACGTATACCAGACCTATGCGGACGTTACGGACCTGATGCGGGATTATGACTTTAAGCCGGAGACCCCTATTGAGGAGGGGCTTCAGAAATTCGTGGACTGGTATCGGGAATATTATAAGTAAGCGGGCGTTAAAGGCGCGATTTTGTGAATGGGCGCGGATGAACGGCACATTACATCGAGGAAGAAGACAATGAGAGAAATTCCAATTTTATATCTGGTAGTGCCCTGCTATAACGAGGAGGAAGTGGTGGAGAAAACCGCCGCCGTTATGGGAGAAAAGCTGACCCGCCTGGAGCGGGAAGAAAAGATAGCGAAAGGCTCCAAAGTCATGTTTGTCAATGACGGGAGCAGGGATAAAACCTTGCAGATCCTTCATGGGATCGCCGCGAAAGACAGACGGTTTTCCGTGGTGAGTCTGGCAGGGAATTATGGTCACCAGAGCGCGATCTTAGCCGGGATGATGACGGCGAGAAAGTATGCGGATGTGGTCGTTACCATCGATGCGGATTTGCAGCAGGACATCGAGGCGCTGGATTCGTTTATGAAATGCTATATGGAGGGCTGTGAGGTAGTCTACGGTGTGCGAAACGACAGGCACTCCGACGGTTTTTTTAAGAAAGCGACCGCCACTGCTTACTATAAGCTGATGCATATGCTGGGCAGCACGGTGATGACGAACCATGCGGATTACCGCCTGATGTCGAAGAAGGCGCTTAATGCGCTGTCGGAGTATGGCGAAGCCAATCTTTTTCTGCGCGGGCTGATTCCCACCATGGGCTTCCCCTCCGATGTGGTGTACTTTGACGTTAAGGCAAGGGAGGCAGGACATTCCAAGTACACGCTGAGTAAGATGATGACGCTGGCGCTTGACGGCATTACCTCCATGAGCGTGCGGCCGCTCAGACTGATCGGCGGTCTGGGCTTTCTGATGTTTCTGTTCAGCATAGTTATGTGTGTGATCGGTCTGGTGGACTGGGTAAGGGGATATAATGTGCCGGGTTATACCACAACACTGATTGTGTCCCTGATTATCGGGGGGATCACGCTTCTGTCGCTTGGAATCATCGGAGAATATGTGGGTAAAATTTATATGGAAACCAAGCACAGACCCAGATACATCATTGATACGCTGGTATGGCGTGAGGAGGACGGAGAGGAACTGTAAGAATGTTAATGGTGCTCTTTTCATGGATGGTGATCGGCGGGGCGGCTATGCTCTTCGGCAAGGCGGTTACGGACGTCATTTACGGAAACTGCCGGGAGGACATGGGATGTCCCGATGTTTATATGATGAATGGTTTTATTTTTCTGAATATTTATGCCCAGCTTTTCAGTCTCTTTTATAAGGTGGCGGGAATTGCCTGCACCATTCTGGGAGCGGCGGGCATTCTTCTATTTTGTGCCTGGGTATATCAGGGCTTTCGAAAGAGGGAGCGCGCTGTGCTTTTTCCGGGCACTACATGGAAAAGACCGGCAGTCTGGCGGATTGTGGCGGTTCTGTTCTGCTTTGTCCTCACGCTGGTCTGGACAAACCAGAGTCCGGGCCAGTACGACACAGGTCTTTATCATGCGCAGGCCATTCGGTGGATTGAGGACTATGGCGTGGTTCCGGGACTTGGAAATCTCCATATGCGGCTGGCATACAACAGTGCGTTTATGTCCCTACAGGCGCTTTTCAGTCTGGGATGGCTTGTGGGACAGTCGGTGCACAGCCTGAATGGTTTCTTCTGTCTGGCGGCTCTTTTATATGTGTGCGCTACAGTCCGGCTGTGGGGAGAAAAGAGCCTGCGGACTTCGGATTTTCTGAAATGCGGGATGGTCATTTTTGTGGTGCAGAAGCGGTATGATATTGCGTCTTCCGGCACGGACATCTGGGCCATGCTTCTGGTATTTTATATTTTGATAAAGTGGAGCGAGTACCTGGAGAGCGGCCGGGAGGACGGCGTTATGTACGGGTGGCTGTGTCTGGTCAGCGTATATGCCGCAACGGTGAAGCTGTCCGCCGCATCCGTGGCGGTTCTGGCATTGTATCCACTGTATCTGTTTATCAGGGAGAAAAAGGGGAAAGCCATTTTCGCCCATGTAGCGGCGGGGCTGCTTATTTTGCTGCCCTATCTGATCCGAAATGTGATTATCTCCGGCTATCTGGTTTATCCCTATGGAGGACTGGATTTGTTTAATCTGGATTGGAAGATGGATCGGGCTGTGCTTGCGGAGGATAGTCTGGATATCAGGATGTTTGCAAGAGGGTTCACCAATCCGGCGGAATATGATAACTCCTTTCTTCGCTGGATTCCCGGGTGGTTTTTCAGGCAGGGGATGGGAAGCCGTATTTTGATTGTGGCGGGGCTGGTCTGTATCCCTGTGTTGGTATATTTGCTGATACAGCGTTTTCGCAGCAAAGAGTATGCGTGGGCGGCTCTTTTGGGTACAGCCATTGTCAATTTCTTTTTCTGGATGGTGACTGCCCCACATATGCGTTATGGCGGGCCGTATATCTATATGCTTGTGGCGTTGACGCTTGGAACCGTAGTTGGTTTGTCCGAAGGGGAAGCCGGGCGCGCAGATGCGGAGAAAAACGACAGGACTGGCGGCATGGAAACGGTTTCTGCGTGGAGAAAACCATTGAGTATAGCGACGGCGGCCTTTCTTGGCGTATTCCTGCTGCAGTACGCCGGAAAGCTTCTTGATGTTTCCGAAATGGAAGCGAAGGATTTGGTCAGGCAGCCTGATTATCTTTCCTGGCAGTCTACACAGTACCCAGTGGACAATGCCCATATCTGGATGCCTGATGACGGGGATCTTTCAGGGTATTTTGCATTTCCCGCCACGCCGCAGGGCGGACAGCTAAAGGCTCTGCGGCTGCGGGGAGAGAGTTTTCGGGAGGGATTTCGACATGAGTAAACCGGATATTCACGCGGACGATTACGCGCTTACCTTAAACACTTCAAAGGATATGCTGGAATGTATGCGGAAAGGGCGGCTTGACAGCATCAGTGTTGTGCCGAATATGAGCTGCTTTGGGGAGTGCATGGATCTGTTTTATGGGGAGATACCGAAGCTCCCCTTTTTACCGCTTCTGTCGGTACATCTGGATTTTGTGGAGGGGAGAAGTCTGGCGGGAAGGGAGAAAACGCCCGACCTGACGAAACAGGACAGCGATCTGATGGGACTCGGCTGGGGCGGTCTTTTTGCGGCGTCCTATCTGCCGCATAAGAGAAAAAGGATCAAGGCGCAGTTAAAGTGCGAGATCAGGGTCCAGCTTGCAAAGGCACAGGGGGCGATAAAAAAGTGCATGGAAACCGCAGCCGAAAACGGGATTCCCTGCAGACAGAAGGGGCTTCGGATCGACAGCCACCAGCATGCCCACATGATTCCTGTGGTGTGGGAGGCGATTCTGGAAGTGGTGCGCGAGGAGGGGTATGCGTTAGAGTATATCCGCAATTCCAAAGAAGTGCTGGGTGTGTTTCTGACAGACGTGTCGCTTTACAGGACATACCGGCCGGTGAATTTTGTGAAGAACAGGCTTTTGTCCCTCTACTCCCATAAGGCGGACCGCTTTTGCAAAGAAAGCGGAATGAAGCAGATGTATCTCTGGGGACTTGTGATGAGCGGGCGTATGGACCGGGAGAGAATAGAGCGGCTTTACGGGAAAATGAAGCGCAAGGCCGAGCGGGATGGGAGAACCCTTGAAATTCTGTTTCATCCGGGCATTACCCTGCCGGAGGAAGTTACGCCTGAGATCGCGAAGGAGGCGGCGGCGGATTTTTATCTGCGCCGGGACAGGCATGTGGAGAAGGAGGCGGTGCTCGGCGTGGAGTGGTGACAGCTGCATGTATTTGCCGTTTGGTCTGTGAGGGCGGGCGTACCGTAAAATGGTGGTGTCGACCCTGTTTTAGAAAAATGTGTGATTTTTTATCCAAAATCAAAGAAAAATGTGGAATAACTTGTCGAAAGATGCGGAAAAATGTGTAAAAGACGATTGAAAATCTCAGAAAAATGTGCGATACTGATTTCGGGCACATGAGAAGGGGGATTTCAATGAGGCGAAATGTCATTCAGGATTTGATCGACTGGAAAGCCAGCGAAGAGCGAAAGCCCATGGTATTGAAGGGCGCACGTCAGGTCGGCAAGACATGGCTTATGAAAGAATTTGGACAGAGCTGCTATGACAGTTTTGTCTATTTTAACTTTGACGAAGAGGATGCATTAAAATCCATTTTTGAAACCAATAAGAATCCGCATCGGATCGTGGAGCTTCTTTCCCTGATTGCGGGGGAAAAAATCCTTCCTGGCAAAACGCTCATTATTTTAGATGAGATTCAGGAATGCCCGGAGGCGCTGAACGCCCTGAAATATTTCAGGGAGAAAGCCAATGATTACCATGTCATTGCCGCTGGCAGCCTGCTTGGAACACTTCTTGCAAAGCCGAAATCTTACCCGGTCGGCATGGTGAATCTGCTTGATGTCTTTCCGCTGACTTTTGACGAATTTCTCTGTGCGGTTGACCCGGCTCTCTATGACTATTATGCCGGTGTTCAGAAAAACCAGCAGGTCGAAGATATTTTCCACAACCGTTTGCTTGAGGCATACAATTATTATCTTATCATCGGCGGTATGCCGGAATGTGTCGCCTCATGGGTTAAGTACAGGGATCCGATGAAAATATCGCAGATACAGCATGAGCTAATAGAAGTTTACGAAAATGATTTCTCAAAACACAACGGCAAAGTAAACAGCGGACGTATTCTCATGGTTTTCCGCAGTATTGTTACACAGCTTGCCAAACCCAACGAGAAGTTTATGTACGGCGCTGTCCGCGAAGGCGGCAGGGCGCGTGATTTTGAGGAGGCGATCGAGTGGCTTGTCTCTGCCGGGATGTTGAATCGTGTTTACAATGTCTCTAAAATGGAGCATCCTCTCTCGGCCTTTGACAGACTGGATCAGTTCAAGCTTTTTGTATTTGACACCGGACTTCTCAAACATATGGCCGGTATTGACAACAGCGCAATCCTTTTGAAGACTGACTACCAGTTCAAGGGGCCGCTGACTGAAAACTATTGTTTGCAGCAGCTGCGGGGGCAGTTTGAAATCGAACCCCGCTACTTTTCCGATAAGAATGGGGAAATTGATTTTGTGCTGCAATATGGTACCGAGATTATTCCCATGGAAGCAAAAGGCGGGGAAAATAAATCCGCCCCGTCTTTTAAAAAATATATTGCCGATCATCGTCCCGAACATGCAATCAGCTTTTCAAAACGGGGTTATCGGAAGGATGGGTATATCACGAATCTCCCCTTGTACTTCGCCCGGAAAACGAAGGAACTGCTCTGATGCGCATGTCTGTTATTCATGCAGTATATCCCGCAGCTCCGGCACTTCTTCCGCAATGATTTCCATGAAATATGCGGCGCCTTCCGCATTCAGATGGTCGGAATCGGAAAAGTAGGTCAGGTTCTCACTGAACCGCGCGTCGTGGGAGTAGTCGTAATAACTGACGTTTGTGTCAGATGCAATGCGGTTGACGGTACTGTAAAAGCGGTTCAGAAAATCCTCCGGCACCGGGTCATTATAGTAAACAGAAAAGGGTGTGGTGATGAGCACGGGTGTAAGTCCGTGCTTTTTGCAATAGTCGATCAGGGAGAGGAGCTGTTCTTCCCGCTCTGGTAAAAACAGATTCTCTTTATTGTTAAAATGGCGGTCATAGCGCGCCGCGGCCCGGCTCGCAAACTCCGCGACGGCGGCCTCATCCATCCCTGACGGATCCGGGTCTCCTTCCGCGGCAAATACCTTAAGAGAAGGCGAGAACTCCGGCAATAGCTTTAAGAGATCCTCACCGGCGGAGAGGATGGGAAGTCTGGTGGTTACGATATCGGTATAGAGGTCGTAGCCGGGTATATTTTTGGGGGAGAGACAGTGGTAGTATTTCACGGACAACGCCTGCGCCTCGGTTTCGTTCACCGTCTCGTTGTTGAAGGAAAAGTAGGAGACGGGGATAAACAGCACGCAGCCCTCATCCAGATGCGCGCCATATTCCTCTAACAGAGCCAGATCGTACTGGTACGTCTGGCTTACGCTGCCGAAGTTGAAGCAGGAATACCCGTCCTCTGTCAGCCCGTCATAGATAAAATCATAGGCGCCGTGGGAGCTGCCCACATTGGCGATCTCCACCTCATTGATCTGGTTTCCCAGCATCCGCAGATTCCACATATCCATATATTTCGCATCGTCGATTTCCCTGTAAGGTATATTCAAAAGAAAAAGCACCAAAACCGCCGCAGCAGGGATGGCAATACATTTTATGACAAATATTAGGATTAATTTTTTCCTGTTCATACTGATATTCCCTTCATGTAATTATGAACTATTTCACAGGCTGTATTAATTGTGTCGTTTGGAACGGAGCGAAAGCGTGTCTGCGTTGATTATTTCACTTGCACAATTCTACACATGGAATTACATCTATTCTAAAACTGAAAATAAATAAACTCTGTCGCAATGCCCTTATAGGAAAACAGGGCCGTCGTCACCAGAAGGAGCACGTAGACCGCCCAGCGGACGGGCGCTTTCTGCCGCGATACCACACCGATCACGTCCTGCTTTAAAGAAACCAGATCGTAAAGGAAAAGAACGACCGCCGACAGCATCATGCCAAGCATGGACAGATAAGGCATATCCAGACAGATCACGGCGGTTTTCAGATAATTTACGGGTCTGCCGATATCCCAGAACAGCCTCGAAATGATCCAGAAAGCATCCTGAATGGTGTTTGCCCGGAAAAAGATCCACGTAAAGCAGAGCAGGGCAAAGGTGACGGGGAGCTGCCACCAGTGCTTTTTCCTGACGACGGGAACGCCCCGTCTGGTCTTCGGGTAAACAAAGGTTTCTGCGATCTGTAAAAGGCCGTGGATGGCTCCCCAGAGAATATAGGTCAGGCTGCTGCCGTGCCAGAAGCCGCTCACCAGAAAGGTGAGAAGGAGATTCAGACAGTTTCGCCACTTGGGAACCCGGTTGCCGCCAAGGGGAATATAGACATAATCCCGGAACCATGTGGACAGCGAAATGTGCCAGCGGCTCCAGAATTCCCTGATGGAAAAAGACAGGTACGGGCTTTTAAAGTTTGTGGCAAGCTCTATGCCAAAGAGTTTTGCGCAACCGATGGCAATATCTGAATAACCTGAAAAATCACAGTAAATTTCAATGGCGAACATCACCGTGACGATGATGAAAACCAGTCCCACATAGCTGTGCGCATTGTCGTACACTTTATTTACGACAGTGGCAAAAACATCCGCAATCACCAGCTTTTTAAAATAACCCCATGCCATCAGCTTTAGGCCGTAGGTCGCATTTTCATAATCAAAACGCCGTTCCTTTTTTAGCTGCGGCAAAAGCGCGTCCGCCCGGCCTATGGGGCCTGCCAGAAGCTGCGGGAAAAAAGAGACGAAAAGGGCATAATAACCGAAGTGCCGTTCCGCGCGGATTTTTCCTTTATAGACGTCAATCAGATACCCCATGGACTGGAAGAAATAGAAGGAAACGCCCGCTGGCAGCAGGATTCTCAAGGTGAGGGGCTGCAGGGCAAGCCGCCCGGCGCCGATCAGTGTGTTGATGCGGTCAACGACGGGAGCCCCCAGCTTAAAGAAAAGGAGAATGCCCACAAGGGGCAGGACGCCGCCCAGAAGGCAGAGCTTCCTTTTCGCATTGTCCGGTTTTTTTTCCAGTCCCAGCGCGAGAAGATAAGTGAGAACCGTACTAAACAGGAGCAAAAGGCCGTAGGCCGCATGCAGATTCATGTAAAAGGCATAGCTGGCCGCCAGCAGGAAAACCCACCGGAATCTGACGGGAACGATATGGTACAGGATAAATGCCGCCAGTAAGAAAACGGCAAAAGTTATGGAATTAAAAAGCATAGCTGCCTCCGATCACCCGAATCTGTTAATTATTTTACTGTATTGACAAAATTATTACAAGCCGGATTATACAAGGCTGTGTGTTTGCGGCTTCTCAAAGAATATGATATAATCGTCGCAGACTCAGAGAAAGCGGAGACGGGTGTAGGCATGGGTATCACTTCCTTCTACTTTTTATGTTTTTTCACCGTTTTATTAATTGTATATTACAGCATTCCCCGTAAGCTCCAGTGGGGGTTTCTTTTGTTGTGCAGCGTGGCGTACTGTCTGCTTGCGGGACAGGGGGCGCTGCTTTTCTATCCGCTGGTGTCCGTGGGCGCCTGTTATACGGGGGCAGGGCTCCTTTACAGAACGCCTGCGGAGGCGGAAAAGAGGCGCAGGGGCATTCTGCTGTTGACTATATTGGTCAATATAGGCGTTCTGTTTGCCCTGAAATATGTGAACTTTTTTATTAATACTGTGGATGGTATCGTGTATCTTTTCGGCGGGCCGGATGAGCTGGTTTCCGGCGTGGATTTTCTGGTGCCTCTGGGGGTAAGCTTTTATACCTTTTCTCTTTTGGGATATGTGATTGACGTCTACTACGGACTGGCGGAGGTGCAGAAGAATTTCGGCAGACTTGCGCTCTACGGACTGTATTTTCCGAATCTGATTTCCGGGCCGATTTTAAAATACAGGGAGCATGCGGAGCAGTTTTTTACTCCCCACGACTTCGACTATAAGCAGGTGACACAGGGATTACAGCGCATGGTCTGGGGGTTTTTTAAGAAGCTGGTGATTGCCGAGCGGCTGGGCGTTCTGGTGAACACGGTTTACGGGGATTACGAAGGGTATCCGGGCGCGTATATCTGGGTTTCCACTGTCTGTTACGCATTTCAGCTTTACACGGATTTTTTCGGCTGTATGGATATTGTGCTGGGACTGTCGCAGAGTCTTGGCATCACATTGCCGGAGAATTTTCAGACGCCCTTTTTCTCGAGAAGTGTGGCGGAATATTGGCGCAGATGGCATATTACGCTGGGTGTGTGGATGAAAGATTATGTTTTTTATCCCCTTCTCCGGTCAAAACTCTTTACGGACCTGAATCAGTCCTTCAGGAAGAAATTCGGGAAAAAACGTGGAAAACAGTACGCTACTTTTGCGGCAATGTTCGTCCTGTGGCTGACGGTGGGTATCTGGCACGGCGGCGATTGGAAGTTTGTGATCGGCTCCGGGCTTTTGCACTGGTTCTATATTGTGATGGAGGAGCTTCTCGCACCGCCCTTCGCGCGTCTGAATGCGCGCCTTCATCTAAAGGAGGACGGATGGTTTTTAAACGGCGTCCGTATCCTGCGAACCTTCTTTCTGGTGTGTATCGGCGATCTGTTTTTCCGCGCCGCCTCGGTGGGCGATGCGTTTGCCATGCTGAGAGAAGCGGTGCGTGTGTGGAATCCGTGGGTTCTTGTGGACGGGTCCCTGTTACAGCTCGGACTTGACGGGATCGAAACGGCGGTGGCCGTTTTTTCCCTCCTTCTTCTGTGGGCGGTGTCCCTGAAGCAGAGAAAGGAACCGGTGCGGGAGTACATTGCGAAGAAGCCTTTGCCGTTGCGCTGGATTTTATGGTATGCGCTTTTGTTTGCGGTGATCCTGTTAGGGTATTACGGGCCGGGATACAGTGCGGCGGAGTTTATCTATCAGGGTTTTTAGAAAATCGGATAGTAAAGACTGGAAATGTGTGGTAAACTTAGTAATAAGATTAAGAGTACGGGAGACGGAGAATGGATAAGATAGCAGTACTGATTCCCTGTTATAATGAAGAAAAAACCATTGCGAAGGTGGTGGGAGACGCCAGGGAAGCGCTGCCTGAGGCGGTGGTTTACGTCTATGATAATAATTCCACGGATCGCACGGTGGAGCTTGCGAGGGACGCAGGCGCGGTGATCCGGTATGAGCATATGCAGGGAAAAGGAAATGTAATCCGCAGAATGTTCCGGGAGATCGAGGCGGAGTGCTATATTATGGTGGATGGCGACGACACTTATCCCATGGAGTACGCAAGGGAAATGGCGGATAAGGTGCTTCTTCACAGCGCGGACATGGTGGTGGGGGACAGGCTTTCTTCCACTTATTTTACGGAAAATAAAAGACCTTTCCATAATTTTGGCAATTCCATTGTGCGCGGCAGCATCAACAGGCTTTTCCACTGTGATATCAAGGATATTATGACAGGATACCGGGCGTTCAGCTACGGTTTTGTAAAAACCTTTCCTGTGCTTTCCACGGGCTTTGAGATTGAGACGGAAATGACCATCCATGCGGTCTATAATAATATGCAGATCGAAAATGTGATTGTGGACTATCGGGACAGGCCCGAAGGCAGCGAATCTAAATTAAATACCTTTTCGGACGGCTACAAAGTACTTCATACGATTATGAAACTTTACCGGGATTACAAGCCTTTTGGCTTTTTCGGGCTGTGTTCTGTTATTCTTACACTGCTTGCGGTAGTGCTCTTTATCCCTATCTTTATCACTTATATTGAGACGGGGATGGTGGACCGCTTCCCCACGCTTTTTGTCTGCGGGTTTATCGGTCTGGCGGCATTACAGTCCCTGTTTGCAGGATTAATGTTATCCAATATGGCTCTGAAAAACAGGCGTGATTTTGAATATCGGCTGACTCTTGTGACAAGGCGGCTGCGGGAGAAGTAAATCGGCGGTGCATAAACAGGCGGGGCATGTTCAGTGAATGGACATGCCCCTGATAATGTATAGGCCCGCTGATGTTAATAAACAGAGAACATTTTTACCGGACAGGGAGGAAGGTTATGGAAAGTATAAGCAAAAATCGATCGACGCTGGAGCTTGCACTCACAGGGATTTCCGCGTTTTTGGCGCTTGTCTGTGCAGGACGGATTTTTCTCCTCCTCCATGCGCAGGGGGGCGTGTATACGATGGGAATATTCCCGCTGGCTCTGCTCTTCGGACTGTATAGTCTGTGGAAAAGGGCTTTGTTTCTGTCGGAGGTCTTTTTCCCGGTTCCCGTGAGGATACTTCTGGCGGCGGTGTTTTCCGCATTGCAGGTGCTGGGGCTTGTTTACAGCCATCTGGGAATCGGCAGTGTGCCGGAGGCGGTTTTGTGGGTGGTCTGTTTCACGCCCCTTACCTTTGCAGGGCAGAATATGCTCTTTTTTCTGGCAAAGGAGACGGCGGAAAGTGCGGAAGGATCCCGGCGCGGACGGAAAGGCTCCTTTGCGGGAGCTTTTGCCCTGGTCTTCGGGGGTTTCTGCATTCCCTTTGCCACCTATTATCCGGCGATTATGGCCTATGACGTGATTCCCCAGCTCGATCAGATCCGGGTAAGCGGACTGACCACCCATCATCCGCTGATCCATACGCTGATGCTGAAAGGCTGTCTGGCGGCAGGAGAGCTTCTGGCCTTTCTTCCGAATCCGGACCGGGCAGGGCTGGCAATGTATTCTGTTTTACAGATGGCTGTGGTGGCGGCCTGCTTTGCCTATGTTTACTGCAGCCTTGTCAGGCTCGGCGTGTCGAAATGGCTCTGCTATGCCTTTGTCCTGTGCGCGGCCGTCTTTCCCACCCACGGGATGCTGGCTGTCTCCATCACGAAGGATACCATATATGCGGCGCTTACCATGGTGTTTACGGTGTTTGTCTATGAGCTGGCGGCGGGTGGGGAAAGCCCGAGAACAGGGTGGTTTGCCTGTTACGGGATTCTGACGGCGCTGTTGCTTCTGTTCCGCAACAACAGCGTTTACGCGTGGATTTTATATGTGATTGCGGCTTCTTTCTTTATCCTACGGAAGAAAGCTTTTTTCAGGAAGGCCTGTGCTTTCCACGGGGCGGCTTTTCTTCTGTATCTGATTCTCAATACGCTGATGGTGCAGGCGGTTTCGGCTACCAGCGACACTTATGCCAGAGAGATGCTGAGCGTCCCGGCCCAGCAGATCGCAAGGGTTGCGCAGTATCACAGGGAGGAGCTGACGCAGGAGGACCGGGAGGCGATTGCCGCGGTATGGGGAGAAAATCTGCCGGAATATGTGTCTGCCATTGCAGACAGGAGCAAAAAGGATATTACAGGTGACAGAGAGACACTTCGGATATTTGCCAGGGAGTGGGTTTCGCTGGGGCTTCGTTATCCGGGTGAGTATTTACAGGCTTTTCTTTTAAAAAATAAGGGTATGTGGGATCTGACGGATGTGACTTATTTGAACGACGTGTATTCCTATGCGAAAGGGTATCTGCAGATCACTTATCCCAGCGACCAGCAGCCTTATATGGAGGTGCTTGCGCCAGGTTATGTAAGGCATCAGAAATTGCAGCCCTTACAGTCACTCTACCGGTATTTTGCGGCGGGAGATGAACTGTGGCGGTACTGTCCGCCTGTGGCGCTTGTGATGCAGCCGGCCTTTTACTGTTATCTGCTTTTGTTTTACTGTCTCTGCTGTATCGGGCTGAAAAAGCCAGTGCTGATGCTTCCGGCGGTGTATCTTCTGGCGCTTGCGGGGACACTGCTCCTTGGCCCCTGTGTGCTGACCCGGTATGTGTATCCGCTGATGCTTTCGGTTACGCCGCTGGCGCTTCTGCTGTTCGGGCGCGGCAGGGCAAAAAACTGACACATATATCTGTTTTTAAAAAATATGACGGGAGTGTCATGTGATTCGCCGGAAGGCCAGTGGTCATAGGGGATACAATTGATACACGATATAGTTGGTATCCCCGGCGGTAAAGGTATCCGCAACGGAAAGTCCTGCCTGATAGGTATGCCGGAAATACATGATGACAGGGTGCTCCTCGTTGTAGGGCGCCTCCTGCAGAATAAAGTATACATGACCGCTTTCCACCACATCCCGGCCGAAGTTGCCGATCCCCTGGGCGTCGAGCTTTTTTTGTGTGTTGGGATTGCAGACTACGCCCCAGTTGGTGTAGATGAAGTTCTGGTAAATATCCTGCCCACGTCCAAAAGGCGTCTCATAGAAGTGCTCCAGCGTCCCGGAGCCGTAAGTCCATATGTAAAAATTGTCCGGGTGTGTGCGGCAGTATGCGCGCAGACCCTGCCAGGTTTCTTCGTGCACCCGGTAGTTTACGGCCACATCCCGGCGCGTGACATACACCGAAAAAAGGCTGAGACAGCAGAGCAGGGGAAGAATCACATAATACCGCCTGCGGTTTTCAGAGGGTAGCAGATTAAAGGCCAGAATGATGCCCAAAAGGATCAGGCAATCCACGGTAATCAGAGGCTGGACGATGCGTTTGGGGAAACGGCCCTCGTAGAGCACATAGCCCCAGCTCACAGTTCGGCCGAACAGATACATCAGGTACACGAAAAGAGCGCTGGCATTGCGCTCTATAAAGATCAGCACGGGAGTCAGGAGCAGCAGGAATCCGGCAAAAAGGTTGGCGGGCTGCATACCGTCCTGATAGAAAAAGACATTTACGGCGGAAACCGCCATGCTTTTCAGCCGTTCCTTCAGGCTCGTACGGGCCAGGTAACAGCGTCTGGCAAGATCGTGCATCTGTTTCCAGTTGGCCACAGACATATCGTGCCCAATGTACGGCGCGCCGCTTTTGCGGTACATGTAAGCCTCTTCATCCAGACCGAGCGCCTGTAAAACGTCCCGGCACTCCTCATATTCGGGCCAGCCGTAGAAATCGCCCACCCGTTCCCGGTAGTGGTTGATTTTCCGAAAATCAGACCATTCCGGAGAAGAATAGGCGGCGGCGTTTGCACCCCAGAGCAGCCCCATACCAAGACATAAAAGCAGGGCAAAGCCAAGGAGCCTGACCGCCGCTCCTTCATATTCGTTTTTGGCGGCCGAAATCCATTTGCAGAGCCAGAGCATACCGGCCATAGGCAGCATGAGATAGAAAATATTCTGGCGCATGCTGAAGGAAACCCAGGCGAAAAGCAGGGTCGGTATATTATCCAGAAAAAAGCCGGCGTGCGACTGGTTGATGCGGGACGTGATAAAGCAAAACAGCGCCGCGGCCGCTGCCAGCCCCGCCGTGGTGGTGTACTGCGCTTCTGCGATCACATTCAGGTCAACGATGAAAAACAGAAGCAGAAAAGCAGCCAGCGCGGGCGGACGGAGCGAGGCCTGGGGACTGTGCCTGTGACGGATTCGCAGAGTGCGCCGGTAAACCGTAAAGAGGCAGAGTATTTGTACGGCGTGCTGGAACAGCCCGTACCACGGGATGAAGCTCCACTGGGTATAGAGCTTTGCAAGCAGCCAGGAGAGCGGATAAAGGAAAAACATGACATGAGCGTCAGGTGTTCCGGTGTATGCGCCCGAGAGGATGCTGTACATGCCCCAGTCGTCGTTGATGCCGTCTACCGGTTTTATCAAATACAGTAATAAGGCGTAAAACACAATAAGAAGCAGAAGAAAGAGAAGATCACCCTGAAAAGGGGAGGGTATTTTTCCGCGGGAATTCCGGCTGTATCTATGTCCGAAGGAGGGTGCATCAGGCTGTGCTCCCGGATTGATTAATGGCATCGTTTTATCCTTTCGTAAAATGAATTGTTTCGCATATTTTTAAGTTGTCTCTATTATAATATAACATGTCAGAAGGAAAACAAGTAACATATTAAGATTTGTGGAAGATTTCTTTAATTCCCTGCGTATATGATAGGAAAACAGGGGAAAATGTGGTAAAGTATATACAGGTGACAGGGAAAAAAGGCGCTGCTCCAATATGCAGCAAATAAATAGAGCCTGTAAAACGGCTATTATTATGGAGGAGAGGTCGGTAAGAAGATGGGAAATACGAGACGTGGCAGACAGAGTATCAATATGCTGCTGGTGGTTCTGATCGGATTTTGTGTTCTGGCGATTATTGAAATCGTATACGGACAGGCACAGATGAAGGTGGAACGGGAGCGACTGGATCTGGAAGAGCAGAACCGTCAGGCCGTGGAGGAGCTGAAGGAGGAATGGAGAAGCCTGAAGGATGGCTCCAGCGTGGTGACTGCTGAGGGTGAAGCAGCTCCCGCAGCCAGTGAGGCGGATCAGGAGACGACGCCTGCCAAGATAACGAAGCAGGAAACGGAGAAAAAAGAAACGACAGGGGAAAACAACGGGGATTCCGCCCCCCAGGAAGAGGATGACAGGGAGTACAGCATGCAGATTGTTATCCTGGGCGACAGTATCATGGACGGTGACCGCACGGAGAGCGGCGCGGCGGATATTATCGGTGAACAGTTGGATGCGAAGATCTACAACATGTCCATGGGAGGCACCACGGCGGCGCTTCTGCCCAATGAACAGTACAATTTCGCCACATGGGATTCCCGCTGTCTGCTTGGTGTGGTGAACGGGATTCTGGGAAATATCAACACGGACATTTTTGACGGGTATGCGGCAGGGGAAGTGCTGAAGACGTGCGATTTTGACAAAACGGATTATTTTATCATCGAGTACGGGGTGAATGATTTTCTGACCGGGCAGATTCCCAACAGCAGATACCTGGAAGGAGGGGATACGCTGGCGGTGGACGGCACCCATACTTATACGGGGGCGCTTGAGGATGCGGTCGGCAGGCTTAAGGAACGCTTCCCGGATGCGGGGATTCTGCTGGTTGCGCCCCATTACTGTCAGGTTTTTAACGGCAATACTTTCATCGGTGACGGCTATTCTCTGGATTACGGCTACGGTCCGCTGATTACTTATGCGAGGGGAGCAGGCTATGTGGCAGGGCTGTATGAGGGGGAAGGCGTATTTTTCTTCAACGCTTTTGAGGACAGCGGCATTGATGCGGGCACCGCTGACCAGTATCTGGCGGACGGTGTTCATATGACGCCTCTGGGAGCGAGGGTATACGCGGAGAAGATAGCGAAAATTATCTACAGTGATTATGCGCCGGAGGAATGATTGCATAGAGCAGGTAAAATATGGTATGATAAAGGGCAGGTGCCAAAACCTGCCCTTTGCGCATATAAGCAGGGTCAGACGACATTGGGTCCAGGGGCCGTGTATAATGGGCAGAGTCAGAAAAAGGCAGGAACAGGATACACACAGGGAGAATTTATGCGGGAGCTGGAATACCCTTTCGACGGGGAGCTTATCTTAAAAAAATCGAAAAAGCTGAAGCGGGCGCTTTTAGAGGAGCGGTCTGATTTTCTGGAGAAGCGGATCGCGGTTCTGGGAGGCAGCACGACGCACGATATCATTCGTATACTGGAGCTGTTTTTGCTGGAGCAGGGCATCCGCCCTGTGTTTTACGAGTCTGAGTACGCGCAGTACTGGCAGGACGTGATGTTCGATAACCCGGAGCTGCTTTCGTTTGCCCCGGATCTGATTTTTATTCATACCTCCAACCGGAATATTACGGTGTGGCCTTCCCTTTCGGATTCGGAGGAGCGGGTGGAGGAGCTGCTTTCGGAGCAGTATGCCCATTTTCAGGTGATGTGGGATAAGATTGCACAAGTCTGGCACTGCCCTGTGATCCAGAACAATTTTGAGTATCCGCATTACCGGCTGCTTGGCAATCAGGAGGGCGTGTATCCGCAGGGACGGATCAGCTTTATCAACAGACTGAATGAAAAATTTTATCAGTACGCGGGGGAGCACGGGAATTTTTACATTCATGACATCAATTATCTGTCGGCTTCCTACGGGCTTGACAGATGGGCGGACTCCCTGTACTGGCATATGTACAAGTATGCCTGCTGTATGCAGGCGATTCCTGTCTTTGCCCACAATCTGGCGAATATTATCAAGTCGGTTTTCGGCAGAAACAGGAAAGCCCTTGTTCTTGATCTGGACAATACGCTCTGGGGCGGCGTTGTGGGCGACGACGGCCCGGAGAATCTGGAGATCGGGCAGGAAACGCCGATGGGACAGGTTTATTCGGAATTTCAGGGCTATGTGAGGGCACAGAAGGACATCGGCGTTATGCTGGCCGTGAACTCCAAAAACGAGTATGACAACGCCATAGCCGGGCTGAATCATCCCGAGGGCGTTCTTAAGCCAGAGGACTTTGTCCTGATCAAAGCGAACTGGGAGCCGAAGAGCCAGAATATCACAGCCATTGCGCAGGAATTGAATATTCTGCCGGACAGTCTGGTATTCGCGGACGACAACCCGGCGGAGCGGGAGATTGTGCGCGCCCAGACAGGGGGGACGGCGGTTCCCGAGATCGGCACGCCGGAGCAGTATATCCGTGTGCTGGATCACAGCGGCTTTTTCGAGGTGACAGGTCTGTCGGAAGATGACAGGAAGCGAAATGAGATGTATCGGGCCAATATGGCGAGAAAAGTGCAGCAGGAGCGTTTTGCCGATTACCGGGAGTATCTGCTGTCCCTGGAAATGCAGGGGACGATCCGTCCTTTTGAGCCGGTTTACATGGCGCGGATTGCCCAGCTTACCAATAAGAGTAATCAGTTTAATCTGACCACAAGACGGTTTACCCAAGGGCAGATTGAGGCCTTTGCGGCGAATCCGCAATATATCACCCGCTATGGAAAGCTGACGGACCGTTTCGGGGATAACGGCGTGGTTTCCGTGGTGATCGGCAGGAAGGGGACGACGGCGGACACGGAGACTTACAGGCGGGGCGAGCAGCCGGATACGGCGGCGGCAGGAGGTGATGTGCTGCATCTGGAGCTGTGGCTGATGAGCTGCCGCGTGTTGAAGCGGGATATGGAATACGCCATGATGGACAGTGTGGTGGAGGCGTGCCGGGACTGTGGGATCGGGACGATTATGGGATATTATTACCCCACCGCCAAAAACGCCATGGTGAAGGAATTTTATCAGAGCATTGGATTTGAAAAGACGGACGAAACTGACACATGTGTCACAATATGGCGGTTTGAAATTCCGCAGAATTATGAGAAGAAGAATACCGTAATCAACGTGAAAAGTACTTCTAAAGCTTAGTTATAGAAAGGATGGGACAGGCATATGGGCAGAGAAGAAGTGTTCGAAAAGTTAAACGAGGTTTTCCGGGATGTGTTTGACGACGAGGAGATTACCGTCACGGACGCCACCACGGCGGATGATATCGAGGAGTGGGATTCTCTGGAGCACATCAACCTTCTGGCGGCTGTGGAGCAGGAGTTCGGCATGAAGTTTAACATGGGACAGGTGGTTTCCATGAAGAATGTGGGCGAGATGGCGGATATCATTATCAGCCAGATCACAGTGTGAGAAAAGTCTCACACGGGAGAATGGCCAAAGTACAGGCATTCTCCGTACGGCGGAATCAATGGGGAGGGACAGCGGCGCGCGGCATGGTGAACAGATTTCTGGACAGGGTGCAGATTTTTTACGAAAAACTGGAGAAAATGAGTAAAAAGAGCGAGACCGTCCTGGTCTGGACTTTTTTTGCCGCGCTGGTATTTGGTGTGGTCATTGTCACGGGTACACTGACGTCGGGATTTCATCTGGTCGATGACTGGGAGTTTGCCAAGTATGTGGACTGGATGACGCTGGACGGTTACAGTCTCTGGGACTGTCTGCGGGAGGCTGTGGGTTTTGACCTGACGCTCCGCTTCCGGCCGCTGTACTATATCAACCGGGTATTGATGACCTATTTGTTCGGCATTAATCTGACAGCGATGTCAGTTGTGAAGGCGGCGGAGATTGTCGTGACGCTCGCGGCGCTCTATTACTGTGCAAGGCAGATGAAGTGCCATATGGTCCATGCCGCGCTTTTTGCCCTGACGGTGATGGTGGGCTACCAGTCGGCGGTATGGTGGAAGCTGGGGCCGCAGGAGTCCTATGATATGATGATGTTCGCGGTGGGATTCCTTTTTCTGCTGAAATGGCTTTCCACGGACAAAAAAGGGTATGCCGTTTCCAGCGTGGGCGCTTTTTTTCTCATGTCAATATACAAGGAGCCTTTTATCCTGCTTCTGCCCTTTGCGGGTCTTTATGTGCTGTATGACGGGATGAAGGGGAAAAGGGTGACGGCTGCGTGTCTGTGGGAGACGGTCAGGCACAGGTTCCCTTATCTGCTGGCAATCGGCGTTATGTTTGCGGTGGAAATGTTTTTGATCCTGTTTGTGATCGGCACGAACAATTATTCTTATGTAGGTCTGGATGAGAGTGTGACCCTTGACCAGTATATGCAGGTGTGGCGCGCGGCGGCGGGAAATAACCTGAAATGGTATGTGCGGTTCGGCGTGCTGATGGGACTGATTCTTCTGACTTACTGGGAGCACGTGAAAAAGCTGGGGTGGGAAATACTGCTTACGGCGGCGGTTGTGCTGCCGCAGTGTGTTACTTACAGTAAGACGGCCCTGGAGGAGCGCTATATCCTGCCCTGCGTGTTGGGATATGCATTCTTTTTTGTGATTGTGGGATGTCGTTTCCGGCCCCTTAGCGGCAAGAGGCGGATCGCCTATATGCTCTGCCTGCTCCTGATGCTGGCGGCCCACGGCAGGGTGACGCTGCGGGAGGCGCGGTATTTTACCTATCGGGGGGAGAGCATTAAAACCATGATGGAATCAACCCTTGAGCTGGTGCAGGGGACGGACAAAAAGGTTTTATCCTGCTTTGCGCCGAATGCGGAGGGGAATAAGACCATGTACCACTGGTTCCGCCTCCACGGCTATGACGAGGTGTTTTACTGGGAGGAGGACGAGAAAAAGATCAACCGTTCCTACGGTCCCAGAGAGGATGAGCAGGCAGAGTTTGCGGATATCGATGTGATTGTGATGTACAATGAGGAAGACCGGCACTGGTGTTATGAGCCGAGTCTGGATTTGACGGATTTTACGGAAAAAAAGTGCGGGACCATCACAACATATATCCGAAATGGTCAGTAAATCAATTCAATCATGCCGATCACGGGGCTGGTCAGAAATACCACGTCACGGCCGCCAAGCGCGGGCGCGGGCGTGGGGGTGTCGATGGCGGCGAAGCCGTTTTCGGTCAGTTCCCGGTATGCCCCTTCGGGGTCTTCGGCTTCGTAGCAGATGTGGTAGGGTGCATTCTTATATTTTTTCAGCAGTCCCGAAACCACGGAGTCCTCGGAGAAGGGGGAGACCAGCTCCACCCGGTAACCGTCTTTGATGAGAAAGCAGATATCCACCTTGCGGATATCGTCGCGGACGGTGTCCTGCTCGACCAGATAGCCGAGGGATGCAAAGGTCTGCTTTGCTTTCTCGATTTTTTTGACTAAATAGCCGATATGGTGTATTTTTAATGTTGGCATAGGCGCTCCTTTACCGGTTGTCCGGAATTTGTTTTGTTCTGTGCGGTATCACGACTAAATGAAACTGAGGCAGGAAATGCAAAAATATGCCTGCGTGGGTTCATCATAACACATAACGGCGAAAAAAACATCACAAAACAGCAGGGGCGCGTATTTTGGGAAAGGATGCAGTTTAGGCGGATGAAGGCTCTGTATTTGAAATATAAGGATTTTATCATGGAGGTCATACACTTTGGCATGGTGGGTGTGATTAATACGCTGATGGGCTGGGCGATTATGGCGGTGCTGTACAATCTGATCCATATGAACTACTGGCTTTCCAGCGGCATTTCATACTTTATCGGCAGCGTTTTTTCCTACCATGCCAACGCGAAACTGACCTTTAAGGTGGAAAACAGGGACAAATGGCTGCCCTGGCGGTTCGCCCTCAATATTATTGTGTGTTATCTGGTGTCGTTCAGCGTGGCGCAGCCCCTTGTGGGGTGGCTTTTGGATGTGTCCGGGCTGTCGGCGGGCGGCGCATTTTCACAGGCGCTTCTTGACAATATCGCCATGATTTTCGGTATGGGGATCTTTATTGTGATGAACTTTTTCGGGCAGAAGCTGTTTGTGTTCCGTACGGGGCGGCATAAGAAGGAAAAAATATGACAAAGATGTCATAATGGAAAGGCATTTTTCCAAATCAGACAGGAAGGCGTCGGATGAAGCGGCAATAAATAATGTTAGGTTGGGCGTATGAAAAGACTTGCGGAACAGAAATGGTTTCTGTGGATAACAAAATACTGGTTTTTCTTTCCGGTCACCGGATTCCTGCTGCTGATGGCGGCGGTGTTTTTCGGCTACGGGGAGCGCAGCTATATCGGCGTCCATGACAATATGGATCTGTTTCTGGCGCAGTTCCAGATGCTCAAAAATACGGATTCGTTCTGGAAGCACGGCGTGGACGTGCCCTTTCTCGGCGGGGTCAGCCGGGACAACCTTCCCTCGGAATTTTCACTATACAGCCTGCTTTTCATGGTTTTTCCGACTTACACGGCTTATGTGCTGGGGCTTTTGGGAAAGGTTCTGATCGGTATGTTTTCTTTCCGCCTGCTGGCGGGAGAACTGCTCGGTGAGAAGTACGAAAAATACCGCCCCGTTGTTTATATGACAGGGTTTGCCTACGGCATCTGCTGGTTTTTTCCTGCTTTCGGTTTCGCCTTTGCCTCGATTCCGCTGTGTGTCTGGCTGCTTTTTAAGCTATACAAAGGACAGGGGAAACGGTGGTACGGCTGGTATGCCGCGCTGTTTGCCTATCCCCTTTTGTCCTATTTTTCCTACCACGGGATCTTTATTCTGGGGTATCTGGCGCTGGTGATTGTGTGGATGGTCTGTCGGACGGTGCATGGGGGTGCGAAAAAACGTCTGAAAAGAAATGCCGAGCCGGAAAACGGCGCAGGCCTGTCATTGCCCGGGCACAGAAAAATACGCCGGGAGACGAACTATCGGGCGGACGGCGACTCAGAGAGCGGGGAAGAGACGCGCCGGGAGAGAAGAGGCGTGTGGAGGCTTACGGTGGCGCTTTTTGTGCTGGCCGCCGGATTCGTCGTCTGCGAGTACCGCCTGTTCGGGCAGATGCTTTTTGGCGACGAGGTGACAATCCGCTCTTCCATTGTGAACGCAAGCCTCTCCCTGCCGGAAATCTTTGCGGAAACCGGCCAGGTGTTCCGGGAGGGCATATTTCACGCGGACGGCGTACATGGGAAAGTGGTGCTTCCTGTCTGCCTTATTTATTTTTTGGGAAACAATGTGTCGTATCTCAGGAAAAAAGAGGGAAAGGCGATTTTGCGCGATCCCTTTAACTTGTTGATGGTTTTTCTTCTGTTTAACTGCGTGGTGTACGGCCTGTACGATTTCGAGCCGCTGCGCACGTTGGTGGAAAAGCTGATTCCGCCGCTGGAGGGCTGGCAGTTTAACCGGACGGTCTTTTTTAATCCGTTTCTCTGGTATGCGGCCCTGTTTCTGGTTTTGCGCAGGCTTTATGATGCGGGTGTATGGCAGATGTGGATTGCCAACGGGATTGTCTGTTTCGCTGTGCTTGCCGTGATCCTTTCGCCGACGAGGTATAACGATTTATATAACACCTGCTATAACAGGGCATACGAGCATTTTCACGGGCAGGAAGTGGACGAGTTTTCTTATGAGCAGTTTTACGCCGTCGGTCTGTTTGAGGAGATCAAGGAGGAGATCGGTTATCAGGGAGAGTGGGCGGCGGCCTACGGGTTCCACCCGGCGGTGCTGGAGTATAACGGGATTGCCACGCTGGACGGCTATCTGGGCTTTTATTCCCAGCAGTACAAGGAGGACTTCCGAAAGATCATTGCCCCGGCTTTGGAGCGGGTGGAGGCTACCAGAATCTATTATGACGATTGGGGAGCCAGAGCCTATCTGTATTCGGGGACGGATTTGAGCATTGTCAGCGCCACGAAGACTGTCTACGCCACGGACGACCACATCTACATGGATGGGGAGGCTTTCCGGGCGCTTGGCGGGCAGTATCTTTTTTCCCGCATAAAGCTTTCCAACGCGCGGGAGACCGGGCTTTCCCTGCTGGGTGAGTACACGGCGGACGACGGGAGTATGACGGTGTATGTATATGCGTGTAAGCAATAAGCCGTGCGCGGACGGCGCGATAACGGGAAGGGGAGCCTGCTCACCGGAACATTTACCGTGACGGATGTATAGGGTGGGGAAACCGAAGGCTTTCATGGCGAAAACAGGTTGAATAAGAGGGAGATGTAATTATGCCAATCAGAGTACACAATTTCGGGGGAGTGATCGGGTGGAACGCGAAAAAGTATCTGCCCTGGGTTGCCAGCGAGAGCTATTTAAAACTGCAGTTTGTCAGCCGCAGGAGATCCCAGAAAAGATATATTGATTATTTTATGAGTCATAAGGAGGCGCCACATCCGCTTGTGGTGAATCTGGAGACGGTGAACCGCTGCAACAGCACCTGCGAGTTCTGTACCGCCAATATCCATGCGGAAAAGCGTCCCTATAAGAAGATGGACGACGCGCTATACTATTCCGTGATCGACCAGCTCCACGACTGGGATTACAAGGGGCATCTGACTCTTTACGGAAACAACGAGCCGTGGCTTGACACGCGCATCGTGGAGTTTCATAAGTACGCCAGGGAAAAGCTGCCAGAGGCCTTTATCTTCATGTCCACAAACGGCCTGCTTCTCAACGTGGATAGGGTGAAGCAGATTGTCCCTTATGTGGATCAGCTCATCATCAACAATTATGGGATGGAGATGAAGATGCACGACAATGTACAGGTGATACACGACTACGTCAAGGCGCACCCGGACGAGTTTCAGGATGTGGATATTCTGGTGCAGATCCGCTATCTTAAGGAGGTGCTGACCAACCGTGCGGGCAGCGCCCCCAACAAGCAGTCCAAGGGGAAGGTCGTCAAGGAGACATGCCTGATGCCCTTTACGGATCTGTGGATCACGCCCTTCGGAAAGCTGGGGATCTGCTGCTGTGACAATTTCGAGGTGACGGAGATGGCGGATTTAAATACCACATCTCTCAGGGAAGGCTGGAACAGCGAGAAGTACAGGCAGCTTCGGGAGGCCATCGCCACAGGCAGGCACAACTATCCGTTCTGTAAGTATTGCGACTTTATTGACGCGGGACTGCGCATGGACGCGGTGGACGATGTGCTGGCGCACAGGGAAATGCACGGCGCGAGACAGTCCATGTTCAAGAAAAAATAGGGCGGAACCGGATGGCGGCGGGCCATCCGGCTGATGAGGACGAGTGACACAAAACAGAGAAAACGGGGACAGCGGACGAATGAAGAGAGCGGTTTTGGCAGCGGTTTGCGCGATGGCGGTGTCAGCGGCACTGTGGGGCTGCGGGGGCGGCACGAAAGACGCGGATATACAGGGAAATGGCGTGGAGAGCGCAGATGCGGCAGGAGATGACGGCGTGTCGGGTCAAAGGGAGACGGATGCGGGGCAGGAAAGCGGCGGCACCGCGCAGGAAGCTGCGGGAACTGTAGCGGAAGACGGTGGGGATATGGCACAGGGGAACGCGGAGGCAGACGGCGTGCAGGGCGGCGAAGAGACGGCGGTGCAGCTTGCAGGCACCACGTTTTCCATATTGGGGGACAGTATTTCCACTTATCAGGGCTGCAATCCTGTGGGATACTATGCCTTTTTTCCGGAAAACGGCGAGGTGGCGGATGTGGAAGATACATGGTGGCGGAGGGTGACTGATGATCTGGAGCTTACCCTCTATGTGAACGGTTCCAGCTCCGGGGCGACCGTGGCGGGGGATTCCACGGGGACGGCAGATCCCCAGTGCGGCTGTAATGAGCTGCGCACCAACGATCTTTCCGGCCCGGAGGGGGCATGTCCTGACAGGATTGTCATATATTTGGGAACCAACGACATGCTGAAAGCCATTCCGCTGGGGGACAACGACGGAACCGGGCTGGTGGAAGAGGGCGTGGTCGAAACCTTCAGCGACGCTTACACCCTGATGCTTGACAAGGTGCAGGCCAATTATCCGCTGGCGGAAATTTACTGCTGTACCCTGCTTCCGGTGGGGGATTACGGAACGGACACGCCCTATGTGGAATTTGTCAACGGCGAGCAGCTTACGTCTGCGGATTATGGGGAGGCGGTTGCACGGATTGCCGGGAGCAGGGGGCTTCCCGTGATCGATCTGTCTGACTGCGGCGTCACCATAGAAAATCTGCACGAGATGACAAGCGACGGGGTGCATCCTACGGCGGCGGGTATGCGCTGTATCGCGGAGGCGGTGGAGGAGGCCTTTGCCGGGCTGAGGCAGTAGCCCTCCCTGCGGTCAAAGGTGTTATATGCGGCGCGGCTTAATGGCAGGAAAGCGGGAGCGGCAGCGTTTCGGATGCGGGGAAGCGGCCAGGGCGCGGCGGATGGGAGTGTTCATGGAAATAGAAGTGACCGGGATCAAAAAAGCATATGCCCGAAAGAAAGTGCTCATGGATATCACGTTTTCACTGGGGGCCGGGAGCTGTGCGGCTATCCTCGGCAGTAACGGCAGCGGGAAGTCCACGCTGCTTTCCATTTTGGCGGGCGTGCGGCGTGCGGACGGCGGCTCCTTTTATGTACAGGGGCGTCCAAATGAAACAGGTCGGCAGGCCGACGGACGCCCGGCGCGCGGGCAGGAGGAAACCCGTCCCGTCCCGCCTCGGGGAACCGATCTGCTGCGCCATCCCGGGCAGATCCCGAAGGTGCTGGGCTATGTGCCGCAGGGAGACCCGCTGATGGAGGAGCTGACTGCCTGGGACAATCTCCGCATGTGGTATGACAGGGAGACGCTGAAACGGGAGCTTTCCGAGGGTGCGCTTAAGCTGCTGGGGATTGACGGTTTTCTGAAAACGCCGGTGCGCCGCATGTCGGGCGGCATGAAGAAGCGTCTTTCCATCGGCTGTGCGGTGGTTTCCCATCCTGGGATACTGGTGCTGGACGAGCCGTCGGCGGCGCTTGACCCTGTCTGTAAGGAGAATATCCGTGAGTTTCTGGATGGTTACAGAAAAGAGGGCGGCATCGTGCTGATGGCGACCCACGACGCGCAGGATCTGGAATTGTGTAACGTGTGTTATGTATTAAAGGAAGGCCGTCTGCATCCGTGGCGGTACGACGGAGATTTTCACAGACTGGCGGAGGAGCTGTGCGAAAAGCGCGGGCATTCTCTGTAGAGTAAAATCGGGAGGAACAGATGCGACAGACAGCGGCTTATTTTCTGGCACAACTGAAACGCGCGGCAAGACTGCTTCCCGGGCAGATACTGGTGGATCTGGCTGTCTGTGTCTGCGTGGGTGCGCTGGCCTGTCTGCTGGTTACGCAGGGAGCGGCCGCGGCGGAGGGAAGCAGATATCGGATCGGCATGGTGGGAGATCTGTCGGATTCTTATCTGGGGTTTGGCATCGCGGCCGTGCAGGAGACGGATGACTCCCGTTTTATGGTCGAGCTTGTTCCTATGTCGGAGCAGGAGGCGGAGGAGGCTTTTCTTCGCGGGGAGCTTTATGCCGTGATGCGGGTGCCGGAGGGGCTGATGGAATCCATTATATATGGGGAAAACGACCGCCTGATTACCTATACGGCCACGCAGGGGCAGCAGGGGCTGGGAACTATGGTGATGGGAGAAATCACGGATCTGGCTTCCACGCTGGTGACCTGTTCCCAGAGCGCGATTTATGCCATGCAGCGGGTGCTTTTGGATCAGGGCAGGGGAGAGGAGACCGGGCGGGAAACGGATAAGCTGAATCTTGCCCTGATTAATCTGGTGCTTGCCCGGGGCGGCTTCGGCGAAGTGGAGGTTCTGGGTTATGGGGACGGCTTATCTTTGGAACTGTATTACTTTAGCGGCATGATACTGCTGTTCCTTATGCTTTCCGGGCTTTTGAACAGCGCCCTTTTTGTGCACGGAAACGGCGCGTTTTCCAGCTTTCTGAAGGCCCGGGGCGTGGGGGCCTTCCGACAGATTCTGGGGGAATATCTGGCGTATCTGCTGCTTGTGACTGTAGGGCTTGCCGTTTTGTGTCTGCCCCTTGGCTTCGGGCTGGAGAGAGGGCTTTTTCGGATTCCCGAATGGGAAGGTATGGGAGCGGCGCCTTTTCTGGCATTTCTGCCGGTCCTGTTTCCTGTGGCGGTCCTGTTTGCGGCCCTGCAGTTTTTTCTCTTTGAGGCGGCGGAGGGAATTGTAAACGGGATTCTTTTGCAGCTTATTTGCGGGATCGGCATGGGGTATCTTTCGGGGTACTTTTATCCTTCCGCCTTTTTCCCGGAGAAGATGCAGTCGCTGGGCGCGTTTTTACCTTCCGGCGCGGCGGCGCGCTTTGTGCAGGCGGGAGTCTTAGGGAAAATTCCGGCTGCTGCCTGGGGGGCTGTTTTCCTCTGGCTGGCGGTGTTCCTGCTTCTGGCGGCGGCGGTCAGGAAGGGAAGAATGAAGTGACGGGGAAGCGCTGACGGGAGAAAAGGCAGCGGCGGCAGGGCAGGAAAGGCCGCTGGCGGGGAAAATGCAGAAGCGGCAGGGCAGGAAAAGCGGCTGGCGGGGAAAGTGCAGCGGCAGGAGGACAGGGACATGCCGGGTGGGATGTTAAAGCGATTTGTTTTATTACAGAAAAGGCTCCTGAAAAAGGGCGGCTTTCTTTTGATGCTCTGCCTTGCGCCCCTGCTTTGTGCAGGCGTCGGGCGGCTTTCGGGAGAGCAGGCCGGGATTGCCGCGATCGCGCTGTATCTGCCTGAGGGGGATGCGGCGGCAGAGGAGATTTCGGAGAAGCTTCTGGATGGAAAGGGCGTTCTGCGCTATCTGGAATGTGAGGACGGGGAAGAGGCGCGGCGCATGGTGGAAACCGGGGAGGCGGACGCTGCCTGGATCTTTTCGGAGGATCTGGCGGAACGAATAGAGGCGCTTGCCAAAAAGCGCAGGGTGCGCCCGGTGGTGACGGTGGTGGAACGGCAGGAAAGCGTGTCCCTGATCCTTGGGCGTGAGATTTTGTCCGCTGCCATCTACCATTCCTTTTCCTATGCGGTTTATGCGGGCTATGTGCGGGATGAGCTGGGGATTACGGACATGACCGACGGGGCGCTTCGCCGGATTTATGACGATGTGGCGGTGGAAGGGAGTCTGTTTCAGATGGTGTATGCCGATGAGACGCCCGGGGAAAGGGAAGACTTTACTTATGTGCAGGCGCCCCTGCGGGGGATTCTGGCCATTTGGTTTACCTTTGTGGGGCTGGCGTCCGCGCTCTATTTCATGCAGGACGAAGAACGCGGTGTCTACGGGCGGGTGCCGGTGACAAAACGGCTTTCGGTCTCTTATACTGTGGGGGCGGCGTTTCTTTTGGATGCGGCTCTTGTGCTGCTGTTATCCTGTAAGCTGGCGGGGGTGTTTACGGACTGGAGAAGAGAAGTGATATGCTGTGCGGTCTTTGCGGTCTGTGTGCTGGCTTTTGCCAATCTGCTGCGGATGC
>CAMWJF010000030.1 GCA_947174505.1 uncultured Lachnospiraceae bacterium
TTTGTATAAATGATATAATGATACCGGCGGAAAAATAAATGATAAATTCCAGTAACATTTTTGACACTTTTATGATATGCTTAGTAAAGCTGTTACAAAAATGATAAAAAGTTTCTCGATGGAGGTACGTATGAAAAAGAAAATCCTGGTATTATTATTGTCATTCAGCTGCGTGTTGTCTGCAACAGCATGCGGCGCATCGAAAGTGGAGGAATCTGAAGGATTGTCCGAAGCAAGTGAGGCAGTGGCAGAAGTGGAAGAAGGAATGGGTGACAAGGAGCCGGAAGAGGAAGTAGAGGAAGAACCGGAGGTAGAGGAAGAAGCGGAAGTAGAGGAAGAAACGAAAGAAGAGAAAAAGCCGACTGCTGCGACGGTTGAGTTATCTGATGATTTATATGATTTCCAGATATCCATTGAAGGTACAGTATATCAGTTTCCGATGTTCTATTCGGATTTTGAGGCGCTGGGGTGGGAGTATGACGGAGACAATACACAGACATTGTCCTCCAATCAGTACACCGGCGTTGAGATCTGGAAGAAAGACGGCTTCAAGGTATATACGAAACTTGCCAATCTGTCCATGAATACAGTTCCGTTTTCAGAGAGTATGGTGGCAGGACTCACATTGGATAAGTATTATCTGGAGGGGTGTGATTGGGAGATTTTTCTTCCCGGCGGGATACAGTACGGCGTGTCTGGTGTGGACGATATTAAGAAGGCATACGGGGAACCGAGCAGAGACTATGACGGTGATATGTACTACTCGATGACATATCAATTGGATATTTATCGGGAGATCGAGCTGTACGTGTATAAAGAAGAAAATGCATTATTGCAGATCGAGCTGGAGAATATTGTGGAGTTGGAAGGAGTTGATAATTCCATAAATGAGGAGGTGCCGGAGCTGGTGCAGGCGTACCAGGCACCCAAGTCTTTAGGGGATGATTTTTATGCATATACCGTGCAGATGGAGGGAGTTGTGTATTCGCTGCCCTGTCCGGTATCTGTCCTGCTGGATAACGGATTTACAATTGACACAGCCGGCTCTGACAGTGAAGTGGCGGCGGGCGGAAATGGCTGGGTAGATCTCAGGTACAACAATCAGACTTTGCATACGATGGTGAAAAATTACGCGGATTATGCAACTGTTGTGGAGAACTGTTTCGCAGTCACCATGAAGTCGAGCGTAAACGGACCTGAATTTGACCTTGTGTTTCCCGGCGAGATCAAGGTCGGCGATTCTGAGGAAGCGGTAAAGACATCGACGGCAAAATTTAATTGTGAGATGGAGACTTCTGACAGCGGGTATACTTATTATGAAGTATCCGATCCCGAGGGAAGTTCATTGGACAGATATACAATTACTGTTAAAGATGGAAGCGTATGTACGATAGAAGTTCAGAATTCGAAAGAACCGGAGTATTAAAAGTGGAGTTTAGACGAGCATGGGAGACTGACATAGACAATATCTGTGAATTGGTGGCATCCGCCATCGCCCATATGCGGGAACAGAAGATTTTCCAGTGGGATGAAATGTATCCTGTAAGGGAAGACTTCTTAAATGATTTGCAGGAAAATACATTGTCTGTTGGACTTATAGACGGAGAGATAGCCGTCACGTTTACTGTGAATCAGATCTGCGAACCTGAGTATGACGACGGGGACTGGCAGTACCCGGACGAAGAGTACCGTATTGTTCACAGACTCTGTGTGAACCCGAAATTTCAGGGCAGGGGAGTGGCGGGGCAGACCTTACGGCATATAGAGGAGGAGCTGCGCAGACAGAAGATAGGAGCGATAAGGTTGGATGCCTTTACGAAAAATCCGTCGGCCATTGCCCTGTATACGGGGAACGGCTATGAGAAAAGGGGGGTTGCGGACTGGCGTATGGGGCGGTTTTATCTGATGGAAAAGAAGTTGTAAAATGGGGCAGGCATTGTACAGGATGCTTGCCTTTTGTAAAAAACTATACTATCGAGGTAGACTTTTGCTGCAATTTGTAGAAAATCCAAGACAGGCAGCTCCTGTCGGACAGGCGTCCGCACAGGCGCCGCACCGGATGCACTCCGCCGAGTCAGGCTCCTTTACGGGATTCACTTCCATTCCGCATACCGCTTTGCATTTCCCGCAGCCGATACACTTGTGGCTGTCCACTTCCAGATGAAAAATGCTGATTTTATTGAACAGTCCGTAGATGGCTCCCAGAGGGCAGAGCACCCGGCAGAAAAAGCGGTAAAAAAATATACAGCCGATGAGTGTCACAATGAGAACGGCCATTTTCAGGCCGAACAGTGCGCCGACCGCTTTTCGGAGGCTTTCATGGGCCGCCAGAAGGAACAGCCCGCCCTCTAACGTCCCCGCCGGGCAGATATACTGGCAGAAGGCGGGCTTGCCCATGCCCATGTAGTCGGTGACCGCCACCGGCAGGATCAGGACGAAGACAACAAGAATGATATATTTTACATATACAAATCCCCTTTTCAGCTTCCGCTTCGGAGAGGGGATTTTGTGAATCAGTTCCTGCAGCAGGCCAAAAGGGCATAGCCAGCCGCAGACCGCCCGGCCAAGCAGAATGCCGAAGGCCAGAAGCAGTCCCGTCACATAGAAACTGAAAGAAAACGGCATGGAACCGTTGACCGCCTGCAAAGCCCCGATGGGGCAGGCGAAGCCGGCCGCCGGACAGGAATAGCAGTTCAGTCCAGGATTGCAGAACTGTTTCCATTTCCCCGTATAGATTCTGCCGCTTTTAAAATTGGGAAGATGCGCGTTGGAACAGCCAAAGGCGATGATCTGCAGCAGCTTCCGTTTTATTTTATAGCTGATTTTCCTATGCTTACCCATTTTTTCCATTTTAGAAATAGTTACCGCCAGAGACCGCAGGCCGAACTGCCTGTTTTGTGTTGTAAGCGGTTAGCCCAGACCGATACATTCCAGACAGATGTTGACAGCCTTATGCAGAACAATAACCGCCTCGCCCCGTGTAAAGCCATGGAAGATAAAGGCGCAGGCGGTGATCAGTCCCGCTGTCCTGACAAGTATTTTTGTTTTATTGTTCACCCAAATATTCCTCCACGAAGGTTTTATAGCCATCCACGTTTGCCCCGACGACCGGGTCGCCCACGAGATTGCCCTCCCCGTCAACAAACAGGGTCGTGGGAACGCCGACCACATCTTTCAGGATTGGCGCGAAGTCCATATTGGCGATCAGGTTTGTAAAGTCCGCACCGGCTTTCTGAGTTATGTCAACCGCCAGATCACGGTGCTCCGTGTCCTCTTCCCCGTTGATATCAATAATCAGACCAAGTATCTGCACATTGTCCGGCATCTCTTTTGCCCATTCGCCAAGCTCCGGCATTTCCCCGATACAGGGACCGCAGAAGGTGCCCCAGATATTGAGCACGGTGAGATCCTTTTCGCTGAAAATGCTTTCCGTGACTGTGCTGCCGTCCAGAGCCGTCGCCGTGAAAGCGGGAAAGGGGGTCAGATCTCCCTGCTGTGTCTGGGTTTCCCCGGCGGCGACGCTCTCAGCGGCAGGGGATGATAGGGCTGTATCTACGCTGTTTCCGCTGTCAGCCGTGCTCCCGCATCCTGTCATAAGCAGCAGGACAGCACACAGGGCGGCGTATTTTTGAAAAAGTCTGTTTCCATGATACATGGCGGTATGTCTCCTTTGCCTTTGGATTAAGTGTATAAAAGCTACCCCCGTTTTTGCACCAGCGTGTATTCGAAGCGGGTGGTGAGATAGTAGGAGGTAAAGATCTCTATGGGAATTTCTCCGCCGTGGCAGTTCCCGTAGGTCAGGCCGGTGGAATGGAGCAGCGGGGTGTTGTCGCTGACTTCCAGATATTTTGCCACATTGCCCGGGCTGGAAACGGCCTTCAGCTTTAAGGAAGTATTGGTGATAGTGATACCGTAATGGGTTTCTAAAATATGGTACAGGGAATGTTCCTTAAAATCGCAGGACTCGATATCCTGAAACATCCGATAAGGAAGCGTTGTCTGCGTAAAGCAGAGGGGAAGACCGTCTGCATAATAGATGCGGTCCATGTGAAAGACCGGGTCTGCCTTTGGAAGCAGCAGCAGTTCACTTTCCGCCGGTGTGCAGATACGCAGCTCCGAGGAGATGATCCTGCGGCTCGGCGTCATGCCGTGACGGATGATTTCTTCCGTGTAGCTGTAGGCGGAGGAGAGCTCCTGCAGGGGAACATGTCCCTTGACACGGGTGCGCTTTCCCTGCATTTTTTCAATGTATCCATGATGATACAGCTCATCTATTGCACGCCGTACCGTGACACGGCTTACCTGATACAGCGCCATCAGATCAGATTCGCTGGGAAGCTCGGAACCGCCCGGCAGTTCGCCGGATTCTATTTTCGCCGCAAAATCCTGCTCTATTACGGCATATTTTGGCAAATGCCGGTCTGTTTCGTAATCCATGTTTAAAAACTCCCGTATGATGTCATTCTTTTGAAAACGTCCGGCTTCCATGGTTCCGGCAGAGCGGCCGGGATTCCTGCCGGAACAACCGTCCCTATAAATTATACGGGAAAGAAGGGGGAAAGTAAACCGCATACCTGATTGTGCAAAATATACAAAAATATTGGGTCTTATTCTGTTAATATCATGGATTGATATAATAAATAAAATAACTTATTATAACAAGTGAAAGGAGATGTAAGAACATGAATGACAAGGTGTTGGGGGTTTTATATGGAATGGCGATTGGGGATGCTATGGGCATGCCGCCTGAGCTTTGGAGCAGAAAACGTGTGAAGGCACACTACGGTCAAATCACCGGTTTTCTGGATGGATGCCCGGAGAATGCGATTTCATACCAGTATCAGGCGGGGCAGTTTACGGATGATACGGGGCAGGCGCTGGCGATTCTGGACAGCCTGATAGAGACGGATTTTGTTCCTTCGGGGCAGAGTATTGCGGCACATATTCTGGAGTGGGCGAAAAAAGAGAATGCCTTCGAGAACAATATTCTTGGTCCCACATCCAAGGTTGCCCTGAAGCTTTATGAGGAGGGAAAGAGTGCCAAGGCATTTTCAGATGAGGCGGTTTCCAACGGCGCAGCCATGAGAATTGCGCCAATAGGGGCGCTCTTTGAGCCAGAACAGGGGGAAGAGCTGTGCAGATATGTGGCGGCGGTATCGCAGGTGACGCACACCAGTGACATTACGATTGCGGGCGCTTCCATGATTGCCATGGCTGTGGCATCGGCTGTCTCTTACGGGGACAGGGAACGCATGATTACGGACGCGCTTTCCGTGGAGGAATATGCGCTTTCTCTGGGCGCATCCACCCCCAGCCCTTCTTTGGGAGCCAGAACAAGGCTTGGCGTCAGGCTGGCGGATGCCTACGCTTCCGATGAGGAGGGGTTTCTGGAAATGCTCTATAATCTGGTGGGTGCAGGCGTCAACACGTCGGAATCCGTACCGGCGGCGCTGGCCATTGCTTACTACAGCTTTGATGTGAAAAAGTGCGCGCTGCTGTGTGCTAATCTGGGCGGCGATACCGATACGATCGGCGCCATGGCGACGGCGGTCTGCGGTGGCGCGAACGGGTTTGGGGCAATACCGAAAGCGTATGCAGAACAGATTGAGAAGGCGAACGGGACAGACCTGAAGGTTTATGCGGAAGCAGTTTCAGAAAGACGGGGAGGATGCAGATGGACAAAGGATGTTTAGTGATCGGTGCGGCCATGCTGGATATCATCATGGAAATTGACCGGCTGCCTGTGTCGGGAGAGGATATATATGCCAGAACACAGAGTATGACAGTGGGAGGATGCGCCTATAATGTGGCGGATATCCTGAAGCATTTTCAGGTGGACTATACGCTGTTTGCGCCGGTGGGCACAGGAATGTATGCAGATTTTATTGAGAAGGCGCTTATGAGGAACGGGCATGGCAGCCCGGTGAAATCCGAGACGTCGGACAACGGCTACTGCCTGTGTCTGGTGGAGGCGGATGGGGAGAGAACGTTTCTTACTATGCCGGGAATCGAGTGCCGGTTTGAGCGGGAATGGTTTGACCGTCTCGATGCCGGCAGATACGATTCCGCTTATGTGTCCGGCTATGAGCTGGAGGGAGAAGGCGGGGATGTGATTCTGGACTTTTTGGAGAAGCATCCGGAGCTTACGGTATATTATGCGCCCGGACCGCGGATTACCTACATTTCCGGGGAGAAGGGCAGGAGAATGACGTCGCTCTCGCCGGTGGTGCATTTAAATGAGGCGGAAGCTCTGGCAGCTACCGGGGCGGAGACGGCAGAGAAGGCGGCAGAGCGGATGGAGGAGCAGACGAAAAATACGGTTCTGATTACGCTCGGTGACAAGGGCGCCTATCTGCGGGTCAACGGACATGGATGCGTCATTCCCCCGCAAAAGGCTGTGGTGGTCGATACCATCGGCGCAGGGGATTCCCATATCGGGGCGGTGATCGCCGCGAGGAAGCTCGGAAAAGACTGGGAGGAGGCGGTTCGCACGGCAAACCGGGTGTCCGCAATGGTGGTGGGCGTGAAGGGCCCAACCTTAACGGCGGAAGAATTTGAAAAAGGGAGGAAAAACGATGGATAAGGTGAAAAAATTTTTTGAGGGCTGGAGTAAATTTGAGATGAGCTGGCTGCTGCTGTCAACGGTGATCATGGTGGTGCTCAGCATCATCTGGGGAGACAATCTGCTCGCGCTGATCAGCGGCATTACGGGGATTCTGGGTGTGGTTCTGGCGGCGAAGGGAAAGGTCAGCACCTATGTGTTTGCCACCGTTAATGTGGCCATCTATGCTTATCTTACTTTCAACAATCATCTGTATGGGGAATTTATGCTGAACGCGTTTTATTATATCCCGATGAATTTTGTGGGATTCTATCTGTGGTCCAGACACAAGGATCAGGACAGCGGGGAAGTGGAGGGTAAGATGCTTACCTTGAAGCAGACGATTCTGCTGCTCATCACCGTGGCGGTAGTTGTTGTGGTTTACTGGCAGATTCTGAGCCGTATCGGCGGACAGCTTGCCCTGATCGATGCGATGTCCACCGTATTTTCCGTGGTGGCTCTCATTATGCAGGTTGCACGCTATGCGGAGCAGTGGCTGCTGTGGATCATTGTGAACGTGGTATCCGTCATCATGTGGGTGCTTCTGATCGGGAGCGACTCCTCGGCAATTACCATGGTTGTAATGTGGGTTGCATATCTGTTTAACTCTGTGTACGGATATTACAACTGGAAAAAGCTGGCGGCGAAGAGCCAGTGAATCTATCTTCACTTTCACAGGGTATGGGCAGTCAATCAGCAGTTTATGGACAGGAGCCGCTTGCAATGCAGGCGGCTCTGGTTTATGATTGACTGTGTAGACGGAGACAGGAAAGGATTTTTTGCGGAATAGTTATGTTTTGGGATAACGTATCGGGATTTTATGATTTGGTGGAAACGGTGTATAACGGAAAGGTGTACCGGGGTCTGGGCAAAAGGGTGGCTGAAGAAATCGGGCCGGATGATGTGGTGCTGGAATGTGCCTGCGGAACGGGTGCGATCAGCCGATACATAGCCCCGAAATGCCGTCTGCTGGTTGCGACGGATTTTTCTGTGGGTTGACATCTGTTCGTATAAAAAGTTTTTGGGGATGCGGGTTACGGCGAGGGAAGGAAGTAAGGTTATGCAGATTGAAAATATAACAGTAACACACCATAATAGGACGATTGACGCAACATACTACAGGCCGGATGGGAAGGCCTGCTTCCCGCTGGTGATTTTCAGCCACGGCTATAATGGACACAAAACGGATTTTGCGGTTTCGGCAGAATATTTTGCGCGGAGCGGGATCGGCGCGCTCTGCTTTACTTTCTGCGGCGGAAGCACGAGGGATGTCAGCGGTTTTCCGACTACGGAAATGACATTATTTACGGAAAAGGAAGATTTGCTTGCCGTCATAGACGAAGTGAAGAAATGGACATGGGTTGACAACAGCCATATTTATTTGTTTGGCGCCAGTCAGGGTGGTATGGTTTCGGCGCTTGCGGCGGAGGAAAGAGGAGAGGAAATACGCGCGCTCATTTTATTATATCCGGCGCTTTGTATTGCTGATGACTGGAACGCGCGTTTTGCAAAGGCGGAGGATATTCCTGAGTCAGAGACATTGTGGGATATGACATTGGGACGCGGATTTTTTGAGACAATCCGTGGTTTTCAAGTGAAAGAGCGGATTGGGCAATTTGGCGGAAGAGTGCTTTTGATGCATGGAACAGAAGATTCTGTAGTGAGTGCAGATTATTCCGTCTGGGCGTCTGAGAGATATGAAAATGCCAGATTGGAAAAGTTTCAAGGTGAAGCGCACGGTTTCTCGGAAGCGGGCAACAGACGGATGGAAGCCATGGCCTTGTATTTCATCCATGAATGTATGGCTGGCGGCAGCGATATTTTGACAGATATGTGAAGAGGTCCTGAAAGACGGATACAGGACAAAAAGAAAGAGGAATAACGATGAATCTGCAGTATATGGATCAGATGACCGGAGAGGAATATAACGAACTTCGGATGAGCGTGGGGTGGCGTCCGATCACGGAGGGACAGGCAGAGAGAGGGCTTGCACACACGACTTTTCTGGTGGCGGTAAGAGACGCGGACCAGATAGTTGGCATGGGCAGAATGCTGTTTGACTTCGGATATACCGCATATCTGGGCGATGTAATTGTACGCCCGGAATATCAGGGCCGCGGAATCGGCGGACAGATCGTGGAGCGTCTGGTCGGCAGAACCATGGATGCAGCGGTTGCGGGTGATAAGATTATGTTTATTCTGGGGGCGGCAAAAGACAAAGAGCCGTTCTACGAAAAATTTGGTTTTCAAAGACGCCCCAACGAGTTTTCCGGTGACGGCATGTCAATGTGGCGCAAAAAGTGAATGCGCCGGGCGGCAGCGGTATATCATGCCTTTGAGCCGGATAAATTGAACTTGGAATTTGATAAGCTGTTGTGACAGGCTTGCATTTGAAAAAATCTCTTTCCTTTCATTTATTTCTTTTACAAACATGTGTTAGGACATGTAAATAAGTCCTCTGTCAGCTGTGAGATATAATTGACAGAGGGCTTATTTATGTGGCTTAGCAATAAGTGAGAGCGTTCAGACTGTGAAGAAAAGCTTTATTCTTCCGGGTAAACAAAGGGAACCGGGCCGCTGTTAACGGCGGTGTTTTCTAGTATCACATCTGCATGGGCGTTGGTGAGGATGCAGGCGGACTCTTCTGCGTCAGGAATGTAGGTGATATCGGAGTCCGTGAATTTTATGGTGGCATGCTTACCTTCCTTCCCTTTGAAGACAGACGCTTTGCGAAGATTGTCTATCGTTACGTTATAGAAGGAAATATCTTCCAGGGGAGTGGACTCCTGTAAATGAAGCCTGTCTCCAAATTCATAGTGAATCAGCGCATCAATATTATGGAAGCTGCAGTTTTTGACAATCCAGCCGCGGCTGTTGTCCCTCACGGTGTCTGCGCCGTGAGAATAGTATTCGAAGGCGTACAGAGTATTATGGCGTCCGGAAATGCGGTGGGGATATCTGGCGGGGCCATAAAAAGTACAGTTTTCGATCAGCATATTGACACATCCGATGCGGAGGGAATTGCAGGCAGTATTCAGCCGACAGTCCGACATATGGAAATTGTAAGTGTCATAACCGGCAATACAGTCATCCCCTGACTGGATGTCACAGCCGGTGATCTCCACATTGCTGCAATGATGGATATCGATGCCGTCATGTCCCGCATAGACGGATATGCTTTTGAGCGATACATTGTGGCAGGAATCGATCTGATGTGCCCAGTTTGCACAATCCTGAAAATAATAGCTGTCCAGGATAACATTTTCACAGCGGCATAACCGAATGCCCATAGGGCCGCGGAAGCCTTCCTCTCCGGCGTCGTCCCTACAGTTTTGGCCGTCAAAGCCGGCTCCGGTCTCGCCGATGATGGAAACATTTCTGGCGTCGATGGCGGAGATAAGGGCATAGACATAATGGGGCGGGAGATGCCATAAATCAATATATTCCTGCTGATACAGATAACCGAGCGAGGTTTTTTCTGTAAAGTCCGTATAATCGGACGGATTTTCCGAACCGATCAGCACGGCGTTTTCCTGAAGGCGAAGCGTGGTGTTGTCATAAAGCCGTACGCTGCCTGTGAGATATCGTCCGGAAGGGACGATCACTTCGCCGCCTCCCGCATCTCTGCAGGCATCCAGGGCATTCTGGATAAAATCTGTCTGCAAAACAGAATCTGATGAGTAGGCGCCAAATTCACAAATGCTTTTTTTGAAATTCATATTGATGTAACCTCCTGATTCATTTTATTTTGCAAGCAATGCAGTAAAAATGTATTAAGAGAGTTCGGTTGTGGAACGGCGGACTTCCAGCGTGGGTGTGAGGATTTTCTTTTCATTTTCCTCAAACGGACCGTTTTCCAACATTGTCAGCAGAATTTTACCCGCGTATTGTCCCATGAGGTATTCGTTCTGATTAATATGTGTAAAAAAATTAAAATCATCAATATTATTGGTGGGGTTGTCAAAGGAAATCATGGAGATGTCTTTTGGCACTTTGAGCCCCAGTTCGCATAGAAGCGAATACATATACAGGCAGGTCTTGGATTCGCAGCAAATAATGGCCGTAATGTGTTTGTCTGCAAGAATCCTTGCGATATAATCGGCAGTAATATTGAAAGGTTTATGAAGATCCAGATTTTCTTCTATATGGATACAGCTCGGAAGAAGCCCGGATTCCTCACTGGCCTGCCAAAGGCCTTTGATCCTGCTTTTTACGGTCTGCACATCTTTCGATGTATGGGTGACAAAAAGCAGACTTCTGTGTCCTAACGTAAAAAGATGTTCAAAAGCCAGCCTGCCGGCATAAACGTTGTCGATCGCCACATAATTCGTGTCGATGCCGGGGAGGCTCCTGTCAATGAGAACCATGGGATAGTTGTTCAGTTTCATGCGCAGAAGCTGATTGCTGTAATAGATCTGGTCTACGGGAAACAGAATCAGTCCCCGGCAGTCTGACTGGAAGCACTTTTTCAAAAGATAGTCCTCGTTTTGGTGCGTGCGGCTCTGTACCATGTGAATATTATATTGCCGCGGGGGCAGAATGGAAGTGATGCCATTGATAATATTCAGAGAAAACTGGTCAGAAAAATAAGGAAGCATGCACATAATATCTGCATATTCTGTGTCGGATAACGCATCCTCGGAAGCGGGAATGTTAAGTTCCTTTGTATATCTGTCTTTGGATGCAACAAAGCTTCCTTTGCTGGGATAGCGTACGATATAGCCCTCCTCTTTCAACTCTTTTAACGCTTTCGTGACGGTGATGCGGCTGACCTGAAACTGTTTCATGATCTCGGCCTCCGTGGGCAGCCGGTCGCCGATGGAAAGCTTGTCCTGAATCTGGTCTAAAAGATAATTCTTAATGTTCATATACAGTGGTAATGACGATTCGTGATCCATAGCAATTCTCTCCCCCAAAATAGCTTTTTTTTCATTATATACCAGCACACTGGATATGTCAAATAGATATAAAACATAACAAATATAACAAAATGAGCCCAGACGATAGAAATATAGTGAAAATATGATGTGCGAATTATACAAAATAGATAAAATGATATAAATAATATAAAACAAATTGACAATTATAGACGCGGTATGTAATATTTGAATTGCAAGCAATGCAATAGCAAATATTACAAAACTGACAAACAGTAAAGGAGGAAAAGATTATGAAAAGAAAGTTACTGGCGATCTGTATGGCAACGGCTTTATCTCTTATATCTCTGACAGGATGCGGAGGTTCAAATGAAAATGTGCCGGATACGACGCGGCAGGAGACGGAAACTTCCGATACAAAAGAAACGGTGAAGGAAGAAGTGCCGTCTGCAGGAAAAATTCATTTGACCGTTCCGAAGGTGGGATACAATCAGGAACAGATCAATACAGCTAATGCGAAGGAGGGAGGTCCGACTTACGAAGATAAGTATTACATGACAGTAACGGAGAACATGGCCAAAAATCTTCCGGATTATGAAATGGAATATGTAGACTGGGGATGGGGCGAGACGTTGGATCAGAAACAGAGGGCGCTGTTTGCGTCCGGCAGTGCACCTGACATTGTGGCCGGTGAGACCTTTATTCCCAGCTATGCGGCGGAAGGTCTGCTGGAACCTCTTCCGCAGGAGATTGTGGATCTGGTAAATCCTTCGTTTCTGGTTTATGACGACGACGATAATCCGGTGGCAGTAGCGTATAAGACATCTATTTTTATGATTTTCTATAATAAAGCGCTTCTGGAACAATGCGGATATTCGGAGGATGATATACCGGAAACATGGGATGAGTGGAAAGCAATGTCAGACGATATCACGGCGCAGGGAAAAGGCGAATTCTGGGGAGGCGGTATTCCCACATTTCCGAATGCCGGCGGCGCGCTTCGTGCCACGCCCTTTTTCAGGACAAACGGGACAGATTTTGCCGTAGATGGAAAAATTAATCTGGATGACGAAAAATTGCAGGAGGTTCTGAGCTTTATCAGAGAAATGAACTACAACTTTCCGGCGGGTCTCGGTAATGGTTCTGATGAATTCCCGATGTGGGATGCGTTTCATGAAGGTACGCTTGCTTTCGTAGTGCAGGGATCTTTCGAGGGTTCTGATGCGGAAAATGCGGGAATGGATTGGGGTGTGGCGCCGATTCCCATGAATGATGCGGGTATCGACGGAAACTGCACCGTGGGAAGCGTTTATCTTGCAGTGCCGAAAGCGGCTGCCAACAAGGAGGCTTCCTTCAACGTCATTAAGGAAACTCTGAGTCTGGAAAATGAAAAAGTATGGCTGGAAGGCTCTTACTGTCCGGCAATTAAAGAAATTATTGAGGATTCTTCTTACTACGAAAATGATAAAGTGCTGATGATGGAAATGCAGGTGATCAAAGACGGAACCTATTCGGGACTCGCCACATTCCCTAAAAATGATTCCTCCATCTGGGAAATCATTAATCAGAATGTGCTTGCCAGAACGACAATGACGGAAGACCCTGTTGACGTTATATGCAGCGAGGCCATGGCGCAGATTGTTCCGCTGCAATAGCGGGAAGGCGGACGGGACTTGAAAAAATGATAACCGCAGGAACCTGATTCCTGCGGTTATCCATCAAAAAGGCGGTTATTGAATGGGAGAAATAAAAAGGACAGGTAAGAAAGAAAAGAAACAACGCAGCAGACAGGAAAGAAGAACACGGCGGGCATATAAAATTATTGCTCCCTTTTTTGCCTATATAGCGCTTTGGGGCATTTTACCGTTGTTTTACGGGTTGTATCTGGGACTGACTGAATACAACGGACTTTCAGAGAAACCGGTGTTTATCGGGCTTAAAAACTATATGGATTTTTTTACGAACGCAGCCTATATGCAGCTTCTCTGGAGACAGATCTGGATGGGAGCGATATGCCTGTTTATGAATACGATCCTTTCCTTTCTTCTGGGACTGGCTCTGAATGTGCCGGCTAAAACAAGAGGAATTTTCCGGTCGGGGATCTATGTGCCCTGTATCGCGGCCACCTCCATAACCTCCGCCATTTTTGTGGTGTTACTGGAACCAAACGGCGTCATGAATACGGTATTGAAGCGGATCGGATTGACTCCTGTTACATGGCAGTACTCACAGTTTTGGATGGTATTTTGGATTATGATTTATTTCGTCTGGAAAAATATCGGTCCGGCGGCGATTATCTGGCTGGGCGGTCTGCAGTCCATAGACGCCTCTTTATATGAGGCGGCCAGGATGGACGGGGCGGACATGTTCCAGAGAATCAGATATATTACAATACCGGGCCTTCGTTTTGTGGCGTCTTACATCATTCTGACAGGAATTATTGGGGCGATGCAGATGTTTGATGTGGTCATGTTCATATCAAAAGGAAATCCTTATGGAAAAACAGATATATTGATGTATCGACTGTATAGGGACGGTATTGTGAATTTTAACATGGGAATGGCCGGAGCAGAATCAACAGTGATCGGGATGATAACCATTGTCTTTTCTATCATTTATTTCCGGATCGTACTGAAAAAGGAGGATTAACATGCATCGTTTTTCAAAGAAAGCGTTAAGGTTTGTCTGGTTTATTCTGATGGCTGCTATCTGTATACTTATGATCTATCCGCTTATTTACTCTGCGCTGGGAGGCTTTAACAGCCAAAGCGAATTCAGCAGTATGGGTAATCTGTTCCCGGTGCCCAAAAAGCTGATATGGAATAATTATGTTTTTGCGCTCTCGTCCACGGCGTTAAGGCCGCTGATAAATACTTTTTTCCGTACTGCGTGGTATACGGTGGTCGTACTGGTCATGACGGTTCTGATCGGTTATGTCATGGCAAGATATGAATTTAAAGGAAAGCAGTTTTTTATGGTATTTATTATAGTGGCACAGGTCATTCCTTCGGTGCTTACGTTGATTCCGACCTTTGTTATGGTTTCCCATATTCCGTTAGCGGGGGGGAACGATCTGTTCGGCAATGGAGGGAAAGGACTGTATGACAGCCAGCTTATGCTGTTTTTGCCATTAAGCTGGGGATACCTGCTTTGGCCTTTTCTGTTTATGCAGTCCATGAAATCTCTGTCCCTGAGCTTTGAGGAAGCGGCGGAACTGGACGGAGCGGGGTTTTTACAGACGATTCTTAAAGTAATTCTGCCGATGCAGAAACCGATACTCACGGTTGTGGCTATTAATGTGGCCCTGAATACATGGAATGACTGGATGACTCCTTTTTTGTATATCAACAGTACCAGAAAAACGACATTGCCGGCTTATCTGGCAACGCTTACGGCCTCCTTACAGAATTACGGTCAAAAGGATTATCCCAAGGTGTTTGCGCTGGCTACTCTGGCGATTATTCCGCCGTTAATTATCTTTCTATTTTTACAAAAATATATTGTGCAGGGAATCGCATCGGCGGGGATCAAAGAATGAAAGGCGTGAATAAAAGATGAAGATACTTACAAGTGAATGGAAGGACCGGCTTGAATATTGGATCAAAACATTGAAAAAGGACTTGTTTTGGCCGGTGGAAACAATCGGCTGGGCGAGTGCGGCCTGCGAAGATATTCTGTCTCTGGAGGATGCGGAGAAGCTGTCCTTTTCTACGGCCGAAAAGGGAATGACATGGGGCAGGGAATACGAATACAGGTGGTTTAAAGGAGAAATCTGCCTTCCAAAAGAGTGCGGAGGAGAAAGAATTGTACTCAATCTGAAACCGGGATGCGAGTCTACTTTGTTTGTCAATGGAGTTCCTTTTGGCACCTACCGTGCCGACTGGATTTTGGAGGAACATCACTATCTGGTGGATAACACGATCAGTATGTGCGCGCGTCCGGGAGAAACATACACAATTATGATGGAGAGCTATGCAGGACACTTCTTCCCCAAAGCGCATGAAAACTGTTCGGTGGGGCCTGTACTGCCGGGAGAATATGAAACGCACCTGGAACAGGGGAGGATAACTTCAGGAGAAAGCAGTTACGGTATTTGGAATGAGGACGCGTACCAGCTTCTCATGGACGTGGAAACGCTGTATGGCCTTTTGCGGTCACTGGAGCCGGAATCACTGAGGGCGGTAAAGGTTGCCGAGGCTCTAAAAGAATTTACCCTGTGCTGTGACTTTGAACAGGAAGCAGAAAAGCGCAGGGAAAGCTACCGTACTGCAAGAAGGCTTCTGCAGCCGGTTCTCGCCTGTAAAAATGGAGATACCATTCCTGAATTCCTTGCAACGGGACATGCACATATCGACTATGCATGGCTTTGGCCCTGTGAGGAAACGATAAGGAAAACGGCGCGAACGTTTGCCGCCCAGCTCAGACTGATGAGAGAATATCCGGAGTATCGCTTTATACAAAGCCAGCCGGCGCTTTATATGCTCTGTAAAACATATTATCCTGATCTGTATGAGAAAGTAAAAGATGCGGTAAGAAACCGGCAGTGGATTCCGGAAGGCGCCATGTTTGTGGAGCCTGACACCAATTTGAGCGGCGGGGAATCGCTGATCAGACAATTGTTATACGGAGAACGGTTCTTTGAAGAAGAATTCGGGATAAAAAGCAGGCTTCTCTGGCTACCGGACAGCTTTGGTTACAGCGGGGCCCTGCCCCAGATTTTAAAAAAGAGCGGTATAGAATACCTGGTCACACAGAAAATTTTCTGGTCCTATAATGAAGGAGAAAAATTCCCATACCATTATTTTCGGTGGAGGGGGATTGACGGAACGGAGATTACTGCATTTTTACCTACCAGCTATAACTATAATACAAATCCGGAGGAAATGAACAGGGTATGGAAAGAGAGGGTGCAGGTTCATCATCTGGAAAATTTTCTGATTCCCTATGGATATGGAGACGGTGGCGGAGGCCCCACAAGAGATCATGTGGAATATATCAGAAGACAGGAGAACCTGGAAGGGGGCGTTAAAGTAAAACAGGGAAATCCGGTTTCCTTTTTTGAGAGACTGGATGAAAAAGGGGGCCCCTCTGACACCTATTGCGGAGAACTGTATTTTACTGCCCACAGAGGGACTTACACTTCCCAAAGCAGGATAAAAAAGCTCAACAGAGAATGTGAAACTGCTTTGCACAATCTGGAGTATGCAGGAACACTTGCGCTGATTGCCCGAAACGAATATCCGAAAGAAGAGCTGGACAACATGTGGAAAACTCTTCTGATCAATCAGTTTCATGACATCCTTCCGGGGTCTGCGATTCATAAGGTATATGAACGGACGGAAAAAGAATTGGAAGAGATAGCGGAACGGGCACGGACGATGGCGGTTGAAATTTTACAGAGTATGGTAATTTCGGAAGCCGGAAAGACGTCTTTTGTAAATACATTGCCCTTTGAAAGAAACTTCTGGTATTTTGACTCTGAAAAAGGGACTGAAAACAGAATCAGGCTGCCTGGTTTTGGCTGCCTGTGCCTTGATCAGGAAAAAGACCCCGTAACAGAAAACGGTCTTGCCATAGAACGGGAAGGAGGGTATGCCGTTGAAACGGATCTGATGCAGATGTTCATTAGCAGGGAAGGTGAGATTTCCTCGTTCTTCTTAAAAGAGAACGGAAAAGAATATGCGTCGGCGGCGATGAATCATTTCCGGCTGTTTAGAGATGTGCCAAGAGCTTTTGACGCATGGGATATCGACTCCAATTATGAAGAGCAGGAAGTGGGAAATGCCTGTGAGCTGAGAAGTAGTCTGTGGATGAATACGGAAAACATCTGTGTGATCCGTCTGGAAGGCAGGGTCGGGAATTCTTCCTTATGCCAGAGGATCAGGATCGAAAAGGATTCCCCGGTTATTATGTTCGAAACGGAAATAGACTGGAGAGAACGGCACAAACTTTTAAAGGTGTCATTTCCTACAACGATACCTGCATCGGAAGGAAGAAATGAGATACAGTTCGGCTATATCAGAAGACCTGCCGTAAGGAGCAGGGAGTGTGATAAAGAACGTTTTGAAGTGTGTAATCACAAATATACTGCGCTTTGTGATGCGGGCGCCGGCGCGGCCCTTCTGAATGACAGTAAATATGGGATCAGTATGTGTGACGGGAGAATGGAATTATCCCTGCTTCGGGCGCCGGTGTCACCGGACTTTGAGGCGGATTGGGGAAGGCATCAATTTACTTATGGTTTTATGGCATGGAACGGCAGTTTTGAAAAGGCGGAGGTTGTACAAAACGGCTATTTTATGAATGTGAAACCGCTTAAACTGTCAGGCCGCCTCAAACTTCCGTTCGTCGGAAACACAGCCAATGAAAATGTGGTGATAGAAACGGTCAAGGCATCCATGGATGGCAGGGGGGATGTGATCCTGCGTCTGTATGAGAGCATGGGAGCATTCACCAACACCGAGCTTGTATTGGGCGGCTGGGAGACGGAAGCATGGTTTTGCGATATGATGGAGAAAGAGGAGGAGAGGCTTATGCCGTTGAAAGAACATACTTATTTCTTATCTTTTGAGCCTTTTGAGATTAAAACCCTGCGCGTGAGGAGAAGGGATGGGGAGACTGTAAGGGAGGCCGAGTTATATAGTCACAGCCGCGGATAAAGATATTACGATCAGGAAACTGGCAGCCGTGTTAGAAAGGGCTGCCGGTTTTGATAAATAATAGATAAATAATAGAAATTGGGACTTGAACCCTGAAAAGTGACCAGGAAAATACAGTAAAATCAAGGGCTGTTATTAAAGCCTTGAGATATCTACGTTTGCGCGACGCGGCTTAATCTAAAAGTTGTAAAGTGGTGTATATACTAATATAAATAGCAGAAACAGTGTTGACGTACGCAAAGGCGTACGGTACAATATATATGGAAGGGAGATGGTGCTATGACTGCAATCAGCGTAACAAAGGCAAGAGAAAATATATATCAAATACTATCTGATGTTAATAATAGTAGTCAGCCAATTACAATTACGAACAATCGTGGAAAAAATGGTGTTCTCATATCAGAGGACGATTGGAATGCTATTCAGGAAACATTATATTTGAATTCTATACCAGGTATGGCAGAAAGTATTGTTGAAGCAGGAAAAGAGCCGCTGGAAGAGTGTCCTGTATATGATCCGGATGAGGAGTGGTAAATGTATATAATCAGATTTAGTAAGCAGGCTGACAAAGATAAAAAGCTGCTAAAAGGGGCAGGACTTGATTCAAAAGCAAAAAATCTGTTAAATATTATAGCAGAAAATCCTTTCGGAAATCCACCGCCATATGAGGGATTAGTGGGAAATCTAAACGGCTATTATTCCAGAAGAATTAATATACAGCATAGATTGGTTTATCAGGTATATAATGAACCAGTTGTCATTGATGGAGTAAAATATGAAGGAACAATAAAGGTTGTCCGTATGTGGTCACATTATGAGAGGCTGTAAGATAAAAAGGAAGCACCAACAGACGAGGAAACAGAACAAGCAAAAGATTTCTCGATAGAAAGCATATGTGCGGGATTCTGAAACAGACATTGGAATATGCTGTTGATGCCGAATATATAGAGAAAAATCCTTACCGCATTAAAGTCAATAAGAAAAATTCGTAAGTAGCAGTAAAAAACCGAGTACGAAAGAGGTCTTTCAGGCCAACCTCAAAATCATGTAAAAAGTGATCAAAGTGACCAAAACATCATCCCATTCACAAAAATAAAAAGAGCCGGAAACCCTGATAAATCAACGATTTCAGCCCTCTAACGAGACTGCGGAAGATGGGACTTGAACCCACACGTCGTTTCCAACACTAGATCCTTAGTCTAGCCTGTCTGCCAATTCCAGCACTTCCGCATACGTTACACAACGCATTTAATATAATACTGTCTGACAAGGAAAAAGTCAAGAGGTTTTGGAAAAATAGTTCGGTAATCTTTTCGGAGCGAAGAACTGCAGGTTTTCCCGGCAGTCCTTCGCGTTTCACATTCTGACCTAAAAATCAACCTTTATTCCGAACATGGCGCCTTCTGCGATTTTTTTGTCGCTGCCTTTCAGCTCATCCATATATTTGATGTAATCGCATACATATACGTACACGGTGTCTGTATTTCGGCCATAAACGGAGTAGACTTCGGAATTATTCCCCTGGCTCTCCAATCGTTTTCCGTCTGCGTCACAGATGACCACAACGTAGTCATATATGGGAGTGCCTTCCGGGAGAAGAAGCTCGGCTTTGATTTCAAAGTCAGTTTTTTCTACGGTGCCAATGCCGATGCCGTCTTCGTTGGTTTTATTAACCTGAACAAGCTGTGTCCCCTCTTTGTTCATGGTAACGTCGATGGCAAAATTCCAAGCGCCCTTATAGTGCTTTTTGACCGGATCCTGTATTGTCACTTCGTTGCCGTCCGGGTCTATGAGCGGTACATCCTCATATTGCAGCAGATCGGCATAGATATCCGAAATCTCAAGATAGTAGGTAAACTGTTCCGGAAGCTGTGACACCTTATCTTCCCAAATCAGTTCGGCATCAGTCTGCGCTGTGGAGGAGTTTATGGCATGGCCGCTGGCCGCCAGATCTTCGTCCAGAGATACCCGTATGATGCCGGTAAAAGTATGGGCGTCCACAAACTCACCTTCTATATAATAGGGCGTGGGATAGCCCGATTTGGATGGGCGGTCTGCCCTGGTGAGTCCGGGCACACTGTAGTAAGTGTCGGTTTCCAGATACAATATATCATAATCCCAAAGATAACCGTCCATATTTTTCGTCCTGATAAAATCGGCCGGGAAGGCTTCCTCATTTTCAATGCAGAGTGCCAGATACAGGGCCTGTGCAGAGCAGTTTGCTTCGGAGACCGTGACGGTTATCCCGTTGGAGGTCTGCACGGGAGAATTTGTATCATTTTTTTCAGTGGCACTGCCATTGGATGATATTGACGGCCGTGTCGTGTTTTCGTCCCGGGTTATGCGGTCTTCCCTATAAACTTCAGAACCCTTGCTATAATCGCCTTTGTAGCTGACCTTATCCTGAACCATGGAAAAGATACGCCCGATGAGAGGCAGTTTTGCGGCAGAGGAAGGTTTGGATACCAGGAGTACGCCCGTGCACAGTACGGTCAGGAGAATGGCTGCCGAAACGCCATGGCGCAGGGTAGTTTTTTTCCTTTGAAGCCGTTTCTTTTCTTTCATCCCTGCCTGAATACCGGTCTTTACGGCCTGGGTCAGCTCCTTCGGGATCGGGATTGCGTCGAATCTGTCATTTTGCATAGCGTGTTACCTCCTTCTCTTCCACACGTTCGGTGAGCCGGCTGCGGAGCTGCTTTTTGGCGCGGTACAGCATTGCCTTGACGCTCCCCTCCGGAATATCCATAATCTGCGCGATTTCCCTGATTTTCAATTCCTGAAAGTAAAAGAGTATGACAACGGTTTTATATTGGTCTTTCAGGGAGTCGATGGCGTCGTACAGATCGACCTTTTCCTCGATCATATAATTTTCAATTCCGGTTTCAAGATATTCGTCCAGGGAAATGGTCTGTGCCCTTTTCTTATCCTGTCTGATGCAATTAATCAGAATTTTTGTGATCCAGGTCTTAAAGTAACGCGGTTCTTTCAGTTTTTCGATGCCAAGCATGCCTTTTGTCACGCATTCCTGCACAGCGTCCAGAGAATCGGCTTCGTTTTTTACATATAAAAAGGCGGTCTTATATAAGTAGACCTGATATTCGGCAATTAACTCGCCATAGGCGGATACATTGCCTTTGATAGCTTTTTTGACAAGTTTAATGGTGTCTTCCTTCATCGGTGTCTTTTCCTTTCGTCATATTCCGTGGTGCTTTTTCATGGTCGGCGCGCGCGTTACCGATCTGTTTTATATTGATTAGATCACGGAAAAAGAGAAAAAGTTGCAATTTTAAATATAATTTTATCATAAAGGCTTGACATCAGACAAAAAAGACGATAGAATAACATTTGTTCGCAGGAATGGCGGAATTGGCAGACGCGCACGGTTCAGGTCCGTGTGGTAGCAATACCATGAGAGTTCAAGTCTCTTTTCCTGCACGCACTTAAGACATCGCCTCGGCGGTGTCTTTTTTTGCGCGCATAAGCAGAGTCAGAAGATATACGGAGTATGTGCCATGCTTGCATGAGCACATGCGAAGGATATTTTATGACGAGCAACGCGAACGAGAAATGCGGAGCATTTCGAGTCTGCTTATGCGCATAAGTAAAAGAAGGAAACAAGAAAAGGCAAAATATCACATTCTGATCTATTTCCAAGCAAGTATTTCCTCCCTATAATGTAAGGTAAGAAGGCAGAAAGACGGAACAAACGTCTCATACGGGGAGGGGTTACATGAAATACGGATATTTTGACAATGAAAACAGGGAGTATGTCATCGACAGGGTGGATCTGCCATGCTCTTGGACAAACTATCTCGGCGTGGAGGATATGGCGGCTGTGGTGAACCACACGGCGGGCGGCTATCTTTTCTATAAGACGCCGGAGTACCACAGGATCAGCCGCTTCCGGGGCAATGCGGTGCCCATGGACAGGCCGGGCTTTTATGTGTATCTGCGGGACAATGACAGCGCGGACTACTGGTCCATATCCTGGCAGCCGGTGGGCAAGCCTTTGGATCAGGCGAAGTACGTCTGCCGTCACGGCATGTCCTACACGGTTTACGAGTGCGAGTATGAAGGGATTAAAGCATCCCAGACAATGATGATTCCCAGAGGCGAGGCGGTACAGCTCTGGGATGTGAAAGTAAAGAATACGGGGGACCGGGCGCGGAACTTAAGTCTGTTCTCCTATCTGGAATTTTCTTTCCACCATATTATGATCGACAACCAGAACTATCAGATGAGTCTCTACTGTGCGGGCGCGTCTTACGAGGACGGAATCATTGAGGAAGATCTATTTTATGAGGAAGAAGGGTATCAGTACTTTACGGCGGACTTTACGCCGGACGGATTCGACTGTATGCGGGACAAATTCCTCGGCACCTACAATACGGAGACGAACCCGGCGGCAGTGATGGCGGGACAGTGCTTTTCTTCTTATGAAAAAGGCGGAAACCACTGCGGCAGCCTGCAGAAGAACCTGACCCTGCAGCCGGGGGAGGAGGCGCGTTTCGTCTTCATGCTCGGGGAGGGCAGAAGGGACGAAGGCAGGCGCGTCCGCGCAAAGTATGCGGATCACGGCGCGGTGGATGCGGCCCGCGAGGATCTGAGAAACTATTGGGAGGAGAAGTGCTCCAAATTACAGATACAGACGCCCAACGAGGGGATGAACACACTGATCAATACGTGGACGCTGTACCAGTCGGAGATCAATGTGATGTTCTCGCGGTTTGCCTCCTTTATCGAGGTGGGTGGCAGAGTGGGGCTGGGATACCGGGATACGGCGCAGGATGCCATGACGATTCCCCACTCGAATCCCGGCAAGTGCAGGGAGCGGATCGAACAGCTTCTCCGCGGCCTGACGAGCGCGGGTTACGGCCTGCATCTGTTCCAGCCGGAATGGTTTATGGAGGACACGGGCGCCAAGCCTTTCAAGTCTCCCACGGTGATTCCGGAGCCGGACAAGAACAGCATTATCCACGGGTTAAAGGATGCCTGCTCGGACGATGCGCTCTGGCTTGTGGCGGCGGTGACGGAATACATCAAGGAGACGGGAGATCAGACATTTGCCTCTTTGCAGCTTCCTTATGCCGATACATTTCTGGAAGGGAAAAAGGAGACGGAGTCGGTTTACGAACACCTGAAACGGATTCTGGATTTCTCCACGGAGCAGGTGGGACAGACAGGGATCTGCAAGGGACTTCGCGCCGACTGGAACGACTGTCTGAATCTGGGCGGCGGCGAGAGCGCCATGGTCAGCTTCCTGCATTACTGGGCGCTGACACAGTTTATCGGTCTGGCGGAGCGTCTGGGAAAGACTGAGGATGTGGAAAAATACACGCAGACCGCGGCGCGGGTCAAGGAGGTGTGTAACACACAGCTCTGGGACGGCGAGTGGTTTATCAGGGGCATCACGGCGAACGGGAAAAAGATCGGCACGCAGGCGGACGCGGAGGGGAAAGTGCATCTGGAATCCAACGCCTGGGCGGTTCTTTCCGGGGCAGCGGACGAAGAGAAGGCGGATGCGGCGCTTGATGCGGTCGACAAGTATCTCTACACGCCTTATGGGCTTTTGCTGAACACGCCCTCTTATACGGTGCCGGATGACGATATCGGCTTTGTCACCAGAGTGTATCCGGGGGTGAAGGAAAACGGGGCAATCTTTTCCCATCCGAATCCCTGGGCATGGGCGGCGGCCTGCATGAGAGGCCGGGGCGATTTGGCCATGAAGTTTTATGACGCGCTCTGTCCTTATCACCAGAATGACCGGATTGAAATGAGAGAGTCAGAGCCGTATTCCTACTGCCAGTTTATCATGGGCAGGGATCACAGCGCCTACGGCAGGGCGAGACATCCCTTTATGACAGGCTCCGGCGGCTGGTCTTACTTCTCGGCTACCCGGTACATGCTGGGCATCCGGCCGGATTATGACAGTCTGACCGTTGACCCCTGTATTCCGGCGGACTGGAAAGAATTTGGCGCGGTCCGTGTATGGAGGGGCGCGGTGTACGAGATCCGGGTGAGCAATCCGGACGGTGTGATGAAAGGTGTAAAGGAAATCAAGGTGGACGGTGTGCCGGTGGAGAAAATCCTGCCCATGGAAACGGGCAGCAGACATACTGTGGAAATCACGATGGGGGCAAGGTAAAAAGGAGGGTATACTATGATTCAGTTTGGCACAGGCGGCTGGAGAGCTGTGATCGGAGACGGGTTTACAAAAGAGAACATCCAGATTTTATCAAGGGCGATCTGCGATAAGATGCGGGAGGAGAAAGTGGAGAAGGAGGGGATCGTACTTGGCTATGACAGGCGCTTTTTGTCCAAGGAGGCGATGCAGTGGGCGGCGCAGGTATTTGCAGCGGAAGGGATCAAGGCCAGCCTCATCAATAAATCGGCCCCTACGCCTCTTGTCATGTTCTATGTCATGAAGCACGAATACCACTACGGCATGATGGTCACCGCGAGCCACAATCCGGCAATCTACAATGGCATCAAGGTATTTACCTTTGGCGGACGGGATGCAGACGAGGTACAGACGGCGGATATCGAGCGTTATATCAACGAGGTGACGGATATTCCCGTGGAAGAGATGAATTACGCGGAAGGGATCGAGAAGGGACTGATCGAGGAAATCTATCCCCTCAATGAATATCTGGACAGCATCATCGACACGGTGGATATGGCTAAAATCAAGAAACGGGGGCTTCGTATCGCGCTTGACCCCATGTACGGGGTGAGTGAGACTTCCCTGAAGACGATTCTTATGACGGCAAGATGCGAGGTGGAGACCATTCATGAGCGGCACGATACGCTGTTTGGCGGAAAGCTTCCGGCGCCCACGGCGGAGACACTGCGGGCCCTACAGAATTATGTGATTGACAGACGCTGCGATCTGGGGATTGCCACCGACGGCGACGCGGACCGGATCGGTGTGATTGACGATCAGGGCAATTTCCTGCATCCCAATGATATTCTGGTACTGCTGTACTACTATCTGGTGAAATATAAGGGGTGGCACGGTCCGGCGGTCAGAAATATCTGTACCACCCATCTGCTTGACCGGGTGGCGGAGAGCTTCGGGGAACAGTGTTATGAGGTGCCTGTGGGCTTCAAGCACATCTCGGCAAAGATGTTTGCCACGGACGCCATCATCGGCGGCGAGTCCTCCGGCGGTATGGCTGTGAGAGGACATATCAAGGGCAAGGACGGCATTTACGCCTCCGCGCTTCTTGTGGAGATGATCGCGGTAACGGGCATGAAGCTGTCCGAGATCATGGAGACGATCCGCAAAGAGTTTGGCGGCATGGCCCTGGAGGAGCGGGATTACCGTTTCAGCCCCCAGAAGAAGGAGGCCATCCAGAAGCAGCTGCTGGTGGATAAGGAACTGCCTCAGATTCCCTATGAGGTGGATCAGGTTTCTTATCTGGACGGCTTAAAGATTTACTTAAAGGACGGCGGCTGGATTTCCGTCAGGTTCTCCGGCACGGAACCGCTTCTGCGTATCTTCTGCGAGATGAAGGAAAAGCAGGATGCGGCGGCGTTCTGTAAGGTGTTCGAGGCATATCTGGAACTGTAAGGAAAAGGACTTGTTCCGTTTCATCTGATATTGTATGGAAAAAGAAAGGAATGCAGGAAACAGGATTATCGGATATAATAGACCCATGTGCAGAGATTGGAGCGGGCAGGGAAGTCGTCTTCCCGCCCGCGTGCGGTTCCTATACAGTGTCAGCGGAAAACTTCCATATGAGGGCCTGCACATAAAAAGGCGGCAGCTCAGACGGTTAAGGCAGACGGCCGCCGGAAAAGGATGGGACAGCTATGGATATAGCGGCAGGAAAAGATAAGAAGGAATACAGACGGAGAAAATCACTCAGATGGAGCATGGTAAGACGGCTCGTGTTTGGGTGGTTTTTGCCGTTGTTCGTAATGATCTGTGTGGTTATATTTTTAATGACGAAAAATGTGCTCAAGCAGGTGGAGCAGACGATCCAGTCATCCGTTGAGAAGACGGTTGAAATCATGCAGATCCAATTGAAGGATTGTGAGACGGCGTCCAAGAATGCCTCCTATATGGCGGTGATCGCGAAATACTACAGGCAGTACTGGGGTGTGGAGGACCGCACGGATTTTAAGAAAAGCGTGGAGGAATTTCTAAGGCAGCAGTATGCCTATGACGATAACTGCAGGACTGCGGAGCTGGTGGTGCTGAATGAGCCGGGGAGCTGCTATTATGCCCTGAACGAGAGCAACGGCGGCACCTATCAGGACATCCGCTTCTTTAATGCTAAGGCACGTGGAAAAATATTGGAGGTGGCGGAGACTCTGGACACAGGGACCACCCTTGTGGGCGTGGAAGGGAAAATCTATATGGTCAGGAATCTGGTAACTTCTAAGTTTGTTCCCTATGCGGTACTGGCGCTGGAGCTGGATCAGGAATCGCTGATGAAAAGCTATGCAGGGATATGGGGATATGCGGACGCAGCCCTGTACTGGAACGGAGAGCTGCTTGTGCCCGGAAGCCGGGATAATGCGGAACACAGGGAGCACAGTTATGATTATATTGTCAGCGCGCTGGGAGAGAGGGATGCGCTGTATGAATATAAGGGCGGGGGCTATTCCCACGCGTACCGCAGGATCGAAACGTATGGCGGAACGATGGTGCTTCTGGTCAGTCTGGATAACAGTGTAACCTATGCGGAGATGGCTGTTATGCAGTATTTCTTCCTGATTCTGTTTCTTTTCATGATACCGCTTGTGGTGCAGATGATGCGTTTCTTCCATAACAAGGTAACGGTGCCGCTGGGGGATTTGATGGTGGCGGCGGATATGGTCAGGGACGGGAAGCTCGGCATACAGATTGTGAACGAGGAAGACAACAGGGAATTTTATCATATGAAGGATTCCTTCAACCACATGTCCCAGCAGCTTAAGAATCAGTTTGATAAGATTTATCTGGAGGAGGTTGCGCTTAGGGATGCGAAGATTATGGCGCTGCAGTCCCAGATCAACCCACATTTCCTGAATAATACGCTGGAGACGATCAACTGGGAGGCGCGTCTGAACGGGAACTACAAGGTGAGCGGCATGATTGAGGCGCTTTCCACGATGCTGGGGGAAACCATGAACCGGAAGGAGGCGCAGTTTCATAGCGTGGAGGAGGAAATGGTATATGCGGACGCCTATTTATATATTACATCCCAGCGGTTTGGAGCGAAGTTCAAATGTACAAAGCAGATTGACGGGCGGCTGCTGACGGTACAGGTGCCCAGGCTGATTATTCAGCCCATTGTGGAGAATGCGGTGGAGCATGGCATGGACACCACCGAGCAGGGTACGCTTGAGGTCAGACTGTTTGAGCGCGAGGACGGGTATCTGTGTATCGAGGTGGAGGATAACGGACATCTGACAAAGGAAGACAGGAAACGGATCGACAGGATTTTGTCACAGGACATTGAGCTGTCGAAGGAGAAGCGTGTCAGTCTGGGGATTCGTAATGTTGACCAGCGACTCAAGATGATATACGGACCGGATTGTGGACTATTTATAGATGGAAACGAAAACGAACATACAGTCAGCACAATTTTGCTCAAAATGGATGTGCCAAGCGAACAATAAAAGGCAAAAAAGAACAATCCCAACAATTTTCCGATTCCTCCTGGCGGAGTATGATAAGTACATAAACAGAAAACAACAGACAAAGCGATCTGTAAAGGAAAGGGAGGAAAAGGGTATGATGAAAAAAAGAATGATGGCGGCAATGCTGGCAGGCGCCATGGTATTATCCATGACAGCATGCGGAAACAGCGGTGATGCGGGAAGCGCGGCAGGCACAGGAGGGGATGCGGGAGCAGAGACTCCGGCAGCGGATGCAGGCGCAGATGCAGGACAGGAAGCGGAAACACCCGTGGCAGAACCGACTGGCCCAGTAGAGCTGGTAGTGACCACCACCTTCGCCGGTGAGGATTCCAACGCGCAGAACTACAAGGATGCAGTGAAGGCTTGGGAGGCGGAGACAGGCAATGCAGTAGTTGACACTTCCGCAACCTCGGATGAGACCTTTAAGACAAGGGTGGCGACAGACTTCGAGACAGGCTCTGAGCCGGATGTGCTGTTCTTCTTCAACGGGGCGGACTCCAACAGCTTTATCGAGGCGGGCAAGGTGGTTTCCATCGACGAGATTCGCGCGGAGTATCCGGATTACGCGTCCAATATGAACGATGACCTGATCGTTGCATCTCTGGTGGATAATAAGAAATACGCGGTACCGGCAAACGGTTACTGGGAGGCAATGTTTGTAAATACTGAGATTCTCGAGGCAGCAGGCGTGGCAATGCCCGGTGCAAACTACACCATGGACCAGTTCAAGGCGGACTGCGAGAAGATCAAGGCTGCGGGCTACGCGCCTATCGCAGCGGCTCTCGGCAATATCCCCCATTACTGGTGGGAGTTCGCAATCTTTAACAACCAGTCTCCCGCTACGCACCTGGAGATTCCGGAGAGCGCGGGCGACGAGAACGGCCAGGCCTGGGTAGCAGGCATGAACGACATCAAAGAGCTGTATGAGCTGGGTTACTTCCCGGATAATACACTCTCCGCAACGGACGATGAGACCTTCGCCATGTTCACGGAAGGCAAGGCGGCATTCCTGATCGACGGTTCCTGGAAAGTGGGTGGTATCGTGAGCGCATGCCAGTCTGACCCGAACGATCCGGCAACTCTGGATTCTGCCAAGTTAGATAAGTTTGACGTAACCTATGTACCCGGCAAGGGTGACAGAAAGGCAACCGATCTGGTGGGCGGTCTTTCCTCCGGTTACTTTATCACAAGAAAAGCATGGGACGATCCTGCGAAGAGAGCGGCAGCAGTCAGCTTTGTAGAGTATCTGACTTCCGACGAGATGGTTCCCAAGTTTGCACAGCACGGCGCATCCGCACTTAAGAATGCACCTGAAGTTGATTCTTCACAGTTCAATGTTCTGCAGATCAAGGCAATGAACATGATGGCGGGCACCACATCCCTGACGGGTGCGGTACAGGATCTGTTCGCAGGCGACTGTCGCGTATCTACCTTCGACGGTATGCCTGAGATCGTGACAGGCAGAGTGGCAGCCGAGGATGCAGTAGCGGAAGGCCTTGAGGCTTATCACAATCAGTAAATCACATGAGGGAGTCTTTGGAGGGGCAGGGGATTACCCTGCCTCTTTTGAAAAAAAGATTTGGGGAAAGTGTGGAGGTGGCTTATGGGAGCTAATATATATCGCAATAAAAAGCCGGCGTTCGTGTTTCTGCTTCCGGCGTTTCTGTTCATGGTAGTGTTGCTTTATTATCCGTTTTTCAAGACGATTCTCAACAGCTTTATGCACCTGAAGCAGCTCGGTGCGACGGCAACGGCATTTAACTCGCCGTGGTACGCCAACTACGAGGAGATGCTGCATGATCCGAACGTGTGGACTTCCGTGAAGAATACGATCATTATGATGCTCGTCACGCTGGTAGGGCAGGTGGGAATCGCCATCGTGCTGGCGCTGATGGTGGACAATATCGGCAGGGGAAAGCAGTTTTTCCGGACTGTGTTTTTCTTCCCCATCGTGATTTCCGCGACAGCCTTAGGTCTGATGTTTAATCTGATCTTTCTCTATGACAAGGGCATGGTCAACCAGCTGCTGGAGCTTCTTGGCAAACAGAACCTGACTGACTGGAAGGCGGAGGGAATCGCGCTCTTTACGATGATGGCGCCGGTTATGTGGCAGTATGTTGGTTTCTACTTTGTAATCCTTGTCACAGGACTTAACAATATTTCAGATGAGCTGTATGAGGCGGCAAGAATCGACGGCGCCACAGCCCTACAGCGGGTGCGATACATATCGGTTCCGCTGCTCCACAATGTGATCTGTACCTGTAGTATTCTGGCGGTCACCGGCGCGCTCAAGGTATTCGATCTGCCCTGGGTGATGTTCCCCAAGGGGATGCCGCTTAAAAGTACTTTCCTGACCGGCACATACATGTACTACCATACGATGGAGACAAAGAACGTGGATTACGGCGCGGCGCTGGCGGTTCTGATCGTGGTGCTGGGCGTGGTGCTCGCCAAGGTTGTCAATGCGATTTTCCGAGAGAAAGATTATTAGGAGGAGGAATGGGCTATGACTAAGAAAAAGAAATTTTCACCCGGACTGATTGTGGTGTATGTGGTTTTGGTTATTTGGGCGCTGACTACCATTTATCCCATTCTTTGGGTAATACAGAACTCCTTCAAGGCCAAGGACAAGATTTTGGCGAATTCCTTTGCGCTTCCTCTGGGAGATCTGTTCACGACGGCGAATTTCAGAAAGGCTTTTGAGACGACGGATATCTTCGGGGCATACAAGAGCAGCCTGTTTATTTCCACCATGGTGGCGCTGATGGTAGTGCTGCTGGCGGGGATGGGGGCCTACGCCCTTGCCAGATATAAGTTTCCCGGCTCGAACCTGGTTAATTCCCTTATCATTGGCGCCATGATGTTCCCGGCTTTTGCAACTGTTATTTCCGTATATCAGATGGAGTTCAAATGGGGCATCGCCAGCACGGGAAGCTGGTTTCTCAACATGTTGTCGGTAATTTTGCCGCAGATAGCCGGAAATATGGCCTTTGCGATGGTGGTTCTGACAGGCTATATCAAGGGACTGCCCATCGAGCTGGAGGAGGCGGCTTATATGGAGGGCTGCAATGCGTTCCAGATTTACTTTAAGGTGATTATGCCCCTGACAAAGCCTTCCTTTGCGACAGTAGCGATCTTCTCCTTCCTGTGGAGCTACAACGACCTGTTCACCCAGTCCTTTTTCCTGAGAAGGCCGGATATGTACAGTATCACCCAGATGCTAAACAATATCAGCGCCAAGGAGGGAACGGATTACGGTATGATGGCGGCTGTGGTAGCGCTGATTATCGTTCCTGTCATTATCGTATACTGCTGTCTGCAAAAACAGATCATTAAGGGCATGATCGCGGGAGCAGTCAAAGGCTAGGGTGAAAAGAACTTCTAAAACTCAGCAGCAGAGGCTGCTTCGTTAAGAAGTTCTATGTTTCACCCGGGAGAATGCCCAAAATAAGGCATTCTCCGCATGAATTTGGGAAATAGGATAAAAGAACGAATAGACATTTGCAGGGGATTTCGGTATCATGGAAGTAGCGGAATCTTATGAGGAGAGCAGAATGTACAAAGTGGCAATTATCGATGATGAACCGTTGATCGTAGAAGGATTGTCCAAGACAATGGAATGGGGAAAATGGGACTGTCAGGTGGCGGGCACTGCCAGCGACGGGAAGGAGGGAATGAAACTGATCCGCGAAAAGAGACCGGATATCGTGATCACGGATATCAATATGCCAAAGATGGACGGATTGCGGATGATCGCGGGTCTGAAATCAGAGTTTCCCGACATGCAGCTTATCATCCTGACAGGGTACAGGGAGTTTGAGTATGCCAGACAGGCGATTGAGCTGGGGGTAGCCAGATTTTTGCTCAAACCATCTAAAATGAATGAACTGGAAGAGGCGGTTGAAGCCGTGACAAAACGGCTGGACCAGATGCAGATGCCGGTGATGACCTTTGCGCCGGAGGAAGCGGCCGGGACAGCGCCGGAGGAAGAGGCGGAGACCGAGGAGAACAGTGAGGCCAACAGTTTTATTGTCAATAACGCGCTGGAATATATCCGAACCAATTCAAAAGAGAAGCTGCGGCTCTCCGATGTGGCGGATCAGGTGTATGTCAGCCAGTGGCATCTGTCGAAGCTTTTAAATAAGCATACCGGAAAGACCTTTTCCGATATCCTGAACGGCGCCCGTATGGACCGGTCGAAGGAGCTGCTGAAAGATCCTTCGCTTCGGATCTGTGATGTGGCGGAGATGGTAGGTTTTCAGGATTTGGCGCATTTCTCACGGGTTTTCAAAAAGATGGAGGGCATGTCCGCAGGGGAATATCGGAATACACATTGAGGATGGGATGGAGGTAAATATTGAAAATGAGAGTATATTGTGCAGAGGACTATAACCGGGCAAGCAGGATAGCGGCCAATCTGATATCGGCGCAGATCATCATGAAGCCGGACTGCGTGCTGGGTCTTGCCACGGGGTCTACACCCATTGGCACCTATGAGGAGCTGATCAGGCGGTATGAGCAGGGGGATCTGGATTTTTCAAAGGTGCACAGCATTAATTTGGATGAGTACAGGGGGCTTTCGCCGGAAAATGACCAGAGCTACCGTTATTTTATGAACAGGCACCTGTTTGATTCTGTGAATATCGATAAGAAGAATACCTTTGTGCCGGATGGGCTGGAGCCGGATCAGGAGAAGGCGTGCCGGGATTATGAGGAGACGATACGTGCCCACGGCGGCATTGATCTGCAGATTCTGGGTCTGGGCCATAACGGCCATATCGGATTTAACGAGCCGGGCGGCGTTTTTGAGAAACAGACTCACTGTGTAACGCTTACGGAGAATACACGGGAGGCCAACGCGAGATTTTTTGCCTCCATGGATGAGGTGCCCACGGAAGCCTATACCATGGGGATCGGCTCCATTATGCAGGCGAAGAAAATCGTGGTGATTGTCAGCGGGGAGAGCAAGAAGGAGATTGTGAAAAAAGCCTTCCTTGGACCGATCACGCCGGAAGTGCCGGCATCCGTGCTGCAGCTTCATCATGATGTGACGCTGGTAGGAGACAAGGCAGCGCTTTCGGATTTTCCGCGATAAGCAGAGACAGAAAGCGGCAGGGTCAGAAGGGAGAGAGCAGATGCGTACAATCAGGGGAATGGTTTACACCGACAGGATGTGCTTTGAACCGGGTGAAGTTGTCATTGAGGGAGAACGGATTGAGAAGGTAGAGCGGTGTGAGGCGGGTGTTCTTACAGGACAGGAGGCGCAGACCCATGTCCTTCCGGGGCTGGTTGATATTCACTTCCACGGCTGTGCGGGCTATGATTTCTGCGACGGCACGGTGGAGGCTGTGCGGGCCATCGCGTCCTATGAGATGACCCATGGCACGACCACAATCTGTCCGGCTACCATGACGCTTTCCGAGGAGCAGCTTTTGGGGATCTGCGCTGCGGGCGCAGCGGCGGCGGAGACGGAAGTCCTTGCGGAAGGGATTCCCTTAAAGGATGTCCTGCGGGGCATTTATCTGGAAGGACCCTTTATTTCCGGGGAGAAGAAGGGGGCACAGAATCCGGCTTATATCAGAACGCCGGACAGACAGATGCTTGAGAGGCTCCAGCAGGCTGCGAAAGGGATGATCCGTATGGTGGCGATTGCGCCGGAAACAGAGGGCGCGATGGACTGTATCCGCGCGTGCCGGGAAGCATTCCGCTTTTCCATAGCGCATACCTGTGCGGACTATGAAACCGCAAAGACGGCAATGGAGGCGGGGGTGCACCACGTGACACATTTGTATAATGCGATGCCGCCCTTTACCCACAGAAACCCCGGCGTTATCGGCGCGGCGGCGGAGAATGGGGAAACCAGGGTGGAGCTGATCTGTGACGGCATCCACATCCACCCGTGCGTGGTGAAGAGCACGTTTAAGCTTTTCGGTGCGGAGCGGATGGCCTTAATCAGCGACAGTATGATGGCGACAGGCATGGAGGATGGGGAATATGCGCTGGGCGGCCAGCCTGTGACCGTCAGGGGCAACCGGGCGTTATTGAAGGACGGCACCATCGCCGGCAGCGCCACCAATCTGTATGACTGCATGAGAACCGCGATGCAGATGGGCGTTCCCAAAGAGGAGGCGGTCAGGGCTGCCACGTGCAATCCGGCTGAGGCAGTCGGTCTGGATGCGGAGTGCGGCGTTCTGCTTCCCGGACGGCGGGCGGATATTCTGATTGCGGACGGGGAATTTGCGCTTCTTGAGGTGATTAAGTCGGGACACGCGGTGAAGCGTGCGGGGAAGGGATAAAAAGCCAATTTACTTTTCGGATGCGGTATGATAGAATAAAGCGATTCAGAGGATTCGCATTCGGGGAGGAATGTTATGAAAAAGAGAAACATGGCGGCGCTTGCGCTTTTGGCTGTCATGCTGTTGACGGCCTGCAGCAGGGCGGCAGACGCGGCGGTGACGATGGAAGAGATTGTCGTGCCGGAAATGTCATCGAAAGATATGCTGGTTAATTCCTTGGAATATTTATTGGAGGAAGGGCCGGAAGAGGAACTGGAAGAAGAACAGGAAGGGGAGGAAACGGCGCAGGCGGAGGAGCCGGAAACTGGGAAGGATAACGAAAAGCCGGATGAGGACGACGGGCAGGAGACGGCGGTGATCTGCTACGGAAGGGATATGGATTCCGGTCTGACGCAGGAGGAGATCAGGGCGGAGGAGATCACGCCGGATGTGCTTTTAAATGCGCTGGCGAGACATAATATTGTGCCCCTGCTGGATTCGAAGGCGCTCTCCATGGAGGAGCGGGAAGAGAATGGACGAAAACTCCTGTATCTGGATCTTTCCGGGAGCTTTCGGGAGTATCTGATGACCATGTCCACCGAGGCGGAGTGCATTATCATTTCTTCCATAGTCAATACATTCGTGTCGAACTATGACGCCGATGCGGTGTACATAACGGTGGAGGGGGAGACGCTGGTCACCTCTACCGCGGAATATACGGAGGCGCTTTCCGGGGATACGCCGAGAGAGATCATGGCGTATCTGACGGCTGCGGAGGACGAAACGGAAGAGGATGCCGCAGAGCCGGAAGAAGAGTAAACGGCTGCCTGAAGGAGGAAGAGTATCATGGCAAAGGTCAGCGAACGGGAACAGTTGATATTTGACATAGCGCAGATGGAATGGGAGCTGTTCCAACAGGTCTACAATACAGGCGGCAGGGCTTCCTGTCAGGATGATCCCGACACCTTTTTTAAAATGCGTATGAGCCAGTGGATGGTATATTCTGACGAGGTGCTTTTGAGCTATCAGTCTGACTGCAGAGAGGCTGTAAAAGAGGGCAGGAACCCGATCTTTGAGAAATACGGCTGGATGATGGAGAGCACTTACCCGGAGGAATTTGAGGAGATTAAGGGACATCTGCCCGATGTATCCGAAAAGAAGGAGATCGCGGAGCGGATTATAGCGGTTAATCTGGAGTGGGACGCCAGAATGGCAAAAGAGTATCCGAACCTGCGAAAGCGGGGCAGGGTGGCAACCACCGCTGAGGACGGCGTTATGGCCGGTTCTTCCATGGAGAGTTATCTTCGCGGCGAGCTTTATACGTATTCCATGAGGACGCTGGAGCTGATATGGAAGGAGACAGAGGAAGCAAAAGAAAAGGGCGAGAGCCTGCTGAAACAGACCATCGCCAATGAAACCGCCTTCTATGGGTATCAGTCTTTAGAAGATGCGGAGGAAAGATATGCGCGATAAGCATCTCGAGTCTGCTTACGCGCCAGTTAGAAATGCAGGCGTCTGCGCACCTCGTTGCGCAGGCGTTTTTTTACGAGGATCGTGACGAGGGCCACGTCGATGATCACGCAGACAGTCAGTACCACGGCGGACCATGTGAGCCGCAGCGGAGACATAATCATGCGGCGGATCATCAGCTCCAGGGCTGTGCAGAACAGGGGAATTTCGATAAACAGGCATAGCGCGCCCGAAAGAATGGTGAAGGGCACTTTTTTTGCCAGCAGGGTAAAGATCTCCATGCCCAGCGTGACGAGGGCGACAATGGGCAGCCCAAGTTCCCAGAACCATGCGGTGGAGGGGGTGAGATAGGCGATCATGTACAGGTATACCGCCACTGCCATGCCGTCCGCGAACAGGGAGATGAAGAGCGGCGTTTTGCTGTAGAAAACTGCCGGGAAGATGAATACGAACAGGCAGATGCAGATGCCGATGACCTGAAGGGACCAGAGGGAACGGTCGAATACCAGCAGATTTAACAGCAGGCAGGTGGCGCCTGTGGCGGTCAGCACAACGGAGAGAAGGATGCCGAGATCCTTTCTTTTTACCACTTCCACCTGTCCTTTGTCTACGGGATAGGGGGAAGGCGGAAACTCTTTTCCTGCTTCAATCGGATTGATAACCGGCGTGTGGCACAGCGGACATTCCCGCAGGGATGCCTCCAGCTCTACGCCGCAGTTTACACAGTATGACATAGGGATTCCTTTCTTATATCATGATTTCATATTTGGCTATACCGCCGCTGTGGGTTTCGGGACATATGTCAATGCATTTCGCATGAACGGTTGCTCTCTATTTTCACATGAATGCCGTCCTGCACCAGTTTGCGGAAGAAATGCCGTTCCACATCGCTCTCCACGATACTGCTGGCGAAGTTGACGGTCAGAATATCCTCAAAGCTGATGATGGCGCAGTTGGTACGGGAGGAAAAGGGCTGTCCCATGTAGATATCGAAACGGTCGATGAACGGCTTCATATCCTCCGGAACCGGGAGCGCGCCCATGTTGGTAAGCCCGGCGGAGGAATTTTTATCCTGCACGCGGGTGTAGAAGGTGCGCACGACCAGATCCTTTATGAAAAGCGGTACGACGCGGATCAGGAAGTTGTGCTTTGTGGCGGCGTTGGTGGTGATGTCGCCGCGCAGGAATTTTTCGTTGATATAATAGCGCATGAAATTGTGTACCTGTGTCACGATCTCCTCGAAGCTGTAGTCGCCGAGACGGGGATCAATGGAGGGGTATACCATGGTGATAAAATTGCGCAGGGTCTTTGAAGGGAAAAAACGGCGCAGATTTACGGGCATGGCAATCCGTACGGGCCTGTATGTCAGATGAAATTCCTGCTGCTGCTTCTGGAGCAGGGCGTAGAGCAGTACGGCGTTCAGGTATTCCGTGATGGTGGCGCCGTATTTTTTTGCTACCGTCATGACCTCTTTGACAGACAGAACCCCGTTTATGATGTTCAGGGTGTAGAACGGCTCCTTGGTGCCGCGGACGCGGTAGGTCTTTTCCGCCGGGCGCGGCGGTTTTACCTTCGCCGTGGCGTAGCGCATGTAGGAGTCTTCCAGCTCTCCCGGATCGGGTTCTTCGTCCAGCCTTAACACAAAGCCGGAGGGAGTGATCCGATGTCCCAAAAGCCCCAGATATACGGCTGTCAGCGTCTGTAAAAGGCACATACCGCCGGTACCGTCGCCAAGACAGTGGTGTGCCTCCAGAGAAATACGGCAGTCATAGTAGTATATCCGGATAAGATAACGACTGTTACTCTTAAAGTGCATGGGCATACAGGGGTTTTTGATATCCTCCTGCACGAAAGGGCCGGGTCTGTTGTTCGGCTCCAGGTAGCGCCAGAACAGCCCCTTCCGGATTGCCACCTTATAGGTTGGGAAACGGGGCAGCGTAAGGTCCAGCGCCTGCTGCAAAAGGGCAGGGTCCACAGCCTCTTTCAATTTCACGCTGAGACGGTATACGGAGGAAAAATCCCGCCGCTGCAGGGTGGGATAAACGGTGGCCGACAGATCCAGCTTGTACCAGACGTCTTTTTTACTTCGTAGATTCGATTTATTCACTTGTTTTTTCACATGCTGTCTGTACATGGAATCAGTATACCACAAATTCCCGTATTTATGGTAAAATTGTTGCAACAGTTCGGGAAACGGAAGAGGAGAATGGAGGAAATATGGAAAAGACGGAAAAAAAGAATGCCGGTCTGATGAATCTGATTAAGCGGATGCACGGTGTGGTGGAGAACGTGGATATTGAGAAACACCGTCAGTCGCAGGACCATTTCGGCGCCCTTCTGGGGAACAGCAGGGATGTGATTGTGGAGGATGTGGAGATTGCCGCACGCGGGGAAGGCGGTGATACGATTCACGGAGAATGGATTTATGTAAACCGTGCACATATGAAAAAATATATCATACTGTACTGTCATGGCGGCGGCTATTCCACAGGCAGCAGCCTTTATGCCAGAACGCTGACGACGAAGCTGGCGTCCTCCACCTCCATGGATGTTCTCAGCTTCGATTACAGGCTGGCGCCGGAAAATCCCTATCCGGCAGCCACGCAGGACGCCATGCAGGTATGGGATTATCTGATGCTTTTGGGATATGGCGCGAGGGATGTGATCCTAGCGGGAGACTCCGCGGGCGGCAATCTGGCGCTGTCCCTCTGCCTGCAGCTGAAAAATCAGGGACGGCTGATGCCAAGAGGCCTTGTGCTTATGTCGCCGTGGACAGATCTGACATCCTCCGGCAAGTCACACGTGACCAAGGCGGAGATTGATCCTGTCTTAAACGCGGGATATCTGGAGCAGATGATCGAAAATTATGCGGCGGGGCAGGAGCTTACAGATCCTCTGATCTCTCCCCTGTTCGGGGATTATGAAGGGTTCCCGCCCACTTATATCCAGGTGGGGAGCAATGAAATCCTGCACGACGACGCGGCGCTGCTCTATAAAAAGCTGCTGAAGGACAATGTCAGCGTGAAGATGGATGTATTCAAGGGGATGTGGCATGTGTTCCAGATGTCGCCCTTTAAGACGGCTTATGAGGCGATGGATAAGAACGCGGAGTTTATATATGATATATGCCGATGAGGCAGTCATTCAGAGTCCATTCGCAAAATCGCCTCTGTGAGGCTTTCCTTTTGCCCATATATGGCTTCTCGCCATATAGAATTATTTAAAATAAAAAAAGGATTTCGGCGGTTGGGGGCGAATATTAGTAGTAGAACCGTGCATACAAGTTGGCCCACGGGAACCGTTTCACGGCACCGGTGGAGTATGAGGTAATGTCAGTCATGAATATACGGGAAAGTTTGGAACAGTGGGAGAAGGAGTATCTGAGTCCTTATGCCATGCTCAGCATGAATTCCCAGGGAAGGCTTAAAGAGGAAGAACAGTGCGATATCCGCCCTGTGTTTCAAAGGGACAGGGACCGGATCATACATAGCAAGTCCTTCCGCCGCCTGAAAGATAAGACACAGGTATTTCTGACGCCTGAGGGGGACCATTACAGGACAAGGCTCACACATACGCTGGAGGTAAGCCAGACGGCGCGAACCATCGCCAAGGCGCTCAAGCTGAATGAGGATCTGGTGGAGGCCGTTGCCCTCGGGCATGATCTGGGGCATACGCCCTTCGGCCATGCGGGAGAGCGTGCGCTGGACCGGGTGTGCCCGTACGGATTCAGGCACAATGAACAGAGCGTGCGCACCGTGGATCTGCTGGAGAAGGACGGTGCGGGCATCAACCTGACTATGGAAGTGCGGGACGGCATTATGAACCACCAGACCTCGGGTATGCCGCAGACGCTGGAGGGGCGGATCGTCCGGCTGGCGGACAAGATTGCCTATATTCACCATGACATGGATGATGCGGTGCGTGCCGGAATATTGAAGGAGGCGGATGTGCCGAAGGAGATCGGCAGCGTGATCGGTTACAGCTGCGGGCAGCGTCTGGACTTCTTTATCCACAATATTGTGACCAACAGCCGTGACCGGAACGATATCTGCATGTCGCCGGAAGTGGCGGATGCCATGCAGAAAATGCGCGAATTTATGTTCCGGCATGTGTACAGGAACCCCATCGCCAAGAGCGAGGAGGGGAAGGCGGAAAATCTGATTATTACGCTCTATGAGCACTATCTGGTTCACACGGAGCAGCTCCCGAATTTCCTGTTTAAGCTTCTGGACGCGGGGGAACCGCTGGAGAAGATCGTGTGCGATTATATCAGTTCCATGACGGACCGTTTTGCCATCGCGCAGTATGAGAGGCTGTTTATTCCAAAGACGTGGCATGGCTAGTGTGAAGAGAAGTTCTAAGGCTCACGCCAGAGGGCGTTTCGCCAAGAACTTCTAAAGCTTCACACCGAAGAATGCCCCAAAAACGGGCATTCTCCCTCCTGATTTGAGATTCCGCGGAGCGGAATCATGGGGCTGGAGTGAAAAATGCGAAAAAGTATTTGAGAATGGGATGAGTGACGGTTTGGGAGAGAAAGGCCACAAAATAACATGCGTTATTCGGAGGAACTGATCGAAGAGATCAGAATGAAAAACGATATCGTCGAAGTGATTTCGGGCTATGTGCGTATGCAGAAAAAGGGGAGCAGCTATTTCGGGCTTTGTCCGTTCCACAATGAGAAATCCCCCTCTTTCTCCGTCTCGCCGGGCAAGCAGATGTACTACTGCTTCGGCTGTGGGGCGGGCGGCAATGTGATCACCTTTTTGATGGAATATGAGAACGCCACTTTTCAGGAGGCGCTGAAAACGCTGGCCGACCGTGCGGGCGTAGCCCTGCCGGAGGTGGAGTACAGCGAGGAGATGCGCCGCAAGGAAAGCAGGCGTGTGAAACTGCTGGAAGTCAACAAGCAGGCGGCAAAATACTACTATTATCTTCTCCGCTCCCCGAGGGGGCAGACGGGTTACCGTTATCTGGCGGGCAGAGAGCTTACGGACGATACCATGAAGAAATTCGGTCTGGGATATGCGGACGGGGCAGGCTCCGACCTGACGGCTTATCTGCGGTCGAAGGGGTATGCGGACGACCTGATTACAGAGGCAGGGCTGACAGGATTTGACGAGAAACGGGGCGTTCACGACAAATTCTGGAACCGGGTGATGTTCCCGATTCAGGACGGGAACCACAGGGTAATCGGTTTCGGCGGCCGGGTTATGGGGGACGCCAAACCCAAGTATTTAAACTCGCCAGAGACGGCGATTTTTGACAAGAGCCGGAATCTGTACGGTCTGAATTTTGCAAGGACGGCAAGGACGGGAAACCTGATTTTGTGCGAGGGATATATGGATGTGATCGCCCTGCACCAGGCGGGCTTCGGACAGGCTGTGGCCTCGCTGGGAACGGCTTTTACGGCGGGACAGGCAAGTCTGGTAAAACGCTTCGGGGAGGAGGTGCTGTTAGCTTACGACAGCGACGGCGCGGGAACGAACGCGGCGCTTCGGGCGCTCGGCATTTTAAAGGAGGCGGGTCTCCGGGGGCGGGTGATCGACATGAAGCCCTATAAGGATCCTGACGAGTTTATAAAGAATCTCGGCGCGGAGGCGTTTCAGGAACGGATCAGTCAGGCGCAGAACGGGTTTTTCTTCGAGCTGAAGGTGCTGGAGCGGGATTATCATATGGAAGACCCGGAGTCAAAGACCGCCTTTCACCGGGAGATCGCAAAGAAGCTCTGCGGTTTTGAGGAAGAGGTGGAGCGGGAAAATTATGTGCAGGCGGTGGCAGAGAGGTATCATATCGGGTATGAGAATCTGCGGAAGCTGGTGAACAGTTATGCGGCGCGCACGGGTCTGGTGAAGCCGGTGGAGCGGCCAAAACCCACCACGGCAGGAAAGCCTGCCCCAGAGGACCATATCAGAAAGTCACAGCGCATTCTCCTGACATGGCTTTCGGAGGAGCCGGAGATCTACCCGAAGATCAGGGCCTATATTTCTGCGGCTGACTTTACGCAGGAGCTTTACCGTCAGGTGGCGGACAAGCTGTTTGCGGGACTGGAACAGGGTTCCTTTTCCCCGGCGTCTGTTGTCAGCGCCTTCGAGGAGGAGGAAGAGCAGCGGGAAGTGGCGGCAATTTTCAACACAAAGCTGGAACGGCTTAACACGAAACAGGAGAGGGAGAAGGCGCTCCATGATGTGGTGGTGGCCGTGAAGGACAACAGCTTCCATTATTATTCGGCCAGAATGGGGGCGGATATGGAGGCTCTCAATCAGGTAATATCAGGTAAAAAGGCGTTGGAGGAGCTTAGGAAAACGCATATTTCCCTGTGATCAGGGTAAGCTAATCGAAAAAAGGTACGTTTACAATCGGACAGAGGTTAAGAGGGAAAACTGAAATTTCCGACGCATGTCATCGCGGCAGACTGCTCTGACATGGAGGAAAACATAGGAAGGATGGAGCAATTCATGGATGAAAATGTACAGGCAAAGTTTGAGGAGCGTTTAAAGGATCTCCTGGCTGTTGCAAAGAAGAAAAAAAATGTTCTGGAGTACCAGGAGATCAACGACTTTTTCCATGATCTTACGCTGGAGGAGGAGCAGTTTGACAAAATTTTGGAGACGCTGGAGCAGAATAATGTAGATGTGCTTCGCATCACGGAGGAGGACGACGTGGATGATGAGGAGATCATCCTGACGGAGGAGGACGAAGTGGATGTGGAGGACATCGATCTTTCTGTGCCCGACGGTATCAGCATTGAAGATCCTGTCAGAATGTACTTAAAGGAGATCGGCAAGGTGCCGCTTCTCTCCGCGGAGGAGGAGATCGAGCTGGCGAAAAAGATGGAGATGGGCGATCTGGAGGCGAAACAGCGTCTGGCGGAGGCAAATCTTCGTCTGGTGGTCAGCATCGCCAAGCGTTATGTGGGGCGCGGTATGCTCTTTCTCGACTTGATTCAGGAAGGCAACCTGGGTCTGATCAAGGCCGTGGAAAAGTTCGATTACCGTAAGGGATATAAGTTTTCTACCTATGCGACATGGTGGATCAGGCAGGCCATCACCAGAGCCATTGCGGATCAGGCCAGAACCATCCGCATTCCTGTGCATATGGTGGAAACCATCAATAAACTGATCCGGGTGAGCAGACAGCTTTTGCAGGAGCTGGGGCGGGAGCCTACCCCGGAGGAGATTGCGGAGCAGATGAATATGCCGGTGGAGCGGGTGAGGGAGATCTTAAAGATTTCCCAGGAGCCGGTATCGCTGGAGACGCCGATCGGCGAGGAGGAGGACAGCCATCTGGGAGACTTTATTCAGGATGACAATGTGCCTGTTCCCGCGGACGCGGCGGCGTTTACGCTGTTAAAGGAGCAGCTTGTGGAGGTTTTGGGAACCTTGACGGAGAGGGAACAGAAGGTGCTAAGACTCCGCTTCGGGCTGGATGACGGCCGGGCGAGGACGCTTGAGGAAGTGGGAAAAGAGTTCAATGTGACCCGTGAGCGTATCAGGCAGATTGAGGCAAAGGCGCTCAGGAAGCTGCGCCATCCCAGCAGAAGCCGGAAACTCAAGGACTATCTGGACTGATGCGGCCTGTAATTTTGTCCGGGAGACTGCGTACCGTGGCCGGCATGGTGACGAAAGGGAACCGGGTCTGCGATGTGGGCTGTGACCATGGCTTCGTGCCGATTTATCTGGTGCAGCAGGGCATCAGCCCGAAGGTGCTTGCCATGGATCTGCGGGAGGGGCCTCTGGGAGCGGCCAAGGAGCATGTGGCGGAATACGGGCTGGAAGGGCAGATTGAGACCAGACTGTCGGATGGTTTACATAATTATAAAACAGGCGAGGCAGACACCCTGATCTGCGCCGGAATGGGCGGCGGCCTGATGATGCGGATTCTGGAGGTTGCGCGGGAAAAGACGGATTCCTTTCGGGAAATGGTTTTGCAGCCACAGTCGGAGATCGAGCGGTTCAGGCGGTTTCTCCGGGAGAGCGGTTATGGGATTCTCGACGAGGAGATGCTTGTGGAGGACGGCAAGTTTTATCAGGTGATAAGGGCGGCGGGACAGGAGACGTCGTCGGAACCGTCCGGGCGCGTCCCGGCGTGCGGGGCGGAGCCGGACGGGGCTCCGGACGTGGAGGACGGTATCACAGGAGAAGAGTTATGTAAACTTAAAGACAGATACGGACCGGTACTGCTGCGAAAAAGAACGCCTGTTTTTTTATCTTTTCTGGAGCGGGAGGCCGCTGTTTATGAGGAGATTTTAGCGAATTTGAGAGAGCAGGGACTGGCGGAAGAAAAGAGGCGTGCCAGATATGAGGAGGTGAAGGTTCTTTTGCGGGACAACCGTCTGGCGGGAACCTTGACGAGATAGTTTACATAAGATAAATTGTAGAGAAGCCGGAGGTTATCGGTTTGGGCTGCGATTATCATACAAAAAGGAGGGGGAAAGTTTATGGCTACGATTACGATCGGTGGAAAAGAGAAACGCTATGAGGATGGCATCAAGTACGAGATCATTGCGGAGGCTCACCAGAATGATTATGTCAGTCAAATTGCCCTGGTGACGGTGGACGGCAAAATCCAGGAGCTGATGAAACGTGTGGACAGGGACTGCGAGCTCGGTTTTATCACCTATGCGGATGCGATCGGCCATAAAGCCTATGTGCGGACGGCGGTTATGCTTATGTTAAAGTCGATTAAGGACGTGGCGGGCATGGAGGCGGCTGCCAATGTTAAGGTGGAATTTGCCATTGGGGCGGGTTATTACTGCGCGTTCAGGAACGGCCTGAAGCTGGATGAAAAGACCATCGAAAAGGTGAAGGACCGCATGGGCGAGCTGGTGGACATGGATCTTCTTGTGACGAAGAAGGCTTATCCGGCGGCGGAGGCGGTGGCGCTTTTTGCGGAGAACGGCATGAAGGATAAGGTTTCCCTGTTCCGTTACCGCAGAAGCTCTAATATAAATGTGTACTGTATGGGGGATTATTACGATTACTTTTACGGTTATATGCTGCCGAGCACGGGCTATATCAGGCTGTTTGACCTCTTTGCCTACGAGGAAGGGATGATTCTGCTTCTTCCCGAGCAGGAGGACCCGGAGACACTGCCGGAGTTTAAGCCGCGCAAGAAGCTGTTCCAGACGCTTCTTGCCACGGGAGCGTGGGGGCGCGACATCGGAATCGATACGGTGGGTGACCTGAACAACCAGATCTGCGGCGGCAATATTTCCGATATGATTCTGGTGCAGGAGGCGCTGCAGGAGAGGCGGATCGGGGAGATTGCCAGAGACATTGCGAGGCGCGAGGGCGTGAAGTTTGTTATGATTGCGGGACCTTCCTCATCCGGCAAGACAACCTTTTCCCACAGGCTTTCCATCCAGCTTCGCACTTACGGGTTAAAGCCGCATCCCATCGGGCTTGACAATTATTATCTGGATCATGACAGGACGCCGTTGGACGAGAATGGCGAACCCGATTACGAGTGTCTGGAGGCTCTGGATGTGGAGCAGTTTAATAAAGACATGACGGCTCTTCTGGGGGGAGAGAGCGTACAGCTCCCCACCTTTAACTTCAAGACCGGAAAGCGGGAATACAGCGGAAAGACGACGAAGCTGGGGGAAAACGATATTCTGGTGATCGAGGGCATACACGGGCTGAATGAGAAGATGTCCTACTCCCTGCCGGCCCAGAGTAAGTATAAAATTTATATCAGCGCGCTGACCACCCTGAATGTGGATGAGCACAACCGGATTCCCACCACGGACAACCGGCTGCTCCGCCGTCTCGTGCGGGACGCACGGACAAGGGGCGCTTCCGCCGCCAAGACCATCTCCATGTGGCCCTCTGTCAGGAGAGGGGAAGAAAACTATATTTTCCCGTTCCAGGAGGAGGCGGACGCCATGTTTAATTCGGCCATGCTCTTTGAACTGTCGGTTCTCAAGCAGTACGCGGAGCCGCTGCTCTTTAGCATACAGAAGGGAGAGCCGGGATACCATGAGGCGAAGCGGCTGCTCAAATTCTTAGAATACTTCCTCGGGATCAGCAGCGAGGAACTGCCGAAAAATTCCCTCTGCAGGGAGTTTGTGGGCGGGAGCTGTTTTGAAGTTTAATATATAAATATATTAAGTAAGTAGAACAAATGATCGCGGCTGCACAGACGAAAGGGTGCAGACGAGGAAAGTCCGGGCTCCATAGGGCAGGATGCCGGATAACATCCGGTGGAGGCGACTCCAAGGCCAGTGCAACAGAAAATATACCGCCAGGAATATCGCAAGGAGACGTACGAAGCCGTGCAACGGCTTCAGGCGTTTCGCGCAGCGATTGCCGGAGTTTTGCGAAGCAATACTCCGAGGTAAGGGTGGAATGGCAGTGTAAGAGACTACCGCCGTCACGGTAACGGGACGGGCTGTGTAAACCCCATCCGGAGCAAGACCAAATAGAGAGCAATGACCGGCCCGGTCCGCTTTCAGGTAGGTCGCTGGAGGGTTTCGGCGACGAAACTCCTAGATAGATGATCATTCACGACATAACCCGGCTTATCGTTCTGCTTACAAAGCGAAAAGAACTTCTAGCCACTCACAGCAGAGGCTGTCTCGTGGAGAAGTTCTATATTTCGCTTGAGAGAATGCCTGAAAAGCGGCATTCTCCGTTTTGAATATTTTCGGTAAAGTTTTGTTGATCAGGGGTACGGGGAGCGGCGCACAGTCCTCCACGTGCCCCTGTGAAAAATATGGCAGGCGAGGAGAGGCTGGTGGCAAAGGGAGGAAAAATAAATAAAATATCTGCTGTTATCTTATTTTTTCTGGGCTGTTTTTTTCAGGTGCTGCCTGTCAGGGCGGGAGAGCTGTCCCAGCCGCCCCATCTGATTCAGAGTGTGAGCGCGGAGGATATCTATGAGGGCATGGCGGCGCTTGGGCTGGCGCACTGTCCCGTGCTGGAAGAGCCGGATTTGGAGGCGGCCCTTGAAAATGTAAAGGACAGCGTGGTGCGGATCGATATGGGAAAGGCCTATGGCAGCGGGGTGATTTTCCGGATGACGGCGGAGGGGGCGGTTATCGCGACCAACAGACATGTGCTGGCATACTGGCGGGAAGAGACGGGAGTCATCCGGTTCCCGGAAGGCTATTATGCAGGCGCCCGCGTGCTTGGGAGTTCTGAAAGCTGTGATGTGGGCTTTCTTCTGGTGGAAAAGGAGGCGCTCGGCCTGCCTGCGATTTCCGGGCTTCGCACTGTCTTTGTGGATGAGGGCGTTTATGCCGGTCTCCGGGAGGGAGAGGCGGTTTTTGTTCTGGGAGCGGGCCGGGAGGAGGATGAGACGATCTTTCAGGAGGCCCTTCTGGAGGATACCGGTAAATATATTGAAACCTTTGGCGGTGAAATGCTTTATGGGCGTGGCTTTGCGAGGGAGGGAATGTCCGGCGGCGGCATTTTCGACAGTTACGGGCGGCTGATCGGGCTGCTGGCAGGAGGCACTGACCAGAACGAAATCGCCGGGGTGCCCGTGGATCAGGCAGTAAAAGCATACCGGGAAATAACAGGGGATTAAAAGATACCTTTTTTCGGAAAGCTGTGTTATGATAGCAGGGGGAGTTAAGAGGAGGCGGCTATGGCATTATTTCAGATCAGCAACGATAAAATTACGATACAGGTGGACAGCATGGGGGCGGAGCTTAAGTCCCTGAAGCGTGTGCCTGACCAGAGAGAGTACATGTGGCACGGGGATCCCGCCTATTGGGGGCGGACGTCGCCGGTGCTTTTTCCCATAGTAGGCGGCTTAAAGGACGGTACATACCGGGTGGACGGCAGGGAGTATGCCATGGGGCAGCACGGCTTTGCCAGAGATATGGAATTTCAGTTAAAGAGTCAGGTGGCTTCGGAAATCTGGTTTACTTTGAGCTCTGACCGGGAGACTTTGAAGAGGTATCCTTACCCCTTCCTGCTGGAGATCGGTTATGAGCTTTCCGGGCGCACGGTGGTGGTGAAGTGGCGGGTAGTCAATCAGGCGGGGGAGCCGATCTGGTTTTCCATAGGCGGGCATCCTGCTTTTCTTTGTCCGATTGACCCGGGTACGGATCAGACACAATATAAACTGCTTTTTGACGTGAAGGATCAGGTGATATCCACAGGTATTGTTGGAGGCCTGGCAGGTAAGGAGAAGAAGACCTATGCGCTGCGAAACGGCGCGCTGCCTGTTACAGCCGATCTTTTCGATGATGACGCGCTGGTGATTGAGGGGAATCAGGCCCACAGTGTAGCGCTTGCGGGGCCGGACGGAACGCCTTATCTGACAGTGGATTTTGACGCGCCGCTGTTCGGTATCTGGTCGCCGCCGAAGAAAAAAGCGCCGTTTATCTGCATTGAACCGTGGTATGGCCGGTGCGACAGCGTAGATTTTACAGGAGACTTCAAGGAACGGGAGTGGGGACAAAAGCTTACGGGGGCGGCTTTCGAGGCGTCCTACCGGATCACGGTTTCGTGACACGGGGAAAGGAAGGGATACTATGGCGCCTGTGGTGCAGTGTATGGGTCTGACGAAGACTTACGGAAGAAAGATCGCATTGAATCAGGTAAACTTAAACTTGGAGCGGGGCAGGATCATCGGCCTATTAGGGCCTAACGGCAGTGGAAAAACCACACTGATTAAGATTATGAACGGCCTGTTAAAGCCGACGGCCGGGGAAGTTTTAATTAACGGGCAGCGTCCGGGAATCGATACGAAGCTGCGGGTTTCCTATCTGCCGGAGCGGACATATTTACAGCCGGGGATGAAGGTGCTTGAGCTGGTGCGGTATTTTCAGGATTTTTATCCGGACTTCCGTGTGGACAGGGCCTTTGATATGCTGGAGAGACTACAGATTCCGCCGCAGGAGAGACTGAAAAACCTTTCCAAAGGTACGAAGGAGAAGGTGCAGCTCATCATGGTGATGAGCCGGGATGCGGATCTTTATATTCTGGACGAGCCGATTGCGGGGGTAGACCCTGCCGCCAGAGATTTTATTCTCCATACCATTGTGAGCAATTATAACCGCTGCGGTTCCATTCTGCTCTCCACCCATCTGATCTCGGATGTGGAGAACGTTCTGGACGAAGTGGTGTTTATCAAGTACGGAAGCATTGTGCTGCAGGCCGGGGCAGAGCAGATCAGGCAGAACGAGCACAAGTCTGTGGACCGGTTTTTCAGGGAGGTGTTCGCATGCTAGGAAAATTGATGAAGTATGAGTGGAAGGCCACATGGAAACTGCTTCTGTCCGCGAACCTCCTGACTGTGGCGATGACGGGACTGGCAAGATGGATGGTCTACCTGATGAGACATGCGGAGTATTCCAGCAATTTTCGGATGGTGGATTTTGTGGCTGTTATGGTGCTGTTTTCTTATGTGGCGAGCATGTTTGCGGTGTATGTGGGCACGGGGATTTATCTGATTCACCGTTTTTACACCTCCACCTATGGAGATCAGGGGTATCTGCTGCATACTTTGCCGGTGGATACGCATCATATTATTATCGCCAAGGTGCTGGTCAGTGTGATGTGGGTCCTGATGAATTCGCTGATTATTTATTTTTCGGTGATTGTTCTGATTGCGTCGTCAACGGAGATGGTCAGATCCATGATGGAGGGGCTGGTAAACACCATTGAGTATCTGGGGGCGGAAAAGATCTCGGCGTTTACGGTGACGATGACCATTGTGGCGTATATTTTCAGCCTTCTTGCGAAGGTGCTTAAGGTGGGAGCCTGCATTTCCCTGGGGCAGCTATCCCCCAACCACAAGCTGATGCTTTCCTTCGCATGGTATGTGGGCATTTATATTGTGCAGGGCATGCTTCAGGGTGTGTACTTCGCCATTCGGACAGCGATTCACATACAGGCAGCCCGTACGGATTACTTTTCTTATTTTGGCAGCGACTGGGAGACCACGCTGCTTGGCGGGATAGTAAGCTGCGTGATTTTCTACATTCTGATCTGGTATGTGATGGAACGGAAATTAAATCTGGATTAGATAATTTGCTTTGGAAGAAAGGAAGGATACAACAATGACTAAGATTGATATTTTCTCGGGATTTTTAGGGGCCGGGAAAACCACGCTGATTGGCAAGCTCTTAAAGGAGGCGCTGGCGGATACAAAGGTAGTGCTGATTGAGAACGAGTTTGGTGAAATCGGCATTGACGGTGGCTTTTTACAGGAGTCCGGCATCGAGATCAAGGAGATGAATTCCGGCTGTATCTGCTGTTCGCTGGTGGGGGATTTCGGTACATCCTTAAAGGAGGTGCTGGACACTTATGCACCGGAGCGTATTCTGATCGAGCCTTCGGGCGTGGGGAAGCTTTCGGACGTTATGAAGGCGGTACAGGACGCCATGACTGACAGGGATGTGCAGTTAAGCAGCGCGGTGGCAGTGGTGGACGCCTGCAAGTGTAAGATGTATATCAAAAATTTCGGGGAATTTTTTGTCAACCAGATCGAGCACGCTGGAACGATTGTCCTGAGCAGGACGGATAAAATAAGCGGGGATAAGCTCTCGGCCTGTGTGGCGCTGATCCGGGAACACAACGCGAAGGCCACGATTATCACTACGCCGTGGGATGCTCTTGAGGGCAGGGATATTTTGGAGACTATCGAGGGCGCAAAGGATCTGGAGGCGGAGCTGATGCGTGAGGTGATGGAGATGCAGGAGGAGCACCATCACCATCATCATAACCACGACCACGAAGAAGGGCACGGGCACTGCCACCACGACCATGGGGAGCATGAGCATGGCCATGACGGAGAATG
>CAMWJF010000031.1 GCA_947174505.1 uncultured Lachnospiraceae bacterium
GTATTCGTCGGCAGCGTCAGATGTGTTTAAGAGACTGCATATATGTGATACCGTCCTGCACAACCAAAAAAGCCATGACTGACCCCAGATCCACATATCCCCCGAAATACAATATAATTCCTGCAAAAAGAACCCCCAGCAGATTAACGGCACTGAAAAAATCATTTACAACATTCATTCCAGCAATACGGGAAACCCGTTTTATCTGCAATCCCATTATTTCTGTATTGACCCTTGAAAACTTTTCATACATGATATCATGCAGGGAAAGCATCTTGATGCACTTCAAACATTTGATAAATGCAGAATAAAGATTGTTGACTCCATCCTTCCCTTCCTGAATCTCTTTGCTCAGCTTCTGAATTTTTACTGATACCTTAGACATACAAACTATCTCAAAAAACGCTAATATCAGCATTACAATTGACAACTGCCAGCAAAGACAGACCATTAACGCAACGGAACCGAATCCATAAAAGACAGCCAGAAAAAATCTGTGAAGCGACCATGAAAAAAGACTTTTTACCCCGTCAATATCACTGGTCATCTGTACAAGGACTCTTCCCCTGTCCGCATTGGTGTAATACTCCAACGGAAAATGCAAAAGCTTATCCGCCATCCGATCCTTTAGCCCCCGCACCATTCCACTGACATTCTTTTCCTTGTAGTACTCTGCTAACGGATTTACAAAAAAGATCAGAATAAAAACCACCGCACTGAGTATATACACACCGTTCATATACAGTCGGTCATGGAATTCAACGGCATTCACCAGCCACTTTTCAGAATAGCTGGTAAAAATCTGCGCTAATGGAAATACCAGGGCATCTATCATAAGTGCCAATATGTAAAATGATTTCAGCTCCTTTTTTTCATTCAGCACTCTGAAAATGTAGTGCATTTTTCTTTTCATCTTCATTGCGGTTCCTTCCCCAACAAATCATAATATTTTCCACGTCTATCCATCAGTTCCGAATGTGTTCCCTGCTCGATGATTTTTCCTTCATGCAGAAATAATATATAGCCGCAGTCTTTCAACAGATTGGCACGATGGGAAACAATGAAAACCGTCTTCTTTAAGTCCTGCAGTCTTTTGATACTGTCTACGATGATCTTCTCATTATACCCGTCAAGGGAAGCTGTCGGCTCGTCAAATAAATACAAATCGGCTTCCTGAAGAAATGCTCTCGCCAGATTCAATCTCTGATACTGTCCTCCTGACCATTCATCCATATTTTCTCCCAATTCTGTATCATACTGATCCGGAAGTTTTCTGATAAACTCATCCAATCCGGCGAGTCCTGCCGCAGCTTCAATCTGTTTGATATCCGCACCCGGACGACCATAAGCTATGTTTTCCTTTACCGTGCCGGCCATAACCTGATTTTCCTGCGAAACATAAGCAATACGTCGACGAAGTACCGACATATTCCATTTACCAATTTCACGTTCCCATAAAAATATACTCCCCTCTTCCGGCGAATAAAAACCACACAGCAAATTTAGTAATGTAGTCTTTCCCACACCGCTCTCACCTGCGATCCCTACACATTCCCCCGCACGCACTTCAAAGGAAATACGGTCGAATACTTTTTTCGACTCCATCCCGTATGTATAGGACACCTTATGAAATTTGATCACGCTTTCCGTGCCAATGTCCTTTGTCTCTGTACCGCTGCTTTCTTCCTCCAGCAGTAACAGATCGTCCAGCCTTCTCATTGATTTTTCAATTTCCCGCATTTCATTCAGAGAGCTGAAAAGATCAATGATGGGCATATTGATCAGACTCATTAACTGCCCATATGCAAAGAGTAAGGAAATTTGTATTTCTCCGTTCATTGCCAGCAAACCACCATAAAGGAATGTAATAATATTAGGAACATATGTTGTGGACATAATAAAGGCAAGAGACGAGCATCCGTTTTTATAATACTTTACTTCATTATCGTAAATACTTTCTGTGATTCCTTTCAGCTTCTTTTGCATCCTGTCTGTCATCTGGTTCGCGATGATGGTTTCCGTTCCATGTGTAATGTCATACACGCTTCCCACATACCCGGATTTTATTTTACATCCCTCCTCATATATACTGCCCGCGCGCTTTGAATAAAAATTCAATATTACCGCAAACAGAGGAATTGGCAAAAAGACACCGACGCTCAATTTCCCGCTATAACGAAACAAATACAGAAAACCACAAATGGACATAAGCGGATTAAATAACAATGTCTGAAATCCCGTAAGCATGAATTTTGAAACTTTTTCAACATCCTCATTATATCTGTTCAGCAGTTGCCCCATACTGACTCTCTCTATTTCCTGCAGCCTTGTTGCAAACAGCTTTCTAACCAGCCTGCCCTTCATATCAAAACAGACCTTGGCCTCCAACCTGTTTGAAATCATTTCGAAAAGAAAATTCCTCAACATTCTGGACAGGCTGATAAAAATAAAACCCAGAATAATATGAAGCACAAAAATCCACTGTCTTTGCAAAGCGGCATCTATGATACTCTGGATATAATTTATCTGATACAGATTTAAAACAATCATCGCCAGAGACAAAAACAAAATAAAACCAAGATACGATACATACTTCCGCAGATATTCATACGACCATCCGACAATATACTTTAAGAATAAAACTGCCATGACCTATGCCCGCTTTCCCACAAATGATTTTACATACCTTCTCAATTATAAATGAACTATTTAACAACTAACAGTATACAAAACAGTTATAGCCAAACATGAGAAAAAGATGCCTGCCCTTTCAGACAGACACCTTTTTCTCAATTGTATATAATTCTTTTTATCGTACTGACTGACAATCCATACTGCATCGCCAACTCATCAACAGAATTCCCGTCCCTGTATAAAGCCTTGATTCTCCGGTTCCGCTCCTGATAAAAATTTTTGGAACCGCTTTCGGTTCCCCAGTCAGCTTTTGTTCCTGCTTTAGGAATATATAACAGATTTCCGCCGCTATACGTTTGTAATTCCTGTAGTAATCGCTCTGGCAATATTTCTGCTGCATTTATATATTTCATTTCTGTACCCTCATTTATAGATGATCGAAGCACGCTGGCTACATCATCGTATTCTGGTTAAAATATGATTTAAGTACAGAAAGCAGCAGGGCATATGGTAGTTTATCACATCATATTCAGACATTAGCTATGCCCATACAGATTTCCATATGCCTGCTCCTCTGTATGGGTTTCATGGACATGGCAAGACCATCCCTGATCAAAAGCCTTTTCTTTTTATTCAATGGTTTCACCTCCTTAAATGCGCCGGTACCATAATTTCCTCCCATTTAATTGATCTAATCTGATTGTACCACAACATTTCTTTCTTTTACAGCATAAGACAACTGTTTACCCCTTTGACCAAAATGTGTATAATATTCTTAATTACAGTTCTCACAGACGGTACGGCAAAGGAGGCAGATTCTTTATGAAGAAAACCAATAAAATCTATCTGCGCATAACGATACTTCTGCTCATGATATACGTTGGTCTTCTGATCGTCCTCTATCTGTCCGAACATGCTGACAGCGCTGCAACCATCCGTTCTTTTGGCGATGCCTGCTGGTACTCTCTGGTTACACTGACTACTGTCGGTTACGGTGACCTGACCCCCGTGACACCTTTGGGACACGCGGTAGGCTCCGTTTTTCTCTTATTGTCCGCCGGCATAATGATGACATTATTCGGCGCTGTGATCTCTTTTGTCACAAGCGAAGGACTCCCCTTTTTCCTACTCGGGTTACAGCGGAAGAAAAACTGGTACTATTTTGCGGATTATGGGGTGGAAGCCACTACGCTGGCTAAGAATATCTGTAAGGAGGACCCCGACGCCATTATCATTTTTGGCGAGAAAAGAAATGACCAGATGGAATTTCCAGACTATCCGTGTCTGTTCCTCAGCGCTTCCCCGTCCAGGATCGTGGCGCATAAGAAAAATACAGGCGCCAGATGCAAGATTTTTCTCATGAAAGAAAATGATATTGGCGTCAATATCCGCGCCGCCAACCTACATACATTACCTGTAGATGTATACGCAAGAACAACGAACGGCCGGGATTCTCTCTCCGGGAATATCAGTTTTTTCCACAGTTACGACTGCTGCGCGAGACAGTACTGGCGTTCCAAACCGCTGTGCAGTTCTGAAAATGCAATCGTGATCATTGGCTTCGGCAATTACGGGCGCTGTATTCTTGAACGGGCCATCCTGACAAATATCCTCTCTATCGACCAGCATGTGGCTTACCATATTTTCGGAGATGCCAGGGTTTTTCTCGCCATGCACAGCCATCTTAATGAGACATTTTCACTGAACGAAGAATCTGAGACTACAGACTCTCTGATCTTTCACGATGAACTCTGGGAACTGTGCCCTGCGCTCATGGAACAGGCTGACCGCATTATCATCTGTACAGACGATGAGCCGGAAGGCTGGAACATATTCTGGAGATTGAACAGCTACTATAAGATCCGTGGACAGCTCCATCTGCGCAGCAGCCAGAAAGCGCCCGGCGTATCCTATTTTGGAACAAATGAAGAAATTTATACGCCGGACCAGATCATGCGGACCACATTAAACAAAGCCGCCATTGCGATCAATGAGCTGTTCTGCAGGTCTGTCTCATACCCTACCCTTCAATGGGATGAGCTTGACACGATCCACAGGGAATCCAAAATAGCCGCCGCAGATCACATTCTGATGAAAATACGGGTTCTTCTGAACGATGAAGCAATCACAGATATCACTCCCGATATCATCGAAAAAGCCAATGCGCAATATATGGAAAACAAAAAAATAGAATCTATGCAGGATATGTACCGCAGGCTTGACCATTCGCGCTGGCTGCGCTTTTATACGTTCTACAACTGGAGTTACGGACCTGTCCGGGACGATCTTGCAAGACAGCACCCCATGCTATGCCCTTATCAGGATCTGACTTTGGAGCAGAAACGGGAACGCGATGCCGCATGGGAGCTTTTAAGCTGCCTTGCCACGGAAGCCCTCATATAATTTACCTGTTTTATAACTTTTTTAGAAATGTCAAAAGCAGTCATGGCAATTCTGACAAATGCTCTCTCAAATACGCAATAAATTTTCTGCTGGCAATTGGCAGACTTTCTTCGTCTTTATACCCGATTGCAAGTGTTCTATAAATCGGCGGTTCTGTCTGGTGCAATGAAATGTGATAGTTGGTACGGTGTAATACCAATTCTGCCAGAATACTGACGCCAAGTCCCGCTTCCACCATTGTCATAATCGTATAATCGTCATGTATTGTATATTTTATATTCGGACGTTTTCCAATCAGCTTAAAAGCTTCCAGCGGTTCATAATAATGCCCTTCTTCCAACAAAATGAAGGCTTCATCCGCCAGTCTGTCCAGCGGAATCACTTTTTCTTTTGCCAGATGATGGTTTTCCGGCACAACGGCTAACATTTCCCCTTCTTTTAATTCAATGATCTCCAAACCGCTGACAGCTTTGGGATTGACAAAGCCAAAGTCTATTGCGCCTGTTTTGATCCATTCATGTATAGAAGTATAATCCCCCTGGTGGATCACAAACTCCACTCCCGGATACAGGCTTTGAAAATCCTTCAGCAGTCCCGGTATCCAATGGGCTGATATACTTGCCAACGTACCCATGCGGACAATACCCGTTTCCAACCCGCGGATTTCCTTTACTTTTTCTATTACCATAAAGTACTGGTTCACCGTCTTTTCTATCAGCGGATATATTTTCTCTCCCTCTAATGTCAATTTTGTCCCTGTCCGAAAACGGTTTAACAGTTTAACGGAAAACTCACTTTCCAAAGAGGAAACCATCTGACTTAATGCGGACTGCGTATATCCTAAATTTTCAGCAGCCTTTGAAAAGCTGCCAAGCTCAACAATCTTTTGCATGGCAATAAAGCGTTTCATATCTTAATTCACTTTCTCTAATATTAGTATTAGATATTTTCGTTTTACTTATATTTCAGCTAAGTATATAATAAAAAACACAAAAAAACAAGTGAGCGAGGTATTTTTATGGAATTAGTAGAGTATGACCCGAAATACAGACAGTCCTTTATCGAATTGAATACGGCGTGGATCAAAGAAAATTTTGGTTCTTTAGAAGAAGAGGACATGAAAACTTTTCAGGAAATTGAACAGGAAATCGCAAAAGGCGCAATGGTTTTTTTTGCAGTAGAAAACGACACTGTTTTAGCCACCTGCATGACAAAGCCAATCAGTGACGATACATGGGAAATCTGCAAACTGGCAACAGACGAACGGTATCAGGGAAAAGGCGCGGGAAGCCGGATATTCGAAAGGTGTATGGAATATGCGTTCGCAAACAACGCCGGAAAATTATTTATCCTTTCCAACTCCACCTTAAAACCCGCATTGCATATCTATCAGAAATACGGTTTCAAGGAAATAAAGCTGGATAATTATAAATATACCAGAGGGGACATTGCGTTTGAATATATCGTCAACCCTTAACGCAGCGATTTGAATAAAAAGCTACCCCTCCAGCAGCTCCTGCAGCTTCCCGATTCCGACCGGCTTTGAGTAAAAGTACCCCTGAAACCAGGTGGCCTGATAGAGCCGCAGATAATTTTGCAGCTCCTCTGTTTCCACACCTTCCAGACAGGTACTCATGCCGCAGCTGTTGGCAAACTCCACGATCGACCTGACCATAGCCTGCTTTTTCGCATCCTCCGTAATGCCCCGGATAAAACTCATGTCCAGTTTGATTTCATCCATCGGCGCATACAGCACGATGCCGGAGGATGCGCTGCCCGTCCCGTAATCGTCCATTGCCATACGGATGCCCTGTCCCTGAAAAAATTCTACCTCTTGCTTTATCACCTCTAAGGGCATATCCCTGCACCGCTCCGTCAGCTCAAGACACAGGTGTCCGGCGGGAAAGCCTGTCTGTTCCAGAATGCGCAGCACCTCGGCCCGGAATCCCTCCCGCTCCATCTGTCTTGCCGACACATTGACGTTTAACACAAACTCCGGCAGAACCGTGAGCAGTCCAACCGTCTCCCGCAGCGCCGTCCGCAGCACATAATTCCCCAGCTCATACATGCCGGGATCTGTTTCCATCCACTCGATAAACATACCGGGCGGCACAGTGCCGTAAGGCTCCATCCGCCACCTGACAAGCGCCTCCGCCCCTATGATACGCCCTGTCCCGGAAACCACGATCGGCTGATATTCCACATAAAATCCTGCACATCCTTCCCTCACTGACTGATGGATCACCTTCATCAGATCCAGGTCCACATTCTTAGACGTGCGCACCTCATCATTAAAAATAATCAGATTCCCCTGATGCTCCGTTTCCGAATGTCCCAGCGCGTAAGCCGCCTTTGATGTAAGGGAATCCGCCTTACCGTCATACTGCTCGATCAGAATCGCTCCCGCGCATATTTTCAGCGTGATCCGCCTGCTGTTTACCTGAATTCCCTCCGAAAGCCTTTCCCGGAGCGTCTGTTCAAAAGCGAGCAGTTTTTGCCTTCCACCACCCCTTAAAATGAAACCGAACTTGGGTCCGTCGAGCCGGTAAACCGCACTGTTTTCATCCATCATATAAATAAACTGTAGCGCCGTTTCTTTCAGAATCTGGTTTGTAAAATCCGTGCCGTATATAATATTCAGGTTCGTAAACCGCTCCAGCTTAATCATTAAGACTACAAAGGGTTCCCGCTTTTCAATCGCCGCCTCAACATCTATATCAAATCTTGCATGGGAATACAAATCCGTCAGGGCGTCAATTCTCGGCAAAACATTTTCGTTACGGAGCAGAACAAGCAGATACCCCTCCGCGCTTTCCTCCTGTGTAACGATATCCGTATGTATACTGTACATGTGATACGCTCCTGACGCATCCATAATCCGGACACACAGTTCCCTGTCAAGATTGACGCCCCGTACTCTCTCGGGAATCCCCTCCTCATACTCCCAGAAGTCGTCAGGATGAATCAGTCCACGCATCACGTCATAGTGATCCGGCACATAAGTATCCGCGATGCCGAAATACTTTCCCGCCGTTTCAGAAAACCACGCTCTGCTGCTCTGCAAATGCAGGACATAAATGTAGGTGTCTTCCGCCAGCCTGTTCACCTTATTCATCACCAGATTCATATAGCTCTCATTGTCATGCCAGAATCCCCGTTCGCCCATCCTGTACCCCACACCTTTCTTATCGTGCCGTTCATCCGCCCACATTCAAGCCGACTTTACATATTTTGTATTGTATTTTTGAATAGACGTTTCCATACTCTTTCCCCACAAAAAATCTTATTGCTAAATCGTTTATTTTTATTATTTTACCATAAGCGCATACACAATTCCATTACATTTTGCGCAAACGCCCCTTAATACCACCTCACCACCGGCAGATCATTATTCACGCCTTTTGTGGCAAGTATCTGGTGTACATCAACGATCCCGTTGTGAAACACCGCGGCACAGGCCGCCAGATACAAATCCCACATTCTGACAAAGCGTTCATCGAACATCTCTCTCACCTCACCGGTATGCTCCCGGTAATTTTGCAGCCAGCAGAGCAATGTCCTATTGTAATGCAGGCGCAGATTCTCCACATCCAGTACATGAAAATTGTTCTCCGCCATATGAGAGACAGTCTCGCGCAGGCTGGGAATCATCCCTCCCGGGAAAATATACTTCCGAATCCAGGCATCCCCGGGATATTCCTTTAACGCACTGATAAAATGAAGCAGGCAGACACCCCTGTCCTTCAGCACCTGACTGATGCATGCCAGAAAAAGCGGATAGTTTTTCCTTCCCACATGTTCCATCATGCCCACGCTCACTACCCGGTCAAACTGCTTCTGCATACGGGGCAGATCCCGGTAATCCATCAGCCGGACAGTCAGCACGTCTTCCAGACCCTCCGCTTTGATCTTTTTTCGGAACGCCTTGCACTGTTCATGGCTCAGGGTGATTCCTGTGCCGCGAACTTTATATTTTTTCACTGCCTCCGTCAGAAGATATCCCCAGCCGCAGCCGATGTCCAGTATCTCCATCCCCTCCTCCAGATGCAGCTTCTCCAAAATATATGCCGCCTTATTTGCCTGTGCCTGATGAAGCGTATCGTCCGCCTCCCGGAAATACCCGCAGGAATAGCTCATCGTCTCATCCAGCCATAGCCTGTAAAAATCATTCCCGATGTCATAGTGGCTGGACACTTCCCGCCTCTGGCGCTTCTTCGAGAAGGAGTCGGGAATCAGTTTTTTAAGCAGCACCGCCTCCTTAGAAAATTTCCCTACCTGACCGAGAAAATGATCCAGCGCATCATACAGATCCCCCTCGATCTCAAGCGTACCGTCCATATAAGCCTCTCCCAGCGCAATGGAGGTACTTGCCGCCAGCGCGGTAAGCGGGATCATTTTATGGAGCTTCACGGTAAAAACCGGTTTTCCCTCCCCGATCCGATATTTTCTCCCATTCATTTTGACAAGAAACGGGTAATCATCAAACTTTTTCAGAAATGATATCAGTAATTCTTCCTGCAGCATCCTTCTTCCCTCCTGCGGCTGTCTCATCTTTCCTTACTAATTTAGCCATCAGAAAACGGCTCCATACATAAAAGAGGAAAATTCTTTCAGGGAGATAACAGGTGGGATACTTTGTGATATACTGGTTGTAGATGAATTTGAGGGTCTGAGGAACATACGGTTATGTCCGTCTGACCCATGGAGGCATACATGAACACAGAAAAAAACAATACAAAAACCACCCTGCTGACTGAGGGCTGCATCTGGAAGCAGCTCATTGCCTTTGCTTTTCCGCTCTTTTTGGGCAACCTCTTCCAGCAGTTATACAATACCGCCGATTCCCTCATTGTCGGAAATTTCCTGGGCAGCAACGCGCTTGCCGCCGTCAGCTCCTCGGGCAATCTGATTTTTCTCATGGTTGGATTCTTTCAGGGAATTTCCGTAGGCGCCGGGGTAGTTATTGCCCGGTATTACGGTGCACAAAAGATCAGCGAAGTACAGAAGGCCGTTCACACCACCGTTGCCTTCGGCCTTGCCTCCGGCATCTTTCTGACTGTTGTGGGAACAGTCCTGACTTCCCGCATCCTCATATGGATGGGGACGCCTTCTGACGTGCTGCCTGAATCCGCGGTCTATTTCCGCATTTATTTTCTGGGTTCCCTGTCCTTTGTCATGTACAATGTCTTTGTAGGCATTCTACAGTCCGTCGGGGACAGCAGGCACCCGCTTATCTATCTGATCGTGTCCTCCGCCGTCAATATTGTTCTGGACTTACTGTTTATCGCCGTGCTGGGATTCGGCGTCGGCGCCGCCGCCCTGGCCACGATCCTTTCCCAGTTCATCAGCGCTTTCCTATGTCTCTGGCGGCTGACCCGGAAAAGCCCGGCGGACTACCGCGTGTCCATAAGGCGCATCCGTTTTGACCTTCCCCTGCTTCGGGAAGTGATCTCCAACGGTCTGCCTGCGGGATTTCAAAATTCCATCATCGCTTTCGCCAATGTGGTGGTACAGTCCAACATCAACAAATTCGGCAAAATGGCCGTCGCCGGCAGCGGCGCCTACTCTAAAATTGAAGGCTTCGGCTTTCTGCCCATCACCTGTTTCGCCATGGCGCTGACCACCTTCATCAGCCAGAATCTTGGTGCAAAGCAGTACGAGCGCGCCAAAAAGGGAGCGCGCTTCGGCATCCTCTGCTCCGTCATTACGGCGGAGCTTGTGGGCGTCTTTATTTATTTTACCATACCGTCCCTGATCGCGGCCTTCAACCGCACGCCGGAGGTGATCGCTTACGGGACGACCCACGCCAGAACAACCACACTTTTTTATTTTCTGCTCTCCTTCTCCCACTGTATCGCGGGTATCTTAAGAGGCGCGGGAAAAGCGGCCGTACCGATGCTCACCATGCTCTGTTTCTGGTGCATCGTACGGGTGAGTTACATCACCGTCATCGTTCACTTTATCCCGGTAATCAATGTCATTTTCTGGGCTTACCCGCTGACCTGGAGTCTGAGCTCCATTGTTTTCCTGCTCTATTTCCTGAAAGCGGACTGGGTGCATGGGTTTGAAAAGTAAAAAATATAGTAATGAAAGACATCTTTTCAATATTATATTGCTGGTTTTACTTTGAATAAACAGCATCATTTCTTGATAAAAGATACACACAATACTGATTCATACTGATACCTTCCCTTTTAGAATGCTCTGCCAATAGGCGATGTAAGCTGCGAGGTAATCTCAATTTAAACTGACCAGAATAGTCTTCCAAGTTGTCTGGTTCATTAATCTTAATCCCCTCTTCCAGTGCGGCTTCAATCCATTCCCTCTTAGCATCTGCTGCATTTGCCACCGCTTTTTCTACTGTTTCACCACAAGTAATACATCCCGGCAGATCAGGGTAAGAAACCACAAAACCACCTTCATCCTTATCCTCCACAATCTCCATCCGATAAGACATTGCCATATAATCATTCAGCGTTTTCATCGTTTCTTTCCTCACTTTCTACGATCTGTTTCACCATCTCAACATAAACTTTCTTAATTGGCTCATGCTTTGGTATCGTAATTGGCATACACCCTTTTTTTCTAAATGTATAATGACTGCTTCCACTTCTTGGGGCATTCATCTCATATCCATAGCTCTCTAACACCTTATGCAATTCATCAAACCGAATATCTTTTGATAAAGTGCAAATACGTGCTAATAGTTTATCCCACTTTGACATTCTGAATACTTCCTACCTATATTATATGTGGTGTCGTATTTGGTGTCAATCATTTTTGTATACAATTTTCTGGCAACAAAAATTTTACAAATAAGCCTAAATGAAATAATATCAAATATGGCAGGCAATCCATAGACTACCTGCCATATAAAATAATCTGTGTAAAATTTTTCATCACTCGAACTCGGCGTATTCTTTGTTGTTATTAACTATTTTTATTTAAGTCGCATGCAAATACACGCCTATTTTTACTTCAATTACATCATTTATTATGGCTTGCTGATTTTCTGTTGCCAAAATGTTGCCACGCATTTATTATAGCAAATCCCGGTAATTTAGCAATCCATTTTTGAAATGTTACGCATTAAAAGCCATTTTTGATGATAAAAGCACAGAATATCTCCTACGTTCATTTTATATTTAAAAGTTCTCACAAAATAAGTCTTTCAAAACGTCTAATACATAACATAACACCGCGTTTCCCCTTATCTGCCCTTAATACATGGTGCTAGCACCATGTATATATTGCCAACAAGGAAAAACCATTTTTCATTACCACCACTACACAGAAAACATATAGTTACATTTCTGTTTTCAGCAGAGAATACATCCTCATGTCGATAACCTTACCATTTTTTATGGCATTGCTTCTCAATGTACCCTCATACTGGAATCCCGCTTTTTCAAGCACTCTGCAAGACGCTTCGTTATATGCAAATGGTTCTGCATAAATACGGATAATATCACTTTTATCAAAAACATACTCACAAATCTGTTTCACAGCCTCGGTCATAATTCCCTTACCCCAATATTCTTCTGCAATGTAATAGCCTAGTTCAGCAGTACGTCTGTGTATGTTTCCTTGTCGAAAAACTCCAATACTGCCAATCACTTTATTATCTGCCATAATGGCAAACGCAAATGAGTCATTTTCATTTGTGGAAAGCATTGCAGAAATAAAATCCACGCCGTCCTGCTCCGTGTATGGATATGGCAAACCGTCCCGAAGATTATCCTGTATATTTTTATTGGAGAGTGCTGTCGCTAACTCTTTTGCGTCTGATAATTCCCATTTTCTTATTTTACAAATCATTTTTTATCCCTTCACAACAACCATTATTAAATTTTATTCCTGCAATTCTTTCCCACCTATATTATCATCTAAATAATCATCTGTCCTTGAAAAGCCGAAACGTTCATAAAAATTCCTTGCTCTAATGTTATCCATAAGTACCCTTAAAAAAATATTTTTATATCCTATCTTTTCCAATTCCGAAATAGCAGTTTGTAAAAGAAGTTTTCCATAACCCTTTCCAAAATAATCAGGCAATAGATATATTGAAATAATCTCTCCCCAATCGCTAAATTTTTCAAACCTAGATTTACCAAAGCTACTCGTTCCAATTAAACTGTCATCATCAATAAAAATCAATGTTTTCCTACTAGGATTATCCAAATTTGATACCCACTGTCCCTTTGGAATGGAATTAAGATAGCCTTGTGGAATAATACCATTATAAACATATTTCCAGCTTTCCTCATATATTTCACTTATTGCTATTCTGTTATCAGTTGGTTCAATATATCGAATTTCTATGATACACACCTCCAGCAATTATTTTTTGTTTGGTTCTATATTTGTATCTGTTAAATAAACATATATACGCTTCATTATTGATTGTACCATTTCATAGTGTAATACTTTGAAACTTCCTCCACAAAACCGACAGATTGATACAAACTGTATCCATCTTCTGTAGACTTAAGCTCCACAACGCTTATATTTTTTTCTTCTGCATCTGACAAAAGCTTATTCATGATCCCCTTTGCATACCCTTTATGCCGATATTGAGGTTTTGTATAAACATTCAAAACTGTTCCTGTTCTGCCGGTTATAAATGCCGGACTCATTGGTTTTTCGACCACCAGCAAAAAAGCACAGGCGGCAATTTCTTCTTTCTCTCTTATCAAATAACAAAAGATATTCTGATTAAGGTTCTTTTTGAAATAATCCGGCAAATCTCTCCTGATTATCTCTACATCATTTTTACTTAATTCACCATGATCCTCATTCAAATATGCTAATCTTAATTCCGTCAATAAAGCAACATCTTCAATATTTGCCTTTTCAACTATCATTGATGTTCTCCTTTAGCCAATAACTTATAAATTCGATTATAGCACTTCCACTCTTCATTTTCCACAAAAACGAAGGGCATAGCAACCGCCACGCCCCACATTTTTTACCATTCTAACGATTTCTCAATCTTCCATTTCTGCCCTTTCAAGTTGTTCTGTTTCTCGTAAAGACTATTACGCTCTTTGCAGAGTTCTTTCATGCGCTCCAACTGCGCCCGCACTCCCTCCCGGCAATCCGGCTCTATCTTCTTATATTCCCCGGTCAGATTACGGATTGTATTATTGTTAGTCTTTATCTGTTTCGACAGGCACACCCAATCTATCAGACTTTACACTTCCTTGTCCGTTTCGTAAAGGTTTTTATCTGCCACGATTTTAGCACACAGCCGCACCATGACTTTCTTTTCCATATCCGTCATATCCACTCGGCGTGTTCTTTGTTGTTATTAACTGTATTTATTTAGGTTTTATGCAAATATACGCCCTTTTTACTTTAATTACATCTTTTATTCTGGCTTGCTGATTTTCTGTTGCCAAAATGTTGCCAATACACTTCCTTTTACAAGTATACTCCTCGTTATATTTATTGGTCAATCAACGTTATTCCCCATTTCTGTGTAATATAATCTTTTAGACATATAACTTTTATTTTAATAGCAGCTTTGTCGCTATCAAGATAACATTTTTTGATATCCCCATCAATACCTGGACACTTGCTATTTCCAAAAATTCTGCCGATTCATTTACCTTTGGAATTATTTTTTCCCATTCTGCCATTTTTTCTCCGTTTCTCACACAGCTTCTGTATTTCTGCCCACCTAATTATATCAAAATTATTTTATGTGCCATAATTATACTTTTTTAATCTTTCAACCTTTCCCCAATATCAGATGCACTATATAATACTCTCATTACAATAACGCTCTCATTCTCAATCACATAGAAAACCGAATAATTATCTACCCCCAACTGCCTTAACCCCATTGCCCGTTCTTGCTCCGATTCCATAAGTCTTACTTTTTCTGGAAACATTTTTAGCTCCTCGATAACTTTCGCAATCCGGTTATATTGTCCCATTGCATTTTCTGGTGCTTGGAGCTGTATCGCAATATAGTTATAGATTTCCTCCATATCCGCTAATGCCTTATCTGTGATCTGTACCTTATATTGCTTCATACTTAATGACTCTCCCTAAATTTCGTAAAGGCAGAAACAGCATCCTGCACCCTGCCAGCATGTATATCATCATATCCTTCTTGCAATTTCTTGTGAATTTCCTCTTTTGTCATTAAATCTGCATTAAGACTAGAGGGAGATTTCGGCAATGTTACCGCAAAAGGGATCCCTCCTGTTAATGAAATTTGATTGAGATACATGTCTATTGCTGTAGACATCGGGATGCCTAATCGTGTAAGCACATCTTCAGCTCGTTGTTTTACCGTTGGATTTACTCTTAAGTTTAAAGTTGCTGTTTTTTCCATATCAAATCATCTCCTTTGGCTAAATTGTAACGCGTTTGTCGTTACTCGTCAATGTAAATGTTAAAACCAATTCACAAACCAATTCACATTTGCTGGCAACATATACTTTACCCAAATCATAATAATATAAATATGGCAGGTATCTCATAGACCACCTGCCATACCTAATAGCTTATACTAAATTAATATCACTCGAACTCAGTTCTCCCCGCCAGCATCATCATGGGCTCTTTTCGCAGATTGGCATAAATACTGGCAGCCGCAATCACTGTTCCCACAGATATAACCGCCAGCGCACATTCAGCCGCCGCTTTCAGCGGGTCTGTCTGCTCACATGGCTCCTCCATCTCCCCTGCATCCGTCCCCATACTGTTGCCGAAAGTTTTATCATAATAGCTCTCCTTTTCCATCCGCTGCGCGATCTCTCCCGAAAGGTAACTGCCCGCCGCAGCGCCACATACGCTTCCCGCCAGAATCAGCAGAAAAATACCTGAAAACAGGGATACAAAGCTGTGTCTTTTCCGAAACCCCAAACAACGCTCCACGGCTGTCCGCTCCTTTTGCTTTAAAATAAACAGCCAGCAAAAATAGCCCAGAACCATCAGCACCATAGTCACACCCATAACGAGCAGAAGTCTGGCAATATACCTCATATTGTTCATATTTGCTTCTAACTCCGAATAACCCCTGTCATAAAAAGTGATCTCCACATTGGAAATCCGCCGTCCGCCTGTAATTTGCATATTGCAGCGCAAGAGGCAGCTCATCCCCGACTGCAAGCCCTTCCCTCCGGGCAAATGCATCCGACACAAGGCAGACCCGGTCCCCGCGGGCATATTCTTCCTCCGTAAACTCCCTGCCCTGACTGATATAGGCATCGCCATTGTAGAAAGCCATCATCAGATAAATATCATTCGTTCCCGTCACAGGGAACGTATGCCGTAGGTTATCCCATGTATCGACAATATTTATCCAGCGCCTGCCCATGGGCGAATCATAAAACCCCTCCGTCACCTCATCACAGAAATGTTCGTCGTCCACCTCATCCGCCACCTTATTTCCCTCCACATCCACCTGTGTGGAACCCAGCACAGGAAAGGGGATGTATTCTGACGGATAGTCCTCCTCAAACGCTTTCTGATCCTCAGTCCCGGACTGTAAGTAAGCGACATCACATAAGTCTTGTCCGCATATAATTTCTCCGGTTCCGGATTATAGTGATCGCAGAAAGAAATGACATGGCCCTCTCTGATCCCCCCTGTCCGGCCAGAACCCGGGATACCTTAAAAGCAACCGGATGATCGGGCACCGTATCCTCCATCGGCGATCCCTCCACGATCTCACTGAGACTCATACCCATACCGTACATCTCATACTCCGGCATGTAAGAACCGTAAAAGCATCTCTGTTCCGGTCCGGACAGGTAATCTGCGCCCTCAAAATCCAGCACGGACAAAGGCTCATAGGCATCGTAGGCAGAGGTGTTAAAGATATGGTAATTTTTATCCTCCGCATCCCATATCATCCGCTCCACTACCTGATCCGCCTTTTGCTCCACCGTGCCGATCGTCATAAAGGAATCCTCGTAAGCTTCCATCCTGGCACGATTCATAATCAGAAATCCCCTGCCAATACTGCAGAGCGCCGAAGCAAAAATGAGCAGCAGCAAAAACAGGACGTCCCTTCCTCTCATACGTAAAAGCTGACGCATACTATTCTTAAAAAGCAGCATACCGAACTCCTTCCTTTTCACGTTTTATCGTATCTGCTCCATCCTTCCGTCTTTCATGCAAAAGACATGATCGGTCTCGTCCGCCACCCGCTGGTTATGGGTGATAACGATCACCGTATAACCGTCCTCATGTGCCAGCTCCTTTAAAAGCGCCACCACATTTTCCTCATTCCCCGAATCCAGATTCCCCGTCGGCTCGTCCGCAAGAATGATCTCCCCGCCTGCAGCCACCGCCCTGGCGATAGCCACCCGCTGCTGTTCCCCGCCGCTCATCATTTTCGGAAACTGCCTGTATATTCTGGTCTCCAGTCCCACCCGCTGCAAAAGCCTCCGGGCCTGTCTTGCCGCCTCCTTTTTCCGCATCTTTTTGAATTCTAAGGGCAGCATAACATTCTCCTGTGCCGTCAGCAGCGGGAACAGATGAAACGCCTGATACACCACCGCCGCCCGGTTCAGCCTGTAATCGTCCCTGTCCATGCCGCTTAAGGGTTCCCCCTGCACATAGATCGTTCCGTCACAGGGCTGATCCAACCCGGCCAGGAGGGAAAGGAAGGTGCTCTTACCGCTCCCCGACTCCCCCACAATGGCATAAAACTTTCCTTTCTCAAAAGAACAGCTCACATCCTTCACTGCTTCCACCTTCTGATACTTACTCTGATAGCTGTAAGATACATGTTCCGCCCGCAGTATTTCCATATTTTCCTCCCTCTCCGCGCTACTTCCTGCCCATCAACGGATTTGTGACAAGCGGCGCAATCGTTCCTTTTACTCCGCCACAAATAATGCTTCCATCACACTCACATCCAAAAGTCTCCACAGCGCAAGACTGTTGCCTGCCATATAGCATATCCCTACCAGACCGCCGGCCAGTGCGGAACTTCCCCCGTAATTTCCCTGAATCAGCACCGATAGTACGCTTCCAGCCGCAACGCCCGCAGCCACCATGGTAAGCTGATCCAGAAAGAAGATCCGAAAGCACTTGTGCCTGTTCAGCCCGATGGAGCGAAGCAGCGCCATCTCGTTTTTCCTGCTCTGCAGCAGTAAGAGTGTAATCAGGTATCCCACGCCCACGATCAAAATGAGCAGAAAGGGAAAGAAAGCGCGCACCGTATCAATAACCTGGCGCAGATGCTCCGCCGTACTGATGAAAACCGCATCGTTCACGTTTAACGCCACACCGCTTATAGAAGTATCCGGGACGGTAGGCGTCACACTCCGAAATCCCAAATCCTTCATCTCCTGCTTAAATGCATTCAGGCTTAAGGCATCTGTCACCTGAAAGGATGCCGAGCTTGCAAAAAAGGGAATTCCCTCCTGTTTATAGCTGGCCCTAATCGCATGAAAGGGTACAATGACATCCGGCGGCGCCACAAACTGGTCATTCCACGCGCCCATCATATCCACATATCCGGCAATCTCATACTCCACTGTCTGTAGCGGGTTCATAAAAAGTTCGGAGGAACGCTCATCTTCCCGATAGTAGTACCATTGGCAAAGCGCCACCCGATCCCCCAGCTTCCATCCCCTCTTTTCAAAAAGCTTTCTGGACACGATGCACTTTTTTACAGTTCCTTGCAAAATTGAGGCATCTTCCCCCGTGTTCCACACCACATCACTCTCTTTCATGCCGCCCAGCGCTTCGATGCCGTTTACACCTTCCAGATATAAATTCAGTGTGTGCCACTTTCCGGGAATGACCCCGTCAATCCCTGCTTTCAGCCGCACATCCATTTTCAGTTCTTCGACATATGCCGAATCCAAAAGCCCCTGCACCAGATTGTCCTTTATGAAAATGCCCGACTGTCTGCTCCCGTCCGCCGTTGTAATATAAGCGTTGACCGGAATAGCCTCCGGCAGTATGGCAAGCTGCTGCTGGTTGTTGGCAATGTTGGACAGATACGTGTGGAGAAGAAGCACCACCAGCATATCCAGCAAAATAGTGAAAAGGCTCTTCCCCTTATGTCGTCCGATTTTTACCTCCCGTATGCTCTCGCTCTTCCAGAGAAGATACACCGCTCCCGCCCCGCATAAAATCACGAGTACCCCTGCCCACACGTAAAAGAATACCGGATTTTCATACCAGACGCTGCTCCGGCTCTCTAAAACACGTTCCAAAGCCGCCCCCGGTTTTTGACCCGCCAGATAGCGGATTCCTACACCGGCCAGGTAGAGAATACCACAGGCGCAGGCGCCCAAAAGCACCTTAACCTTCCACATCCGCCGTCTCCACTCCCCTTCATGTCTGGACTGAGAGATGGTCTGTGCCACAGCCTGTTCTGCCTCCTGCCTGTCAATCTTAGGTTCCGCCATCCTTTCGCTCTGCATCAGCTCCAAAAGGCTCACACTGAGACATTCCGCCAGCGGCTCAAGTATTTTAATGTCGGGAAATCCCGCGCCGTTCTCCCACTTGGAAACAGCCTTGTCGGAGACATGAATCTGTTCTGCAAGCTGCTTCTGTGTCATACCCCTGTCCTGTCTGGCTTCCCGTATGAATTTACCGAACTTGATATTGTCCATAAAGCTCTCTCTTTCACCCATTTCTTCCCGCCAGCATTTTACAGGCTCTTTTCGCAGACTGCTATCCGGAATGTCAGTCTATCTGGATTGTAGCACAGTCACGAGAAAAAGAGCAATCTACGCAAAGTAGACTGCCCTGGCCATCGGCTCTTTTCCTACTATTCTGTTAGTATCTGACTAAAAATATCACAGGCTTTCCCCGCTTTTTCTAAATCTGCATTGGAATAATTAATGATAAAGCAATGTTCCATATCACTTGGCGTAAAAAAGTACTCTGACAGCGCGTTGATGCGTATGCCCCGCTTCTCCAACGCATGAAGAATCGCCCCGTCCGTCTTATCGGTTCCGACCCGAATCAGAAAATGCAGGCCGGAGCCGTTTTCCACGATCTCACACACATCGTTCAGTTTACTTTTCCTGATCGTCTCGATCATCCTTTTTCTCTGCCTGCTGTAAAACAGCCGCATCCGGTTAATATGCTTTTCAAAATATCCCTGCCGGATAAAAGCGGACAGCGTATACTGCTCAAAATTGGAAACCGTACAGGCATAAAAAGACAATTCCCTGTAAAACCGGTTAATCAGGTGAACCGGCAAAACCATATAGCTGATCCGAATGGTGGGCGTGAGGGATTTGGAAAAGGTGTTCATATAAATCACCTTCTCACAGGCATCCATACTGAACAGGGTCGGTATCGGTTTCCCGTTTAACCGAAACTCACTGTCATAATCGTCTTCTATAATATAGCGCCCCTCCCTCTCATTGGCCCACGCCAGAATTTCATATCTCCTTCCGGCAGGCATGGTAATCCCCGTGGGAAAATGGTGATTCGGACTGATATGTGCGATATCCGCCCCGGTGTTCCGCAGTCCCTCGAAGGTCATTCCCATTTCATCTAAATCTGCGTATCGGCAGGATATATGATACTGCCTGTAAATCTGTACAATCTTCCGATAGCCCGGATTTTCCACACAGTACTGCTTCTCATTCCCCAAAAGCTGTACAATCAGCCCGTACAGATACTCCGTCCCCGCGCCGATCACGATCTGGTCAGGGTCCACAAGCATCCCCCGGAAAGATTTCAGATGCTCTGCGATCGCCTCCCGCAGTTCCAGAATACCTCCGGCAGGAGACGCCTCCATCAGTTCGCTGCTTTTATCGGAAATGGTACTGCGCAAAACCTTCGCCCATATGGAAAAAGGGAAATGTTCCGGGCTCATTCTGTTATCGGATAAATCCACCGCATAGGAGGGTCTCTCCTCCGGGATATGAATATTCAAAGAAATGCTGCTCTCACGCTGTACTTTTTTCATACCTTCCAGTTTCGCTACATAGTACCCCTTCTGCGGGATCGTATAAATATACCCTTCGCTGATTAACTGGTCATATGCATTCTGAATGGTAATGGTACTAATCCCATTATTCTTTGCAAAGGCTCTCTTGGACGGCAGTTTCTCTCCCTGCCGCAGATTCCCTTCCATAATATCCTCTTTTATGCACTGATATATGTATTCATATAAAGGCCCCTGCGCCTCAGACAGATTGTAAGTCAGCATTCGTTTCCACTCCTATATGACATTTAATTTTATATCGATTTGATTCTTTTTGTATAACCAGATTTACTGTAACATAAGTACCATCAAATTACAACCAGAAGGACACCCGGAGCTTCGGAATGGAGGAAAAAATGGAACAGACACAATATGAACTGAACAAGGGACTGGCACAGATGTTAAAGGGAGGCGTTATCATGGACGTCACCACGCCCGAACAGGCAAAAATCGCCGAGGAGGCAGGCGCATGCGCCGTTATGGCGTTGGAACGGATTCCGGCTGATATCAGGGCCGCCGGAGGCGTATCCCGCATGAGCGATCCGAAAATGATCCGGGGCATACAGGAGGCAGTCAGCATTCCCGTCATGGCAAAATGCCGGATCGGCCACTTTGTGGAGGCACAGATTCTTCAGGCAATCGAAATTGATTATATCGACGAGTCGGAAGTATTATCTCCCGCAGACGATGTCTATCATATTGACAAGACAGCTTTTCAGGTTCCTTTCGTCTGCGGCGCAAGGGATCTGGGAGAGGCGCTCCGAAGAATCAGCGAAGGCGCTGCCATGATCCGCACCAAAGGCGAGCCGGGCACCGGGGATGTGGTGCAGGCCGTGCGGCATATGCGCAAAATGAATGCCCAGATCAGACAGCTTGTCTCCATGAAAAAAGACGAACTGTTTGAGGCCGCCAAGCAGTTACAGGTGCCCTATGAGCTGGCGCTGTATGTACACGAAAAGGGAAAACTCCCCGTTGTGAATTTTGCCGCAGGCGGCGTCGCAACGCCCGCAGACGCGGCGCTCATGATGCAGCTTGGCGCGGAGGGCGTCTTTGTCGGTTCGGGTATTTTTAAATCGGGCAATCCCGCCAAACGGGCAGCCGCCATTGTGCAGGCCGTCACCAACTACACAGACGCCGCCCTGATCGCCCGTCTCTCGGAAGATCTTGGCGAAGCCATGGTCGGTATTAACCCGGATGAAATTAAACTGATTATGGAAGAGCGCGGACTCTAACAGCGTGAAAAACGCGAAAAGCACTTCTAAAGACATCCCGCCATAAGACGGGATGCCAAGAAGTGCTAAATTTCGCGTAAGAGAATGCCTGAAACACGGCATTCTCCACATTATGAAAACATGGAGGTGTATTATGAATATTGGGGTGCTCGCCTTACAGGGCGCGTTTATCGAACATGAGCGTATACTTACAAAATTGGGCGCCGTCTGCACGGAAGTGCGCCAGCCTTCCGACTTACATGGGCTTGACGGCATCGTCCTGCCCGGCGGGGAAAGCACCGTTCAGGGACAGCTCTTACAGAAATCCGGCCTGCTTGCGCCTCTGCGGGAGCTGGTCACAGACGGTCTTCCCACGCTGGCCACCTGTGCCGGGCTGATTCTTTTGGCACAAAAAATCAGGGACAGCTCCGTCACCCATCTGGGAACGCTGCCCGTCACCGTAAAGCGCAACGCTTACGGCAGACAGCTCTCCAGCTTTGTCACCTTAGAATCAGTCAGGGGCATCGGAAGCTATCCTATGATTTTTATCCGCGCGCCTTATGTCGAGCGCACCGCCCGGAACGTGGAAGTTCTGGCAGAAGTGAATGGCAATATCGTCGCCGTCAAGTATGGGAACCAGATCGGACTCTCCTTTCATCCGGAACTGTCCGAAAATCTTAAAATCCATGAATGGTTCCTGTCCCTGTGTGCGAAACGCGAAAAGTACTTCTAAAAACGTCCCGCCATAGAACGGGACGCCAAGAAGTACTAAATTTCGCGTAAGAGAATGCCTGAAATACGGCATTCTCCGCTTGAATGCATAACCTCTTCACCACGCTCAGATAGAGGCCGCAATAATCTCCAGTTTACCCTGCAGCTCCACCTCACCGTAGCCGCAGGGCAGGATAAAGTGGTCTCCCTTCTGTATCATCTGTCCGTTAATCAGACCCTCTCCCGCCGTCACACTCATAATCAGGAAGGGGTGCTCCTGGGGGAAGGAAATCCGATCCGCCACGTCAATCTTCCACACCTTATAATACGGGCAGGAGATCAGTAGATTTTTCTGGTCTTTGGGCAGGTCTGCCGCCTCCTTGACGCACTCCGCGGCAGGCTTAGCCGGAACGGTGATCACATCGATGCTCTGCTCCACGTGAAGCTGTCTGGGCTTGCCATTCGTCAACCTGTCATAGTCGTAAACCCGATAAGTGATATCCGAATTTTGCTGTGTTTCCAAGAGCATGATGCCGCCCTTGATGGCGTGTACCGTACCCGGGTCAATCTGGATAAAGTCTCCCTTTTTCACAGGAATTTCCCGGATAAACTCTCCCCATCTGCCCTCTCTGATCATGGCCGTAAGCGCTTCATTATCTTTTGCGTTATGACCGATTACAAGGGTGGAGTCCGCCTCACAGTCGAGAATATACCAGCACTCCGTCTTGCCAAGGGAACCGTTTTCGTGCGCCCCCGCATAGGCGTCGTCGGGATGCACCTGAATGCTAAGATCCGTCTTTGCGTCAATGATTTTCGTGAGAAGCGGAAACCGGTCAAGTCCCGTATTACCGAAAAGTTCCGGCTCCTCCTTCCAGAGCTGGGACAGAGTTTTCCCCGCATAAATACCTTCTTTTACCGTGCAGTCCCCGTTCGGATGGGCGCTCACTGCCCAGCACTCTCCCGTGCCTTCTCCCGGAATCTGATAAGGCCAGTCCGTCCCAAGGCGCTCACCGCCCCAGATCATCTGTTTAAATACAGGATTTAAGAATAAAATCGGTTTTTCTTTCTGATTCACTGACAATACCTCCCCGTTCGTCTCCATCACTTTCTGATACCAGTATGCAGAATCCTTGGCAATCCGCTTCTGGGTCTGAAAATCCACGTACACCAGCCCGAAGCGCTCCGTATAGCCCTTATTCCACTCAAAATTATCCAAAAACGTCCACTCAAAATACCCTCTCATATCCACGCCGTCGTCCGCCGCACACTGGAGCGCCGAGAGGTATTTGTCCAAAAAGGTAATGCGGTTGGGATCATGCACCCTGCCGTCCCTCGACACGATATCATGGCAGGACATGCCATTCTCCGTGATATACAGCGGCAGCTTATATCTTTCATACAGGAATTTCACACCCCAGTAAAGGCATTCCGGCGTCACAGGCCACCCCGCCGCGGTCTTGGGGAATCCCGCCGGCCGGTCCACAAACTCCGGCTCCCCGTCAGCCCCCGCGCGCACCATATAGCCATTATATATATTCTGTCCCATAAAATCCAGAGGCTGGGCAATCAGCGCCATATCCTCCTTCGTAATCTCCGGCAGATACGCCTTGAATTTTTCAAGCCCCTCCTCGGGATAATGTCCCAGAAACACGGGATCGGAAAACCATGCCACATTCCATGTCCAGTTATCTATCGGATTGTAGAACGAAAAGAGAACTTTTCTTGCCGCCTCTATATCCGCCGGATCATTACTTGCCGGATAGGCCATCCCGCAGGTGGGCGCATAGCCGATCTGGATGGGCCGTTTCGCGTATTTGCGCAGATTGATTACCGCCTGTCCGTGGGCGCGCAGCGCATTGTGTGTAATCTGGAAGGTGTCCTTCACAGGCAGCTTCTTCCCCGGCGCGTTTACGCCGTGCAGATGGCCAAGCCCTATAAAGCACTGTGGCTCATTGAGTGTGATAAAATATTCGCAAAGATCAGAGAAGTTCTCCGCCACCACTTTTGCATACTCGCCAAACCACTTTATGATTTCCTCATTGAGCCAGCCGCCTTGATCCTGCAGCGCCTGCGGCAGCTCCCAGTGATACATGGTAATATAAGGCGTGATGCCGTTTTTCTTCATCTCCAGAATCATATCCCGGTAAAGCGCGACGCCCTTTTCATTCACACGTCCTGTCCCCTCCGGCAGCAGTCTGGCCCAGTTCAGGGAAAAACGGTATGCCTTCACACCAAGCAGCCGCATCATCTTATAATCGTCCCTGTAACGGTGCATATGGTCGCAGGAAACGTAAGCGTCCGTGTGATCAGAAATACCACCCTCCTCCGTGAACGTATCCCAAATCATTTTCCCCGCGCCGTCATCCGGGTCTTTTCCTTCCACCTGATAAGAGCTGCTGGCTACTCCCCACACAAAATCCTCTCGAAACATTTGTATATACCTTCCCTTCTGAAGCGTTATATGAGAAATACATGTCAGATGTCCTATACCGTTCTACAGTCATCCGGCTTTACGACGCTTCTGCGCAAAGCCACGCCAGAACCTGTCCGTGTATGAAAACAGGCAACACACCCGTCGATTCTTCAAACTGTTTTTCCCGCCACAATCACCGAAACCAGATAAAAAGGCACGGCATCATTTTCGTGGGTCTGCGTCAGCCGTATCTCCACCTGATGCACGCCGGGCGCCATGTGATACGCCAACGTGTCAATGTGAAGACAATCCCCCCAGGTCTCCTCAAAATTGGCGTCCAATGTGACCGCGTTTGCTTCGTCGCCATCCACTACTGCAACAGCAACAGGCGCGGGATGCTTTACCGACTTACGGTACTGCACGGCGATCTCCGTCCCCTCCACCTCAAAACATATCTTTGCGCCTTTCTTTGACGCTGTCCAGCCGCACCGGAACATATCGTTCACATATTTTTTCGGCGCGCTGTCCGCTGTGAAGCCCTCACAGACCGGGGCGCTGTTATGGTTCTGGTACCGCCCTGCCACTTCGTATGCATTTTCCGTCAAAGGCTCCGGCATAGGAAACGGCTGCTCAGCCTCTTTCCTTTGCAGATAAATCTGATCCAGACACTCCGTAATCACCTCGGCCAGAAGGGCGTGCCCTTCTGAATTGGGATGCAGATCGTCCGGCGTAAGCTCCCGCCTGTCAATCACGCCCGCCTCTGTCTGCGCATAGATGGGCGGCTTCATGCTGACGCTGGGCAGATGATAATACGCCCCGATTTCCCGATGCTTCTCCTCTGCGCTGACACCCGTGTCATAAAGCATATTATGTACCAGCAAAACCGCCGGTTCCAATGGGTTTCCATACACCTTCCGCACCAGTCCCTCATAGGTTTCCCGATAAAAATCCGTGTTGTCATCGTTTACCGAAAATTCAATGATGACAAAATCCGGCTTGAAGGAAAGCACATCTTCGTCCACTCTGGACACGCCAAACTGAGACGTCGTGCCGCCCACTCCCGCATTCACATAGGTAAACGCCGTTTTGGGGAACCGTCTTACGAACCAGTCATAGACCAGATAGGCATAACAGTTCGTATACTGCGAGGAGACGGCTCCCTGCGTGATGGAACCGCCCAGAAACGCCAGTGTCATGCGGTCGCCCCGTTCAGCCCGTCTCATCAGTTCCTTGATCCGGTACAGATTTCCCCTGTTCACAAATCCCTTTTCCGCCTGAATTTCGTAACCCATATTGTAATCTCCTTCTTTACCCTCTGTCCCGCTTTGATCTCTTCGCGCAGATATCATTTTACCTCTCGTTAAGCTAAATATTAACTTTCTATTTGTATATTTCTTAGCTAACCACAGCTTTATTTTACTATCATAAATGTAAAATAACAAGAGCCTAAACAAGTTTTTCTCACTTTTTCCAGCTTTACGTTCAAAAAGCAAAGCGCATGCCATTGTGGTCCGGTTTCCTAATATGTTATAATTTCACCGGCATTGGCATCAGCAAACCGGAAAGTCACACTTTCCTATCATGAAGACAAGTCAGGAGAACATACATATGGACGTCAAACAATTTACGTGGACGAGAGAACCGGCAGATTACACAATAGCAAATGACAGAATCGAAATCGTAACCAGACCTCATACGGATTTGTGGCAGCGAACCTACTATCATTTCCAGAACGACAACGCACCCGTCCTCCAGATGGAAACGGAGGAAACATATTTCAGCTTCGTTGTCAAAACAGAGTTCGCGGAAAGTCATCACCGCTTCGACCAGTGCGGCATTGTTATGTATCTGGACAGCGAAAACTGGCTGAAAGGCTCTATCGAGTATGAAAACGATACCTACCAGCATCTGGGAAGTGTGGTGACAAACAACGGTTATTCCGACTGGGCTACGACCGTTATCGACGCATCGGTAAAATCCATGTGGTATCGCTTCAGCCGTCGGGAAGACGATTACTGCATTGAATGCTCTGCCGACGGAACCGCCTTCCAGCAAATGCGTATCTGCCATATGTACAAGGGAACCGGCAAAATACGTTTCGGCGTCTATGCCTGTTCCCCCGAAGATTCTTCTTTTAAAGCGGTATTTTCAAATATGCGGCTCATGGACTGCCAGTGGAAGGCGCACGACGGACAGCAGCCGGATTAATACGTTACTGCTTTGCCTCCGGAAGCCGCAGCCGCAGCAGCCGCTTCGTAAGCTGCCTGAAATTAAAGGGCAAAAGCGGGTAAATATAACTTTTGTCCGACAAGGTCTTATTAAAGACGATGGATAGCAGGAAAAATACAATCGCTCCCACATAACCGTAGATCCCAAAGACCGCCGTCAGAATCAGGTTAATGATCCGCATAAATTTCAGGGCATAGCCAAGCTCATAATTTTGCTGGGTATAGTTGGCAATGGCAACAAACGCCATGTACAGCATGACCTCCGAGTTGAACCAGCCGCTGTTGACGGAAAACTCACCTAATACCAGCGCCGCCATAACACTCAAGGGGGTACTCAGCATATTGGGCGTATTGACTGCCGCCAGCTTCAATCCGTCGATGGCCAGCTCCAGGATTAAAAACTGCGCAATCAGCGGAATATTCGACTCTTCCTGCAGCATAATAAACTGGAAGTTTTCGGGAACCCACTGGGGATTCTGCATCAGCAGCAGAAAGGTAGGCGTCATAATATAGGTGAGAATCGAAATGATAAACCGCGTCAGGCGCAGATACGTGCCTGTGATGGGCGGAAAATAATAGTCGTCCGCCTCCTCCACAATATCAAAGATGGAAGTCGGCACAATCATCGCGGACGGGGAGTTGTCCACCAGAATCACGATATCCCCCTCAAGCACCTGGGCCGCCGCCACGTCCGGCCGCTCCGTAAACTTAAATTTGGGGAAGGGATTGAACCATTTGCGCTGATAGAGACACTCTGCCAGACTCTCCTGGTTCATGGTCAGCGCGTCCACCTTGATATTCTGAATCCGCTTCTTCACTTTCTCCAAAAACGCGTGATCCACCCGGTTGTCCATATAACAGAGTACAATATCCGTCTGGGAGCTTTTCCCGGCGTTCATCATCTCCATGCGAAGCTCGGTGCTTCTGATCCGTCTTCTGATCAGCGCCGTATTGAAAACCACCGTCTCCACAAAACCGTCCTTGCTGCCGCGAAGCGTCTTATCCTTATCAGGCTCCGAAACGCTTCTGGCGGGATAGGTTCTGGAGTCAATCAGGACACATCTGTCGTAACCGTCAATGAAAAGCGCAAACACGCCCGACAGAACATTGTATATAATATCATCCCATTTGTCCTTAAGATCCACCTCCACATAGGGCGTGGCCTTCTTTGACATTTCATAGGCGCTCTCCGGCATTTTCTCCGGCGTCAGGCTTATAAAATACTGCAGGATCTTCATCATCAGCTCATCTTTACAGAAGCCGTCAATAAAATAAATACATGCCTGTCTGCCGCCCACATCAATCACACGGTAGACTACATCGAAGCTCGTATCCGGCGCCATGTGCGCTTTCATGTACGCCATGCTTTCCTGTAGGGAGGTTGACATTTTTTCCTTATTTTCCAACGCAAAAACTCCTTCCATGACTTACCATTGTTTCCCATAGTATGTCTTGGAAGGCGTTTTCTTATGCACGCCGGATGACAATTCCTTTATGCTTCTCTGTTCAGAATTCTGTTCATCTCATCCACCATATCACTGATCACCCCGGCCTGCTTTGTCACCTCCGCCGTGTCTCCTGCATTGCCCTCCGCCATGCTGTTGATGGAATGGAACTGTTCATTCTCTTTCCGTATGCTTTCCGCAATATCCTGATTGATGGAAACCGTTCTCTCAATTACCTCCGCCTGTTTTGCGTAAGTGTCTCCCAAGGACTGGATTGCGCTGACCGATTCATTGAGAAGCTCCGTCATGTCCCGCATACTCTCAAACACATTTTCAAAATACGAATTCTGCTTACCAAGTTTGGTTGAATTTTCTTCCACCTGCGCCGTGATTTCTTTCACATTATTCTGTACCCGCTCGATCACGGACTGCACCACCCGCAGGGATTCCTGCGTGCTGTTTGCAAGCGTGCCCACCTCTGTGGCAACCACAGCGAAGCCTTTTCCTGCCTCTCCCGCCCTGGCCGCCTCAATGGACGCATTCAATGCCAGAAGATTGGTGGACGAGGAGATATCGCTGATTAACTTCAGGGTAACGCCTATTTCCTGCACCGCGTCGGACAGCTTCTGCGCCACCTCAGTCGTGAGCTGCATGGACTCCGACACTTCGCCGTTAATCTTGTGCAGATCATTCAGCAGCTTTTCATTTTCCTGTGATTTATCCAGCAGATCCTTAGAAGTCTGTTCTACCTTTTCCACATTGTCGGCAACAACGCTCTCCCACTCTTTCAGCTCGCTGAGATTGTTCATGCTCTCATCCGTCTTCATGCCGAGCGTATTGCTGTTCCCCACCAGTTCCTCGCTTGTGGCCGCCAGCTCCTGCGCAGCCGCGCTCTCATTTTCGGAAATCTGCGAAAGGGCCGCCCCCGCGTCATGGAGCCTGCCCGAAAGCGCCTGTACCGAATCCAGCACGCTTTCCACTTCTTTTCCTTTATCCTCCACCATCCCGAATAGGGCAGTCGCCCGGTGCACGATGAAACAGCATGCCGCAAACAGAATCACATAGACAATCCCCGTGAATATCCATCCGATCGGAAGATGCAGCTTCAAAAATCCCGCCGGGAAGACCAGCATCATTCCCGCATTGACTACAATAGTCACGATTGTGCTCACCTTAAGAATTTTCTGCTCATAATAGGGCACAAGCAGCAGGGTCGCCACAAAGTAATAATGCGTCAGACAGATATAGCCCGCGCTTGCGCTTGGCCCGCAGACAGCCGCTGTAATCGCGCCGATCACGGGCGGAATACAGGCATAGACATATTTTGCCCTGCTCCCCAACTGTTTCTCAAAAACTCTGGTCAGAATGGCGCACACGCCGGATAAGAGGAAAATGCACTCCCGCAGTCCTCCGTTTAACATGACCATGACAAATCCCCAGCCCGCAATGGCAACTCCGAGAATATATGCAAACATAATGGTATTCACTAACTTTTCTTCGTTTATTCCTGATTGTATCTGCATTTTTCCTCCATTCCATTCAATCTTCTCGTCTTTAGGTATCGTATTGCTTTATACAGTCCTTACTGTTTCCCGGTGCTCCCGTGCCCGCCCCGGTCCGCATTGTCAAGGTGCGCCACCTCGTCAAATATAATCTTCGGCTGGTTCTCCATAATGCGGAATTGGCAGATTCGGTCGTTTACATGAATCTCAGTCTCCCTGACCGCGTAAACAGGCATAAACCACTGGTCGTTATCCCCGCAGTAGGAAGCGTCGATCACGCCCTGATGGTTCGTCTGGATAATGCCAAAGTTTTTAAAGGTAGAGCTTCTCGGCACCACATGCGCCTCATAGCCCTTTGGCAGCTCCATCCCTACCCCCAGGGGAATCAGCCTGAACTCTCCTTTTTTTAAAACCACATCCTCCGCCGCCCGTAGGTCAATCCAGTCCGACTTGCCGTCTATGTAGGTCAGCTTCTCAATCTGATCCGAAAAATATTTAATTTTAATATGCGCCATCTGCGTTTCCTTTCCCATCATGCGTAGTCCTCACAATAAAGTACCGGGTGCGCGGGATCCGTCTGCTGCAGACTCTTTTGTACATCAATCACTCTCTGGTTGCTGCTTCCCTTCCAGAGAAGCTTTGCATCCTTCAGCTCCTTCTTAAATTCCCCGTCTACAAGCACGTCCACATACTTCATCATCGGGTAATGCAAAACCTCTTCCCAGCTGTCCCCCGTGTAAAGCCAGATTGTTTTATCCGGATATTTCGTTTTGATCTCTTCCATCAGGCTTCTCACCTCCAGCCGGTTGGCCGAATGCAGCGGATCGCCGCCCGAAAAGGTAATGCCACTGATATAGGATTTCTCCAACTGCGAAAAAATTTCGCACTTCGCCTCCTCATCGAAAGGAATGCCGCCGTCCGGGTCCCACGTAAGAGGATTCTGACACTCTTTGCAGCAGTGGGAACAGCCCGCGACCCAGAGTACCACCCGCAGGCCGTCGCCGTTGAGCATATCGTCCTTTGTTATATTATGGTATCTCATAAAATATCTCTCTTCCCTCTCTCCCTTTCCTGTGAAAACCTCTGCATTTCATGCAGAGCCCTCATTCGCTACGGCTCCGCCTTCGCTCATGATGGACGCTCGCCAGAAACATGCGATCTTCTGCAAGCAGAGACCGCATGTTCCTGGCTCGCTGTTTTCACATACTTTTCCTCTCCGCGATTTCTGCCATTTTGGCTTCGCTCAGACGTGTGTCACCATGTACGCGGGAATAAGCGAGATACCCGTTCATACGGTCAATTTTCGTCAGGTTGCGGCTGCCGCATACGGGACAGACATCCATTTCAAGCTCCTGATGCCCGCAGTCGTCGCAGTAAGCCAGAGAAAGGTTCACCCCTTCATAAAAGCCCATGTCCATCGCCCTGCGGATCAGCGTCTTGATGGCTTCAATATTATAATCGATCGGATATTTCACATACTGGATCTTACCGCCGTTGGCCATTTCCCAGAAACGGTACTCCAGATCCTGCTTCTGTATGGGCGTAATATCCTCCGTCACATGGCAGTGAAAGCTGTTGGACACATAATCTCTGTCGGAAACACCCTCCACAATGCCGTATTTAGCCCTGAACTGCTTCACCTGCAAACCGCACAGATTCTCCGCCGGCGTGCCATAGATTGCGTAAAGATGCCCGTCCTCTTCTTTATACTCCGTAATTTTGTTATTGATATGCTCTAACACCTCCAGCGCGAAAGCGCCGTCCTCCACCAGAGATTTCCCGTTATAAAGCTCCTGCAGCTCATTAAAGGCCGTGATGCCGAAGCTGGCCGTCGCCGACTTTAAAATCGGCTTAATCTTATCGTGAAGCTGCAGGTGCCCGCCCAGAAAACCACCCTCGCAGTAGGCAAGCGGATTCGTAGACGCGCGCATCTCACCGAGATAGGCATATGTCCTGATGTGCAGATGTCTGATCAGGTTCAGATAGTAATCCAGCACATCGTAGAAATCCCTGCCCTCCTGTCTGGATTTCGCCAGAATCATCGGCAGATGCAGGGAAACCGCCCCCACGTTAAATCTGCCCACAAAAACAGGAACGTCCTTATCGTCCGCCGGGTGCATGCCGCCCCGCTCATACCAGGGAGAGAGAAAGGCACGGCACCCCATAGGGGAAATCACTTTGCCGTACTGCTTATACATGCTGGCGATATAGCCCTTCCCTGTCAGGCTCAGCCAATCGGGATACATCGTCTTGGCCGAGCACTTCACACCCGCCTCAAACACGTCCTCCAGCTCTTTGCCCGGACCGTGCAGATTCTCATCATATAGAAATACAATTTTCGGAAACAGCACAGGCTTCTTACATTCCTTCTTGCCCTGTCCCTTCCGGCGCACGTTAAGCATCTGGATGGTGGCCAGCTTCGCAAAACGCCCTGTACCGATTCCGGCAGTCACCGTGATAAAAGGATAGTCGCCACGGCTGCTGGCCACCGTATTAAACTTATATTCCCAGCCCTGAAAGCCCTGCTCGAACTCTTTCTTTACATCCGCAAGCGCCTCCGCCTCCGCCATTTCCTTATCAATACCCAGCTTTTTATATTTCGCTATGTTCCTCTTGTAGGATTTTTCCGCATAAGGCTCTAAAATCTTATCGACCTCCGGCACCGTAAATCCACCGTACTGCTGGCTCGCCGCACTCAGAACAATATCTCCTATGACATCGAAAGCCACATCCAGCGTCTTCGGTTCATTGTACCAGATATTTCCCATCTCGAAACCGCCGGAAAGCACCTCCGCCACATTGAAGAGACAGCAGTTCATGGTATCCCTTCTGGCAGACATGTCATGGACATAAATATACCCGTCCCGACATGCCTGAATTTCCTCCGTGGTCATAAAAAATTTCTGGTAAAGCTCCTTGTTAAACTGGTTAAAAATCAGGCTGCGCTTTGTGGAGACAAGGGCGCTGTCCGTATTAGCGTTCTCCTTGTCTCCAATGTACATGATGGACTGACTCTTCTTATAGACGTCGTCCATCATGCGCACAAAATCCTGCTTATAATTGCGGTAATCCCGATAGCTCTTCGCCACAATCGGCTTCACATCCTCCAGCGCGCTCTCCACAATATTGTGCATGATCTGAATGGGAATCTTCTCCTCATCCAGCTCGTTCACCTTATCGACAACGGTCTGACAAATGTGCTTCTTCTCTTCCTCCGTAAACTTAGTGAGGGCACGATATGCGCTTTTCCCCACTGCGTCGATGACCTTCTGTACATTAAACGCCTCCAGACTGCCATCCTTCTTGATCACCTTCACACCCTTCTCCGGCTGGTACTCAAGTCCGTAGTTCTCCCCATCCGAATAATCTGACTCAAATTTACTACCCATACGCCCCTCCGTAAATTTATCCGCCTGCTATTCAGCAGCGTTTCCACAAAATATAGTGTTGGTTGACATAACGACACAATATATTGCGGTTTAGGAATAGTATACGGTAATAAACATGTTATGTCAATGAAAACACCCCTTAAAAAACACCAAAAAGGGATATGTCTTTTTGTGACATATCCCAAAAGAAATCAATCTGCCTGCTATTCCTCATACCCGGCAAGCGTTTTTCTCAAATGGAGCCGGTAGCTGTCCACCACGGATTCCGGCGCCAAAATCCGCGCTCCCGCGCCAAGCCCCGTAATCCATCCGAAAAACTGTCCGCTGACCGCCACCCGCACCCTGACAGAAAAATGCGCTTCATCCCGGATGCGGACGGCCGCCTCCTTGCCGAAACGGTCCATCACCACGCCGATCAGACTGTTTTCAAACAGCAGGGTAACAGCCTCTTCCCTGCCTCCGTACATGCCAAAGGTTTTGTTGGCGTAATCCGCGATATCAAAACGTTCAAAGAGAGCGGCGCCTTCCCGATTTTGATCCAGCACCTGAATTTTCGCCATCTTATCCACCCGGAAGTGCTTAATCTTATCTTCCTCGCTGTCATGGGCAATCAGATAATAATACTCGTCCTTACAGGTGAGCGCCCACGGACTTTCCTGATAGGGTTTCCCATCCCGGCGCGGCACAAGCTCCCTTTTCAGGTTCCACTCCAGATATTGAAAGGAAATCTGCCGGTTTCCCTGAATCGCCCTGTGGATATCATCCACCACATAATAAATGCTCTCGTTTGCCGTCTTGATGCGGTTCGCCACATAGACCTGCCTCTGCAGCTGCCCGGCCTCCGCCTTCGAGGCCAGCTTCTCAATCTTGGAAATCAGCTCCCTCGATTTGCTTGCCGTTAAAAACCGGGATGCCTGCACCGTCTCTACCAGAAGTTTTAACTCCGCCAGTTCAAAGTCCCGTCCGGCCAGATAATAGCCGCCCCCCGTCTTTGCTTTCACAAGCACGATATCATACCCGAAATCAACCAGCTGGGCAATATCGTCATATATACTTTTGCGTTCCGCTTTCACATCATATGCCGCCAGCGCATCAATCAGCGCCTGCGTACTCATACAATGCTCCTCGTCGGACTGCTCTGTCAATATCTTTAAAAGATACAGTAATTTCTGTTTCTGCTTCGTGGACCTTGCCATGCTCTAACCTCACACTTCGCGGAGAATGCCGTATTTCAGGCAGTCTCCTGAGTGAGATTTAGTATTTCCAAGTCAGCTTGGCTGACTTTGTCCCTTTTAGAAATACTTCTCACTCCAGGATCTGCAGTAATTCCTCCAGACGGCGGATCTCGTAATCCGTACGCACTTCCACGTCCTTCGCCCTTCCTTCCGGGTTAAACCAGCAGGAAGCCACGCCCGCGTTCTCCGCCCCCCTCATATCGCTTGTCAGGGAATCCCCCACCAGAATGCATTCTTCCCGCGTCACATCCGGCAGCGCGGCAAAACAGGCATCAAAATACTCTTTTCTGGGCTTAGGATATCCCATAAGCTCTGAGACAAATACCCCGTCCATCAGTCTGTCAAGCCCCGACAGCTTCATCTTACTTGCCTGCGTCGTGTTGACTCCATTGGTCACTACATACTGCCGATAACCCCTTTCATTGAGCAGAATGACAAGCTCCTTTGCCCCATCTATATAGAAGAAAACATTTCCCAGTTCCCGCTGGAAATCCGCATTGGTCTTCTCCGGCGTCACATGGGTGATTCCCAATTCTTCAAACAAGGTACGAAAACGCCCAACGGTCACCTGTTCCTTGGTCAGCTCCCCCGTTTCCAGACGAAGCCAGTAACTTTTATTGATGGCGTCATAACGCGCCGTAACCGCTTCGTTGACGGGCAGACCATTCTGGTTAAAAACCGCCCGCAGCGCATGCTCCATGGAAAGATCAAAATTGAGCAGCGTCTGGTCCAGATCCCAAAGAATTGTTGTAAATTTTCCCATTTCATTTCTCCCGGAGAAAAATTTCCTACATTATTTTAAGAAGAAAGGGCGTTCACCTATGAACACCCTTCCGCTTTCTTCCTACCATAAATGCGCCGCAAAACGCTATGCTGTTGTGCTCCCATCCGCCGCATCCGCCTGCGTCTCCAGAGCCGCCTTCGCGTCCTTACTCCTTCTCCACTTCACACCGATCACGCACGCCACAATCACCAGCGCCACAATCAGCACAAACTGAAGCAGATACGATAAAAATGCGTTTACAAATAAAATTAAATTTGTCATCTTTTCCTCCATTCTGAAGCAAAGAAAATTTGTGATGCTTCTACACAAATTCTAACTGAACTCAATCAGTTTGTTGAACTAAATTACCCGTCAGAGAAGTGATGCAGCCTTCCACATCCTTCTCTTCAAAAATTCACGCCTTGAGACGAAACCGATCCGCCTCCAAAACTATATCCATGATACCACCAATCAGATGGTATCGTCAAGCAGTTCTGTACCGTCTGCCGCCGTGGTAGCCAGCTTATCACACCGCTCGTTCTCCGGGTGTCCATCATGCCCCTTGACCCACTGAAAAGTGACACGGTGCGGTTTCATGGCGCGAAGCAGGCGTTCCCACAAATCTATGTTTTTGACAGGCTTGTTTCCCGCCGTCTTCCATCCCTTCTTCAGCCACCCCTCAATCCAATGCTGGTTAAAAGCATCGGTCACATATTTGGAATCGGAAACCAGAAGCACCTCGCATGGTTTTGTGAGCGCCTCCAGTCCCACAATAGCCGCCATCAGCTCCATCCGGTTATTGGTCGTCTTTTTGTATCCGGCGGAATACTCCCGCTCATGCAGCGTCCCTTTGCCGTCAATATATTGCAGCACTGTCCCGTAGCCGCCCGGCCCTTCCGGGTTTCCCCGCGCTGCGCCGTCTGTGTAAATGGTCACCTTCATGCAAATTCCTTTCCGTTTCTAATGTCTTTGTCTACATTCCGTGCCTTCAAAACCGATTCCAATTCGAACTCAATAGATAATTCTATTCTTTGAGCGGATTGCCGCCATGTTCCTGCTTCGTTCTTCCGGGCTTTTTATATCCATCTTATTTGCCCTCTATTGTTTTTACATACTGAATAAACCGAGCTAATGTCCATATTCTGTCTCTGCGATCCTTTGGATATGTCACTATGTAAGGTTTCGGTACAACCAGTATGACATTCCCTGCCTGCATTTCATCCATCTGCGCCCCAGATATCCCCTGTTGAAGCGTACACAGATACTTCGGCCTATCCCGCAATCGATCTGCTTCGTTCAATACCTGCCTCCACCTGTCCTTGCAGGTTGTTTTCGCTGCTAAAGAAATAATGCAATCTGTTGAAAAACCATAATCATGGTATGCTTCCTGCGAAGGAAACAAAAAGTCTGGCTTCTTGTTGCCCTCCGTAACTGCCTGTGACGAATACTCTATACCATTCCCGTCGAATATTGCTGATAAATGATGCTCAAGACTTTTACCCGCCCGACTTTTTCTGCGATTCAGCACTACATTAGCAATTCTTACAAATTCGTCCACCGACTGAAATCCTTTTGTGATTATATCTCCATATCTTGCATACTCCAATGCCCTGAAAAGAGTATATTCCATATTTGTCCAACTGATAATTTTCTCATCAGGGTTAGTGAGAATATATTCCACATGATTATATGTCTTCTCTTCAATCGTTCTTGCCGCCGCAGACATGACATCTGACGTCGGAAAATCCACATCAAGCCCACTGATAAACTCCTGTATTGCCAGTTTTTCCTGTGTCTCTGACGATATTTTCCCTGTATCAATAAGACTGTTCGTTTCTGTAGGGCTGATTCCAAATGTGTCAAGGATATCCGCAGTAGTCAAAACTCGTCTGTTGTGTAAATACGAATAACGCTCCTGTCTGTTCAGGTTTCAAAAATAGAAATCCTCTTCCAAATCGCGTAATTCTCAGCTCATTTTTACTCTCATAGTATGTAAAACAGCTTTCTGTTTCAAAATCGTCCTGCCATCTGATTTTTACCGTCCTTTTAGAAATTCCATCCTGCACAAGTTCCTGTCTGCTGAACATCATCTCTACAGCCGATTTTGAAATCAGGATACCAGACTGATGACCGCCTGTTGCTCCTGTATCATTTGCAGAGAGAAATTTACAAAATCCTTTTTCACTGTTAAGAACAGATTTTATCGCCTGTCTTGCATATCCTGTAATCATCTAAATCACCAGCCTCTGTAGTCCTTTTCCCTCTGCCAATTCCATTTCTTCCATTTTCTTTACTATCAGCTTTGCTACATTCTCCATCAACGGTACTACGACAGAATTTCCAAATTGCTTATACGCCTGTGTATCGGATACCGGAATTTTGAAATTATCTGGAAATCCCTGTAATCTTGCACATTCACGCGGTGTCAGCCGTCGGGGATTTTTACCCCTCTGCTCAATCAGTATTTCCGAACCATCTTTATAATATCTCGCACTGATTGTTCTTGATACGCCATTCAATGGAGCAATGCCATACCCAAATCCATTTCCTGCAGCCCTGTGCTTTGCTGCATAATTTTGAAGATATGTCCAAAGTTTATCTGATAACGTATATTTCTCATCAACATTTTTATCCAGGATGTCACGTATAACTGGTTTTGGAGAGATAGGTTCCAGTTTAAAATCAAATTGTACCTTTTTTCCATATTTCTTACGGTCAAATCCCACAATAAGAATACGTTCTCTGTGCTGTGGTACATAATTCTGCCCATCCAATACAGAATAAAACACACTGTAATCCAGTTCTTCCAATGATTCCAATATTATTTTGAATGTTCTGCCTTTATCATGGCTACACAGATTTTTTACATTCTCCAGCATAAAAGCATTTGGTCTTTTTTCTTTTAAAATCCTGCAAACATCAAAGAAGAGCGTTCCCTGTGTCTTATCCTCAAATCCTGTCGCTCTGCCAAGACTATTTTTTTTTGAAACACCCGCAATGGAAAATGGCTGACAGGGGAATCCGGCTACCAAAATATTGTGATCTGGTATAGACGAAGCTGACACCTGTGTAATATCTCCCTCCGGCTGTTCTCCAAAATTAGCAAAATATGTCTGCTGACTGTATTTATTCCACTCATTTGAATAAACACAATGTCCACCAGCCCTTTCAAAAGCAATTCTCATTCCACCTATTCCGGCAAACAAATCAATAAATGTAAACTGACGGTCTTTCACTTCTCGCTGTCTTCTTCTCATATCGGTAACATAATACGCAACCGCTTCCCTTACACAGTCCTGCATTGTTTGTTCCATCATCACAGAATATGCGTTCAATTCATTATATAGCTCATCATCAACCCTTAAATGTATCTGCTTCATTCATATCACTCCTGGGCAATAATTTATACCTGATTTTTCCCTTATTATACTATCAAACGTAATGTATAACAATCTATATTTAGAAAATTTGTTTTTTGCCCCTCATGACCAGTGTGACCAAAATTCAGAGTAAAAGTAAGCGTTCCCTTTTGTCACAGATGTACCATCTTGTAGAATCGCTGGAACATATCAGGTAAAGCGGCATTCCAGTCTGGCAGGTTCTTTCCTAACAGCTGGTTTTGATGCTTTCAGAAAAATATAATCTGCCGCCAGCAAAAAGATGTTTTATAAGAATATTTCATCACTCAAGCCCGACCGGAACCATGAAATCACCACCAGCTCCCATCCTTCAAAAACCGCTCCGCCATCGCCTCCGCCTCTGCCGTGATACGCTCGTCATACTTAAGCATCCTCAGGAGTGCGATTGCGTTTCTGGTGGACGCAGGCCCTTCCATCAATTTATAAGGGAAGGAAATATCGTTCTCCTCAATCCGCTCCTCAAAATGATAATTATCATATTCCTGTCCCAAAAGCTTCGTCAGTTCCACATCATGGGTCGCCGCGAAACAGAGCGCGCGTCCTCCCGCCAGTTTTTTCATAATCTGTGTGGAAGCCGCGATCCGCTCCACCGTATTGGTTCCCCGGAGTACCTCGTCCACGAAACAGAGCACCGGGCGTTCTCCCTCCCGCTCTACCTGATCCAGAATCCGCTTGATGGACTTGATCTCCACCATATAATAGCTGTCGCCGCCCGCAAGATCATCCCGCAGGGACATGGAAGAATAAATACGGTAAAAAGGCGCCTTATAAGCCGCGGCCGCACAGGTATGCACCGTCTGCGCAAGAAGCGCGTTCACCGCCACCACCCGCAGGAAAGTAGACTTTCCCGAAGCATTGGAGCCCGTCAGCAGCACACCTCTTCCCGCATAAAGATTGTTCGGCACAGCCTCCTTAAGCAGCGGATGATAAAGCCCTTCCGCACGCAAAAAAAGGCTTTTTGCGGCCTGCGTGCACAGTTCTGGCACACACCAGCCTTCCCCCAGACTTTTCCTGAAAGAGCCGACCGCCACCGCGCACTCAAGCTCCCCCGTCACAGTGATCAGCCGGTCTACCTCTCCCATATGCCTCTGCAAGTCATGCAGCGCCCTGTTAAAGCGGATCAGATCCATATAAAACAGCATCCGCAGATAGTCAAACAAAACTTCCAGCGGATTACCGCTCCCCTGTCTGGTCCCGGAAACCAGATAAGAACTTTTCATAAATCCCCGCAGGCTTTTGCAGGCTTCTTTAACCGCCTTAAGTTCATCCTCAATCCCGCCGATTTCCGCCTTTCCCAGCTCCTCCCCGCCTTTTAAAAGCCTTCTCACATAGGCAAAGCTGGTGATATACGGTTCGATCTGCCGGTATTCCCTGAAATAATCGATCAGATTATGGCACAGAACCCCGAACAGACAGACCAGCCCCACCGGCAGGGAAAGAAACATGCCGGCTATACTCAGCAGAACAAGAAAATCCCAGAAAAAATACTTGTCGCTTTTCCGCTCCCCAAGCAGATCCAGATGATCCAGATACTCATAAATGGAATGCCGCCCCGTCCGTCCAAGCTGATAAAAAATCCGCTGTAATCTGCGCCGTTCCTCCTCCCGCTCCATGAAAAGCAAAATCCGCCGTTCCATTTTCTCAAGCTCTTCCACGTCCGCCGCAGGGGTTCTCAGCCTGTAATACAGATACTCGTCTCCCGCCGCCGAAAGACAGGTGTTCATTCTCTGGTAAACCGCATCCATATACAGATCATTCCAAGTGATATCATCAATCTGATCCGCTTTTTGATGCTTCTGGTAATACATACTGATGTGGGCAAGTTCCTCCGCCCCGTAATTTCGCCTGGGCGGCGTACCGTAATCCGCATAAATCTCTTCCAGTTTTCTTTCCAAAAACCTTCTGCTGTCCACATACTCCTTTGCCATGACAACTACAATGGCAAGCAGAATCAGACATACAAATATAAAAGCGTCCATCTTGCAGCCTTCACCTGAGATTGTCTATTATCTCATTTGCCTTTCTATAAATTTCCTCCTCATCTATCTCTTTTGCAAACTGTCCGTTCTCATACAAAATCCGGCCCCGGATCATGGTCATTTTTATATTCTGCTTGCTGCCGCTGTAGACCAGATTTTTCGGAATGTGGTTGATGGGCTGCATATTCGGCTGGTGCAGGTCGATCATGATGAGATCCGCCTGCTTTCCCGCCGCAAGCACGTCCGCATCCGGCAGATTCAGGGCCTTTGCACCGTTTACCGTGGCCATCTTCAAAACTTCCAGCGCGTCCACAGCCGCCGCATCCTGGTCCCTCAGCTTGGCAAGCCCCGTGACCAGAAACATTTCCCGGAACATATCAAGGCAGTTGTTGCTGGCAGGGCCGTCCGTGCCTATAGCCACATTGATCCCCCGTTTCAGGAACTCTGCAACCGGCGCAATGCCGCTGGCCAGTTTCGTGTTGGAACCGGGATTTGTCACCACACTTAAGTTCCGTTTCGCGAAGATATCCATATCCTCCCCATCCAGCCAGACACAGTGATAACCGCCTCCGCCGTAATCAAACATACCGAGGGAATCCAGCAGTTTGACCGGGGACACGCCGTAGCGCTCCTTACAGCCCTCCACCTCCGCCTTTGTCTCGGAAAGGTGTGTAAATACCGGCGCCTGATACTTGTGCGCCATAGCCGCCACCTGTTCCAAGAGCGCTTTGGAACAGGTATACTCCGCATGGAAACCGATGAAATAGGAGTGTAACGGGTCCAGTTCATTCAGTGTGTGATACCGCTCCTCCATCTGCTTCAGGGACTGCTCAAAATTCTCCTGCCCGCTCGTACCACTGACCTGTACACAGCGCATCCCCATCTCCACACATGCTTTCGCTGTGGTCTCTGGGGTCAGGTACATATCAAAAATGGACGTGATCCCACTGGTCAGATATTCCAATACCGCCAGCTTCGTAAGATGGTAGATCATCTCCCCGTCAAGCTTCGCCTCCATCGGAAACACCTGCTTCGTCAGCCAGTCCTGCAAAGGCAGATCGTCCGCATAGGAGCGCAGAAATGTCATAGCAGAATGGGTGTGGGCATTCTTAAAGCCCGGCATCAGGAGATTGCCTCCACAGTCGATCTCCCTGTCCCAGAGGATGCTTTCTATGGATAGAGACTGACAGACCGCCGCCGCGTCGCCGCCCTCTCCCACATAAAGTATTTTATCGTCCTGCACCCAGAGTTCTCCATCTATGAGTTCTGTGGTCTTCATGGTCAGGATTCTTGCATTGTAAAATCTGTAGTTCATAACTCAGCGTTCCTCCTCCCTTTTCTCCGGCGTTATTTCCTTTTCACACCGTATCACATGATCCTCTATCAGTCGGTTTACCGTTTCCGGGGCATCCGTATTTGAATTGTGCCCGGCGTTTTTGATCCATTCCAGTCTGAATCTGGTGTTTTTATGCCATGTCCTGTTATATCTGTGATACAGGAACCGGCATGATCCTTTTCCCCACACAACAAAAGAGCTGGACAAGGAATCCGATAAGGCAGATCTCGTTCCATCGCCTCCGCCAGCATACGGAACCCATGACCTGCCAGCTTTGCATATCTTTTCTGCTGTCCCTCATACTTTTTCATCGTATCATACATCAGCTTTCTTCCGTATGCCGAAATGGCAACTCCCATTGAACCCGACCGCAACAACCACTTCCAAGGATAATATCGATAAACCGGCTCCATCCTCTTTAACAGCCAAATCTCCAAAGCCGTCACATACTTTCTCTGCAGCGGCGCCGAATCAATCGAGACAAACCCTTTCAGCTTTTCCGGAAACAACTGCGCATATGCCTGTCCCACATATCCGCCCATGGACTGCCCTATGATAATGGGATTTCCCATGCCTTCCGCATCCAGAATTTCGTTAAGCCACTTCGCTTTGTCAAACAGATCAAAGGAAAACGTAAAGGGCCATGAAACGGCATGTCCCGGTGCGTCCCACACAAACACGCTGTACTTTCCTTCAAAATACGCAATTTGCTTATCAAACAAGTGATGATCTGCAGTCAGTCCGGGCAGGAAAACAAGTGTCACGCCCAATTCCTTCTTTTTCGCTGTCCAATAGTGAATGATCCCGCAGCGCGTTCGATATTCTCTTTCAACCATTTTACACCTCACCAAGGTTTTCCGGCCCAAACCCTTCCGGCAGAAGTTCCGCCAGCGTCATCACGCAGTAGTCCTCCTCAGACTTCGCCACAATGATCCGAAAACTTTCCGCATCGCAAAACTCCATCATCACCTGTCTACAGACACCGCAGGGATAAGCGTACTGTGTCAGCGTCTCACCCTCTGGACTTCCCACAATGGCAATCGCCGTAAACTCCCGCATACCCTCACTGACCGCCTTAAAAAAAGCCGTCCGTTCGGCACAGTTACTTGGCCCGTAAGCCGCATTCTCGATATTACATCCCGTGATAATCTGCCCATCCGCAGCAAGCAATGCTGCTCCCACCTGATAATGGGAATAAGGCGAGTAGGATTTCCTTCTCGCCTCTATCGCCCTTCCAATCAGTTCCCTTATCCCTTTCTGGGATAAATGACTGCTATCCATATCTGTTCTCTCCCGCTTCTCTCCTGAAAAAACTATCCCTAGTTTCCATCCGTTCACTTAATCCTTGCGTTTCCTGTTCTATACACCATGTCAGATTATCGTTTTAAATTTAGTGATGGACTCCACCAGCAGCTTCTCAAACTTGGGCGCCACCGCGTTGGCCGCCTCCTGCACCTCCTCGTGCGTCAAAGGCGCGCTGTTCATGCCCGCCGCCAGATTGCTGACACAGGATACGCCACAGATCTTCATGCCCATATGGTTCGCCGCGATAGCCTCCACAACGGTACTCATGCCGACTGCGCTAACACCCAGCTTATGAAGCATCTGGATCTCTGCGGGCGACTCAAAAGAAGGCCCCGTAAGCTGCGCGTACACCCCTTCAAACAACTCGATATCGTTCTCTTTGGCCGTCTCCTTGATGATTCCCTGTAAATCCTCGTCATAGACATGGGACATATCCGGGAATCTGGTACCCAGCTCTTCGATATTCGGCCCGATCAGCGGATTTGGCGCAAACAGGGAAATATGATCCTGAATCAGCATCAGACTGCCCGCATGGAACGCCGGATTGATACCACCGGACGCATTGGTCAGGAAAAGTACCTTTGCGCCCATCATCTTCATCAGGCGGGTGGGCAGCACCACGTCTGTGATGGGATATCCTTCATAATAATGTACACGCCCCTGCATCAGGACAACGGGCACCTCGTTGATGTATCCGAAAATAAATTTTCCGGCATGTCCCGGCACAGTGGATACAGGAAAGCCCTCAATCTCGCTGTAGGGAAGTTCCGCCTTCACATCCACGACCTTCGCAAAGTTGCCGAGACCCGAACCGAGAACCACCGCCACCTTGGGTTCAAAGTCGATCTTTTGTTTGTAACAGTCATAGCATTTTAAGAGTTTTTCATATACAGGATTCATGTGTGTACCGCCTTTCCTAATTTTTATCTTCTTTTATGCCAACGGATTCTTTTTAATGGGATGAATGTCGCAGTATGCCATTACGCACTTGCGAACCTCCTCCACAGCTTTCCAACAAACCTCAATATCCTCCTCGTCTACAAAAAAGGATTCATCTCCCGGATACCTTGCTGAAAAGTAGAAGCCGTCTGCGCCAAGTACAGTATTCCAATCACATTCAAAATCTTTCATTTTTTTACTAATATACTTTTTAAGCACCCGCAAAGAATGTGTTCTTAAAACAGAAGTAGTATCTTCATCTGTACAATATATGTCGACAAGATGCTTCAAGTATCTCTCACAAATCCCTTGTGCGCTGGAACACATTGCATTTCCAATACGGTGTTCCTCGTAATTTGCCCGGTAAAAGAAATAATCATTCTCTGCATAGTCAAAATAATTCATTCTCTTACCCATAGCAGTTTCCCCTCCTTTCTTATATTCCTGTCAAACTGTTCACTCTCGTCAAATCGTTCTCCAAAAAAAAACTTAAGCTCCACTTCCGGTAATTCCCAATCATCCGGTGTAGCCTCAACACGCATGGACCGTAAGACACCAGACGGAACGGTCTTTCTAAGTTTTAGCAGTAAATCTACATCCGAAGTATATTTCTGGTCTCCTCTTGCACAGCTTCCGTACAAATATATCGCGTCAAGATAGGCACTGTACCGCTCATCCGTTAACACTGACAACGCGTATTGTAATGATTTCTCGTGTCTGGTCATCCACGTCACCTCACCAGTTTATCATAACATTGCTATGTTAGAAACTCAAGGCATTTCGCCCGTATTTGCGCTTTTCCTGCACGATCAGTTTGGATAGCAGGGCAAAGGCAGATGATATTTGCAACGGACAGATTATGAAAAATATACTGTAATTGTGAGTGTGGTTGTGGTAAAATGACAGCATTAACTACTTCGATTGTAGTTTGTCGTGGAAAATCGAGATAGAAAAATAAATTTAAAATTCAAAGGAAATACTTATGGCGACAAAAATTTTAATTCACGGCTCCGGGCACAAAGCAGCAAGTTGGAATAAAACAATTTCACATATGACAGACAAAGAAGATATTGTGTGCCCGAATCTATCCTCCATCCTTGAAGGGAAAACAGCCAGCTATGAAAATCTATATTCTTCATTTGTAAAATACTGCAACGAAATTGACGGACAAATTCATTTATGCGGTCTTTCATTAGGCGGTATTTTGACTTTAAATTATGCTATGGATTTCCCGCATAAGGTAAAAACATTAGTTTTAATCGGAACACCCTACAAGATTCCGAAGGTTGCATTTCGTTTTCAAAATATCATTTTCAGATTTTTACCAAAAACTATTTTTGAAACTATGGCATTTGATAAAAAGGACACGTTTGCTTTAGGAAACACCATGAAGAACTTAGATTTCAGTGACAATGTGAAAAGTATTCAGTGTCCCACTCTCATTCTTTGCGGAAAGAAAGACGGTGCAAACATTAAATCGGCGTATTACTTATCACAAAACATTAAAAATTCAGAATTGAAAATTATCGAAAATACTGGCCATGTTGTAAATGAGGAAAACCCAAAAGCCTTAGCAAAAATATTAAATGAATATTATTTGCAGAACCCTTAATCAAGCCTGAATAAAGATATAAAAAAGTGTCTTCGACACATCAACTCCCCTGCCCCTCAATCATGAGGGGTGG
>CAMWJF010000032.1 GCA_947174505.1 uncultured Lachnospiraceae bacterium
TTCACCATGTTTACATAATATCACATTTCCTCTTTTTTGAAAATTGATTTCCGTGCTAAAATTTACGCGGGCATTGCATGAAATGATATATTACAGTATAATCAGAAATATTATACGCAAAAGGGAAAGGGATAGAAGAATGGAAAAAAATAAGACAAGAGGAAATTTTACGGGCAAACTCGGGTTTGTCCTGGCAGCGGCAGGCAGCGCGGTGGGCCTTGGAAATATCTGGCGTTTCCCCTATCTGGCCGCAAAAGACGGCGGCGGACTGTTTATTTTCTGCTATATCATACTGGCACTGACCTTCGGTTTTACCCTGCTCACCACGGAGATCGCCATCGGGCGGAAAACCGCGCAGAGTCCGCTGACCGCCTACGGTGTGATCCACCCGAAATGGAAAGGGCTCGGCATTCTGGCAAGTCTTGTCCCGATTATTATTTTACCTTACTATCTCGCCATCGGCGGATGGGTATTAAAGTATCTGACGGTTTTTGTCACCGGGAAGACAGAGACAGCTGCCGCGGACGGTTATTTTACCGGATTTATCTCTGAGCAGATCAGTCCCGTAGTCTTTATGGTCATTTTTACGCTCCTGTCAGCGGTCATCATCTTCGCCGGTGTGGACAACGGCATTGAGCGGGCGAGCAAATTTATCATGCCCCTGCTTCTCGTCCTGATTATCGGTATTTCTTTTTTCGCGCTGACGCTCCGGCACACAGATGCGTCAGGCCTTGAAAGAACAGGTCTGGAAGGACTGAGAATATATCTGCTCCCCAATTTCAAGGGCGTCACCCTACAGGAGCTTTTCCTGGTAATTATGGACGCACTGGGACAGTTATTTTACTCCATCAGCGTTGCCATGGGCATCATGGTCGCCTACGGCTCCTACGTGAAAAAAGATGTCGATTTGATGCCCTCCATCAACCAGATCGAGATTTTCGATACGGTAGTCGCCCTGCTCGCAGGACTGATGATCGTTCCCGCCGTTTACGTTTTCATGGGAACCGAGGGCATGTCCGCCGGACCCGGGCTTATGTTTATTTCCCTGCCAAAGATTTTTGCCGCGATGGGATGGGTGGGAACGGTTGTCGGCATCCTGTTCTTTGTGATGGTTGCCTTTGCGGCGGTGACCTCCGCCGTATCTATTATGGAAGCGATCGTTGCCAGTCTGGTGGACAAGTTCCATATCTCCAGAAAAAAGAGCGCCGCATTCGTAACCGCCTATGGGATCATTGTCGGGGCGATTGTCTGCTTCGGCTACAATCTCTTATACTTTGAGCTAAAGCTGCCTAACGGCTCCATCGGTCAGCTTCTGGATGTCATGGACTATATCAGCAACAACTGTCTGATGCCGCTTGTGGCACTGCTGACCTGTATTCTGATCGGCTGGGTCGTAAAGCCTAAAACCATCATTGATGAGGTGACCCTTGGCGGATATAAGTTCGGCAGAAAACGCCTGTATATCGCCATGATTACCGTGATTGCCCCGCTGCTTTTGATTTTACTGCTGCTGCAGGCGTTTGGTATTTCCCTATAGCAGATAATGTTTCGCATTCTCACACTTGAAAGGCTTCTGGCCGCAAAATTAATTGGTTTTTCCGGCCAGAAGCCTTTTTTTATAGGATCGGATTCTGGCCGCGTATTTGCTTGTCATGATCACACCGACGATCATCATGCCAAGCGTCACGCCCTGGCAGAAGCCCCCGAGGAAATTGTCGGCATGATCCGTAAACAGCAGAACCAAATACAAAACCGCCGCAAGCAGTCCGCCGATAAACAGAACATGCATATGTCCCGTGATTTTTTGTTTTTCTTCATTGCTGTAATCCGCCACTTTTAATACCGTTTCTTCCAATTCCTTATCCATTTTTTCACTTTTCCTTTCTCCGTCAAGCAGTTCCCGCAGTTCCACACCGTAATAATCAGACATTTCGATCAAAATGTCCAAATCAGGCATGTTGCTTCCCGTTTCCCATCTTGATACCGTTCGCCGGGATACCCGCAGCCTTTCCGCAAGCTGTTCCTGCGTAAGACCCTTTTCTTTCCTCAGCTCTTTGAAAAACATCCCGATTTTTATCTGATCCATAATTCTGTTTCCTCCCTTCCGTAAGAAGAATACCGTTTCCTGCCACACATTGACAGGACATCAAACAGGCATTCCCTTAATTTCCCCCATGAGACAAAGGGTGTCCCTATCCATTTTACCCTGCTCCTGACCGTAGCGCAATCACTGGCTCTGCCACTGGAAACAGCCCCGCAATTCTGTTATACTGTCTCTTGTAGAACACAACCCGCAAGCGGCCGTACAGGCATTTTCACGCCCGCCCCGCAAATGAAACCAATTTCAGGAGGAATACCCATGCGAAACGAATCAGCCATGTACCGGCTCTTTCTGGATATCGCGGAAAAAGACGACCGCATTCTCGCCGTCTATATGAACGGCTCCAGAACCAACAAAAATGTGCCAAAAGATATTTTTCAGGATTATGATATCGTGTTTGTGGTGACGCAGACACGTCCGTTTATCGAGGACAAAAGCTGGATACGGCAATTCGGCACTGTCCTTTACATGCAGTATCCCGATGAGTCCCCGAACGGTATGTCCGACAGGGAAAACTTTTACGGCTGGCTGATGCAGTTTACCGACGGCAACCGGGTGGATCTCCATGTGGAGACCGTCTCCCATGCGACAGAACATATCCATGACGATAAGCTCTGCCGCATCCTTCTGGACAAGGGAAATGTTCTCCCCGCCATCCCGGAAGCGACGGACGAAGACCGTCATGTAAAGAAACCCTCCGAGGCACAGTTTCAGGCTTGCAGCAATGAATTCTGGTGGTGCAGCAACAATCTGGCCAAGGGGCTGTGGCGGGAGGAAATGCCCTATGTGCAGGATATGGCGAATATGATCGTGCGCAAGCAGCTTGAAAAGATGCTCTCCTGGAAAGTGGGCGTCGATACAGGGTTTTCGGTAAGCGTGGGAAAATCCGCCAAATATCTGGACCACTGGCTGTCTGACGAGGAATATCAGGCCTATCTGGACAGCTATTTCGGTAAAAGCACGCAGGAGGCGTGGGACGCCATCTTTACCATGTGCGGTCTGATGGAACAGACCACTGCCTATGTCGCGGAAAAGCTGGGTTATACCTATGACCGCGAGGAGGGAAAAGCCGCCAGAAGCTTTCTGGAGCATGTGCGGCGGCTGCCGAAGGACGCAGCGGAAATTTACGAGGGAACAGTATAAAAAAATGTTCTAAAACTACTGAGGGGGATAACATTGCTTACCATAGCAATAAAATAATTATAAAATATATTTTAATAGGAGGTATTGTTATGTCATACAATATTTTTTCATTTATTACGGACGCTGTTTGGGGGATTCTTTTTCTGGCTGCCGGCCTGTTTATGCTGTTTGCACCCTTCGACAAAGTAAAAGAGGCTTTCCCAAAGCTTCCATCAAATAAAATATGTAAAATAGTCGGCGTCTTTCTTACCTTATGTGGTATTGTCTATATGGCTCTTATGCTCATTTAGGAGGCGGGACAAGATGAAAAGAACAACCAATCTGTGGAAAATGACTGTTTCCGCCCTCATGGTTCTTGTGCTGACACTGACAGGCTGCGGAAAAAACACGGACGTGACCAGTTCTGATACCGTCCAGTGGTTCAACAATACCTACGCTGTTCTGACCGTGCTGAATCAGCGCGACTACCGTGTATACAGCGGAAGCCGTCCAGGCATAAGCGACAAAATAATTGCCAAGGCACTTTTAGAAAACACCTGGAACGTCACGGACCGGGAATCTGCCGATGAAATGCTTCTCTGGCTTCTGGAAGAGGGGCATCGCGTTCCGTTTGCGGAAGAATTGGCTTATCTTGCGGAAATGGGTCTTGCGGATGTTCCCGAAGACCAACGGGCCGAGGCTGTCCTTGCCGCTTTTGATCTGGACGAACAACAGGCGAAACAGTACGCCGAATGGTTTTCCCTGTATGAGCAATACGGTGAGGACGCTGCAGCCGCCTGGGATTACAGCCGGGCCATGTGGCTTTTGAGTTACTACTATCTGGCCGGTTACTATACGGCGGAAGAATCTCTGGACCAGTCGCTGACCCTTGCAGAAACCGTTCAGACTACCTTTGATTCGTGGGACAGCTATATGGAGAGCTATTTTAGCGGATATGAATACTGGTCGGAGGAAAGCAGCGACGAGCGCCGTGAAATTTATGAAAACCTGAGATCATCCTCTGACAATCCCTTTGCGCTGGACTGGAATACGCCCCTTGAAAAAACCTGGTAAAAATTTTCCTTGCTTTCCTGCCGAAAAAGCGGTTAAATAGTAAATGAAAAACGGGCATAAGGCCCACACAAAAAGCGAGGTATTACATGGACAATTTAATCATTCCACAGGATTACAGATCTGCGCTGAATCTGCATGACACACAGATCGGCATTAAGACGGTCAAGGACTTTTTTCAGGTGCAGCTTGCAGAGAGACTGCGTCTGCTGCGGGTATCCGCTCCCCTTTTCGTGGAGCCGGCATCCGGGCTGAACGATAACTTAAACGGCGTGGAACGCCCCGTCACCTTCGGCATCAAGGAACAGGGGGACGCCCCCGCCGAGATCGTGCACTCCCTGGCGAAATGGAAGCGTATGGCTCTCGGCAAGTACGGCTTTTCCCACGGGGAGGGACTTTACACCGACATGAGCGCCATCCGCAGGGACGAGGCCACCGACAACATCCACTCCATCTATGTGGACCAGTGGGATTGGGAAAAAGTGATTTCCCGCGAAGAACGCTGTCTGGACTATCTGAAGGAAACGGTTAAGACGGTGTATAAGGCGCTCCGCAAGACCGAAAAGTACATGGCCATCCAGTACGATTACATAGACGAGATTCTGCCCCATGACATCTTTTTCATCACCACACAGGCGCTGGAAGATCTCTATCCGGGCACGACCCCGAAGGAACGGGAATACCTGATCACCAGAGAAAAGGGTGCGGTCTGCCTCATGCAGATCGGGGATCTTCTGGCCTCCGGCGAAAAGCACGACGGCCGCGCGCCGGACTACGACGACTGGAGCTTAAACGCAGACATTCTGGTTTATTATCCCGTCCTCGATATCGCGCTGGAATTATCCTCCATGGGCATCCGCGTGGATAAGGACGCACTTCTGTCCCAATTGGAAAAAGCAGGCTGCCCTGAGCGTGCCGGACTCCCCTTCCAGAAGGGCATCATCGACGAAACGCTCCCTTACACCATCGGCGGCGGCATCGGACAGTCGAGAATCTGTATGTTCTTCCTGCGCAAGGCACATATCGGCGAGGTGCAGTGCTCCCTCTGGCCGGAGGATGTGACAGCGGAAGCGCTGGCGAACGGCATACAATTATTATAGACCGCACAGATTCGTCCACTGGCAGTCTCCGCAGATCTCCTGGCGGCTGCCGGCGGACAGAATGCGCTCCTCCACGAGACGCGCAAATTCCTCCCATCTGATCTGACAGCCGGCGGCAAGCCCACATCGGGCAAGCACCTGTCTGTCGTATGCATCTGCCTTTCCGGCAGAAATGCAGACCCCCTCTTTATTATTGGGGCAGTGCGCACACACGTCGTCCGTCTCATCGAGCAGAATCACCTCCGGATTTTGCCCCAGCTTTCTCTTCATGTCCCACATGTTTTCCGTAAATTCACCGCTGTAGCCTTTCCCCTGAAAAAAGGAAAAGCACATGCCATGATGTGCTCTTATCCTATATACCATTCCGTATTCTCCCTTTTTCTGCGTTATCTTTTCCCTCTAGTCTCCATGATTTCTGCGAGAGGTTTTTTTAAAGCGCTGCCAAAGCCTAGCGCCAGCGCCGCCTTGACCAGATCCGGAATCACAAAGGGGAACACACACCAGCCAAGCGCCGTCAGGAGGCTCACCGGCCCGTTTGTACTCCCGTACACCACCATAAACCAGATTGTGCCGACGATATAATACGTCACCATGCCGAGAAGCATGGAAAGCATCTGCACCCAAAGTTTTCTACCAGGCAGACGCTCCATCGGCCACATGAGCAGGGCGGAAAAGATGAAGCCGATCAGATACCCGCCCGTCGTGCCAAACAACACTCTCGGTCCGGCTGCAAATCCTGCAAAAACCGGAACACCCACCATTCCAAGCAGTAAATAAACGACAACCGCCAATGTGCCGCGTTTCCCGCCCAGTATCGTCACCGCCAGAAAGATCGCAAAAGTCTGAAGGGTAAACGGAATCGCCGTGGGAATGGAAATCCAGGAACAGATTGCCATCAACCCTACGAAAAGGCCGATATACGCCATGTCATAAGTTTTTCCCCTTCCCACACTCCCTGTCTGTATTTTTTCTGCCTCCGCACGCATTTCACGATTCATAAGCTTCCTCTCCTTAACCATATGATTCGGTACATACTTTTTCGACAAAGTTAGATTAACACAGAAAAAAGGCATTGTCAACTCTTTCTTTTCAAGAGTTAACAATGCCTTTCCGTCTCCTGTTCTCCTTTTTACTGCTTCTCAGGAATCCCGCGCCCATTCATCCTTCTTTTCCTCCATTCCGAAGCGCTTTATGCTGAGGACGCGAGCAGAATTTCAGATTCTGCTCTGCGATCCAGGAGTTTGTGACGCTTCAACCTTTACTCGCTCTGGAAATCATACAACGCGCGCGTCTCCGCATCCCGGTACTCATGCTTCTCATAGTACCCGATCAGCGTCCCGTCCGCCTCCCGCAAGGCGACCATGTATCCATCCTTGTTTTCTTTCTCATTATAAAAGGTATGGATGATGTTGTGCTCCCTGCTCTGGGCAAACCATGCCGTCACTTTTTCAATCATCGCCACAGACTGCGCGTTGTGACAGTCCAAAAGACTCTGCCCCATGAGGGCGGCGCCGCCGCGCTTCGCATACCGCTCCACCGCTGTGGGATTCATGTAAATGATCTCGTGCGCCAGATTACAGATCACCACCGCGCACCTGTCCTGGTCAACGATACTCTTAAAGTATGGTGCTAAATCCCTGTTATCCATAAGTCCTCCTCTTTTCGTTTTTTAAGACCATCCGTTTTCCTTTTTCGAAAGCTGTGTCATTCCAGTTTCCCTGCCTCAACCTGTGGTTTACATGCAGCTTCCTTCCTCCTGTAGCGTTCTATGAGTTTACATAACTTTTATCATCTGTCATCCGCTCTTTACGCAGCTTCCTCACAACCTTCACACCGCTTTCCACCCTGGATACCTCTTCCATACCGTGAATCACAAGGGTCGGCTCTTTCTCCGGCCGGTCCGTCTCAAAGGAGACCGTATCTCCCCTGCGGGAAGCCTTGGCACGCATCACAATTTGACCAGACAAGTCAGTGATCTCGCAGGCCGCCTCCGCGCCGTCCGCAAGCTGGTACAGATGCAGCTCCAGCCCTTCCGTGTAATCGTAATCGGGCAGTTTTTCGTTGCCACCCCAAGCCAGCAGGGTATTGTCCCGCACAAAGACAGGCAGGGAGAAATAATCGTAGGTCTCTCGGTACCAGCGGCCGCCCCCGCGTTCCTCACCGCTTAAAAGATGCGTCCACTTCCCCTCCGGCAAATAGTACTCTGCCTCGCCGTCCTCCCGGAAAACCGGCGCCACAAGAAGGGAATCGCCCAGCATATACTGCATGTCCAGATCTTTCATCCCCGGCTCCTTCGGAAATTCCAACACCATGGGACGCATCATGGGAATGCCCGTCTCATGGGAAACTGCAGCCTGCCTGTAAAGATACGGCATCAGGCGGCACTTGAGGTTGGTAAAATAGCGGAGCACGTCACAGGCCTCCTCGTCAAAAAGCCACGGCACCCGGTAGCTCTGGGAGCCATGAAGCCTGCTGTGGGAGGAGAAAATACCGAACTGCACCCATCTCTTATAAATATCCGGGGAAGCGGTCTTCTCAAACCCGGAAATATCATGGCTCCAGAAGGAAAAGCCGCTCATGGCAAAGCTCAGTCCGCCCCGCAGCGTCTCCGCCATGGAGGGGTAGGACGCGGAACAGTCGCCGCCCCAGTGCACCGGGAACTGCTGACAGGCAGCGGTGGCGCTTCTGGCAAAGAGCACCGCCTCGCCCTCTCCTTTTACCTCCTTCAACATCTCAAAGACCGCCTTATTATAAAGATACGTGTAATAATTGTGCATACTTACAGGGTCAGACCCGTCGTGGTACGTCACGTCAATGGGAATCCGCTCACCGAAATCGGTCTTAAAGCAGTCCACACCCATATCGAGCAGCGTTTTCAGCTTGCCCACATACCATTCTTTCGCGTCGGGATTGGTGAAATCCACAAGCGCAATGCCCGGATTCCAGAAATCAATCTGTTTCACCCCTTTACCGTCCGCGCGCATCAGGAAATACCCTTTTTCCCTGCCTTCCTTAAAGAAAGGCGTCCCCTGCGCTATATAGGGGTTTAGCCAGACGCAGATTTTCAGGCCCTTCTCCTTCTTATACCGCGCAAGCATATTTTTCACGTCAGAGAAAGTCTGGTCGTCCCACTCGAAATCGCACCAGTGCAGCGCCTTCATCCAATAGCTGTCAAAATGGAACACCCGCAGGGGAATGTCCCTCTCCGCCATCCCGTCAATGAAAGAGCTGGTGGTCGCCTCGTCATATTTGGTCGTAAAGGAAGTGGTCAGCCAAAGGCCAAAGCTCCATGCGGGCGGCAGGGCGGGCTTTCCTGTCATGTCCGTATACCTGACCAGAACCTCCTTCGGCGTCGGGCCATAAATAAAGTGATAGCGAAGCTCCTCACCCGGTACGGAGAAGCCCACGTACTCCACCTTCTCACTGGCCACCTCAAAGGAGACAGGCGTCGCGTGATCCACAAAAATCCCATACCCCCCGCTTGTCATATAGAAGGGCACATTCTTGTAGGAAACCTGTGAGGAGGTTCCGCCGTCCTCGTTCCACATCTCCACCACCTGTCCGTTTTTCACGAACGCCGTAAACTGCTCGCCAAGGCCGTAGACACGTTCGCCCGCTTTCAGGGAAAGCTCGGTGACCATGTAAGGTTCCTGCCGTTCGGAAAGATAGTTCTCCTTCGGGAACATCGTGCTCGGCTGCTTCGCCCAACGGATATAGCCCAGATTCCGGAAGCCGCATTCCGTGACCACCTTTCCCTCCGCCTCAAAACGGTAGGTACCCTCCTGCCTGTCAAAGCGCACCGTTATGACTCCACTGGTCATTGTCGCTTCCTCATCGGTGATCGTTACGTCAAAAGGCGTCTCCTGACCATGTAAGTCAAATCTTGCCTCCCTGTCCTCATAGGCTTCGTAATGTCTGGCCTTCACCAGAATATTATTCTCGGCAAAAGCGATAAAGTCAATGGTGATCGTGGTGATATTCTGTGCGTCACCCCTGTTTAAAATCTTTCTCTCCGGCGCCACGATACGCATACCCTTCTCCGTCTTCTCCGCATAAAAACCCTGAGACGCATAGGACGGCGCCATATTCTCGCTGCGCACCCAGTACCCTTCCGTAAACTTCATATTTTTCCCTCCTCAATCCTTATATTATTGACTGCACAAGTCATTCTTCCTGTTTTCTCCGCCACAGATTCCTCTGTATGGTTTTTATTATACATGCAAACCTGTCCTTTGCCACTATTTTCCCTAAAAAAATGGCACGACTGTCTGGCCGTGCCACTTTCCTGTTGCTCATTCTCTTATGTAAGATTTTGCTTTCCCTTGCACTCCCATGCTGTGAGCATTAGAAATTCTTCTCACAGGATTCTTTTCGCACAGTTAGTTAGCCCCGTCGATGGCCGCCCACTGTTCCTCGATCTGTGCGCAGGCACCGTCCTTATCCACGCTGCCGGCGATATAAGACTGCATAATCTCGCCAAAGGTCTGGTGCCAGCTGTCGGTGGAGTAGCAGATGGAAAGATCCGCCGCGCCTTTTTCCGCGCTCAGTGCGTCGCCCTGCTTCACAACCTCGAAAGTGCTCTCCGCGTCAGATACTACCGGCGGCACTACGCCTGCCACATCCGTGAACCACGCCTTGCCGTAGTCGGAGGTATACCACCAGTTTACGAAATCAAGAGTCGGCTGTAACACCTCTGAATCCTTGGAAATACGGAGCGCCTGATCGGAACCGCCGATCACCTGACACTGTGCCGCATTGTCGGTTACCGGGTAGCCGTTGAAACCGATCTGTAAATCCGGATCGATTGCCAGAAGGTCCGCCTCTACCCACGCGCCCTGCCCGCAGATCATGGCCGCTTTGCCTGTGCCGAATGCGGAAAGCTCGCCGTCAAGAGCCGTTTCAAGCGGTTTGTCGTCACCGTATTTTACCGCCAGATCAATGAAATTGAAGAAGTTGTTATAAAGCTCCGGATAATCGGAAACCTTCGCCTCCCCCTTCTCGAACTTCGCCACCAGCTCCGCTGTGGAGATGCCTGCGTTCTGCGCCGCCGCATTCACGAAATGCTGTCCCACATGCTTGAATACCCACCACTCGTTGAAGCCCGTGGTAAAAGGCTTATATCCCGCAGCGGAGATCTTCTCGCAGGCTGCCTCCAGATCGCTGAAGGTAGTGGGAAACTCTGTGATCCCGCACTCGTCAAAGATTGCCTTGTTGTAAATCATGCCAAAATAATTACCCTTGATCGCGATACCGTAAAGGCCGGAACCGTCCTCCGGGGATGCCATCATACTTGCCACCGCAGGCTGCATGGTGGATTCCAATGCCTGACCGCTTAAGTCAAACGAATACTCCTTATATACGTCGATCTCTTTACCCGATGTGGAGGAGAAGATCTCAGGCACTTCGCCGGAGTTTAACTTCGCCTTTAACAGCGTGGGATAGTCGTTCTGCGTGGTTTCGTAGTTGATGGTCACGTTGGGCGCCACGTTCTTGTACTCCTCGATCAATGTGTTGATCGCATCCGCGTACTCCGGGGAAGAAATAAACATATAAATTTCCGCCTCTTCGTCGGAAGCTGCCGCTGCAGGTTCCTCCGCCGCCGATTCTTCCGCTGCCCCAGACTCTTCCGCTGCCGGAGCCTCTGCCGCCGGGGTCTGTGCGCCGCCGTCCGAACCGCCACAGCCCGCAAGCAGCGTGGCTGTCATGGCAGTACACAACAATACACTGAGTAATTTCTTTTTCATACAAATCCTCCTTCTCCCATATTTCTTTTTGGTATGGGTACCATTTATCTATTCCAGCAGTCATTCTGCGGAATCTCATACCGTGCGGAGAATGCCGCACTTTGGCATTCTCTCGAGTGAAAGTGATTTGCGAAAGCAAATCTAGAACTTCTTAACGAAGCAGCCTCTGCTGCTGAGTGATTAGAAGTTCTTCTCACGCTATCCTTTTACCGCGCCTGCCACAACACCCTCCACAATGTATTTCTGCAGAAGAATGAACACAATGACCGAGGGCACAATCGCCAGTACCATGGCAGTCAACGCATAATTCCACTTGGTATTCATCTGCCCCACAAAGGTGTATGCCGCCAGCACCAGCGTCTTCGTCTCGTTGTTGCTGTTCACCATCAGGAGCGGCAGTAAAAAGTCGTTCCAGATCCACATCACATCCAGCACAATCACCGTCACAATTACCGACTTAAGGAGCGGAAAAATGATGGATACAAAGGTGCGGAAGGTGGACGCCCCGTCAATGGTTGCGCTCTCGTCAAGCTCCCGTGGAATGGTCTTCATAAAATTATAGATAATGAAGGTCGCCATGGGAATGCCGAAGCCCCAGTACTGGATGCCGAGTCCGATCTTGCTGCCGGAAAGATGCAGTACATTCATGGACTTTAACAGGGTAATCATAATCGCCTGAAACGGAATCAGCATCGGTGTGATGATGATCGTATGCGCGATTTTACAGTATTTTCCTTCCCTTCTCTCCAGAATAAAAGCCGCCATGGAGGAAAATACGACGATACCCAGAATCCCGATCACCGTGATAATCACGTTGTTCCGAAACAGGAGCAAATACTTCATCTTGTCAACCACATAGGTGTAGTTGGACAGGTCAAAGCTTTTCGGAAACGCCAGCACATCGCCTATGATCTCCCCGAACGGTTTAAAAGAATTCATAACCATAAGAAAGACCGGGTAGATATAGAAACACGCCACCACAAGCAGGGCGATGACCAACGTCCATTTCCTTACTTTTCTCTTGGTTTCGCGACGCATTACAGATCAACCTCCTTTCTGCTGAAGCCTTTCAGTACAAGCTGTGTTATAATAAGTACAAACAGGAAATAGACAATGGACTGTGCGGACCCGAGGCCGTAATTGTTGTTCGTAAACGCCTCCTTGTAGATCTGCATGGTCACACTGTTGGTAGCCGTCCCCGGCCCGCCCTTTGTGAGCGCCAGAATAATGTCGAACACCTTAAGGCCATTGGTCAGAGACATAAAGATGCAGGTGGTAAAGGATGGCCCCAAAAGCGGCAGCGTCACCTTAAAAAATTTCTGTCTGCCGGTCGCACCGTCTACCACTGCCGCCTCCAGCACATCCTTTGGCACTGCCTGTAGACCCGCTATGTAAAGCACGATGTAGAATCCAAGCGACTGCCATACGCCCACAAAAGCCACCGAATAAAATACCAGATTCGTATCTCCCAGCCAGCTGTAGTTCCACAGGTTCCACTCTGTGATCTCGTAGAGTTTTTCAAAGCCGCTGGTAAAAATAAACTTCCAGATAAAACCCACAATCGTCATGCTCATGATATAGGGAATGAAGAAAATGCCCCTGAAAAAGTTTGCCGCCCGGAATTTCTTAGTCAGCGCCACCGCAAGAGCCAGGGCAAAAATATTGGAAAAAATTACAAAAAATATTGTATAGCGCGTGGTAAACCAGATCGAAGAAAGAAAATCCCCGCTTTTTACAAAAATGGTCTTAAAGTTATCCAGACCGATCAGTCTGGCCTCTTTTGAAATGCCGTTCCACTCCGTCAGCGAATAATAACCGCTTAAGACAAACGGCAGGTACATCATCAGACATACCAGTATGATTGCCGGCAGGGAAAACAGCACCGTCTCCAACTGTCTTTTTGTTTTTCTGCTCATAGACTGTACTTTCCTTTCTTTGCTTTTACTTATTATAATTTATTCATTTTGTCAGAAAAATGGAAATTCCCAAACAGATAGGTGTAAATTTCCGAACAATTCTTTATTCGTATTGTCCTATTTTAAGGAATATAGTAAGATATATTTTGTAGAAAATGTGCGATGCCATATTTTTTTAACGGCAGTTTGCACAATCCGAAAAGGCAATCCATGAAACCGCATATGATGATAAAAAAGCTGAAATCTCATATAACAAATCTATTAAACCGTACCGCGCTCTGGATGCAGCTGACCGTATTTATGATTCTGATTACCACCACGGTGGCCGGTTGGCTGGTCTATAAGGACTACACCTCCACCAGGAGCCTGACCATCAATAACCAGCTCGATACCACCGAAAAAATTCTGAAGCTGGAACTGGAAAATTTGGACGCCTATCTTATGGAGCTCGCCAATTTCTGCATTCAGCCCTACTATGACTCCCGTTTCACAAGGATTGTGGAACAGGATGCACCGCTGACTGCAGAGCAGGTCTCCTATGCCAAGCAACAGATGTTCTATTATTATTACACCAGAAACGATCTTCACGATTATGAACTGTATCTGCTCCATCAGGATCTGTCCATCGGGCGTACCCGCGGCCAGCAGCATATTATTGCAAGGGAAAGCGCCCCGGAGGGCGTGTGGGAGGCGCTGTCGGAATGTGAAGCCAGTCCCATGAATCACAGCATCCGCCCTTCCGGTTCCACAAACCTGATCTATTACCATTCGCTCTTCCAGATCAAAGGCCGGGTCAGCCAGGCCGTCGTGCGTCTGGAGCTGGACGACACCTTTGCCAAACAGCTTCTGGAAAACCACTCGACCCACGGGGAAATTATCTTCTTCCTGAACGATAACGGAGAGATTATTTTCACCAACCAATCGGATTGGCAGGACAGCGGTGAAGAACTGCAAAGCGCCCTCTCCCAAAAGGAGGAGCACCGTGACGGCTACGATACTATTGACTTATCAGGTCATCCCTTTCTGCTGATGGAAGCGGAGAGCAGCACCTCCGGGATTCGCCTGCTCAGCCTGACGCCCCTCTCCTACATAGATTCCCAGATCGGCCAGCTGCAGAAATCCATCCTTGTAAGCGGCGTCATGGTCTGGCTGCTGACTGTCTTGCTGATTTATATGCTGCTCCGGCTTCTGACGGTTCCGCTGCGGCTGCTCTCCGCCCAGATGCAAAAGACCGGCGAGGGTGATTTCCGCGCCAGGGTAGATGCGGCGGGAAGTATGGAAATCAGAGGACTTTCGGAAAGCTTTAACTCCATGGTCTCCCATATTGACCAGTTGATTAAGCGCACTTATGTGGCGGAGCTGAGCGAGAAGGATGCACGGCTGGCGGCATTGGAAGCCCAGCTGAATCCCCACTTTTTATATAACACGTTACAGGCAATCTCAACAGAGGCGCTGGTCAACGACCAGCCCCAGATCCACCGCATGATTACTTCGCTTGCGTCCAGTCTGCGTTATACCATCAAATCGGACACGCTGGTATCTTTAAAAAGGGAAATGAACTATGTGAACGACTACATTTTCCTGCAAAAAATCCGAATGGATGAGGCTCTGGCGTTTTACAGTGACATTGACCCCCTCACAGAAGATTGTCTGATTCCCAAAATCAGCATTCAGACGCTGGTGGAAAATTCCATCATACACGGAAAATCCGATGACGCTAATGTCATACGGATAGAAGTGCTGTCACAATATAATGACAATACCGTCATAATAACGGTGCGGGATAATGGGTGCGGAATTGCGCCAAAGCAGCTTGAAAAGCTGTATGCCGATTTTGATCTGCAGAAAAACACGGGGAAAAACGGTGGTATCGGACTGGCCAATCTGCACAGCAGGATCGGCCTTCTCTACGACAAGCCCGCATCCATGGAAATTCATACCCGCGAAAAGGAGTACACGGAAATTATATTGACCCTACCGGTCACGAAAGGAGAAGACAGAGCGGTCTGCCGCTCTGGTCTGGAGGAATCTTATGTACAAAGCGCTGATCATTGACGACGAAAAACCGGTACAGATTGCCATTCAGAAATTGGGGAAATGGAACTATTACGGTGTCGAACCGCCACGCCTTTCCGCAAACGGCAAGGACGCCCTACAGTCCATGCGTGAATTTCACCCCGACATTGTCTTTGTGGACATGAACATGCCTGTTATGGACGGCGTCTCCTTTTTAAAAGCCGCCTCCTGTGAATTCCCCGATAGCCAGTACGTGGTGGTCAGCGGCTACGACCAGTTTTCCTACGCCCAGCAGGCGCTCCACTACGGCGCGTGTGAATACCTTTTAAAGCCCGTGGAGGAGGACGCCTTAAACAGCGCCATCGAGAAAGCCATTCTGCGGATCGACCCGGAGGCTGTCTTTGACGACGATAAAAATCCGGAGGCTAACATTTCCCCGGATGAAGCGGTTACCATTATCAAAGCGTACATTGACAGCCATTACTGCGAAAATATCAGAATCACTATGTTTTCAGAAAAATACTTCTTTTCCACCGATTACCTGACCAGACTCTTCCGTGGCAAATACGGTTTTACGATCTACGAATATGTCCTCAAACTGCGCATGGAGCGCGCAAAAACGCTTTTGGAGGCGGAAGACAATAAAATCATCGATATTGCGGAGCGGCTCGGTTATGCGGACAACCATTATTTCAGCAAAGCATTCCGCACCTATTACGATATCTCACCCAGCCAGTACCGAAGGAATTTCCTTGACGGGAAAAAATAACCGCGCCCGTTCAGTCAGCAGCCTTTCGTACCCCATCGGCCTTCGCTGTACTTTTTTCCAGCGCAAGTCCCGTCTTCTGTGTAAACTGTTCCTCCAGCGGCACGCGCCCGTAGTATCCCCACAAACAGATCCCGGTGCACTCCTGCTGTCCAAAAAGATTTTTACCATAAGAATCCCGGCGCACACGAACAGAAACAGTCCAAAAAGCAGTCCGACCAGCCATCCCGGGACATAGCGGGCCTTTTTGGGCGCAATCTTTTGTATGCCGTGATCCGCACAGATCCGATGAAACAGATGCACCTGATCCCAACTGAGGAAACTTTCTTTGGCTATCATAACGAAATGCTTTTTGTCCCTGTGAAAAAGATAAAACGCCTCTTCCGTCTCCAGCAGCCACGCCAGTGACGTCCATGCAAACATATCTGTAAAATCCGCAGGCATCGTTACACTGATACCGTTCTCCGCCAGTGAAACCTGCCAGAGTCCGCAGACACGGGCCGCTATCTCCGGCGACTTTAACTGTTTCCTGATCGTTTTCTCCGGGTCACGGCAGTATATCCGCAGGATCATCAAAACGGCCATTGTAAGTCCATAGCAGGCAAACAGCCAGTGAAACGTCTCCGCCGCCAGACAGACTGCGCCTGTCAGTATCGCCGCCATCACACAGCCCCAGATAATCATCCCATAAATCCGCGCCGTTTTTCCCAGACTGCCGCCGTTTATCAGGTCAGCCGCACCCTTTTGCAGGCGCACCCATCTTTCCCCGTCCAGCCGGTAAGAAAATCGCAAAAATTCTGCTTCCGCATTTTGCTGACTATTTCGGTCAATATATTCCTCCTGCGTCTGCTCCTGCGGCGTGCGCAGCATGGCAAGGAACAGATCCAGCTCCTGACCGTCCCCAAAAACGCGCAGAGGTATCACAAACCAGGCGGGCCGTCTGACTCCCTGCATATATCCCAGCAGAAGAAGATGCTTTGTCCTGCGGATCAGTCCGATATGCCTGCAGGAAATCTCGCTGTAGTCCCTTCTCCTCGCCTTCAGTTTACCGCCTTCTATCCAGAGGCTTCCCTGCTGCCCCCTCAAAAGCTTCACCGTAACCGCATAATTGTAAATGCCCACTGCAAGAAGCATCAGCGCCAGAACCAGAACCGTTAGCGCCGCCACCTCCGGGATGGGGATGAATAAAAGTTCCGCCGCTAAGATGAGTAAAAGCCGCACCCCCGTCCCTTTGCGGCATTTAAGCTGTTCCACATATACGGCCAGACAAAATTCCCGTATCTCCGAAGGCTCCATCACATATTCATATATTCTGCTGCTGTCCATATCCGTTTTCCTTCCTGATACACTGCCGCACAAATGGAAAATTTCAACTACCCGAGGCAGTATCTGCGGATTGCTTTTCCCACCCCGTTGTGGTCATTATCTTCCGTGACTACGTCACACAGCGCCTTAATATCCTCCGCCGCGTTCCCCATGGCCACCGAAAGTCCCACCGCCTCCAGCATAGCCCTGTCGTTGTCCGCATCCCCAATGCCGACCGTCTCCGCCATCGTTATTCCCAGATGCGCCGTCAGGGCCTGCAAGCCGCTGGCCTTCGTCACACCCGCCGCATTCATCTCAAGGGACGCCCCTTCCGCAAAAGCAAAGGATAAGGGGAGGTGTTTCAACGCCTCATATGCCTCCGCCCTGTCCCGCACAGAGCGGAAATACACATTCACCTTCGGAATCGAATCATACCGCGCAGCCTCCGCCGCCATATCCTCCACCCTTCTGGTCAACTCCAAAAACATCGGCTGGTAAACCCCCATATGGAAATCCGACATATGACTTATCTGGTCAACTCTTACGATGGATTCTCTTTCAGTCAGAAAATGCGCCATCGCGTCATACCTTGCCGCTGTCTCCACAATCTCCCCAATACATGCGCCGGGCAGTTCCCGGCAGAAAATACTCCTCTGTTCCTGAAAATCATATACCAGCGCCCCGCTTAAGCATACGGCATAGCGCATGGAGGGCATCTGTCTCACATAGGAGAGCAGCTCTATCATCGCGCGCCCGGTGCTATACACAGCCTGAGCGCCCTGTCCCGCCGCCGCCTCTATATCCCGCACGGTAGCCGGATCAAGGGATTTGTCTGATCTTAATAAGGTACCGTCCATATCGAGGGCTATTAATTTATATCTGGTCATTTCCGTTCCTCTGCTTCTCCTGTATTTAAAACAGACCGTCTTCTGTCACTTTACTTTTCCGGCGGCAGCTTAAAAGAGCCCCATCGATCTCAATTATACAGAAATACGCCCCCATATACAACAAAATCCCATTAAAATTTCCTATAGAATGAACAAACCCTGCATCCGCCAAAGCATCCGCAGGGTCCGTCCTTGTTTTCCCAATCTACGCCTTCTTTTTCCTTACAAACACCGGAATCACGTCGAGTGGCGCATCCGCTTCCACACGCTGTCCGCCCTCATATTCTGTCCCGGTAAAGCCCTCCACCCATTCCTCTCCTTTTGGCAGATACACGCTGCGCTTCCTCTGCCCCGCATAGAGAACCGGCGCCACCAGCACATCCGGGCCGTACATATACTCGTCCTCCACATCCCAGCACACACGGTCCTGCGGGTACATATAGAAGAGCGTCCTCATGACAGGCGTTCCCCTCTCGTGGGCTTCCTCCATGAGCTTTCTCGTGTAGGGGCGCATCTGTTCCCGGAATGCCATATACTTTTTACAGATCGCATAAACCTCTTCCCCGTAGCTCCACACCTCGTTGGCCGCGCCGGAGCAGCAGGCAGCGCCTCCCGTGGTGCCCTGTTGGGGCTGTCTCGGCTCCCGGTCGCCGTGCAGACGCATCACCGGGCAGAATGTTCCCCATGCAAACCATCTGGCGAAAAGTTCCCTGAATTCCGGGTCGTCCGGGTTGCCGCCATGGAATCCGCCGATATCGGTGGTCCACCATGGTATCCCCGAAAGCCCCATGTTCAGCCCTGCCGCAAGCTGGTTGCGCATACTCTCAAAGCTGGATGCAATATCCCCCGACCATACCAGCGCGCCGTATTTCTGGCTGCCCGCCCACGCACACCGCAGGAGGTTTACAATATTTGTCTGCCCCTCCCGCTCCATGCCCTCATAAAAGGTTCTGGCGTATTCCACGGGATATGTATTGCCGATCTGTAAATTGGTGCCCCGGTGATAGCGGTAATTGTCAAAATCGTACGCCGTGTACTCCGGCTCCGCCTCATCCAGCCAGAACACCCTGATACCCATATCGTAATAGTTCTTCTTTGCCTTGCCCCACAGATAATCCCTCGCTTTCGGATTGGTGGCGTCATAGTGAATGGTCGCCCCCTGAAAATCCAGTCCCACGCGGAACCCTCTCTCTGTGCGGATCAGATACCCCTTCTCCAGCATCTCCCCATAATTCTCACATGTCCTGTCCACCGTGGGCCAGATGGATACCATCAGCTCGATGCCCAGCTCCTTTAACTCCCGCACCATTGCCTGCGGGTCCGGCCAGTACACCGGGTCAAACTTCCACTCCCCCTGCCTCGGCCAGTGAAAGAAATCAATCACGATTACGTCAATGGGCAGATTCCTGCGCTTATACTCCCTTGCCACCGACAACAGCTCCTCCTGGGTCTGATAGCGCAGCTTGCACTGCCAGAAGCCAAGCCCATACTCCGGCATCATAGGAACTGTCCCTGTCACAGCCGCGTAAGCTTCCTCAATCTCTGCCGGTGTGTCCCCCGCTGTCACCCAATAATCCAGCGCTTTGGTGGAGTAGGCCTCAAAGCTCATGATATTTTTGCCCAGCACCGCGCGCCCCACGCCGGGATTATTCCACAAAAAACCGTATCCCAATGAGGAAACTGCAAAAGGCACACTGGCCTGCGAATTGCGGTGGGCCAGCTCCAGATCAAGCCCCTTTAAATCCAGATAGGGCTGCTGGTACTGTCCCATGCCATAGATCTTTTCCTCCTTATCCACCGATTCAAACCGCATGGTCAGATGATAATCCCCGCCCTGTATCGGCTTAAATTCTCTTGCCTCCACCTCGATCGCGCTGCATTTTGCATCCAGCAGATCCCTGCGGTTCCTGCAATACTCTTCCAGAAGCAGACGCCCGTCGGCATGATAAATCATAATTTTGCCAAGCTTCGTAATCTCGGCGCGTATCTTGCCGTTGACAATCCTTGCTCCCTGTTCCGTGAATGAGATATCCGCCCTGTCTTCACCTTTCCGGCATAACGCCCAGTCCTCCTCCGGCATCTGCTTTTCCTTCGTGGCCCGCACCCGCAGCGCATCCGGCCCCCAAGGCTCTATCCACACCTCCTCCGCATCATAGCGGTAAACCAATTTGTTGTCCCTGATATCCAGCATACTTCCCACTCTCCTTCATCAATTCTTACATTTTCTCAGCCCCACGCAGAGAATGCCGCTTTTCAGGCATTCTCTTAAGTGAAACGGTTCTTGGCGTCCCGTCCTATGGCGGGACGTCTTTAGAACTTCTTTTCACTTTACCCTTTGACCGCTCCGCTCGTCATGCCGCTCACAATATACTTTTGCATAAAGATAAAGATCAGCGCAACCGGAATAATCGTCACCACCGCAAAGGCTGTCAGATAGCTCCACTTCGTTCCATACTGCCCCATAAAGTTAAAAATTCCCGCAGTGATCGGTCTCTTCTCCTGATCCAGAATAAAAGTCATTCCATAGGCCAGGTCTCCCCACGCATACAGGAAGGAGAAGATGGCGCAGACCATAACGCCCGGCTTGGCAATCGGAATCAGGATTCGCACAAAGGCGCTGAGCTTATTACACCCGTCCAGATAGGCCGCCTCCTCCAGATCCTTGGGGATCGATGCGAAATAATTTTTCAGTATCAGCACGGAAAAGGGAATGCCTATGGTCGCGTCCGCCAGCACTGCCGCAACCCAGGTGTTATACACGTGCATGTTCTTAAACATGATAAACATAGGCGTCAGCAGCACCGATACCGGCAGCATCTGCGTCACCAGAAAGGAAAGCAGCAATGCCTTTCTCGCCTTAAAGCGATATTTGGCAATCCCATAAGAAGCCGGCACCGCCAGAAGAACCGCGATGAGCGTGGCTCCCATCGAAATCAGAAAACTGTTTGCAAAGGAACGGAACATGTTGAAATCGCCCGTCTCCACCTGTGCCGCGTAGGATTTTGTGTTCAGGATATGGGGATAAAAAGTAGGCGGATTTCGGAATATTTCCTGCTCCGTCTTTAAGGACGTGATCAGCGCCCAATATAACGGAAACAGAAGAATGCACAAAAGCGCTACCGCCGCTGCGCTAAACAAAATATTTTTTTTCGTAGAGAGTCTCTTTTCCTCGTTCATTCATTTTCCTCCATGTCGGGGGCATCGGACTAATTTTTAATCCGTTTCCTCCTCTGTCGTCGCCTTAATATAGAAGACGCCCACAAACAACAGTATCACCAGCAGTACGTTGGCCACAGCGGAACCCTTACTGTACTTAAACATTTCAAAGGACAGCTTATAGGAATACGTGGACAGCATATGGGTGGAATTGACCGGGCCGCCGCTTGTCATGACATAAACCAGATCATACACCTTAAACGTATAGATAAACCCGAGAATCAGCACCGACTCAATGGTGGGCTTCAAAAGCGGCAGTGTGATCCTCCAGAATGTCTGCACCTTCCCCGCCCCGTCAATGGACGCGCTCTCGTACAGTTCTTTGGGAATGGTGGTAAGCCCGGTGGAAATCAGTATCATGTTAAAGGGAATGCCGATCCATACATTGGCACAGATCAGGGCAAACATTGCCGTTCCCGGCGTGGTCAGCCATTCTATATTTTTTTCGATCAGATGCAGGCTTCTCAGGATAAAATTGATAATCCCGATATCTGTGGCAAATAACAGCTTAAACATCAATGCCGTGACGGTGATCGGTATCATCCATGGCACCAGCAGGATGCCGCGCACCGGCTTGGCAAGAGAGAACCGCTGGCTGAAAAAGAGCGCCAGCGCGAAGCCAACGACAAACTGAAATACCAGGCACGAAACCGTAAACCGCAGGGTATTCCACAGGGAACTGGTAAATACACTGTCCTTAAAAAGCTCCAGATAGTTGTCAAACAGGATGAAATTCCTTGTTCCTTTCACAAGATTCCCCGCATTGACGTCCTGAAAGCTTAAAATGATATTGTGGATGATCGGATATCCCACAAAAATAAGCATATAGAGAAAAGCCGGAAGCACAAACAGCATTCCCACATTTTCATAGCGGAAAAACTTTTTTATTTTTTCCATGCAAAACCTCCTTTTGTATGTAGAACAAAAAACCGCCGCCGCACAGATTCTATCTATGTAATACTCTGTGCAGCGACGGTCTGTTATGCCTTACTTTACAATACCGTCAATCGTTGCCTGCGCCTGCGCCGCCGCGTTCTCAGGTGTGGCCGTTCCTGTGATGACCTGATTAAATGCCAGGGAAATGGCGTCTGATACGCCCGGCCACTCAGCCAGAGGGCCTCTTGGCATCGCGTAATTCAGCTCCTCCACGAAAGGATAATAGGGGGAGTCCGCCGCGAACTGGCTTTCCGCAATGGTCTTGTCCGCCGAAATATAGCCGAACTGATTCATCATAAATTTCACTTTCTCCTCACTGGTCGCATACGTGAGGAAGTCCAGCGCCCCGTCCACATTTCCGCCGTTTATTACCGCATAGTTCTCGCCGCCAAGCACGGACGCGTATTCCTTATCTCTGGGAATCAGTGTCACCTTCCAGTTCAGCTCCGGCGCCTCGGACTGCATGGTCGGAATCTGCCAGGGGCCGTTCACCATCATCGCCACGTTACCGGCGATAAACTGATTCATCACATCGCCCTGCGTCCAGTTGATGCACTCTTTGCTCATCACACCCTCATCAATCAGATCCTGAATATAAGTAAGGGCACGGATCCCGTTCTCGTTGCTGATATCGTAGGAGGTCGCTCCTGTTGACCAGAGCCAGGGAACAAAGTTGAAAGTCCCTTCCTCATTCTGCACGCTGCAAAACGCCAGCCCGCTAACCGAGTCCGTCGTCAGCGCCTTCGCTGTCTCCATCAGCTCATCCCATGTCGTCGGGACGCTGCTGCCCGCCTGCGTCAGCATATCCTCATTATAATAAAGAGCAAGGCAGTTTGCGCCAAAGGGCACGCCGTAAAGTTTTCCGTCTACCGTACAGGAATTTACGGTTCCTTCGTAATAATTGCTCACGTCAAACTTGCCGGTCAGATCCTCGAAAATTCCCATTGCCACATAAGAGGCGTGATCCGGAGAATCCAGAATTGCAATATCCGGGAGCTCATCTGCGGAAGCGCCGATAGACAGCTGCTTCTTAAAATCCGCAAAGGGCACATATTTGGCATTTACCTCATACTGGTCCTGGGACCCGTTATATTCCTGAATGAGCTGATCCAAGGTTACCTGATGCCCCTCATTCTCCCAGTAATACCAGATGGTAACCTCCTGCGCCGCGCCGGAGGAAGCAGACTCGCCGCTGTTCTCCTCCCCGGCGCTCTCCTGCACCGCGGGCGCCTTATCTGCTGCCGGCGCATTGTCCGCCGCAGCGCCCTTGCCGCCCCCTGATCCGCACCCGGTCATAATGCCCGCCGTCATCGCCAATGCTGTCAATAATGCTGTTATCTTTCTCTTTTTCATTTTTCCTCCGTTCCAAAACGTTTCCGTTTTTTCTATTTGATGGATTTATCATACCGCCTTTTGCGCCCTTATCAAACGGGAGAAAAGTGAAAAAGGATAACATATCTAATCTTATCTCTATCTGTTGGACTTCCTGTACTCCGCCGGTGACATTCCCACACATTCCTTAAACACCCTGGCGAAATACTTGGCGTCCGCGTATCCGATTTTCTCCGCGATCTCGTACTGTTTGAGCTGGGTTCCTATCAGCAGCTCCTTGGCCTTGGACAGCCGGTAGTTGCGGATATAGGTGCTGAAATTCTCCCCCACTTCCCTGTGAAACTGGCTGCCGAGGTACTCCTGCGTCAGATTCAGCCTGTCCGCAATCTCGCTCAAGGTAATACCGTCCGCATAAAACTCATGAATCATGCTCTGTGTCTTTTTCACCGCAAGGCTCACCGCCTCCACGCCCTTTCCGGGCGCACTCATGTGTGAAAACAGCCCGTCAAAGCTTCTATGCAGCTCTTCCTCTGTCTTTGCCCCCATAATACAGTCCAGCAGCTTTTTCTGGTCGACCTCCCGATAGTCTATGCAGCCCACTTCCTTTGCTATGTTTAGGACCGCCCACTGAAAGCGGACATAGGATTCCTTGATCTCCTTTGGCGAATACATCCTTCCATTTAGAAAACAGGTGTGAAACCGCTCTGTGATTTCGCGGATTTTCTCCTCCTCCCCGGTGCAGACCGCCGCCTTGATCTGGTTCTCCAATTCCACCGGATAAATACAGATTTCTGTCTGCACGTCCGCAATCCGGGGATAGGAGATCAGGACGTCGTCACCCAGGACGATGCTCCAGTCCATGTAGGGAAGCAGCGTATGGTAGCCCTCCCTGATCGCTCTGGTGCCTGTGACCTCCAGCATGCCATAACTGATATGCCGCCCCCGCTTATCCCTTTTCTGGAACAGAATCTGGTTCTGATACCAGCGCTCTATTTCCTGTCTGGAAGAATAGCCGTAGAGCAGAGCCAGAACCACCCGGTCATACTCCATATCTACCAGACAATACCGGACGTCCTTCTGCTCCAGAATCCGGCACATCTCCTGCCGCTTCTTCTCCCGCCCCGTCTCAAAGCAGTCTCCCATATAAATCAACAGTTCGATGAATGGCGTGGTCTCTGCAATCTGATACTTCTTATCCAGAAACTCCTCTATTTTTGAATCCAGAACAGATACCCCATACAGCAGGCCGGACACGATATGCTCCAGATTTCCCATAGTCTCCGGCGTCCTTTTCTGCTCCTGCTCATAGAGATTCTGTATCTTCCGGATGGTCTGAACGAACTCCGGCACCACCACCGGCTTGATAATATAGTCACATACGCCCAGCTTCACAGCCTGTCTGGCATACGCAAACTCCGAGTAAGCTGTCAGGACGATCACTTTCGGAAACAGACCCGCTTCCTGCACTTTTTCAAGCATCTGCAGCCCGTCCATAACCGGCATCTTAATATCCGTGATAACTAAGTCAGGGCGGAACGCTTCTATACACTGCAGCCCGTCCTGCCCGTTCCCCGCAACGCCCTCTATGGTAATGTCGGGAAACATCTTACGCATCAGCTTACACAGCCCTTCCCTGATCAGAATTTCATCTTCCACCACTACCGCTCTCACCTTCTGCTTTCCCTCCATTCATTGACTTTTTCAGTCATTCCCGTATTCTCCGCCCTGTGACCCACTCACACTTTCCAATAATCGGTATCACTGCTCTTCCCCGCCTGTCTCTTCCCCGAAAGGCGCATTGACCACGGGAATCAGAATCCGCACCGCAGTTCCCTGACCTGCCTGACTCTCTATCTTCACTTCCGCGCTCTCGCCATAGTACATATGAATCCTTGTGATGGCATTTTCCATACCGATATGATTTCTGTTATCTGTCTTTTTAAAAATTCCGGCATTCATTTCCCGCACCATCTCAGCAGGCATTCCACAGCCGTTGTCCTGAATCCGTATGATAATCCGGTCTCCTTCCCGTCCCATATCCATCTGTAGTTTATGGGCTCTGTCTATCCCTTCAAAACCATGCAGAATGGCATTTTCTATAAAGGGCTGCAATAGCAGCTTATGAATGGGAAGCCCCATAATTTCCGGTTCCACATTGATATGGCAGTCAAAGGAATTTTTAAGTTTCGTCTGCTGCAGAAAAATATACTGCTTCAGCCAGTCCACCTCGTCCCTGATCTTGACGACCCCATTGCTGTCAGAAATCCCGTACCGCAAAATACCGGCCAGCGTCGCAATCATATTGCTGATCTCATACTCGTCCCTGTCAATCGCCATCCAGTTGATCGTGTCCAGTGTATTATAGAGAAAATGCGGATTGATCTGCGCTTCCAGTGCCGCAATCTCTGCATTTTTCTGCTTCCGCGTTGACTGCTTGAGCTTATCCATCATGGAATTAAACTCTTCCGCAATCACTTCAATCTCTGTAGGCCGTGTCTGATCCGCCGCTACCCGGATCGTCAGATCCCCCTTTCCCGCTTTTCTCATTGTTCCCACAACCCGCTCTATGGAATCGGTCATCTTCGTCACCTGGCTGAGCATAACAGCCGTCACCGTGCACAGGGACAGGACAATTATGAAGACCCGTAACTGCTGCTGCTGCCTGAGCGCATGAATCAGCTCTTCCTGACTGGTTACCCGGATAATCTCCCATCCCCTCTCCTCATCATGAACCGAATAAAGGGAAAGCTCCGTCTCCCCTAAAATCCCTGTCTCTCTGGCAATCTTCTGATAGGCGGCTCTTTTGTCCGCCTCACTTGCCCCACTGCCATAAACAGTCTGCCCCACTCTTTCGGAACCGGCACAGGAAATCAGCGTCCCCTCACTGTCCACAATAAAATTCAATCCGTTCTCCGTCGTGGAGCAGATTTCCTCCAACAGCCTTTCGTCAATACTGACAAGTACGATCCCGCACCGCTTGTCCACATCCCGGTAATCAATGATCCGGCGGCCGATATGGAATAAATAGCAGGAATTGCTTCCAAATACGACTTTATCCCCTGTGGGAATCGTGTGCGATTTATTGTCGCCGCTGATTTCACGGTAAAGTTCAGCCTGCGACATGGAAATGCTGTCCATCCACGAGGTGCGTGTGGTGGCTGAGGTCAGTTGGTTGTAAAATACCAGTTCCCCACTGTCAGTCATGACGGAAATGAATTTCACATAGTCCTTCGTATATACCATCCCCCTCAGGGCCCTTCGAAGCATCTGCCTGTTACTCGCCACATCCTCCCCGGCATTGATCTTATCGACCAGCTCCACGATATTATCGTCCGTATACACCTGATACAAAATATCCTCGTAGGAGTCCAGCCACACATCCAGACTCACACTGATCTGTTCCAGATTGGCGTTTGTCATGCTCTCCACGTTCTGTCTGACCAGTCTGGATGTATTATAGTAAGCAACAATATTCACCAGGGCAATGGGCAGAAATGACGTCACAACAAAAGCCATAATCAACCGTGTCCTGATACTTTTTCTGTCAAAACTGATTTCACGCATGGCAGTTCCTCCCCTTTTATTATAAGGAGTATCTGCCATAAAAAAATGGGAAATATCTGAGATAGGAGGAAAAATATAAGGGAAAATATAAGAAAGACTATAAGAAAATATACTGCCAACGCCGTTCCAGCTTTACTCCCCGGACTCCTGCCAAACCGACTCCGGCTGGGGCGGCGCTTCCGGCTGGGGGGCTGTCTGCGGCTGGGGAACTGTCTCCGGCAGCCCTGTCTCCGGATTAACCGGCGTCTCCAGCCCCGGTTCCAGCTCCATAGGTATCTCGGGGAGCGGCTCCGGCTCCGTTCCCGGCAGATGATAGCAGATCACCGGCGTATTCTTCTCCACATAGCCGTAAATTTCCTGCGCAACGGAATAGGGCAGATTAATGCAGCCGTGGGAACCGTTCGTCATGTAAATATTCCGGCCAAACTCGGTTCTCCACGTAGCGTCATGCATTCCCACGTTATTATTAAACGGCATCCAAAAGGATACGGGCGTGCTGTAGGTTTCTCCATTCAGGGTCGCATTCCGTTCCTTGTAAGTGATACCGTAAATTCCCGGCGGCGTATCGTTTCCTCTGCCCGGATTGCCTGACACAAAATCCGACTCCAAAACACATGCTCCATCCTGATATAAAAACAGATGCTGCGCCGTCAGATTGATTTCCACATAAGTATCTCCGTAATCGGGGGCGTCATAAGAAGCCGCCGTCTGTCTGTAGACGGGAATCCGTTCTCCGCCCTCTCCACGCTCTAACAGGCCGATCAGCTCTTCCGTCTCCTGCCCCACATCCATCCACCAGCCGTAATCTCCCAAGTCAATCGTCACTTCTTCGCCATAGCTGGTCTGGAACTTTCGCTTATGAAAGACCGTGTCATGCTTTTTCCGCAGGGAATTGACATACTCTTTGACCGGTTCCGGGTCAAGCGATACCCGGTTTCCCCTCCGTATGATCCAGCCCGCCACGGTATCCGGGTCCAAAACCTCCCGCTCCGTCCCAAATGTATAGGTAATGGCAGTATTCACATAATTCTGCAGCTTCTCATAGGCGGCTTTCAGAGCCGCATCCTCCGAGGTAACCTTGGCTTCCTCATAGCATCCGGCTGCATCCAGATCCACCTGTTTCTCCAATCCACTCACCGCTGCCTTGATCGCCTCTATGGTCTTTTCCCTGTCCAGACGGTTTCCTTTGGTCTCTGCTACCAGCTCAAAGCCTCTCCCCGGAACGTAATCCGCTATGTACGCATCTGTCGGCTCTTTGATAAAATCCCTTTGAAAACCTCTCAGTGCATTGATTTTTTCCTCCAATGCCGCCTCCTCATAAAAGGGCGGCGCATCCGTCCTGTAATCCGCATCCTGCTTTAAAAACCACAGATAACGGTTCTGCTCCTGCAAAACGGCCTCCAGCGGCTCCGTGGAAACATAGGAAATCCCAATCTCGCTTCCCAGTATCTCCTCCTCCAAGGTCGTGCCGTCCGCCTGACGCTCTATGACCCGGAGGGAATACTTACCGATCTGCTCCTCCAGCTCGGAAATCGACATGCCGGACACATCCACCTCGTCAATGATCGTGCCGTTTAAAAAGCAGCTCTGATAGCGGTTAAGCCCCGCCATATAAACGATCAGCAAAACAAGAAGCGACGCTCCCACAATCCCGGAGGCAATCAGAACCGCCCGTTTTTTCCCTGTCATCTCTCTATTGAATTTTGGCTTTTCCCACTGTCCGAATTGCAGATTCATTTCGTTCTACTACCCTTTTCACATGCATTAAACGTTTTTTCCGTTCTCCATATCCCTATTTTATGCAGATTCTCCGCAACGTGCAAGATGTAATCTGACATTTTCAGAAAATGCCAGCCACATTTTTCGCACATAGCAATAACAATACAGAAAATCCCCGCGACTGCCAAAACAGTCGCGGGGAAATGCATCGCATACTTTCCATTATTTAGTTTACATAAATCTATTTATTCCATCACCGCAAGTTTACATCATATATTCACTGCACATACAGGTTCGTGTACCCCATCAGGCTCTCGTCCACCTCCCTGGCGCACTCCCTGCCCTGGCGGATGGCTTTCACCACAAGGGACTGCCCAGTGTGCATATCGCCCGCCGTAAACACGCGCTCTGCACTGGTCGCAAATCTCCCCGCCTCCGTTTTCACATTGGTTCTGCCGTCCAGTTCCACCTTAAAGGCGTCTGTCACATACTTCTGGCTTCCCAAAAAGCCTGCGGCAATCAGCACAATCTCGGCCTCCAGCGTTTTTTCGGAGCCTTTGATTTCTTTCATGTTCATGCGTCCTGTCTCCGCATCCTTCTCCCACGCCAGCGAAACGATCTTTACCGCCTTCAGATTGCCGTTTTTGTCTTTGACAAATTCCTTCACCGTAGACTCATAAATCCTCGGATCGTGACCGTAAACGGCGATAGCCTCCTCCTGACCGTAATCAGTCTTACAGACCTTGGGCCACTCCGGCCACGGATTGTTTTCTGCTCTGGTATCGGGTGCCTTGGGCATCATCTCGATCTGGGTCACGGACTTCGCCCCGTGACGGATGGCCGTGCCCACGCAGTCGTTTCCGGTATCGCCGCCACCTATGATTACCACGTTTTTATCCTTTGTATTCACATACTTTTTATCCGCAAAATCCGAGTCCAACAGGCTCTTCGTGTTGGCAGTCAGAAAATCCACCGCAAAGCAGATGCCCTTCGCGTCCCTGCCGGGCGCGCTGATATCGCGGGGATTGGAGGAACCGCAGCAGAGCACCACCCGGTCAAACTCCTTTAACAGTTTCTCCGCCTTCACCTCTTTGCCCACATTGCTGTTTGTCACGAAGGTCACGCCCTCCTCCTCCATGACTTTGATCTTGCGGTCGATGATGTGCTTTTCCAGTTTCATATTCGGAATGCCGTACATCAATAGACCGCCGATGCGGTCGGAGCGCTCAAACACCGTCACCAGATGGCCCCTTCTGTTGAGCTGGTCCGCCACGGCAAGGCCGGAGGGTCCGCTGCCCACCACCGCCACCTTTTTGCCGGTACGCACTTTGGGCGGCTTTGCAGCCGCATAGCCTTTTTCATAAGCGTTTTCAATGATGGCATACTCGTTCTCCTTCGTGGAAACCGGGTCGCCGTTTAAGCCGCAGGTGCAGGCCGCCTCGCACAGCGCCGGACAGACTCTCGACGTAAACTCCGGGAAGTTGTTGGTCTTATGCAGCCGGTTGTATGCCTGTTCCCAGTTCCCCGTATAAACCAGATCATTCCACTCCGGCACCAGATTGTGCAGCGGACACCCTGATGTCATGCCGCAAAGCGTCATGCCGGACTGACAGAAGGGCACGCCGCAGTCCATACACCGCGCCCCCTGCTCCTGCTGCTCCTCCATCGTCAGATGCACGTGAAATTCGTTAAAGTTCTGAATGCGCTGTCCGGGACTCACATCCTTAGAGACCCTGCGCTCATATTCCATAAATCCTGTCGGTTTTCCCATGATTTCACTCCTTTTCCTTATCCTTTTTATAAAACGCCTCGATCTGCGCCTGTTCCGCGCTCAGGCCCTTCTCCTCCATCTGCACGATGAGTTTTAACATGATCTCATAGTCGTGTGGGATGATCTTCTTGAACTTCGGCAGATACTCCCCGAAATTGTCAAGAATCTCCTTTCCCTTGACGGAATTGGTGTAGGCCACATGTTCCTTGATCATCTCTTTCAGCTCAAGGACGTCGTACTTGGAGGTTATCTCATAGGAGGAAACCATTTCCTTGTTGGTCTTCGTGTAAAGGTCGTTATTCCCGTCCAGCACATAGGCGATACCGCCGCTCATGCCCGCCGCAAAGTTTTTGCCCACGGAGCCGATGACAACGACACGCCCGCCCGTCATATACTCACAGCCGTGGTCGCCCACGCCCTCCACCACCGCGATAGCGCCGGAGTTTCTGACACAGAACCGTTCGCCTGCCACACCGTTGATGAAAGCCTTGCCGGAGGTGGCGCCGTAGAGGGACACGTTGCCGATAATGATATTTTCATCCTGTTTGAAAGTGGACCCCTTGGGCGGATAGACGATCAGTTTGCCGCCGGATAACCCTTTGCCAAAATAATCGTTGGAATCACCCACCAGTTCCAGCGTCAGCCCCCTCGGGATAAACGCACCGAAGCTCTGGCCGCCGGAACCCTTACATAAAATATGGTAAGTATCCTCCTCCAGCGTATCGCCATATCTTCTCGTAATCTCCGAACCGAAAATGGTGCCGAAGGTACGGTCGGTGTTCGACACATCCACTTCCAGACTTCTCTTCTGCCCGTTCTCCAAAGCCTTGGACAACTGCTTTATGAGCACCTTTTCGTCAAGCGTCTTTTCCAGCCGGAAGTCATACACCTGTTTCGGGTCAAAGATGCATTTCTCCTTGCTCCCCTCGTAAGGATTGCTAAGAATCAGGTTAAGATCCACTTTCCGCTGGCGGTCCGTCAGGTTCTCTTTTACTTTCAAAAGCTCTGTCCTGCCCACCAGCTCATCCACCTTACGCACGCCCAGTTTCGCCATATACTCCCGCAGCTCCTGCGCGATAAACCGCATAAAATTCTCCACATACTCCGGTTTCCCCGTAAAGCGCCTGCGCAGCTCCGGGTTCTGGGTGGCCACGCCCACCGGGCAGGTATCCAGATTGCAGACACGCATCATCAGACATCCCATGGTCACAAGAGGCGCCGTCGCAAAGCCGAACTCCTCCGCACCCAAAATCGCCGCAATGGCCACATCCCGTCCGCTCATTAACTTCCCGTCCGTCTCGATGCGGACCTTATTCCTGAGACCGTTCTGAATCAAAGTCTGGTGTGTCTCCGCCAGCCCCAGCTCCCAGGGCAGCCCCGCATTGTGGATGGAATTTCTGGGCGCCGCGCCTGTGCCTCCGTCATAACCGCTTACCAATATCACCTGCGCGCCCGCCTTGGCCACGCCTGCTGCCACCGTACCCACACCCGCCTCGGAAACCAGCTTCACCGAAATCCGCGCCCTGGTGTTGGCATTTTTCAGGTCGTAGATCAACTGCGCCAGATCCTCGATGGAATAGATATCATGATGGGGCGGCGGGGAAATCAGCCCCACGCCCGGCGTAGAGTGTCTGGTCTTTGCAATCCACGGATATACCTTGCCGCCGGGAAGGTGTCCGCCCTCGCCGGGCTTTGCCCCCTGCGCCATCTTGATCTGGATCTCCTGCGCGCTGTTCAAATATTCGCTGGTAACGCCGAAGCGTCCGCTTGCCACCTGCTTGATGGCTGAGCAGCGGTTTAAGCCGTCGGGCCCCACCGTCAGTCTGTCCTTGTCCTCCCCGCCCTCGCCGGAGTTTGATTTGCCGTGCAGGCGGTTCATTGCAATCGCCATCGTCTCGTGCGCTTCCTTGGAGATGGAGCCGTAGGACATAGCGCCCGTCTTAAATCTTGTGACAATCGTGTCAACACTCTCCACTTCCTCTATTGGCACGGGTTTCTTCGGGAAATTGAAGTCCATCAGGCCGCGCAGGTTCTTGATGCTCTCCTCGTTATTGACCGCTTTGGTATATTGTTTGAATAATTCATAATCACCCCGTCTGGTTGACTCCTGCAGTAAATGAATCGTCTCAGGATTGTACAGATGTTCATCCGCACCACTCCTCATCTGGTGATGCCCCGTGCTGTCCAGCGTCAGATCCGTAGATAGACCGAGCGGGTCAAAGGCCATGGAGTGCAGGGTATCCACCTCCTCCTCGATATCCTTCAGGGTAATCCCTCCCACACGGCAGACCGTGTTGGTAAAATACTTATTGATCACATCCCTGTCAATGCCGATGGCCTCAAAAATCTTGGAGCCCTGATAGGACTGGATCGTGGAAATGCCCATCTTGGAGGCGATCTTTACAATACCGTGCAGAATCGCGCTGTTGTAATCGTTTACCGCCGCATAGTAGTCTTTATCCAGCATATGGTTGTCGATCAGCTCCTTGATGCTCTCCTGTGCCAGATAGGGGTTGATCGCCGAAGCGCCGAAACCGAGCAGGGTCGCAAAATGATGTACCTCTCTTGGCTCTGCGGATTCTAAGATGATATCCACGCTTGTTCTCTTTTTCGTGCTGACCAGATGCTGTTGTAGAGCAGATACGGCCAGCAGGGACGGAATCGCCACCCGGTTCTCATCCACACCTCTGTCAGAGAGGATAATGATATTCACCCCGTCGCGGTAAGCCCTGTCCACCTCCACGAAAAGCCGCTCGATGGCCTTTTCCAGTCTGGTATTCTTATAATAGGTAATCGGAATGACCTCCACCTGAAAGCCTTCCGCCTTCATTGCCTTGATTTTCAAGAGGTCCGTGCTGGTCAGAATCGGATTGTGCACCCGCAGCATATTGCAGTTTTCCGGCATCTCCTCCAGAAGATTCCCGTCCTGTCCCAGATAGACCGTGGTGGAAGTTACCACCTCCTCGCGGATTGCGTCAATGGGCGGGTTCGTCACCTGTGCAAAAAGCTGTTTGAAATAGTGGAACAGCGGATGGTGCGCTCTGGAAAGTACCGGGATCGGCGTATCCACACCCATCGCCGCGATTGCCTCCGCACCATTTTTTGCCATCGGCAGGATGCTGGTCTTCAAATCCTCGTAAGTGTAGCCGAAAGCCTTCTGCATGCGCTGTCTTTCTTCGTAGGTAAACTCCGGCACACGCTGGTTCGGAATTTTTAACTCTTTCAAAGTCACCAGCTTGCTGTCCAGCCACTCGCCGTAAGGCTGTGCGGACGCATATTTCTCTTTCAGTTCATTGTCATCAATCACCCGCCCCTGTACCGTATCCACCAGAAGCATCTTGCCGGGATGGAGCCGCTCTTTCATCACGATCTTAGCTGGGTCAATATCCAGCACCCCTACTTCCGATGAGAGGATCAGCGTGTCGTCGTCCGTGATCATGTAGCGGGAAGGCCGTAGACCGTTTCGGTCAAGCACCGCCCCCATGATATCCCCGTCGCAGAAGAGGATCGACGCCGGGCCGTCCCAAGGCTCCATCATAGTCGCATAGTACTGATAGAAATCCTTTTTCTTCTGGGACATGGTCTTATTGTTTTCCCACGGTTCAGGAATGGTAATCATCACCGCCAACGGAAGCGGCATCCCGCTCATCACCAGAAATTCCAGCGTGTTGTCGAGCATGGCAGAGTCGGAGCCGGAGGCATTGATGGCAGGCAGGATCTTGTGCATCTGTCCCTGCAAGTGCTCGGACTCCATATTTTCCTCCCTAGCCTGCATCTTGTCCGCGTTACCCCGGATCGTGTTGATCTCCCCATTGTGGACAATGAAGCGGTTCGGATGCGCCCGCTCCCAGCTCGGATTCGTGTTGGTGGAGAACCGGGAATGCACCATGGCAATGGCGGACTCATAATCCTTATCCTGTAAGTCCGCAAAGAAGGTGCGAAGCTGTCCCACAAGGAACATGCCCTTGTACACAATCGTCCGGCTAGACAGACTGACCACATAAGTCACATCTGTGGACTGCTCAAAGGTTCTCCTTAATATGTAGAGCTTTCTGTCAAAATCAAGCCCCTTCTCCACACCCACAGGCTTTTTGATGAACGCCTGCATAATGCAGGGCATACATTCCACTGCCTTATGTCCCAGCACGGAAGGTACTGTGGGTACATCGCGCCAGCCCAAAAGCGGCAGCCCTTCCTTTTCCGCAATGATCTCAAACATCTTTTTCGCCTGATTGCGCTGTAACTCATCCTGCGGAAAAAAGAATGTTCCCACGCCATATTCTCTTTCCCCTCCGATATCAAAGCCCAGATTTTTTGTCACCTTCGCCATGAATTTATGCGGCATCTGCGTGAGAATCCCCACGCCGTCTCCCGTCTCGCCCTCCGCATCCTTACCGGCCCTGTGCTCCAGATTCTCCACAATCTTTAACGCATTCTCCACGATGGCGCGGCTCTTTTTGCCCTTGATATTGACGCAGGCGCCGATACCGCAGTTGTCATGTTCAAATTCCGCCCGGTAGAGCGGGGCTTTCGGGATGGTTGTCTTCACATCAAACATAAGCTACCTCCATGTCAGAGCAGTTTACTGCGATGACACGCGATGAGAAATCCGCAAAAGCGGTTTCTCATCTGCGATCAAGGACAGTTTTGAGGCTCTGACTCAAACTGTCGATTGAAAAATCAGCACATCAGTGTGATTTTTCAATCTTCTCTCCTGACTTTCTTTACTAAGGCTTCTGACTCTGCCTATACGCGCAAATAAAAGAACGCAAAAAAGGCATCTAGCGCTCCTTTGCGTTCTACACGTATACAATAATACACCCGCTTATAGGATTTGTAAATATAAACTTTTTCAGGAATTGTCAGATTATTAGAAAATTCAGTGTATTTCCCCCATATTTTCAGTCTTTATCAATTTGAGGGAATCCCTCCATCCTGTCCCTTTCCGTAATTTCCCGAATCACCCTGCAGGGATTACCCACCGCGAGGCTGTGCGGCAGAATGTCCCTCGTCACAACGCTGCCTGCTCCGATCATGGAGCCCTCTCCAATCGTTACCCCTCCGCAGACAATCACGTTAGCGGCTAACCAGCAGTCGTTTTCTATGGTAACCGGCTTCGCATATTCCAGATTGTACAGACTGCCGTCTTCGCGCTGCCTGCAGTTTCTCTCTTCCGGCAGCAGCGGGTGCATAGGGGTTGCAATCGTCACATTGGGACCTATGAGTACATGATCTCCGATGTGAACCGGGCAGACATCCAGACAAGTAAAATTGAAATTTGCCCCGCTGTATTTTCCGAAATAGGTGTTCCAGCCGTAATCAAAATAGACCGGCGCCTGCAGTCCGGGGATTTCCTCACTGTTCGGGAGCAGTTCCCTCAGAATTTCATCCTGCTTTTCCCTTTCGTCCTCATCCGTCAGATTATAGCGTCTTGCCAGCTTACGTGCTTTCACGCGCAGGCTCGTCAGTTCCCCGTCAGACGGATCATAAAGCTGTCCCGCAATCATTTTCTCTTTTTCAGTCATGTTTCACCTCATTTCTGCGCTGCTTTTTGCGCATAACCGAGTTTGTGGCAAGCAATGCGCAGACACAAATCTCGTGATTGAAAATTTTAATTTTCGATCTTACCTTTTTCCTGTAAACCCGGGCTGCCAATATCCTTCCGTCCCACAAAGCTCTAAGTCTCCCGCAGACCTCTGCGGATTAAAATTTCAAACAGGAAAACCGCCAATATGGCCGTTAACAGATCTGAGACAGCCTGCGCCATCAGAACCCCATGATAGCCAAATGCCTTTGACGCCAAAAGCAGAACGGCGGCAAACACCGCTCCCTGCCTGCTGACGGACAAAAGAAATGCGCCAACGGCTTTTCCTGCCGACTGAAAGGTACAAGTCGTCACAAGTACCACCGCCGTGAAGACCATTCCCATCTGCTGCATGCGGAGCATCGGAACTCCGATTTCAATAATGGCTTTATCCTGCATAAACACCTGTATCAGGGCGGGCGCCGCAAGCGAAAGCGCCCCTGCCAGCACTGCCGCCGCAAAGCATTCGAATCCGTAGCAGAACCGCAGGATTTCCCTGAGGCGGGCATGGTTTTTCGCCCCATAATTATACCCGATCAGCGGCTGTGCGCCGAACGCAAAGCCCACCAGAACCAAAACGGCAATCAGATTCGCCTTCATCACAATTCCCATAGCCGCCACTTTATCGTTCCCGTACGGCAGCAGGAATCTGTTCGTCAACGCGATCCCAAGGCTCTGCATCAGATTCGTGATGGAAGCCGGAATCCCGATTGCCAGAATCTGCCCGACCTCAACCATATGGATATGGAATCCAGTCGGGTTGACGGAAAGCCTCCTGCTCTTCGACAGCAGCACCCAGACATAATAGATATCTGCTATGATATTACCGATCACAGTCGCAATGGCCGCCCCCGCCGCACCCAATCCCAGGACTGAGATAAAGACCGGGTCCAGAATCATGTTGACGACAGCGCCCAATATGCTGCCCACCATGGCGGCAGTAGAAAGACCTTCCGTCCGCAGAAGATTGGACGGTGTGAAAGACACGATAATAAACGGCGCCCCAAGTACAATATATGTATAATACCCGGAAGCATAGGCGAATGTCTCGCGATCGGCTCCCAGCATATACAGGATCGGTTCCCGCAGCAGCATCATCCCTGCCGTCACCAAAACGCCACACAATAATGCCGCATAGAAACAGAACACGCTGAGGCGTTTTCCGTCCTCATCCCGTTTTTCTCCAAACAGCCGGGAAATCACAGAGCTTCCACCCAGACCGAAAATATCACCCAATGCAATCATCAACGTAAAAACCGGCGCGCTTAAGGAAACCCCCGCCACCAGATTTGTGTTGCCCGTACGCGCAATAAAGTAAGTGTCTACCATATTGTAGACCAATGAGACAACCATGCTCAGCACAACCGGCAGTGCAAATTTAAAATACGCTTTTGGAACCGGCATTTTTTCGAACAAATCATTTTCCATCAGTGCTTTCCCTTCTCGTAAAATACTAATGTAAGCTTCTCGTTGACGACTTGCGTCCTGCCCGTCTGCCGGTACCCCATTTTCTCATACAGATGACAGTTCCCCGGCTCCTGCAGGATGGTTTCCAACTCCCAGTTTTCGCTCCCGTGCATCTCTTCACACAGCCGGATTGCCGCCTGTGCGATACCCCTGCCCTGAAATTCCGGCAATATAAATATAGGAGAAATTCTTTTATTCCTCCCGCGTTCTTTTTGTTCGACAACACGGACAGCCCCAACCTTCTGCTGGCCGATGCAGATAAAATAGTAGTAGGTAACATCCTGCCTCAAACGCGCCTCCACCTTTTCCACATTCTCACTGGCAGGATTCGTATCAAAATCCTGATATTTCTCAAACAGTGCTCCGAAAGCCTCCACCTGCATGGCATGGATTTCCCCCGCATCCTCAATATCCGCTCTCAATAATGTTACGTCCATTATTCCATCCGTCCTTTCCTTGCAATCAGGCGTTACATCTTATCGCAAAACGCCAGAATCTCATCCTTTCGCGGCGCCACATCATCCTTATATACCACAGAGCATAAACCTAAGCTGCCGCAGCATTCTCACATGTTTCCAGTCAAATCCCTTGCCATACATAAGGATTACGGCATATAAATCACCGTTTTTACCGTCCGTTCTCACAAATTCCATCAGAATGTACCCCCTCCCATGACTCAAAATTGTTTTATCCGTTGTCAGTCCTTTGCTTTATTACAAATCACTTCACTATTTGTTTGACACCATTCCAGCTCTTACATCGGCTTTAGATTTTTATTGAGCCTGTCCACCATCCAGGCAATCCGCTTTTCCCGTCCTGCCTCCGTCTTTGCATCCAAGTACGCCCGCGTATAAGTTTTCTTAACCGATGGGGACATGGCCTGAAAGTTCGTGTAAGCGGGCTCATATTCCTTCAACAGTTCAGATAAACATGCAATCTGCTCCTCCGTAACCGCCGCTGGTTTTGCCGCGTCCCACTGGCCGTTTTGCATGGCCTCCTCTATTTTCTTTCTGCCGAAGTCGGTCATAAGTCCCCGCTCCTCAAGCGCTTTGACCAGCGCCTTGTTTTTCTCCGACCACTTGCTATTCTCCCTGCGCATGGAAAAATATTTCTTATAAGTTTTGTCGTCGATACTCTGCATCTGACCGTCAATCCACCCAAAGCAGAGTGCCTCTTCAAGCGCCTCTCCCGCTTTTATTGTCTTCGGTCCGCCCGCTTTGCCGAATAAGAGCCAGACACCGTCCTCTGACAGGCAATGCTCAGAGAGCCATTTTCTAAAGGTTTCCCGGTCTGAAAACTGTAATATTTCGCTCATGATACGCTTAACCCTCCACTTGCAGTTTCTTCTCCATTACTTCATACACAAGCACCACCTCATTTTCCACGGGGTATCTCTCGTGCTTTACCGTATGAAATCCCCGCTTTTCATAAAGCGCGGCGGCCGGCAGTGAGGCATCCAGATATACGCTGTCATAGGTCTCCCCGATCCGCGTTTCAAGGGTTTTCATAATCAGCGTACCAATTCCTTTTTTCTGATATTCCGTCAATACATATACTCTTGTAATATGGTTTCCCTCAAAGCAGCCCGTCGCCACAATTTTACCGTCCGCCTTCACAATCCCCACGGAGCCGTTCCCAATATCTTTTGCGATCGCTTCCTTACTGTGAAGTCCACAGAAAAAAGCAACCACCTCTGCCGGATAATATTGGGGATAAATCATTTTGATGGTACGCTGTACCACATCATGGATATCCTGTAGGTTTTCCATTACAGCCAGTTCATATGTCACGTCTGTTTCCCCTCTTTCAATGCCCTTTATTCATGATTTTATTCCTGATACGCAGGCTTGCCTCCACATGCATGATCCAATGGCGTGAGAAGGGCATCTGTATCAAACCTCGGACGTTTTTACCGCACCAGTAGTCTATCAGCCAGTAAGCCTTATCAGCCTCACTCACGATACCAAGCGCCTTCAGCCTCTCTTTATCCGCATCCGTCATTTTGCGTTTCAAATCCGCAAAGGACAAACCTTTTAACATGTCCTCCGTGCTTATCTTTACGTCAGTTATATACCGATATAATTCATCTAAGTTCAACGTTTCCGAAAAGTCTGCAATCTGCTGCCCGGCAAGCTCGTTCCCCGTGGTGATAATTGGGGAACCTGTCCGTTTCTGATAATCCCCCAGAAAGAAAATCTGCTCGTCCCGGCCAATCAGGGTATGTGCAACAATATCTTCAATCCGAAAAATATGCCAGATGGAGTATGCGATCGTTTTGCTGTGGTAACCGTCTGCATGGATAAAGGGAATGGCATGAAAAGTATCTCTGCTCAGTTCTGTCTTCATCTGCAATAACTCATGGAACATCTGTTTCCGCAATTCCAAAAGAACTTCCATTCCCTCCCGAAACGTCACTTCTTTTCTCATTTTTGTCTGTACCGTTTTGTTTAATTCGGACCACTCCTTATTCATTGATCTCCCCGTTCCTGTTATTTTCTCCCCAAATGCACAGTTGGTCTAAAACCTCCATCAAAGATTTCCCTCTGTCGCTCAGGCTGTATTCCACCTTAGGCGGTATCTGGGGATACTCTTTTCTGACAACAAGTCTGTCCTTTTCCAGCTCCTTCAGATTATTGCTGAGCGTTTTGTCCGACACGTTTTTCAAATACCTCTTTAATTCGTTAAATCTTACCACTTTGAACTCCATCAGGCAATAGAGGATCACCATTTTATGCTTGCCTGATATCAGCGACAGTGTGTAGCTGAAACCGGTATCTTCAAAATTGGCTTTTTCAATATAATTCTGTATCATTTTACACTTTCCTTTATGATAGTACCTTTCCAATAAAATAGTACTTGTATTTTATTCATTACCACCTATAATTATAGATACACACAAAGGCTCTGTCAATCTTAAGAAACCTGATGGCAGACGCAAAGTCAAACGTTTCAGAATGGAGGAAAGCATGAGAAAAAAACTGAATATCACCGAAGGAATCTTCCCCATGCCCGTTTTGATGGTGGCAACCTACAATGAAGACGGCAGCGTGAATGTCATGAACGCCGCATGGGGCACCATGCAGGAGAGGGATCATGTCGCTCTCAACCTGACGGAAACCCACAAAACCGTACAGAATATTAAAGCGAGAGGCGCGTTCACGGTAAGCATCGCCGACGCCGCCCATGTCGTAGAAGCGGACTACTTTGGCGTGGAATCCGGCAACAGAGTCCCCGATAAGCTGAGCACAAGCGGCCTCACTGCCAGCAAAGCCGAGAGCGTGGATGCGCCGGTCATCAATGAATTTCCGCTCTGTCTGGAATGTGAGTTTGTCGAATACCAGAACAGCAAATATGGCTGCGGCGTAATCGGAAAAGTCGTCAATGTCACTGCGGACGAAAGCGTCATGACCGGCGATAAAGTAGATATGTCTCTGGTGAACGCGATCGCCTTCGACCCGTATACACACGGTTACTATAAAGTAACGGAAAGAGTCGGGGAAGCCTTCAAAGACGGCATCCGGCTTAAGAAATAGGATAAAACAGCGGAAGGCCTCCCGCAGCCGGGAGACCTTCTTCTTTTTCATCTGCCAAGTTTCTTTCTATTCATATATCCCCAAAAACGACGTTATTTTCCCATGGGTATACGCTCCCTCAATCACGCCAAACTCAGGGTCATAAAATTTTCCATCATATAACAGCGCCCAATGCGTGTAGCCTCCGTCCGCATGCACCGTTAGAATGGAATACTCGTGCGGCACAGGATTTTTCTTGGAAATGCGGGTATTCCGTTCGGCATGTTTCATCCCGTAAAAATTCAGTATCTCTATCAACTGCCCAATGCTTGTTGGCCCGTCTGTCTTCATGTCTCTGATCACTTCCTCTATCTCCCTGCCGGTGATCATGGCGATACACGCCTGCCCGCAGGTTTCAGGTGTCGGCTGCATAACCAATTCCATTTTCTTCCCCCATTCCCAAGTATCTTTATGCTGCGTTTTCCAATCATGATTCCCTTATGAAAAATTTGTAAAACTGTCTGTCTTTGAGACACTGTCCACATGAATATACACGTCCATGCAGGTCATCCCGTCCTTTTCGTACACATGCTCAAAGCAGGACAGTATATCTTCCCTCGGTTTCTCCCTGAATCCGTTTACCTGCAAATATTCCATAATCCTCTTGTAGGCATTGGGAATGCGCTCAAATGCCGCCACAAAAGGATCGTATACCGTAATTACCGCATAATCGGCTTCTCTCTGGTCTGCATATTCCACCCCCGGACAGTCCGTTTCAAATCCTTCCGGCAAAACATACGCCGCGACATATCCGTGGAGGCCAAACCTGTTCTGCATCTCAAGAGAAACATGCGGAAAATCCCATCCAATCTGCATGGCGTCCGGCTTATACGCAAGCAGCCCGGCACGTCTGGCCCAATTCTCCATGTACGCGTTTACGTCATCTTCCGGATTCGGTGTAATCATGACATATCTCGCCATTTTGAACGCATCTACGCGCCTTATGGTAATCTCCGAATAAATCTCCTCACAGGCATTGATGTCTTCTCTGACCAGAGCATCCAGTTTACAGGAGAACATATCGCTCAAGGCAATCAGCTTGTTCAGCTCCGGGATAATCTCATCCGCCTCCCATCTGGATATGGTCTGTCTTGAAACCGACATAATCTCCGCCAACTGTTCCTGCGTTATCCTTCTCTGCTTTCTCAGATACTGGATGTTTTTTCCTAAACTCATAGACCTCTCCCCTAAATGTCTCTGCATGCAATGTCCTCTTGTTCCAAAAACATTATTGCATACCTATTCCAGAAAGAACACCACTTCAGAAACGCTCTTTCAGGAAATCGTGTCAACCGGTCGTTTACATTTGTAGCAAACATGCGGCATATCCACACCCCGATACTGTTTCGTCCAGGTGTCGACTACCGTCATCCCGTTTCTGAGAGCCACATTCCGGGATGCCGTATTGGTTTCCCGGATGATGGAATACACCTCGTCCGCCTGCAACGTGTCAAAGGCGTACTGCTTACATGCCTTTGCCGCTTCCGTCGCATACCCCCTGTGCCAGTGTGACCGTTCAAACAGATAGCCGACTTCAAGTACCTCCTCATCCTTCCACGGCTGCATGGTGAGCCCGCACTGGCCGATCGTCTCCTCTGTTTCCTTTAAAACTACCGCCCACAAACCAAATCCCCACTTCTGATACCGGGCAAGCTGCCTGTCAAGCCATTCCTGCGCCTCCTGATCGGTGAACGCCCCCTCATAGGCATACATGGTCTCTTCGTCCTGCAGAATCTTACACAGCGATGGAAAATCAGCCTGCGTCATCTTCCGCAGATATAATCTTTGCGTCTCCAGTATCCTGTCTTCTCTCATTTATTTTCCTTTCCTCCTTCCCGCTTTCTGTATTCACCGGGCGTCACCCGAAACACCTCTTTGAATTTCCGGCAAAAATAGCCGACATTTTCAAACCCGGAATCCCGGGCTATTGCCGAGACGCTGCTCTGCGTTGTGACAAGAAGCTTTGCCGCGCGTTTCAGCCTGTAATCCACCAGATAGCGGATGGGCGAAGTGTGAATATTTTTGTGAAAAATACCCAGCACACTGCTTTTACTGAGAGCCACCGTCCCCGCGATATCGTCCAGCGAAATCTGATATGGATAATTTTTATGGATATACTGCAGCATAATCTGCAGCTGCGCCTGCGTTCTCACCGATGACTGCGGCGCAGAAGACTTTTCCGTACAATCCGTATTTTCATAGACCATGCGCCACAACTTAAGAAGCAGCTCCACCGTTTTGATTTCACAGCCTTTCTCCGCTTCCTGCACGGCAAACACAGACGACAGCGTCTCCAAAATATCCCTCTGTCCTGAATCATCGGCCGAAAAGATCATACAATCTGCCGCCGCGTCAAGAACCGGCTGTATATATTTCCGATAAATCAGGCTGTCTTTTGCTGCAAGCAGGGAAGGGGAAAACACAATATTGGGAATAATAACACTTTCCGCCGCCTCAAACCGATGGATCACCTGAGAATTGATAAAAATCCCCGTTCCCTCGCCCAGCACATATCTGCCGCTTCCGATCAGAAACTCTGCCGTCCCCTTTTTAATCAGAACAAATTCCACTTCCGGGTGCCAGTGCCAGTCTATGCAGTGAAAGTCAAACAGCCAGATATCCTCCAGATAATATCGGAACGGATAGTCTTCGCTTCCATGGGAGACTGTCTCCCTTAATGATTCATCGGTTATGATCTTGCCGTATCCCTCATTGACTTTCATTGCTACCCTCTCTATTTGCGATATTGTGTAATAATATTGGGATATATTGCATTGATATCCACATTTATCTACTATATAATACAACTCATTGCAGAAGTCAATACTTACGGGATAAGACAGCATATTTGACTCTCGCGTCATCCGCCAAAGGATACTTTTCGGTTCGCTGCCAGCGCGAAGGAAAGGAGTATATTTTACCATGTCAAAAAATTATAAAAGGACACTGACAGCCTGCTATCTGGGCTTCATCACACAGGCCATCTGCGCAAACTTTGCGCCCTTGCTTTTCCTGAAATTTCACAATGATTATCAGATTCCTTTGGGGCAGATCGCACTTATTTCCACTGTATTTTTCCTGACCCAGCTGATCGTGGATATTCTGTGTTCCTATTTCGCAGACAGGATCGGATACCGCAAGTGCGTCGTTGCTTCGGAAATATGCGCCGCGGCAGGACTGATCGGGCTTGCCTTCCTGCCCGACCTTCTACCCAATCCGCTGACCGGGATCATCGCAAGCGTCATTGTCTATGCCATCGGGAGCGGTCTGATCGAGGTACTGTGCAGTCCCATTGTGGAGGCCTGTCCCTTCGACCATAAAGAAGCGGTGATGAGCCTCCTGCACTCCTTTTACTGCTGGGGCTCAGTGGGCGTGATCCTTTTGTCCACCGTCTTTTTTGCCGTCTTTGGCACTGGCAGCTGGAAATGGCTTGCCTGCATCTGGGCTGTCATTCCGCTTTATAATATCTACAATTTTATGACCTGTCCGATCGAGCATACGACAGACGACGGCAAGGGCATGAAGATAAGCGGTCTGCTTCGGGTTCCGCTGTTCTGGATAGCCATTATTCTTATGGTCTGCGCGGGCGCTTCCGAACTTTCCATGGCGCAGTGGGCTTCCGCCTATACAGAATCAGCGCTTGGTTTTACAAAATCTATGGGTGATCTGGCAGGACCCTGCATGTTTGCGATAACCATGGGTATCAGCCGTGTGATCTTCGGGAAATACGGCGGTAGGCTGGATCTGATACGGTTTATGATGGGATCTGGCGTCCTGTGCCTGAGCTGTTACATAGCGGCGTCCATTTCAAATAACCCGATTATCGGACTGATCGGCTGTATCATGTGCGGTTTCTCCGTGGGAATTATGTGGCCCGGCACCATCAGTATCTGCTCCGGGCGGTTGCCGGAGGGCGGCACCGCCATGTTTGGCCTGCTGGCCATGGCGGGCGATCTGGGCGGCGCCTTCGGACCGAGTCTGGTGGGTAATATCACGCAGAATGCGGGGAATGATCTGCGAAAAGGAATGCTGGTAGGATGCGTTTTCCCGCTGGTACTGATACTTTCTCTTCTTATTCTGAAAAGTATGCGGCAGACGAAAAAGGCAAAATAAAAAAGTGTCTTCGACACATCAACTCCCCTGCCCCTCAATCGAGGCCGCTGAAAAACATCCTATTATTCAGTTTTGAATTGCAGATATTCATAAAA
>CAMWJF010000033.1 GCA_947174505.1 uncultured Lachnospiraceae bacterium
CGATTGTGATCGAGTTTAAAGTGTTTCGTGCAAGAAGGGACAACAGCCTTGAGGACACCGTGCAAGCGGCACTTTTGCAGATAGAGGAGAAGGAGTACGCGCAGGCGCTTGTGGCGAAGGGGATTCCGGAGGAACGGATTAGGAAGTATGGGTTCGCGTTTGAGGGGAAGGAAGTACTGATCGGGTAACATATAAAGTTTTTTAAACAATGTGCCGATAACTGTGGTATAATAAATATCTCATCTATTCTGAGAATGCCACGGAAGGTTAGGTTAGTTATCATGGAGGATAATGCTGGAACGGTCAATAGCAAATCTATGAGAAAATCACGGAAAAAGCAAATAGAAGATATTCTTGGGCTGCTTGATCAGGCGCATACTGCGATTAAAAAGGCGATCGAGACGAAAAATACGGAGATTGCATTGAACCTGTTGGAGCAATCCCAGGATTTGGCAATCCAAGTGGGTGGCGTGATCGAGGAATCTCTGGGAGAGGATTTTGCCACTGTCAGGATGCTGGAATCATATTGCGAACAGATTTACCAGACTTATGAGATGGTACGGCAGCAGCAAACCATCAATACGGGCAAGATATACAAAAGCCTGCGTAAGGAACTGGTCCGTATTGAAAACAGCGTAAGGAACGACATTTCAGTCAGGACAAGCGTAGTGTTTCTGCCTTATAAGGCTTCTATGTGGGACAGCCTGGAAAGTGTGTGGAAGGCGGCTGATGCCGATCCTGACTGTGACGCGTATGTCATACCAATTCCTTATTTTGACAAAAACCCGAATGGAAGCTTTCGGGAAATGCACTACGAGGGAGATTTGTACCCGAAGGATGTGCCGGTGGTGTCATGGGAGGAATTTGATCTGGCGGCGGAGCACCCGGATGTTATTTATATACATAATCCATATGATGAATGTAATCATGTAACGAGCGTACATCCGGCTTTTTATGCAAGAGAGCTAAAAAAGTTTACAGACGTATTAGTATATATACCTTATTTTATATTAAATGAGATCGAGCCGGATAATCAGGAAGCCATAGATGGAATGAAGCATTTCTGCTTTACACCGGGAACGCTCTATGCCGACCGGGTAATCGTCCAGTCGGAAAATATGCGTCAGATCTATATTAACGAATTTATCAAAGCGGCCAGGGAAATGGGACTGTCCGGGGAATATGTGGACAGGAAGTTCCTGGAAAAGAAGTTCTTGGGGCTGGGCTCGCCGAAAATCGATAAGGTATTGAGCGCCAGAAAAGAAGACTATATTTAGCGGGGGAATCTATGGGACAGAAAGTATTGCTTATCTGTAATTATTTTGCGCCCGATCATGCTATTGCGGCCGTGAGGACGAGCAAGCTGGCAAAATACCTGAAAGTAAACGGGTATGAGGTGGAAGTTCTTGCAGAAAAGAAGGACGGCGGGGAAGACGAGCTGCTGAAAAATGGCGTTGAGGATATTCGGGTATTCTATGCGGAGAACTCTTCGTTCTATATGCATTTGCGCGGGATATATGAAAAACTGATCGGACCGCATAAAAAGAAACGGTTCGATAATCTGGAGAACAGGAAAAGGGTTAATCCCAAAACAGGAAATGTAGAGTTTTATACATTTGAAGTGGCGTATCCGCTGATTGGAAGTCTGGATTATATCATAGGGCAGTTAAAGCAGATTGATTTGTTCAGAAGCGTAAGACGACTGCTGAGAGCAGAAAGACATTATGATTATGTGATTACTTCATACGGTGATGCGTTCAGCTATTTTGCCGGAAGGTATTTCCATAAATATCACAGCGATACGGTATGGATTTTTGATATCAGGGATGCGGTTTACCGCTACAAATTTACGCCGGATTACATAGGTTTTATCCCGAAAATGTACGAGCGTTATATTTGGAAACATGCCGACTGTATCATGGGAATATCAAAAGGCATATGTAAAAGGGTGCCGCGTAAATACCGTGAAAAAGTACATTGCCTGACAAACGGTTTTGATCTGGCGGACAAGGCAGGAGTGCAGGGAGACAGGATCAGTGCTTCCGAAATGGTTTTTACTTACACAGGCTCCATGTATGGCGGCATACGCGATTTGACTGTCCTTTATAAAGCGGTGAGGGAACTGATCCGGGAAGGACAGATGGAAGAGGATCGCATCTCCTTCCATTATGCGGGAAATGCGCCGGCGTTTGAAATATTTAAAAGTCAGGCGGTGCCATTTGGGCTGGACGGTAGATGCGTGATGCACGGGAAGCTGTCAAGGAGGGATACTCTGGAGATGCAGCAAGGCTCTGATATTCTTCTGGTTGCTTCCTATGATTATAAGGAGCAGGAAGGCGGCGTGATTACGGGAAAGGTTTATGAATATATGGCGGCTGGCCGCCCCGTTATCTCCATTATGATGGGAGACATCGAAGATAGTGAACTGACGGAGATAGTGAAAAGGACAAATATCGGGATGGCATATGAGGCGTCCAGCCACGAAGACGATTATGTGAAACTGAAAGAATACATAAAAAAGCAGTATCAGTCTTTTGTGGAAACAGGACAGACAAAGTACGAACCGAATCAAAAAGAACTGCGCAGATATGATTACAGATATCTGTGTAAACGTCTGATAAAAATAATGGATCAATACCACGGATAAGCAGGAGGAGAAGAAAGGGATTGAAGACTCTAAAAGTAGGGGTAATCGGAACGGGTAACATGGGACGAAACCACGTAAGGAATCTCGCGGCAGAGAAAAAGTTTGAGCTGGCAGGATTTTATGATGTGAATAAGGAGCAGGCATCTGAGACTTTACAAAGATACGGGACGAAGGCTTTTGAGAGCATGGAGGCATTGCTGGATGAGGTGGAGGCGGTTGTAATTGCAGTTCCATCAACGCTGCATAAAGAAGTGGCGCTTCTGGCGGCTGAACGTGGTGTGCATGCCCTGGTAGAGAAACCTTTAGCGACAACAAATGAGGACGCAGAAATGATAAGAAAGGCGTTTGAGGATAAAAAGTTAAAGCTGGCGGTTGGGCATATAGAAAGGTTTAATCCGGTATTTGCAGAATTAAAAAAGCTGGTTGACCCTGAAGACATTTTTTTTATAGAAGTATGCCGTTACAGCCCGTACAGTAACAGCGGGAGGATCACGGATACAAGTGTCGTTGAGGACTTGATGATTCATGATGTGGATCTGGTGTGTGCCCTGATGGAAGGAAAAGAAGTTACGTCACTTCATGGCCGTGGTGAGTCTGTGAGGTCAGAGCGGACAGATTTTGCCACCTGCATCATGGATTTTGACGGAAAAGCGCATGCTGTCGTAAATGCAAGCCGGGTATCGCAGAACAAGGTGAGAACCATTACAGTGCATACAGCAGAGGGATGTATATGTGCAGACCTGCTTGCCAAGACGCTGGAAATCTATAAGAGTACAAACCTGACCATGGATCAGACCAGGGACAACTCCTGCCATCAGGAGGGTATTGTGCAGAAATTTTATGTCCCGATCGAGGAACCGCTGAGGGCAGAGCTGATTGCATTTTATGAGTCGGTAGTCAATAACGCACCTGTTGCTGTTGGTGGAGAAGCGGGAATTAATGCCATAAAAATCTGCGAACAGGTGGTTCGCAGGACAGAGATGTAAGGAGAGTATACAAATGGAAGTGCCGTTTTTAGACTTAAAGAAACAATATCAGGGAATAAAGACAGAGGTGGAGCCTCAAATTCTGGATATCATGGAGAACTGTTGCTATATCGGTGGCAGGTATGTGAGTGAATTTGAAAGTTCTATAGAAAGATACTTGGGTGTCAGACATGCGTCCGGCTGTTCCAATGGGACAGATGCTCTGATCCTTGGATTAAAAGCGTGTGGCGTCGGGCCGGGAGACGAGGTAATTACAACGCCGTTTACTTTTTTTGCAACGGCAGAGTCCATTGCTTCAGTCGGTGCAGTTCCCGTGTTTGTGGATATCAGACAGGACGATTACACCATTGATCCGGATAAAATCGAGGAAGCTGTGACGGATAAGACAAAGGCAGTTATGCCTGTACATATTTTTGGCGCGCCCTGTGAGATGGACAGGATCAATGAAATTGCCGGTAAATATAATCTGAAAGTAATTGAAGACGACGCCCAGGCGATCGGGAGCGAGTATAAAGGAAGGAAAGCCGGTACACTGGGGGATGTGGGATGTTTCTCTTTTTATCCGACCAAAAATTTGGGCGGAGCGGGAGACGGCGGTATGGTCACCACGGACAGTGACGACCTGGCTGTGATTTTAAAGGCATATAAGGAGCATGGTTCAGGCCAGAATGGGGCAAAAGCACTGGAGCTGCTGGGTGGCAGTGCCGGGACACTCGAAACAGGAGAAGCAGTAACAGAATTATATAATCCGTATAAATATTACAATTACCTGATTGGTTACAATTCCAGACTTGACGCGCTGCAGGCGGCGGTGCTGTCTGCGAAGCTGAAACATCTGGATGAATACAATACGAACCGTGCAAGGATCGCAGAGTTGTATCTGGAAGGACTGACGGACAGGCTCCGCAGGCCTGTTTACTCCAAAGATATAAAGACATGCTGGCATCAGTTTGTGGTCTGTTCTGAGTATAAGGAGGAGCTTTGCGCTTACCTTACGGAGCATGGAGTCGGAAACGGTACGTTTTATCCGGTACCGCTGCATCATCAGAAAGCTTTTCACGCGGGAAACTGTAAAAACCCGGGAGCAGGTCTGCCAATAGCGGAGATGACGGCGTCACAGTCAGTCTGTCTGCCGATTTTCCCGGAAATGACGGATGAGCAGGCTGGATTTGTGATTGATACGGTCAACAGATTCTACGAGGGTAAATAAATGAAGGATATTTTTATACATGAAACAGCAGAGGTGAGCGGATCTGCCGTGATCGGCAGCGGGACGAAAATCTGGAATCAGGCGCAGGTGCGAAACGATGCTGTCCTTGGTGAAAATTGTGTGGTCAGTAAAAATGTGTATATTGATGAACATGTAAAGATAGGAAACCGGGTAAAGGTGCAGAATAACGTGAATGTATATCATGGCGTGTCCATTGAAGACGATGTTTTCTTAGGCCCATCCATGACGTTTACCAACGATATGTACCCCCGTTCCTTTAATACGGAATGGGAGATCACGGAAACACTTGTCAGAAGAGGCGCTTCCATAGGAGCCAATGCGGTTATCAGATGCGGCGTTACCATAGGAGAGTACGCCATGGTCGGGGCTGGCAGTGTTGTTACGAAAAATGTGCCGCCTCACGCTCTGGTGGCGGGCAACCCGGCAGGGCAGATTGGCTGGGTATGCAGATGCGGTTTTAAGCTGGATGCTGATGGAGTCTGTACAGCATGCGGAAAGCAATACGATGTTAAAGAGTGGGAGTAGATTGCATAAGAAAGGTTGGATAACGATGCTGAGCATTGCAGATAAAAATGTATTGGTTACAGGTGGGGCCGGCTTTATTGGGAGCCATCTGTGTGATGAGCTGCTGGACAGGGAAGCAGCAAAGGTTGTCTGTGTGGATAACTTCTTTTTGGGGAAGCAGGAAAACATAGAACAGGCTGTGCAGCATGAAAACTTTGTCCTTTACAGGGATGATGCCAGACACTTTGGCGTCATGCAGTCAATTATGGAAAGAGAAAAGATTGACGTCGTGTTTAATATGGCGACAATTGCCCTCAACTACTCCTTTTTCAATCCTTTTGATGCATACATGGTGAATGTGGAGATCGCCAATACCCTGTTGGAACTGCTGAAAGTCGGCGCATACAAAACGCTGATCCACACATCTTCGTCGGAGGCCTATGGCACGGCAAAGTATTCCCCCATGAATGAAAACCATCCGACAGACCCAACAACGCCCTATGCGGCAGGGAAAGCGGCAGCGGACATGATGGTGCACAGTTTTTCCAAGGTGCTTGACCTGGATATTTCTATTGTCCGCCCGTTCAACAACTATGGGCCGCGTCAGAATGCCGAAGGGCCGCTGGCAGGTATTATCCCGGCTACGGCCAAAAGGATAAAAAACGGCGGAAAACCAATGGTACAGGGAGATGGCGAACAAACCAGGGATTTTATTTATGTAAAGGATACGGTTCGCGGGCTGATGCTCGCTTATGAAAAGGAAGAGTCCAGAGGACAGATCATAAACCTGGGATCAGGAAAGGATATGTCAATGAATACCCTGCTTCAGGGAATCAGTGACTATATGGGATATACGGGGGAATGGGAGCATCAGCCTGAGAGGACAAGCGATGTGAGGAATCTGTGTGCTGACATTAAAAAGGCGAAAGAACTGCTCGGCTTTGAGCCGTTAGTGGACTTTGAAAGCGGAATTAAGGAAACACTGGATTGGTATAAAGATAACTGCGTGATTTGAGTGTGATTACACGGAGAGGATGTTGTAGAAATACAATACAGGCAACTATTAACCTTTATATTTGAAAAATAATATCTAAAAGATATTATACGAGGATAAAAGAGCTATGAAATATGCATTGATCGGCTGCGGAAGGATATCACCTAATCATATCGCGGCGGCAAAAAATAACGAACTTGAGATAGCGGCGATTTGCGATATCGATCCTTCGTGTATGGAAGATAAGGCTTTAAAATTTGGCTTGGGGGAAGAAGTAAAGAAGTATACAGATTATATTGAAATGATCGAGACGGAGAGACCGGAGCTGGTTGCTATCTGTACAGAAAGCGGTAAACATGCGCAGATCGCTTTGGAATGCATTGTCCATGGGATTAACTGTATCATAGAGAAACCGATTGCCCTGTCGATCAAGGATGCAGACGCCATTATTGCAGCCGCGGTGAAGCATCATGTAAAAGTCAGTGCATGCCATCAGAATCGGTTCAATAAATCGGTGCAGATTATCCGGGAAGCAGTGGATATGAAACGGTTCGGGCGGATGTTTTATGGAACCGCTCATATCAGATGGTGCAGGGATCATGAGTATTACAGCCGGGCATCTTGGCGCGGCACATGGGAGCAGGATGGTGGGGCGCTGATGAATCAGTGCATACATAACATTGATCTGCTCCGCTGGATGATGGGAAGTGAAATCGAAGAGGTAGTCGGTATGACGGATAAGTTAAACCATGACTACATCGAGGCGGAAGATTTGGGTATCGCCCTGATTAAATTTAAAAACGGCAGTTATGGGATCGTAGAAGGGACCACAGACATTTATCCGAAAAATCTGGAAGAGACGTTGTATCTGTTCGGGGAGAAGGGAACGGTAAAGGCAGGCGGGCAGTCGGTGAACGTGATTGAAGAATGGCGTTTCTCTGATTTGCTGGATGATCCTGAGGAGGTGAAAAGGAAATTCCATGAGAATCCTCCTAATGTCTACGGATATGGACACACGCCGCTGTATGCGGACGTGATCAACGCTGTGAAAAATGACAGACAGCCCTATGTTACGGCTATGGATGGGAAGAGAGCGCTGGAGTTAGTGCTGGCGATCTATAAATCGGCGGCGGAGAATACGATCGTGAAGCTTCCGCTTACCGACTGCGCGACAACGGATTTTATCGGAAGATTTAGGTAAAGAGGACAGGTGTTTATGGGAGCAGAGGGTATTTACCCGGAAAACTGGAAAGAGATGATCCGGGGGAAAAAGGTAATCCTTTATAATACGGGTGTCAGCGGTCTGTTGCATGGTCAAGGGAAGCAGATCGAAAAGATGCGGTGGGTGTTTCAGGTTTTCAGGGAACATCCTGAGATTGTGCTCTGGTGGAGACCGCATCCGCTGTCACTGAGTACCTTGCAGTCTATGGTTCCGGAACTGCAAGAGCAGTATCAGAGGGTGCGTCAGGGATATATGGAAGAAGCTGCTGGTATTTTGGATGAGAGCGCGGATTTAAACAGAGCGATGGCGGTATCGGATGCCTATTATGGAGATTGCAGTTCCGTAACGGCGCTCTATCAGGCTGCGGAGAAGCCGGTGCTTTTTGAGAATTATAACATAAGGATCATGGATGATGTGGAGATTTTACCCATTGCACTTTGCATAAAAGAAGAGGATATGTGGTTTATCCAGTTTCACAGCAATAAGCTGGTAAGGATGGACAAAAACACGTACGAAATAAAGAAAATGGTCAGTATTCCCGGAGAACCGCCTTTTCAATGTCATCCATATAATTATCATCTGATAGATCGCGGTGAAAGCCTCTGGGTACTGATAGGGGAGAGCCGGAGGATTTATGAGTATGATATGGAAGCAGACACGGTAAAAGCCCACATTTTTGAGGGAGAAGATTTCAGAATTCACAGTGAGATTGTTATAGAAAAGGGAGACCAGTTTCTTATGCTGCCACATGGCAGCAGCGATATCCTGAAATATGATTGCCTGAACAATGTGTTGGAGAGGAAGAAGTTTGGAAGGGAAAAGATAAGAGCGGCAAAGTGTTTCGAGACAGACGGAGCAAAGATTTATGTAGCAGATTACGACAGTAATAGAGTGCATTGCTATGATTTGTCAGATCAATCCTGTACGGAAATAAAGATAGGTGCGGAGGATAACAGATATTGGGGCGTAAAAAAGGTAGGCAGATATTTGGTATTGTTGTGTCTGTTTGAAAGAGAAATTATATTGTGGGATGAAGAAACGAAAGAGACGTCGAGACTTACGGATTTCCCGGAAGGCTATGCTTGTCTGGGAGGATTTGCGTATCTGAATATGTTTGAAAAAGATATGAAGATTTATATTTTCCCGATATATTCCAATATGATTCTAAAAGTAGATGTGGAGAAAAAGGTAATAGAGCAGGCGTTCAAAGAAGTATATTACGATACGGGTTATGATGAGAATTCGGAACTTTTTATGAACGCAACCTATTTGTGTGCAAAACGGAGTGGCGATTATGTTTATGCCTATGCGGTGTATAAAAAGTCTTGGGACGTTTTTGATCTGAAAACGGAAACGATACGGAGCCGAACTGCTTTTGAAATAAAGGAATCGGAATACAAACGGTCGATTGGCTGTATTTTGGACAGTAATGTTTACGAAGAGTCTTTTTGCGAATGTGAGAAGCGTACCATTTGTACGTTAGAAAATTATATTGGAAATATACAGAACTGTAACATGGGAAATCAAATTGGAAATAATGAAGGGAATCGCATTGGAACTGACATTCATAAAGGGATGATAAGTGTACGGTGAAAGGCGGGGAGACCACATGGAGAAGGTACTTATTACAGGCGCAACAGGTCTGATTGGGAATGCGCTTTTATCTATGCTGGAGGGGGAGTATGAGTGCTGGGTGCTTGGACGTCGTGCGGTGCCAAGTGGGGAAGTTCATTTTATTGAGCAGGATATAGGGAGGCCGTTTGATTTTGAAAAACTCCCGGAACGGATGGATTATATTATTCATTTGGCCCAGAGTGACGCGCATAATGAGCCGGAGAATAACAGGGAAAAAATTTTTAGCGTCAATGTCTACGGAATGCTGCAGTTGCTTGAATATGGCGTAAAGGCGAAAATAAAAAAGTTTCTCTTTGCATCTTCCGGGGGCGTGTATGGACGGTTCAACAAATTATGTTTGGAGGAGGAACCACTTACAGTTGATGAAGCATTAAGTTTTTATCAGAATTCGAAGCTGAGCATGGAGATTCTGGCCGGAAATTACCGAGATTATTATGACATTGTCACTTTCCGCTTCTTTTTCGTGTATGGAACAGGCCAGAGGGCTGATATGTTGTTTCCAAGATTGATTACAAATATTAGGGAAAAAGGCAAAGTATGTATTGGCTCGATCCATGATATCAAGATGACACCAATCTATAAAACAGACGCGGCGCAATGTGTGTACAAGGCATTGCGTGATATTCAGGGAACGCAGGTCATTAATATAGCAGGTGCGGAGACCGTATTGCTGGGAGATATTGTAAGAACAATTGCGGAAAAACTGGGGACGGATGTTGAGATACAGTATGAAGACAAGGGACAGCGGGATATGGCAGCGGATACTCGTAAAATGCAGAAATTACTCGGTGTTCCGCAGGTAACTCTGGAGGAGGGTATCAGTAAAATGGTTTCTGAATAATTAGAAAAACAGATAGAAACATTTGAAAAAAAGAATGTTCCGCCTTGAAAATTGGAGGGAAATGAGAGGCGCAATAAGAATTAATTGGCTTACGGTTATTCAGGAACAGATGGCGGCGTTATTATGATGCCAGGAGGATGAAATAATACGATGAAATTAAGCGATCAATACAGATATAATGATTTTACGGAAAAAAATTATCGTTATATATTAGAACAATTATTAAAAGAATATGAGTTTTCAAAGTATGATTATGAAAAAATTTTCTCAGATAAAAAAATTGTGCTGTTGAGACACGATTTGGATACTTCTTTGCTTCGGGCAGTCAGATTAGCGGAAATCGAGAAAGAATACCAGATACAGTCGACATATTTTATATATTTGCAGAGTACCGGTTATAACATTTTTGAAGCAGGTCAATACAAGGCCGTCATGGATATTATGGATAAAGGACATGAAATAGGGCTTCATTTTGATTACGGATTTTGTAAGCAGTGCCGTAATATGAAAACGCGAAATGAGATAGAGCAATGTGCGGTTGAGGAAAAGGAGCTTTTGGAAAAGCTGTTCGGAATAAAAATCAGAGTGATGTCTTTTCACAATCCGGTATTCAATAATATATTAAGTATTCAGGATGATTATTTTGCCGGAATGATTAACGCTTATTCAAAAACGATAAGTGAAAATTGCAAATATTGTTCCGACTCTTATGGATATTGGAAATATGACAGACTCATGACCGTAATGGAAGAGCTTCATGATAAACTGCAGATACTCCTGCATCCGGAATGGTGGACGCCTACGCCTATGTCACCATATGAAAGATATAAACGTTTGACAGAAGGCAGAGCTGCGGCAATGATGAACGTATATTCCGACATGATGATAAAGTCAGGCAGGGACAATATATATTATGAAGAGTAGGAAAGCGCAGTGGAGTGGGGACAACAAAGATGAAAATTTATTTGCTGAACTGTATGGTTACAGGATTGCCCTTTGTCAAATTAATATGTAGAAATATGCCGATTGCAGGTATTATCTCCATAAAGAAGGAATGTGCAGATTCTATTACAGAGTATTATGATTATGAGCCATTTTGTATAGAACAAAACATATCGTATATTGCGGTGGATACCTATTCATTAAAAAGTGATGCTGATCGGGAAAGGTTGTTGGCATTGGATGTGGATATTGCCATTACGTCGGCTTGGCAGAGACTGGTTCCGGAGTGGTTTATCAAACACTGTAGTATAGGTATAATAGGCGTTCATGGAAGTGCTGTAGGAATCAGCGGCGGCAGAGGAAGAAGTCCACAAAATTGGGCTCTTATTTTGGGACATAAAAAATTTTCTCTTTCCATTTTCTGGATAGATACAAATATTGATAGTGGAAAGGTTATTGATACAAAAGAATATGAATATGAATTGATTGATGATATTAGTATTTCATACCATAAAGCAGCAATTTGTATGGCAGAAATGATAATTGAAAATATCAAAAATGGGAATATAGTTAAGGGTTATGGAGTTGAGCAGGAGGGAGAAGCAGGGTACTTTCCCAAGAGAATTGCTGCAGATGGCATGATTGACTGGAAAAGAAAGTGCTGTGAAATCTATGATTTTGTCAGGGCAATCACAATTCCCTATCCCTGCGCGTACACGACAATTAATGGCCATCAGGTTAAGGTAGTCAGATGCAAATATATGAAAACAGAAAGTACACTTCTGGACAGCTATCATTGCGGTGAAATTATTATGATAGCGGCTAATTTGTCTATTTGGGTAAAATGCCGGGATGGTGTTATAGAAATACTTGAATATTTGAATGAGGATGGAGTGGAAATAAAGGAAGGGCAGATTTTTGATGATTGCAATTTTAAGGAGCAGATAAAAAATATCATTGAAAGACATAACAATGAAGTGGGACTGCCAGTAGCTTCTGTGCTTTGCCAGCTTATGGAGCAGGATGGAGAAAACGGAGATGGGAATTAAAAGGAAAAGAAGAATTTTTTTAGGGGCGCAGGAAATTTCAGGAATGATGGAAAGATTAAATAATGCTTTTCATGATATGGGAATAGAAAGCGATTTTTACTGCATACCTGAATATGCCTTTGATTTGGGGAAAAAGGATGTGCCCGTTCTCAAGAAATTCCGGATCCATACGAAGAAGAAAAAGTATGCCGTGGGAGAAAGGGCAAAGGCCTGGTGGAGCTTTTTACAAATGTGGGATATATTAAGGGTCTTTGTATACGCATTGTTCCGATATGATTGTTTTATTTATATATATGGAAATGGTATATTTTTTCACAATCGTTATTTAAGAAAAATAGAGGAAGTTGAATTTTTTGTCTTAAAATTGTTTCGGAAAAAAATGGTTATGTGGTTATGCGGATCTGATGCCAGACCGCCTTATTGTGATGGAGCAAACCATTTTAGCGATATTGGAAAGGTATATTCAGTAACTAGGGAGAAAGCGTCTAAAATAAAAATGCTTGAAAAATATATGGACTTAATTGATTATTCGCCCTCTTCGCACTTTCACACAAAACCGTATCTGATATTTAACTGTATCGGAATACCGGTGGATATAAAGGAGAAGGTTCGTATTGATAAAAAAAATGTGGACAAGGTAAGAATTTTACATGCGCCGTCCGACCAAAAGGCAAAGGGAACCGCAATAGTCAGAAATATAGTAAAGGAAATGCAGGAGGAAGGGTATGATTTTGAGTATATGGAGGTATCCGGCCTGCCGCATCGTGTGGTGCTGGAGAAAATGGCGATGTCGGATATTGTAGTAGATCAGGTATATAGCGATACGCCGATGGCCGGCTTTGCTACGGAGGCAGCAATTAACGGCGTACCGGTTGTGGTTGGAGGATATTATGCAGAGGTGTATAAAAAGGTCCTGCCCGATCCAATTGCTCCGACTGTATATTGCAATCCGGAAGAATTAAAAGAAAAGATCATATATCTGATAGAACATGAAGAGGAAAGAATCAGAATCGGAGAGAAAGAGAGGGCATATGTGGAAGGACATTGTCTTGCGGAAACCGTTGCAAATAAGTTCCTGCGTATATTTGATCGTTCCTATCCGAAAGAGTGGATTATGAATCCTTCTGATAATGATTATATTTGGGGATATGGAGAAAGCAGAGAGACAGTCGCCAATGAAATTACCAGACTGATAGATCGTTATGGAACAGAGGCTTTGTGCCTGGATAAGAACGGCGTACTCTATAAGAAATACGTGCAGTTATACAACGATACAAAGGCCGGAAACAGGGTGAAGGAAGGGATTTGATTGGAGAAAATATTAGTTTTCAGGACGTCAACAGATGCAACCATAAAAAGACTTTTTTGCGAGTTGGAAGGAAAAAATATTGATTGCCTGGTGCAACAAAGCCAGTTTGACAGGTATAGGACAGAATATCCGTACATCCATTTTATTGATATCTGTCAGGAGGGGGTTTATGACTTGCCTGTTAGGGTAACCGATGTGATATTTCGTCAGGCGTATGATCAGGTATATATCACACTTTCAGGCAGGGAAGGTTACGGTTACGGTAATGTACTGAAACTGATACAGCAGGTAAATTATAGAAGAGCCTTTTTCTACAACAGCAATGGAGACAGGATGGAAATACCAGATGGAAATAGGATAAGGGATACGCTGTGCAGGATTTATATCGAGTTTACGGGATTTATATATGATATCAGGGAGAGAGTGGCGGGATGTGCGGAATAGCCGGTTATATTGTTAAATCTGACAGATACAGGACGGATCGGGAATTGCTGAAAAAAATGACGGACAGCATGATTCATCGCGGTCCGGATGCAGAGGGACAGTGGACGGACGGACGTGTGGCGCTGGGGCATCGGAGGCTGTCTATCATTGATCTGGATGTACAGAGCAATCAGCCACTGTTTAGCCATGATGAGAAATATGTGATTGTCTTTAACGGAGAAATTTATAATTACATAGAACTGAAGCAGGAGCTGATTGAAAGAGGAGCGGTTTTTAAAACAAAGAGCGATACGGAAGTGATCATGGAGGCATACAGGGCATATGGCGCGGCATGCTTTAACCGGTTTAACGGGATGTGGGCGTTTGCCCTTTATGACAGGGAGAAGCAGGTACTAATTTTGAGCAGGGACCGTTTTGGTATCAAGCCTCTTTACACCGTTGACAATGAGGATGTATTCACGTTTGCGTCCGAAAGCAAAGCGATTACGGCGGCTTTCCCGGATGAGAATGTCCCTAACGAAACATATATACACAGGTATCTTTCCTATTCTGTCAATGAAGATACTGACGGGGAGTGTTTTTATAAGAATGTAAAAGTTTTTTCTCCTGCGCATTATATGATTTATGATCTTCAAAAACATACGAAGGAATATAAACGTTATTGGGAAGTAGATGAACAGCGGTTTTATGACAAGTGGATTCGGGGGAAAAATGTTGTCAGGGCCTTTAAGGAACTATTTGAAAGTGCAGTAGAACTTAGGCTGCGCGCGGATGTGGAAGTGGGAGCCTGTCTGTCAGGCGGATTGGATTCCAGCGCTATCGTAGGCTGCGCGTCAAAAAAGTTTGGCAGAAAAATGCACACGTTTTCTTCCGTGTATACGGATAAAGAGTGCAATGAGGAAATGTATATCCGAAAAGTCAATGAGAAGTGGAATACCATACCGCATTATATTAAACCGGATGATTATGAGGATAATTTTACAAAATATGTGGAAGATTTGACATACCACCATGATCAGCCAACAGGAGGCGCTTCTATCTACAGTCAGTATATGGTTATGAAAGGCGTTCAGGGGAATGTAAAGGTAGTGCTGGATGGGCAGGGAGCGGACGAACTGTTTGCGGGGTATATCCCGTACTATTCTTTTTATGTGGAAGATTTAATGAATAAAAACAGCTTTTTGGCCAAATGCAGGGCAATTAGGATGCTTGTTATTGTGAAGAAAGAGTGGCCGGAGGAGAGCGGATGTTTTAGCACGAACAAAATCGTCAGTCTGGTAGGACTGAAAAACAGCTTCCTGTTTCAGAATGACGGACAGGCACAAGGGTTAAAAGTAAAGAGAAAGACAAAGCTGTTTACGGATGAATTTTTGGATAAGGTACATGATGATTATCAGGACAGAAGCATAAAATGTGCGTCTGCTTTAAATACAAAATTATGCAATGATGTACTGATCAGATCGATCCCTGCACTTTTGCATAATGAGGACGGAAATTCCATGGCGTTTTCCATTGAGTCAAGAGTTCCGTTTTTGGACTATCGTATTGTTGAGTTTGCAATTGCCCTTGATGGGAAATATAAGATACGGAATCAGTGGACAAAATGGATTATCAGAAAGGCGTGTAAAGAATATCTGCCGAAGGAGATTGCGAGAAGGAAAAACAAAATGGGCTTTCCGGCGCCGTTTGACAGATGGCTGCGGGAAGGAAGCAGCAGGGATGAGATAAGGGAAATTATATATGCGTTTGGCGGCAGAAATATTGTCCCAGGAGAAACGATTGACCAGTATTATAAGGCGCATATTAATCGGGAGGCGGATTTCAGCAGTATCCTTTTTCGGTTTTATAGTATGGAATTATGGTTAAGAAGATGCGATAAAGTAAAGATTACGGGGCAGGCGGGTGAAGTATCATGAAAAATTATTGGGATGAATTTGAATACAGCAAACTAAAGCTGTTACTGAATAACGAGAAAGTCAACTCCATCCTCGATGTGCGCAACGGCATCAAAAAGATGGACGAACATTTTCCGATCAGTGTAGAACTGCATTTGACAGATATCTGTAACCTGAAGTGCGAGTGGTGTACGGATAAGGAGCTGCGGAAAAATGGCGCGGTGATGGAACTACAGATAATCGAGCGGTTGTTCCGTGAATTCTGGCGGCATGGTACCGGCGTTACGCTGGAGGGTGGAGGAGAGCCGACGATGCATCCGGATTTTCATCGGGTGGCTGAGATCGGGCGGAATAACAGTCTGGATATGGGGCTGATTACAAATGGTACAGTGGATATCTCAGAATCGATGTCCATGTTGCGCTGGGCGAGAATCTCATTAGATTCCAGCACAAGGGAAGAATACAAACAGGAAAAGGGTGTTGACTGTTTTGACCGAGTCCTTGGGAATCTTGAAAAAATGTCTGCGGCCAGAGATCCGGAGCAGACATTTCTGGGCATTGGATATGTTCTGACAACCAGAAACCAGAGCAGTTTGATTGAACTGATAAAACATCTGGACAGCATTGGCGTCGATTACATATATCTGAGACCGGTCGAGGAGGCGGAGGACATTACTCCGTCATTGGAAAGTCTTCTGGATCTGCGGAAAAAACTGGCGGAGCTGACAGCAAAAACGAGAATCAGGTATATGCTGACTGTCTCCGACAGGGTTGTTGACAGGAATGCGGGTCTTCCGTGCATCGCCCATTCCCTGACATCGGTCATCCATGCCAATGGGGAGGTTGCACTGTGCGAGAAGCGGCGGGAGGACGGGATCATACTCGGCAATGTGCGCGAGACTTCTTTTGAGGATATTTGGGTTTCACCGTATCGGGAACAGGTCAGCCAGAAACTGCTGAAAGCGGAGTGTCAGAGTGGCTGCAGTGCATGCAGGGTGACAGGATTTAATATGATCTTTGAACAGTTGGAAAAGGTGCATTCAAAACATTTTATCTAAGGAGGGATTGAAGATGGTACTGCCGTTTGAGAAAGAATACAGGGAGAGATATTATCAGTTACTGGATGAGGTTTTTGAATCGAACTTCTGGTCTGACGGAAAGATGACAAGGGTTTTTGAGGAAAAATTTGAAGAATTTACAGGGCTGCATTCCTGCGCGGTGACAAGCGGAGGAGCAGGACTTTTGTCCATCCTGGAATATGTAGACGTGAGAGGAAAAGAAGTGATTGTACCGGCCAATACCTTCTGGGCGACGGCGCAGGCGGCAAAAAAGGCAGGGGCTAAGGTGGTGTATGCGGACTGCAACAGGGAAGACCTCTGCATGAGCTTTCAGGATATGGTAAGTAAAGTTACTTCGGATACGAAAGCGGTTATTCTGGTGCACATCGGAGGGCATATTGCATTTGAAACAGAGAAAATTGCAAAATTCTGTGAGGAACATAAGATTGCGCTGATTGAGGATTGTGCGCATGCCCATGGGGCGACGTGGAACGGTAAGACTGCGGGGAGCTATGGACTGGCAGGCAGTTACAGCTTTTATGCGACAAAAACCCTGCCGCTTGGCGAAGGCGGTATGATTGTCAGCAAAAACAAAGAGTTGATTTCATGGATGAAGAAATTTCGAAATTACGGAAAAGAAGTGATTGACGGCCATATTGTGACTTATCCGATGAAGGAAGGGTTTAACTATAGAATCAATGAGTTTACGGCGGCATTGGGAATTGTGCAGATGGAACATTTGCCGGTTATTCTGGAATGGAAGCGGAGCCTGGCGCAGAAGTTTGACCAGATATTTGATAACCGGGTGCTTTTACCGGACGGAATGCAGTCAGGATACTATAAATACATTGTTTTTGACCAGAAACTGAGTGAAGAAACCGGGAAAGTGTTTAATTATACAGATTTTGGTAATGAGATAGAGGGCGTTAAGATTGATCTGCCAAACAGCTATTGGGTGGCAGAACATCATAAATGTGCGCCAATTTATTACGGATGGGATAAAGCGGCGCTGTCAGTGGAGGAAATCCGGGATATTCTGGTGGTGGAAGGGTAAAAGCATGGAAGAAATACAGTATTACAAAACGGTATACAGTAAATTTTGGAAGAACCAGACAAAAAAATATGGATATGGGGCGTATGAACGCAATCTTGTCGGGCTGATAGCCAATTCTTTACCTGAGAGGGTTTTTGAAGTGGGTGTTGGCACAGGCTGGCCGATCGGCGCTGCCTTACGGGAAAAGGGAATACAGGTTGACGGGTGCGACATCGCTGAGAGTTCGGTCGCTCTGGCACAGAAAGAGCTGGATAATCCGGAGGGAATCTGGGCCGGAGATGTGACGGATTACACAGGGGAACTGGAAGCATATGATGTAGTTTACTGTGTGAGGGTGAGCTGGTATATTCCGGACTTTTATCGGACGGTCAGGCAGATGGCATCCATGACAAAGCCGGGCGGAATTATTGTTTTTGATGTGATGGATAAATACAGTCCGCATTGCCTGCGTATGCAGAAGGAAGAAATGAAAGAAAAATATTTCAGGTTTTTGGGTATCGATGTAGAAGAGAACTTCGGACAGCATTTTATAAATCTCTGGCAGATGAAAAGATTTTTAAAAAAAAATGGCCTGCGTTATGAATGCTGGAATGAGAGGGAAATTACCGGAAATGGGGACAGAAAGCATACGCCGAAGGTTGTGTTTTGCTGCAGGAAGGAGCGGTGACGGATGAAAAAAGGATATGCGATATGCTTCACTGGAGCTATATCATTCGTAACAGGCTTTTTTCTTGGAGGAAAAGCGCTGGTAGGAATGATCAATGATTATAAAAGGCGGATGGAACGCAATGCATCCAATTTGATGCTGTTTAATGACTGGCTGGAGTTTCTGTATGCGGGAGGCAGCATCGAGCAATATTTCCATGAGCATGGCTATAAAAGGGTGATGCTTTATGGGAACGGATATATCGGACAGAGACTGTTTCAGGCTTTGGAGAAAACGGACGTAGAGGTTACTGCGATCATGGATCAGGCAAATTCATCTGATTCTGACGCGGAGGGAATATTAATTGGCGTGGATAGCGAGATACCTGATTTTGATTGTGTAGTTGTTACGCCGACAGCTTATTTTGATGAAATTTTCCATATGTTACGGAAGAGAACGGGACAGTCGGTTATTTCGGTAGAAGAGCTGTGGCAGAGACAGGTTTGACAGATCAGTCTGATGGAGTGTCTGAAATGATGACAAATAAGAAAGAACAGATAGTGCTTTACGGGTTGGGGAATGCCGGAAGAAGTATGCTGCCGTACCTCAGAGAACGGTTTGAAATTGCATTTTGGGTGGACGGAAATCCAAGTTTATGGGGAACGGAGTATGAGGGGATTTCGATTCGTTCTCCGGAGAGCGTTTCGGAGTATGACGGCAGGATTATTGTGACAACGACAGACGCTTTTTTTGTAGAAATTTCGGATTTCTTATTAAAATCAGGGTTTGAAAAAAATGCAGTTTTCAGAGGGCAGCATTGTGTATTTGATCAGCGAGAGGAACTCGTTCCTTATGAAGTTGGTATGCTGGAACCGAAAAAGGTGGTTCTGAAAAAGTGCGATCTGTTAAAAAGAGACGAGGAAAGAAATGGATGTAAGGTAATGGTTTTCTGCGGATTTTATTCCTCCTATGTGAATCAGGTGGTTCGGAACTGTAAGATAAGGATGCCGGATATTCATTTTTCAATTTTATCCAATGCGGAAGCGTATCTGGATGAAATGAGAGAGTATGCGGATCACATTTATGTCTATCATTCATACGCTGAGTTATATGGGATATTAAGCGAATTGCCGCAATATGATGTTTTTCAGATGTTGTGGATTGAAAATATATGGGTGTATTTTCGGGAACTGATTCGAAAAAAATGCAGGCGGCTGAACCTGTGTGTCGGGGGCAGCGATCTATATAGAGCGAGGGATGCGGAACGAATCTACAAAAAGTCTCTGATTGATATGGCTGATACGGTCAGTGCGGAGACGGATGCAACGATCTGTGCTTTCGTGAAGGCATATCCTTCAGCGGCTGAAAAAATCAGGTGGGTTAATTTTGGGATTGAAACATTGGAATACATGGATCAGGACTGCTTTATCAGGGCACGAGAAAAGAGAAGAAGCATGGATATTCCCGACGACAGAATGGTCATTCTTTGTGGATATAATGCAGGTGAGGCACATCAGCATTTGGAGATGATTCGTGCGCTGAAGACAATAGATGAGACCATAAAGAGAAAAATAGTGCTGGTCTTTCCGATGACATATCCGAAAGAGCAGGATGACTATATCGAAAAAGTGAGGACAGAGCTGAATGACTGTGGGATCAGTTACAGAATTTTGACGGACTATATGAATCAGCAGGCCATGGCTGTATTGGAGATGATGTCGGATGCTTTGATCACCGTGCAGAAAACAGATCAGCTGAGTTCTACCATGCTGGAAATCATGTACGCGGGGAAAACAGTCATCGCCGGAAGCTGGCTTCCATATGAAAATTTGCGGGAAAAAGGTATTTTTTTTGTATCTGTGGATGAGATGGATAATGTTGCAGAATCTGTGTCAGAGATTGTGGTGAATGATAAGGTATATCGTGAAAAATGTGCGGTCAATAAAGATATTGTTTACGCATTGTCTTCATGGAATACTGCGGCAGACAGATGGCGCGGGCTTTGGACGGATTGAAGGCGACAGAGGAGGGATGAAATGCCGGGATTTCTTATTTCAAATAAAAAACTGGATGTTGAGCTGAATAATGTTTTTAATGATAAATGTATCAAAGATGAAATGACGTGCGACGTATGGTATGTGAAAAGAAATACACTGAATAAATTTATGCAGGACAAAGAATTTTTGTTGGATGAAGATATATTAGTCGTTGTAGAAGGATGTATTTTAAATAAGATAGATTTGCTGCACCAGTATGAAGCAGATACGATGTTTGACTTGTGTAAAAAGATGTACAGCATGCAAGGGGAAACTTTCTTTCGGGATTTTCGCGGTTCTTTTTCTGGAGCGGTATATGACAGAAAAAAAGACTTACTCATTGCATACACCAATCATGTGGGAGACCGTCCCTTATTTTATATGGACGGAGAGAATGAATGTTTCATCGGATCTCAGGTTAACTATGTGATAGATGCGTGCAGAGAATTGGGTATACATTTGAGCTTAGATGAAAATGCGGCATATCATATGCTGACTTTTGCATTTATGGAAGACAATTCTACCTATGCAAAGGAAATTAAAAGGCTTTTAGCCGGAGAATATCTCCGAATTGAAAAAGGAAAGGCGGCAGTACAGAGATATCACCGTTTCAAAAAAAATGCGGAGCGGTTCAGAAACAGTACAGAAGATGAAATCCTGGCTGAAATAGATTGTCATTTCCGAAAAGCAGTGGAGATGGAATATAACAAGGATGAAGAATATGGTTTTGAGCATCGTGCGGATATGAGCGGCGGGCTTGACTCAAGGATGGCCATATGGGTGGCGCATTCCCTGAAGGATAGGCATATTCAGTTGAATACGGTTTGTAAATCGAATGATCTGGAGGAGCTGATTGCCAAACAGATAGCTTATTACTGGAAAGACGAGATTTGCGTCAGGGCGGATGACAGTCTTGCTTTTTTGTATGATGTGGATCTCATGGTGAGGATGTTAGGAGGCCTTTCGCTTTATATGGGCCCGACAAGCGAGTATAGAATGCTGCTTGGGGAAAATACGGAGCGGTTTGGGCTAAAGCATACGGGACAGGTGGGAGATGCCATTTTAGGCAGTTTTAGAAGCGGGGGAGAGGAAAAGCAGTGGCCTACAGGAAGATACTCTGAGAAACTGGCGGAAAGGGTACAGGAGTATGCGGATCAGACCATACAGCAATATGATGATAAAGAACTTTATTTGCTGTATGTGAGAGGTTTTCTGGGCGCGATCAATACACATCAGTTTATACAGAATTTTACGGAAGTTTCTTCTCCGTTTTTGGATGTTGCGTTCTTTCAGTTGTGCCTGGATATACCAGTAGAATTGAGAGCAGGGCACTATATTTATAAAGAGTGGATCCTGAAATATTATCCTGATGCTGCAAAGTATAAGTGGGAACGTATCGATGATATTATAACAAACGATAAAAAAGAGATAAACAGATGGAAAACAAGACGGGATATGAAACGAAAAATCAGAAAAATCCTTGCAAAGGATGAGGAGCGCTCTAATTTAGATATTCTATTTGATTCCGATCAGAAAGCGCAGACTTTCGTGAAAAAGTATGTTAAGCAGACCTATCCTTACTTTAGGAAGATGGCGTCAGGGCAATTCTGCAATGACATGAAGGAACTATATCTTCATGGGGGGATTTTGGAGAAAAGCATGGTTCTAACGGTTCTTTCCAGCGCGAAACTTTATTTTCAGGAGGACTGAGACAATGACAGAAACGGAACGCAGTATCTTTGATTCCCATGTCAGAAAGGAAGAGCTTCTTCAGATTAAATTTGAGCTGATGGGACAGTTGTTAAGGCCGGATGTGGTAAAAAATATTGTCGATGCACATGCGTGGCAGTCAATTTATATTTATGGTGGCGCGTATCTGGGAATACAGGCCTGCTGTGCATTCCGCCAGTTTATTGATGTGCCGTGTGTGATTGACCGGGCAGGGGAATTGATGATGCCAAGGGATGATATTGAGGTGATCCTGCCGGAGGATTTGGCCAGAATAGATAACGATTTGCCAATTATCATAACACCTCTGGAACATGCCAGGGCTATTCGGGATCAGCTTATAAACTATAGAAGCGGAGAAAGGATATTTTATTTAAATGAATTATTCTGAATCGATGTTATATGTCGTAAATGAAGATATTAATGTGCGTGGAAATATAGGCGTTAAAAAAAAGATTAACGCGCAGATTCGCGTATTTAAAAAACATTTCCCTAAATGCCTGATGACATATTATGCGTACGGCATGGCCTACCTGCTGGAAGATGACCGCGTGATTGAAAAAGAGGTTGCGCTGTCGAGGGCGGAATGTTTTCAGTGGTACTGCACCTGGATGAAGAAATATCATTGCCGGTGGGTATATATGAGATGTATGATTCCTGCTACCTATATTTATATTTCCTTTTTGCGCAAGATGAAGGAGATAGGGGTACGTATCGTCTTGGAATATCCGAGCTATCCTTACGAAGGTGAGGTGAAAAGTGAGGAGATTCTTCGAGAAGATAGAGAATACAGAAACTGTATTGGTGAATATGTTTCCTTGGCGACCACATACGCGAAGGGAGAGACCGTACATGGCATTCGTACGGTAGCGTTGCAAAATGGTGTTGACTTGCAGGAAAACCCTGTTCGGAATATGAGAAAAAGAGGAAAGGATATCGGGCTGTTGGCGGTCGCGGGATTTTACTTCCATCATGGTTTTGAAAGGGTTTTGGAGGGGATGCATAAGTACTATCAAAATCCTGGAATATATGATTTTCATTTTTATATGGTCGGGGAGGGATCTGAAAAAAGAAAATACGTGCAGTTAGTGAAGGAGTATGGTTTGCACCAGCATGTAGAATTTTGTGGCACTAAGACAGGGGCGGCATTGGATTGGTATTATGACAATGCGGATATAGGGATAGCACCGTTAGGGGCATATAAAGCGGGCGTGATTTCATCGACGCCAATTAAAACAAGAGAATACTGTAGCAGGGGATTACCTTTTGTATACGGCTATGAGGATGATGGTTTCACAGGAAAGGAATTCTATGTCAGGAAGGTGTCTAATTCGCCGGAACCTGTGGATATGGGAGAGATTATTGGACTGTATGAAACGACTGTAGAAAACAGGGAAATTCTGAAAGAAATGCGCAATTATTCGGAGGAAAACTTTTCGTGGGATTACATATTGAATCCTGTTATAAAATATTTGGAAAATAGGTAAGGACGATAAGGCGAAACGATATGTCGGAATAGGTGGAAATTAAATGGAATTTACATATGATGCTTATAAAAATATGATACAGCTGTTGAGAAAACATGGATATGCTTTTTGCGATTATTGGAACTATGAAGAATATGATAAGAGCGTTATTATGCGGCATGACGTGGATCAAGATCTGGAAAAGGCTTTGGAATTTTCTGATATAGAACGCGAATTGGGGATTTCAGCTACTTATTATGTATTGATGACCAGTAATTTTTATAATGTGTTTTCCGGGAAAAACAGAGAGATATTAAAGAAGATATGTGAGAACGGACATGCCATTGGCCTGCATTTTGATGAGACACAATATCGAAAAACGAATAAAGATTGGTGGAAAGAAGCCATTGATAATGAAATTACCCTTTTAGAACAGTGTGTAGGAAGAGAAGTAACCAGTGTGTCCATGCATCGTATATCGAAGGAGACACTGGCAGCCGATTGGAAGATCAGGGATGGTAAAGTAATAAATAGTTATGCAAAGGAATTTATAGAAAAACATAAATATATATCGGACTCTCGTAGAAGTTGGAAAGAGGATGTAATAGAACTGATCAGAAGAGAACAGTATAATCGGTTTCATATGCTGGTTCACCCGTTCTGGTATGATCCGAATGAAAAATCGGCGAAAGAGGTTCTACGCTCTTTTTGCAGAGAGCAGATATATCACTGCTATGATGAATTGAGTAGAAACACTCGAGATCTAAGTGAATTGCTTGAAAAATCAGAGCTTTCTTTTCTGGGAGAATAGGAATGAAAATGGTAACGGCAGAAGAACTGTTTGAATATATAAAAGCGCAGGATATCAATATAGAAATATATGGAAATAAGGATGTGGCAATTACTGGTTTTACTTCACTGAATAATTATAGATTGGGAAGCATTACCTGGGTCAAAGGACAAACTAATGCAGATTTGAACAGGAAAAAACTGACGGCGGTCATATGCCTGCCGGATATTATAGTAGAAGCGGAAGTGAAATTGATAACGGATAATCCGAAAGATGTCTTTTTTAAAGTAGTTGATTATCTGGATGACTGTGAGAATGTTTTTGGCATAGCGGAAACGGCGGTGCTCGGTAAAGACGTGCAGATCGGCGAACGAGTTTTTGTCGGGGATTATTGCTACATCGGGGATCACGTGCAGATCGGCGACGACACGAAGATAGAAGCGCATGTGGTGCTTCACAGTAATGTAAGAATTGGCAAAAGATGTGTTGTGAAGGCGGGCGCAGTGATCGGCGGAGATGGATTCGGGTATTCCAAAAGAGACCATAGATACCAAAAAGTATCCCACCATGGAAGAGTTGTTGTAGGGGATGATGTTGATATAGGAAGCAATACATGTATTGACCGTGGAACGATAGACGATACGGTCATTGGAGACGGCGTCAAAATAGATAATTTGTGTCACATTGCCCATAATGTGATGATAGGAAGCCATTCCTGTATTGTGGCAAACAGTACGATTTGTGGAAGTGTGTTGATCGGGCAGGAAGTGTACATCGCACCTCATGTCACGATTTTAAATCAAATGCAGGTGGGAGACGGGGCAGTGATCGGTATGGGGGCGGGTGTGTTAAACCATATACCGCCCAATACGGTTAATATTGGACTTCCGGCGAAAACAATCCGCAACAGGACGGAAGAGGATTGGGAGAAATATTGATGAGGTAGGATATGATTTTAAAATGCACATCTTTTGAAGAAATGCATAAGGAAATTACCGAACAGGATATGTCAATCGTCGTTTTCGGGGCGGGTGTGATCGGTACGGTCACGGTTCCTGAGATTTTGCGGCAGTATGACCTGCTTGGGCGGATTGCCTGTTATATTGACAACAGTCCGGCGGCTTGGGAACGTAAGATTGTATTCGAAGACAGGATACTGGATATCAAGCCGGTTGATCAGTTGAGGAATTTGGAAAAGAATACGGTCGTTCTCATTGCGGTCAGCAGATATGCGGAAATACTGGCGCAACTGGAACAAATGTCACATAAGGTATATATATCTTATTATATAATCCCTATGATGTGTATCCATAATTTCTGCAGCGATATTTCAGGCGGTACTCCAATACTTTCGGAAAAGCCGCTGATTCCAAAAAAAATTCATTATATGTGGCTTGGGAAAAAGCAGATTCCTCCCAATTTACAGAAATGTATTGATAGCTGGAAAAAGTATTGCCCGGATTATGAAATTATCCGATGGGATGAAAATAACTATGATGTTCAAAGACAGGCATATATGAAGGCAGCGTATGAAAAGGGGGCTTATGGTTTCGTGCCGGATTATGCACGGCTGGATATTCTGTACCGGCATGGCGGGATTTATATGGACACGGATGTGGAAGTGGTAAAATGTCTTGATCCGCTTCTGTATCAGGAAGCCTTCTGCGGGATAGAAAAATGGCAGGTACTTAACTTTGGCGGATGCAGCGGGGCCATAAAGGGACATCGAATGGTTGGGGAATTTCTGAAAGCCAGAGAGGACGTTCTGTTCCTGGATGCAGAGGGCAGACAAAATACCGTTACCTGTGGGTTTTATGATACAAATGTGGCGATAAAAAACGGTTATCAGATCAATGGAACCACACAGAATATTCAAGGTATGAATATTTATGCCTTCGATTATTTCCACCCCTATGATTATATGTCGGGGCGTACATACATGACAGAGCATACTTACGCCATTCACCGATTTAACGGTGGCTGGCTGGATGAGAAAATGAAACAGGCAAACCGGGCGGCTATGCAGAAATATGACCGCATATATGAACGGGCGGTCCAAAACGGAGTCTGAGTTTCCGGTATGGACAGTGATTCGATCCGATCATTGATCTCGTCTTTTTATACCTTTTCAGAATAGCATAAGAAAGAAAATAGTGAGGGATGGCAGCATGAAAAATACAGAGAAAATTTTACCGTATCTTGAGGACGAGCAGTCCAGATTTATTTATCAGAAAAGGGTGGAATATAATCAAACAGGGGATTTCAATGCCATAAATGCGATTGTTGACCGCTATCTGCCCAAGCTGCATGACAAGCCCTACTATCCGGGGATGGAAGACACGCTGTTCCAATTGTTGGAGGATAAGAGAAATATTGTCATTTTTGGAAGCGGTATGAATGGAAAAGCTTTGTCGGGAACTTTCAGAGCGCATGGAATTATGCCTGTATGCTATGCGGACAATGCAAAAGATATGTGGGGAACCATGCTGGAGGGACTTGAGATAAAAAACCCTGCGGAGATTGATTTTGGCAGTGTGGATGCGGTGGTGATTTCCCCGTTTAAGCAGACGGTTGTGGATGCAATGCGAAAACAGTTGTGGGAGCTTGGCGTCCGGGAAGAAACGTTGTTCAACTATAAGGACTTTAGCGCGTCGGTGCTGGAATGGGATCTGTATTTTGATCCGGATATTGTCAGGCTTCGCGAGGACGAGGTGTTTGTGGACGCCGGCGCCCTGAATCTGGAGACAAGCCTGAGATTTATGGAAGAGTGCTGCAGCAGCCATGTTCAGAATTACAGGATACATGCCTTTGAACCGGACGGCGCATCCTATGAGCGGTGCAGGGACATGCTGAAAAACATGCCGGACACCGCGATTCAGTTATACCACGCAGGTCTGTGGAGCGAGGATACGACGCTGTATTTTGAAGAGGCCGGAAATGCGGCGAGCCGGATATCGAAGGAGAAAACGGGAACGTCGATCAGAGCTGTCGCTCTGGATAACTGCGTTTCAGGGCCGGTTACCTTTATTAAAATGGATATAGAGGGAGCGGAGCTGGAAGCATTGAAGGGGTGCCGGGAGATCATTCAAAGGTACAGACCCAGGCTGGCGATTTCCGCTTATCACAAAAAGGAAGATTTGGTGGAGCTTCCGTTATACATAAAGGAGCTGGTTCCGGAATATAAGTTATACATTCGGCATTACAGCAATGCATCTGTAGAGACGGTGTTATACGCAGTGTAACGGAGCGGAGCAATCAGAAAGAGTGTGCTGGACAGTGGCTCTTTATGGCAGGAGATATTTGATGCGTGTGATCGACAACAAAGAGGAATTGCAGGACTTTTTATCGGAAAGGGAAGGGATAACAGTATATGGCGCAAGATATAACCTGCGGCTTTTTCTGGAAGCGCTTAACATACTGGGATATTCTTCCAGCTATGTAAAAGAGATTCTTGTCACAGATATGGCGGGGAATCCGGAATATGTGGATCATATTCCCGTGCACGCTTACAGGAAAGAAAACTTTAAAGAGGGAGAAAGCTTTTTCCTTACGTTAGCGGAGGATTATATATCAGATGTAAGTAAAAGGCTGGAAGAAGACGGTTTCTTTGTCGTCAGGATGACAGAACGGCTGCTTAACAGTGAAATCGTAACCTATGATTATATATACAGTGATGTCTGTCATATGATGGCGGACTTTACCAATTCCTTTTCGAATAACTGCGCAGGTTTCAATGAGCCTGTTCCAGGTGGGAAAAAGTATGCATGGAGCTGTTGGTGGCAGGGAATGGAGCAGGCGCCGAACTTAATCAGGGCGTGTATCAACAGCCAGAAAAGATATCTTCCCGATGAAGTGGAGCTGGTTGTCATCACAGAAGATAATTATTGCGATTATGTGGATTTCCCGCAGTGGCTGATTGATAAAGTGGAAGACGGAAGGGTAACCCTCACAACTTTTTCCGATGTGATCCGCGCAAGCCTTCTATACAAATACGGGGGAATCTGGCTGGATTCCACCATTCTTTTGACGGAAACGCTGCCGATAGATTTTTGGGAGTACGAGATATTTACGATCAGGGAATTTCGGTACTGCCTGCCGTTTATGGGCGGAAAACCCGGTCAGAAGTTTTACAGGTTTTTGATGGAGGGCTTCTTTTATTACTATAAGAATTATGGGAGAACAAAGTATTATCTTTTGGTGACTTATCTTCTTGATATTGCCATGAACACATATCCTGATATACGGGAAACATACGATAAGTTACCAGAGAAGAGCCCGGGGATCAGCAATATAGATAATTTTGATTCTCTTTCTTATCATATGCATGAGAAATATTCGCCGGAAGTATACCATAAATACATGGAGGGAATTTACGTTCACAAATTGCAGAGAAGATTTGACAGATTCGGGGAAAGCATCAATGATGCTGATAATATTTACCATTATATATTGTCAGAATTTTTATGAGATTGTCAGATAAATTTGGAATATCCGTTTTTTATTTACTTCCGTTTCCCACAATGTTAAAATAGGATTATATTAGGGAAACAGAAGGACGGAAATAAATATGAACTTTGAATTAACAGCATCCATGATGTGCGCCAACTACGGCAATCTGGAAAAGGAAGTGCGGGATTTAGAGGAAGGCGGCATCGATTCTTTTCATATCGATATTATGGACGGCCGTTATGTGCCGAATTTTGCCATGTCTTTAAACGACATGGCTTATATTGCGTCAGCAACGCAGAAGCCTTTGGACGTCCATCTCATGATTGAACACCCAAATAATAACATACATATTTTTCTGGAAAAACTTCGCAAGGGCGATACGGTTTACATTCATCCCGAGGCGGAGTACCACCCGTCTACCACGCTTCAGAAGATCATTAACGCGGGAATGATACCGGGGATTGCCATCAATCCAGGAACCAGCATTGAGACGGTTATGGAGATGCTGGTAATCGTTAAAAAAGTATTGGTGATGGCGGTGAATCCCGGCAACGCAGGGCAGATGTATTTGCCCTATGTGGGAAAGAAAATCACCAGACTTTTGGCGATCAAGGATGATACGAAGTTTGAGATCTATTGGGACGGCGCCTGCGGAGCGGACAAGATCAAACAGTATGCGCCAAGGGGAGTGAAGGGATTCGTTCTGGGCACAACGCTTCTTTTTGGAAAGGATGCGCCCTACGGGGAAACCCTGCGGAATATCAGGGAGCTGCATTTTTAGAGAGAGACGAAAAAATAGATGGAGGGACATCAAATATTTGGCTATGCATTTAACGTAGAGGGCTGAATGCCCAAGGTAAAGGGGGAAAAGGGGAATTATGAGTATACTGATACAGCACAATATGCTTATGATGAATGCCAGCCGACAGCTTAAGACTAACACAGATAAGAAGGCAAAAACAGCGGAGAAACTTTCATCGGGTTATCGGATCAACCGGGCGGCGGACGATGCGGCCGGTTTGTCTATATCCGAGAAAATGCGGTGGATGGTCAGAGGACTGAACAAGGGCACGGAGAATGCGCAGGATGGCGTATCCTGGGTGCAGATTGGGGACGGTTCCATGGAGGAAGCCCATGCTATTCTGCATAGAATGACAGAGCTTGCCATCAAAGCGTCAAACGAGACGAACTCCGATGGAGACCGGGCGCTGATGCAGGTGGAGTTTGACCAGTTACAGAAAGAACTGGACCGGCTTACAGACAATACCTATTTTAATGAACAGCATATTTTTCAGGAGCATGAAACTCCCTATTATCAGATTGAGGGCTCCGCACAGTGGCCGCAGTCGATGCCTCACACGGTTCGGGCCGGGGCAAACGATCTGGTGATCACATACAGGCAGCGGGAAACTGACCAGCCCAAAACAGCTTCCATCACAGTTCCGCCGGGGGACTATACAACCAGGGAATTGATGGATGAGATTGATTCTGCCCTTGGGGAAGCGGGTGTATCGAAGGACGGGATTGTGTTTGAGTATACACAGCTTGGGCGCTGTAACCTGAATCTGGAGGGCGGTGAGAAGATAGACGAGGTTTCCGGCGGTCTTTCGTATCTTTTGTTTGATAATTATGGCGGCGGTGATTTGGGTGCGCTGATCGGTACGACTGTGTTTGAAGATGATGATATGTCCACCATTGTCGTACAGGACGGCACCAACGACTATCTTAACTTTAAAGTGATAAGCGCAGACAACTCAGAACCCCCGAAGGATATTGTGATTGATCTGGATGCGGGAAATTATACAAAGAAGCAGTTGATAGAGATTCTGAATAAGAAGCTGCAGGATGCGGGAACGAACGTGGTGGCGGAAAAGTACGGCACCGGAATTAAGATGTCCAGCCCCGACTATATCATCTCTGAATTTAAGGGAAACATGTTTGAGATTGACGGGGCGCTGTATACGTCGATATTTTATGATAATATACAGCATGCGGATATCACCTACACCTCTGCGGAGCTTTTAGGCGGGTATGTCCTGCTGGATCCCGCTTATAATCCGAGCAATAATGGCAATGACCCTGAGAATGAGGTTTTTCATTTCGAAAAGGGTGTCAATGATCTTCTGGTGCTTGCGCCCAATGAGGGCAAGGAGATCACCATAGACTTATCGGGCATGGACGGCAGGACTATGGCGGAAACTTGTGCATATTTGAATCAGGAGTTTGCGAAGGAGGGCGTAAAACTGACGGCGCAGGCAATTCCCTCGACTACTACGACTGCTGTGACAGATATTTACGGCAATCGGAAATACGTGCGCTATATGAGAATGGAAATCACTTCCCAGGAGGAAGGACTGCAAAGTAAGGTGGGGATCAACAAGACAAAAAGCACCGCCTACGCCACGCTGTTTACCGCGCAGAACAAGACGGTTTATAGAAATGATGCGGAGTTTGGCGGCAATGATACGGTGGTTGACGGCAATGCCTATCTGGAGGGCCTCAGAAGACTGAACGGCGGCCTGGATATTAAGGCTGGCGTCAATGATTCTTTCCGAATCCAGGTATCCTCTGACCCGGCAGTGACGATTACACTGGAAGCGAAGAAATATGCCAATGCCGCGGCCCTGGTGACAGAAATAAAAAGCAAATTAAAGGACGCGGGTTACGGCGACGATGTCATTTCCGTGACGAGCTCGGCGTCGGGCCAGATCAGAATGCAGGGGGCAAAGACGGATGTTACGGGGATCCGGGTCAGCGAGGTTCCGGGAAATGAGGGGTACCGGGATATTTTTCAGGGAGAAAAGATCCTGCCAAAGCATGAGTCGCAGTCAGGCGTTGCTGCGTCCGTCATTTTGCCGGAGAAGGCGGTGGTACATGCGGACGGCAGCGTGTATATTGATCCGGCCTATGGAAATCTGATGGTGCTGGTGGACGGCGGATACTGGCATCAGGCGAATGTAGGCGGAAACTGGACTTCCCTGCAGGAACTGGCGGACCACATTACGGCCCAGATGGAACCCACCCAGCAGAATAATACCTTCAGCAGTATTTCAGAGAGAGGAACCGCCCAGGCAACCACGGTGCCTGCACCCAGCACCTCAAAGGGAAACACTGTCAGTAATGCCAGCCCATCCAGCTATGATAAGCAGGGAACGACCATAGTGGACGGGATTGGAGAAGGGGGAACCGGTAAGCTGAAAGAAAATAAGGGGGCCACGGTAACCGTGGGGAAAGCGCTGCCCAACACTATTGAGATCACGGAGCGCAATAAAGACTTTAGCTTTCGGTTAAACAGCGGCGCATGGATTACCATAGATTTATCCAAAGAACTGGGAAAAACCACCTTTAGCAGTCCGGCGGATTTTCAGGCTGCCCTGCAGACGGCTATTAACAGTAAATTGAACAAACAGCCGGAGGAGCTTGGGGGTGTCAAGGTAGGCCTGAACAACGGGAGGCTGGAGTTTACGGCAGGTATCAAAAAACCGGACGGAAACAACGAGCTGGGCATCAATACCCATTTGACGATGAACGTTACCCAAAAGGGCGGGTTTATTTATGATCTGCATGCCACGTACTATGCAGGCTCCGCTACCTTAAGCGGGAGAGAGTCGGGTACTGTCAAGGGGGTGAATGCCAATTTTACCACCAAGGGAAGCACAACCTTGAAGGTCACTTTAGGAAAACCCGGCGCCGCGCCGGAGAATATCAATCTGACGCTGAATGGTAGCTATACCAGAGAATCGCTTAAGACGGAATTAAACAATCAATTATACGGCAAGGCGACTGTATCCTACGATACGCTAGGACGTCTGGTATTTACAACTGTCGGCAAAGGCGATGACTATACCATCAGTGTGGATCAGACAAGTCCGGCAGTAGATTATCTGTTTGGGTATCAGCAGGATGACGGCTCCTACGGTCTGAACAATAAGCATGCGGCGGAGGCCACCATAGCCCGGACTGTGCAGAGCAATGTCAGGCTTGAGACGGGGAACGAACAGAACTTTACCATAAAAGTGGATGGGGTGGAATACACGGCAAAGCTGGATGCAAAGACCTATAACACACCGCAGGATATTGCAGATGAAATCAAAAAACAGGTCAACGCGGCCGCCCACGCAAAAAACAATAACAATGTGGATGTGTTGAGCGAGGTCAATATCAAAAACGGCGGCCTCTATTTTAAGACGGCGTCGAAGGAGGGGACGAATTCCCGAATTGAATTGTCTTACAATGCGAATTCCTCCATGAAAAAGATTTTTGGAACTTCGCCGGTGGCAGGCGTGGCGGCCTCTTTCAGCCCCGACGGGCAGCTTACGCTTACGAGAGTACAGGGTCAGACAACAGGGGCAGGGAGCATTTATGTGACCTCCAATCTGGTGAACAGCAGCGGGCAGTCCACTTCTTACCAGGGCGGTTCTTTCATCTATCCTGACAAGGAGTGGACGGATCCCGAACCCTACGACGGATACCATTCTGTGATGCACTCCTACTTGGACGGCGTGGATCTTACTTTTAATGAAGATGATAAGATAGAGATCAACGAGTGGAATAATTATCTTTCCTTTTACTATACGGAGCGGTATGGGGAAAACGGCAATGTACCACAGCGGATTCAGGTAACGCTTTCCCCGAAGGAGGGCGGATACTCCATGGATGAACTGAAAAATGCGCTGCAGACCTCTATTGACCGGCAAACGGGCAATCAGCGCAGACTTGAGGTGACAGTAAATGAAAAGGGCGTTCGGATAGAGGCGGTGGGCGCCGGAATGAGGTACAGGATTTATACCAAGAGCGATACAACAGCCTATCACCCTACGGGCAGCTTTTATGAAAAGGTACTCTGCTCCAGTAAGAGCGAAAAGCAACTAGTGCCGGTTGCCAGTGACAAGGACGGCCAGCAATTGGGAGATGAAGTGTTTGCGGTGGGCAGGCAGGATGTGAAAAACAAAACAGTCAGGATTCAAAAGGACGGCAATGATAGCTTGAGTCTGGAATTTACGGTGCCTGACCGCACGGATCCCCTGAAGCTGGAGATGGTGCTCGACCCGGGCTACTATGACGGCAGCGCCCTGGTAAAGCAGATTCAGGAAAAACTTGATGAGGCGCTGGAGAGGGAGGGACTGCCCAGGGGATTGATTGAGGCGGGCATTGGTACGGTGAAGACAAATGTACACGGAGCGATCGATGACAGGGCGCTGGCCTTTAAGCTTTCCGACAAGGTAGCGGCGCCCACGAGAGGCCGCTACGGTATCGAAGCGATTGGAGGCACAGCGGCTTTCAGTGTGTTTTATCAGACGGAGGGAGACATTGCCCGGGCTTATATCAAGGGCGGCAAGGATATTTCCCAGGGAGTAGAGATCAAGGCGGGTGCAACAGACTTTTCGATGGACGTGGACGGCGTTACTTACAAGATGGATCTGACGCCGGGGCGTTATACCGCTGTAGAGCTGGCGGCGCACATTGACGATTTGCTGAAAGCCCAGAACTGCCCGCTGCATGCGGTCGAGGATGGGGGAGTACTAAAGCTGATGCACACGAAATATGGCAAGCACAAGATTACCAATCTGGCGGGCGCTGTTAAAAACCAGCTGTTTTTCATAGAAAAGGGAGAGAAGCAGGGGAGTGGGCCGGTTTCTCTGCGGCTGAGCAGCGTTTCCGGCGACCGGGTCAGTATTGACAAGCCGTGGATGGGTACGGTATCGCTGGGGGTCAATACGATACTGATTTCCAAAACGAAGTATGCCCAGAAAGCCATTGGCCGTCTCAAGGAGGCGGTGACGAAGGTGTCGGATGTGCGTTCTTATTTTGGCGCTACGCAGAATCGTCTGGAGAGCACCATCCGCAATAATGAGAATAAGGCAGAGAACACGGCGGCGGCGGAATCCCGGATCCGGGATGCGGATTTTTCAAAAGAGGTTATGGAAAACACCATTCACAATATTCTGGAGCAGGCAGGAACGTCGGTGATGTCGCAGGCGAAGCAGAACTCCCAGCTAGTGATGCAGCTGTTGACATAGCTTTGCCTACTGCAGCATAGATTGCAAGGGGAGGGATGTGGATATGGTGACAGCGCTTCTTTTGTCCGGTGGGACAGGGACGAGAATGGGCGTGGAAACGCCGAAGCAGTACATAAAGGTAAATGACAGACCGGTTCTTTCTTACTGTCTGCGGACGCTACTCTTCCATGAGTGGATTGACGCGGTTCAGATTGTGGCGGATGAAATGTGGCGGGACGCCATTCGGAAAGAAGTGGATGGGGTGTATGCGCTGGAAAAAGTGGCAGAAGGGCCGGAGGGGGGTACGGGAAGCGGGAATAAGTTCCGGGGTTTTTCCGCACCCGGGAAGACGAGGCAGCTTTCCATTCTAAACGGCTTGGAGGATATCAAAACATATGCTGTGGATACAGACTATGTGCTAATCCATGACGCGGCAAGACCGCTGGTCTCTGAGAAACAGATATCGGATTGTCTGGAGGCAGTGCTGGCTGGACATGACGGGGCACTTCCGGTTTTGCCCATGAAGGATACGGTATATTATAGTGAGGACGGCAGGGCGGTTACTTCCCTTTTGGAACGCAGCAGGATTTTTGCAGGGCAGGCGCCGGAGCTTTTTGTGTTGGGGAAATATATGGAGGCGAACCGTGCTCTTTTGCCGGAACGGATTCTTAAGATTAACGGGTCTACGGAACCGGCGGTTATGGCGGGGATGGATATTGCCCTGATCCCCGGAGACGAGGGGAATTTTAAAATCACGACGAAGGCGGATTTTGAGCGGTTTCGGGAGATTGTTTGTCCGGCTGCCTCAAGGGCGTGAGAAAGCTGTTATTGTGCGTTGGTTTTTGTGTCAGAAAGGTAGGACAACCAGTATGAAGGCATGGGTGCTGCATGGTATAAACGATTTGAGATTTGAGGATATGGACTCTCCTATTATAGGAGAGAATGAAATTTTGCTTGCCGTAAAGGCCGTGGGAATATGTGGTTCCGATATTCCAAGGATTTTTTATACGGGAACCTATTCATTCCCCCTGATCCCCGGGCACGAGTTTGCCGGACAGGTGGCGGCTGTGGGGGCAAATGTTGATACGAAATGGCAGGATCGGCGCGTGGGTGTATTCCCGCTGATTCCCTGTGGGGAATGCCTGCCCTGCCAAAGGGAGCAGTATGAAATGTGCAGGCATTACAGTTATCTTGGGTCACGCAGGGACGGGGCATTTGCAGAGTATGTGGCGGTGCCAGAAAAGAATCTGATTGCGCTGCCGGAGCATGCGGGCTTCGAGGAGGCGGCGATGTTAGAGCCGATGTCGGTGGCGGTTCATGCGATGAGAAAGGCGGCCCCCTCGCCAGAAGAATGTACTGTGATCTGTGGAATGGGAACGATCGGTCTTTTCCTGCTCATGTTTTTGCTGGAGACGGGACATAAGAATATATATGTCATTGGAAATAAGGAATTTCAAAAGAAGATGACGGTTAAGCTTGGCCTGCCGGAAGCCTCGTTTTGCGACAGCAGGACGCAGGATGTGGAAAGGTGGCTGCTTGAGCGGACAGATGGAAGAGGCGCAGATGTGTTTTTTGAATGTGTCGGGCGGAATGAGACGGTGGAGCAGGCGGTCGGGATGACCGGACCCGGCGGGCGTATTATGCTGGTGGGCAATCCGGCCTCTGACATGACTCTGCCGAAGGCGGTGTACTGGAAGATCCTGCGCAACCAGCTGACCGTGTTTGGCACATGGAATTCTTCTTTTACCCATTCGCCGGAGGACGACTGGCATTATGTGCTGGACAGGCTGGAAAAGGGGCGGATTGCGCCCGCGCAGATGATTACGCACAGGATACCTCTGGAGGAGCTGGACCGGGGGCTTGCGGTGATGCGGGATAAGAAGGAAGAGTATGGGAAGGTGATGAGCTTAACCGACTAAAGATACAACGGTAAATGCACGAAAGAGAAAGGGGAATTATCATGGAATGGGAAAAACTTTTATCAAATAAAACATTGGTGCCGAGGGAGAAACAGCCCTCTTATTTTGCGAAATATCCCATAGGGGATTTAGAGAAAGATTATAAGGCCATTATTTCCAGCGCAGCATTTCGGAGGCTGCAGGATAAAACACAGGTGTTTCCGCTGGATAAAAGTGATTTTGTCAGAACCAGACTGACGCATTCTCTGGAAGTGTCAACGATCGCCAGACAACTGGGGATCATGATAACAGAGAAAGAGGATGGAAGGGAAAGCGCGCTTACCGAGGCAATGAAAGATGAGGAAATTTCGAATAAAATCCCCAGCGCGCTGTCCTGTGCGGGACTGCTGCATGATATAGGGAATCCGCCGTTTGGCCATTTTGGGGAAGTTGTCATAGGCGAGTGGTATGAAAAGGAGTTCGGGAGAAGTGAATTCCAATATAAAGGTACGGCAGTTGCCCAATTATTAAATAACAGAATGAAAAATGATTTGAGCAATTTTGAGGGCAATGCACAGGCGTTACGGATTCTGTCAAAAATTAAAAACAAAGAGGTAAGCCATGAAATTAATCTGACCAGCGGCGTGATCAGTGCACTGATAAAGTATCCTACGGATTCTGTTAGTTTTACTGACCATAGGGATTCGGATATCAGAAAACATAAACTGGGATATTATCTGGCGGAAGAACAAAGCTTTATGAAAATCAGCCATGAAACGGGCACATGGCTGGGAAATGGAAATGTGGCAAGACACCCGCTGGCTTTTCTGATGGAGGCGGCGGATGATATCGCGTATTCCACAGCGGATTTGGAAGATGCTTTAAAGAAAAGGTTATTTACTTTGGAAGAGTTTATTGCCTTTTTTGAAAGGGAGATGGGCAGGATAGCGGATTCGCAGATGCAGAATAAATCCCAAAAATTATTAGAGGATCTTCGGAAGAGAATGGAGAAAGGTGAAAAAACCGTAGAGGGGAAAATGATCGCATTTCAAAATTGGATGGAGTTTGCACGCGGATGGTTTATGTATTGTGTTGCATACAGCTTTGACACCCATTATGAGCAGATCATGGCCGGAGAGTATGGCAGAGAATTGCTGGAAGGTACGTTCCATGAGAAATCAATGAAAATATTTAAGGATGCCATGAAGGAGTTTGTATATGGCGATCCTGAGATTGTTAAGCTGGAGCTGGCGGCCAAAAAGATTATTTTCTCACTTTTGGATGATTTTGCGCATGCGGTGATTTATTGGGAGGCAGAGGAGAAAGGAAAGTATGAATTGTCCAAGGCGGACAGAAAACTTTGCGGATTGATTCCTGACAATTTTAAGGAAGACTATAAAAAAGCAAAAACTGGGGACGAAGCTTATGATCTTTATCTTCGGTTTCTGATGGTAAACGATTTCATAAGCGGGATGACGGATTCCTATGCAAAGAACTTATATCAGGAACTAAATGCTTATAAGTGAATATTGCCAATCTATTGCTTGAATCTTTTTCTGTTTTGTTATATGATATGTCTATATTTTCATGGGACAGACTGTAACGTCTCTCCAAACGGCAGATGGCTTTTACTTTATTGATGGAGGTTACTGTATGAGTGAAACATATGTGGAATATATGATAGCGAGAAAGCCGTCCGTGCTGATGCGTTTTTTAAAGATGCTGCTGATTATGCTGACGGTGGTTTTCGCTCTGATCGGATTTCTGACGCCTTTTGTGGTGGGTATGCTGATTGCGATTGTGCTGGGCGGGTGCGCCTATTTTGCGCATATGAATGCGGAGATTGAGTACGAGTACCTGTATCTGGACAAGGAACTGAGCGTTGACAAGGTTCTGGCGAAAAGCCGCAGAAAGAAGGCGGGCAGCTATTCTCTGGAGCAGATGGAGATTCTTGCGCCCCTGAATTCCCACAGACTGGATTCCTATAAGAACCGTCAGATGAAGACGGTTGATTACAGCTCTGGCGTTGCTGCGCAGCCGGAGCGGCGCTATATGATGATTTGGAACGGCGATACAAAGATTATTCTGGAGCCGAATGCGGAGATGGTTAAGGCCATCCAGAGCATTGCGCCCCGTAAGGTTTTTACAGATTAGCAGAATAAAGTGGTTGGTGGAGTACTGTCAGTTGAAGGGCTGGCAGTATTCTTAATATATATAACAGCCTCGCAGGCGCGGACTAGTGAGTCCTGATAACTAACGGTAACCAAAACACAACAGAGGAGGAGAAAAGATGGGTCAGATTATTGGCGAAGGAATTACTTTTGACGACGTGCTCTTAGTGCCGAGCTACTCTCAGGTGATTCCCAATCAGGTGGACTTGACAACGAATCTTACGAAAAAGATCAGACTGAACATTCCCATGATGAGTGCGGGAATGGACACGGTGACCGAGCACAGGATGGCCATCGCCATGGCCAGACAGGGCGGCATCGGCATCATTCACAAAAACATGTCTATAGAGGCGCAGGCCGAGGAAGTAGACAAAGTGAAACGCTCCGAGAACGGTGTGATCACAGATCCTTTTTCCCTGACGCCCGAGCATACGCTGGCTGACGCTGACGCGTTGATGGCGAAATTCCGAATCTCTGGCGTTCCGATTACGGAGGGACGTAAGCTTGTCGGTATCATTACCAATCGTGATTTAAAATTCGAGACAGATTTCAAGAAAAAAATAAAGGAGTCCATGACCTCCGAGAACCTGATTACCGCCAAGGCCGGCATTACGCTGGATCAGGCAAAGGAGATCCTTGCAAAGGCCAGAAAGGAGAAGCTTCCCATTGTGGACGACGACTATAATCTGGTGGGACTCATTACCATAAAGGATATCGAAAAAACCATCAAATATCCGCTTTCCGCGAAGGACAGTCAGGGCAGGCTTCTCTGCGGCGCGGGCGTGGGCATTACGGCCAATGTGCTGGACCGGGTGAAGGAGCTGATCGCAGCCAAGGTGGATGTAGTGGTGCTGGATTCTGCACACGGGCATTCCGAGAATGTACTGAAATGCCTGCGGATGATTAAGGAGAAATATCCGGATTTACAGGTGATTGCCGGCAATGTTGCCACGGGAGCAGGAACCCGTGCGTTAATCGAGGCGGGCGCCGACGCGGTCAAGGTGGGTATCGGTCCCGGTTCCATCTGTACGACGCGCGTGGTTGCGGGTATCGGTGTGCCGCAGATTACGGCAATTATGCATGCTTATGAGGCGGCAAAGGAGCACGGCGTGCCGATTATCGCGGACGGCGGCATCAAGTATTCGGGCGACATGACGAAAGCGATCGCGGCGGGCGGCGACGTCTGCATGATGGGAAGCATGTTTGCAGGCTGTGAGGAGAGTCCCGGCACTTACGAGCTTTATCAGGGAAGAAAATATAAGGTGTACCGCGGCATGGGTTCTATTGCAGCCATGGAAAACGGCAGTAAGGACCGCTACTTCCAGACCGACGCCAAGAAGCTGGTGCCGGAGGGTGTGGAAGGCCGTGTGGCCTACAAGGGCAGCGTGGAGGATACCGTGTTCCAGTTGATGGGAGGCCTTCGCTCCGGCATGGGATACTGCGGAACCTCTTCCATAGCGGAGTTAAAGGAGAGCGGCAGATTTGTGAAAATTTCCGCGGCTTCCCTGAAGGAGAGCCACCCTCACGATATTCATATCACAAAAGAGGCGCCGAATTATTCCGTAGACGAGTAACAGCGCGAAAAGAACTTCTAATCGCTCACAGCAAAGGCTGTTTCGCGAAGAAGTTCTATGTTTCGCGCGGGAGAATGCCGGAGAACGGCATTCTCCGTGGAAAATTGAGAGGCAAGGAGTATATACATGGAAAAGAAAAGTTTAGCGAAGGAGCTTGCGGGGAACGCGTATCCGGGGCGGGGCATTGTGATCGGTAAGTCGGCGGACGGCGCCTATGCGGTGACGGCATATTTTATTATGGGACGCAGCAGCAACAGCAGAAACCGGGTGTTTGTGGAGGACGGGGCGGGTATCCGCACACAGGCCTTTGATCCGTCCAAGCTGGAAGACCCCAGTCTGATTATCTATGCGCCGGTGCGGGTTCTTGGCAATAAAACCATTGTCACAAACGGCGACCAGACAGATACGGTCTATGAACTGATGGACAGACAGCAGACCTTTGAACAGGCGCTGCGCACGAGGGAGTTTGAGCCGGATGCGCCCAATTACACGCCGCGCATTTCGGGCATTATGCATGTGGAGAATGCCGCTTACAATTATGCCATGTCTATTTTAAAGAGTAATAACGGGGATCCGTCTTCCTGCAGCCGCTATACGTTTGCGTATGAGAATCCGAAGGCGGGGGAGGGCCGGTTTATACATACCTATATGGGAGACGGCAATCCGCTGCCCAGCTTTGAGGGCGAGCCCACGCTTGTGGGAATCGAGGGCAGTATTGATGAGTTGACAAAGACGGTCTGGGATAACCTGAACGAGGACAATAAGGTGTCGCTGTTTGTGCGGTATATTGAGATTGCCACGGGGAAGTACGAGACGAGGATTGTAAATAAGAACCAATAACAGACGGCGGTATCCGGGCAGGAATTTCGGAACATGATCAGGTATTATGACAGGAAAACGGAAACGATAGGAGAGCACAGAGACGATGAACGAATTGGAATTAAAATATGGCTGTAACCCGAATCAGAAACCGTCCCGCATTTTTATGGCGGACGGAAGCGAACTGCCGATTCAGGTGTTGAACGGCAGACCGGGATATATCAATTTTTTGGATGCTTTTAACGGCTGGCAGCTTGTGAGCGAGTTAAAGAAAGCCACAGGCCTTCCGGCGGCGACTTCATTTAAGCATGTATCTCCTGCCGGGGCGGCAGTGGGTCTCCCCTTAGAGGAGACTTTGGCAAAGATTTATTGGGTGGACGATCTGGGTGAGCTTTCTCCGCTGGCCTGCGCTTATGCCAGGGCAAGGGGCGCGGACAGAATGAGCTCTTTCGGGGATTTTATCGCGCTCTCCGATGTGTGCGACGTGGACACGGCCAGACTGATTAAGAGAGAGGTTTCGGACGGCGTGATCGCGCCGGGGTATGAGCCGGAGGCGCTGGAGATTCTGAAGGCGAAGAAGAAAGGCGCATACAATGTGATTCAGATTGACGGGGCTTATGTGCCTGCGCCGACTGAGGTGAAGCAGGTGTACGGCATCAGCTTTGAGCAGGGCAGAAACGAGCTGGAAATCGACGACGCTTTCTTTGACAATATTGTAACGAAGTCCAAAGAGCTGCCGAAGCAGGCGAAGATCGATCTGGCGATTGCCATGATTACCTTGAAATATACGCAGTCCAATTCCGTGTGCTATGTGAAGGACGGGCAGGTCATCGGTATCGGCGCGGGGCAGCAGTCCAGAATCCACTGCACGAGGCTGGCGGGCACGAAGGCGGACAACTGGTTCCTGCGGCAGTCTCCTCAGGTGCTCGGTTTACAGTTTGTGGACGGCATTGGCCGGGCGGACAGGGACAATTCCATCGACCTCTATATCGGGGAGGATTACATGGATGTGCTGGCGGACGGCGCATGGCAGAAGATATTTAAGGTGAAGCCGGAGGTGTTTACGGCGGAAAAGAAGCGTGCGTGGCTGGATCAGATGAACGGTGTGGCGCTGGGATCGGATGCGTTCTTCCCCTTTGGGGATAATATTGAGCGCGCCCACAGAAGCGGTGTGCAGTATGTGGCGCAGCCCGGCGGATCGGTGCGGGACGACAATGTGATTGCGGCATGCGATAAGTACGGCATGACTATGTGCTTTACGGGGATCCGGCTGTTTCATCACTAGGGCAGATAATTGCAATTTCCGGCTATTAGTGGTATGATGAAGTCGCTGAAATAAATGCAGAAAAGATAATAAAAACAAAGGAGTGGAAAAGGGACAATGAGTAAGAGCTTTGAGGATTTGTTATCGAAGGTATCCGAGTGTGAGATGAAGAAGGTTGCGGTGGCAGTGGCGCAGGACAGCGCAGTGCTGGAAGCGGTTGCGGCGGCTAAGGAGCGTGGGATTGCCGAGGCGATCCTTGTGGGCGACGCGGATAAGATCAAAGAGGTGGCGGAGGCCGACAAGGTGGATATCAGCGGGTTCGAAATCATTGACGTGAAGGAGGACTATGAGGCGGCTCTGAAGGCGGTCAGTCTGGTGCACGAGGGCAGGGCTGATATGTACATGAAGGGTCTGATTGATACGAAGTCCTTTTTAAAGAGCGTGCTGGACAAAGAGGTTGGCTTAAGAACAGGCAAGGCGCTTTCCCATGTTTGTGTGTTTGAGGTGGAAGGGGTTGACCATCTCCTGTTCCTGACGGACGTTGCGTTTATGACATATCCCACGCTGGAGGATAAGGTACATATCATTGAGAACACGGTGGATGTGTGCCATGCCTGCGGGATTCCGAACCCGAAGGTGGCGCCCCTTGCGGCAGTCGAGGTAGTAAATCCCAAGATGCCTGTCACGGTGGAGGCTGAGGAGCTGACAAAGATGTGTGAGGAAGGAAAGATTACAGGATGTGTCGTGGACGGCCCTCTCTCCCTGGATCTGGCCATTGACCCTGAGGCGGCGAAGCATAAGGGAGCGGAAGGCAGAAAGATCGTGGGCGATGCGGATGTACTGCTGTTCCCCGATATCCATGCGGGCAATCTGGTTTACAAGTGTCTGGTACATACGGCGAAGGTTAAGAACGGCAACATTCTGACGGGCACGAAGGCTCCGGTTATTCTGACTTCCCGTTCCGATGATTTTGAGACGAAGGTAAATTCCCTCGCGCTGGGTGCGGTTATGGCCGGTGCGATGGCAAAGATGAACTGATCGGGCAAGCTCGATCGCGAGGACTGCTTTGCAGCCCCGGCAGATGGACGTGGGCTGCAAAGCACGAGAAGAATTATTTTGATATATTATGGAGGACAAAGCAAAATGGCAGTGAAAAGTTTAATTATCAATCCCGGTTCTACATCTACAAAGATCGGTGTGTTTGAGGATGAAACTCTCCTGTTTGAGGAGACTTTGCGGCACTCCACGGAGGAGATTGCGCAGTATGAAAAAATCGTGGATCAGAAGGATTTCCGCAGAAAGATCATTGAGGATCTGCTGAAAGAGAAGGATTTTGACATCAAGTCCTTAAATATGGTAGTGGGCCGCGGCGGTATGTTAAAGCCGATTCCGGGCGGCACCTATGCGGTGACTGACGATCTGCTGGAGGATTTGAAGATCGGTCTGCAGGGGCCTCATGCTTCCAATCTTGGCGGCATTCTGGCGAGAGAGATCGGCGATTCCATCGGTGTTCCCTCCTATATTGTGGATCCTGTGGTGGTTGACGAGCTGGAGCCTGTGTCCAGATATTCCGGCGTGCCGGAGCTGCCAAGAACCAGTGTGTTTCACGCGCTGAATCAGAAGGCGGTGGCGAAGCGCTACGCGAAGGAGCAGGGCAAGACTTATGATTCCCTGAATCTGGTTGTGGTACATATGGGCGGCGGCGTGTCCGTGGGCGCGCATAAGAAGGGCAGTGTGGTGGATGTGTTTAACGCCCTTGACGGCGACGGCGCATTCTCTCCCGAGAGAGCGGGCGCGGTGCCCAGCGGCGCACTCATAAAAATGTGCTTTTCCGGGAAATATACGGAGAAAGAGGTCTACAAGAAATTTGTGGGCGGCGGCGGTTTCAATGCGTACTGCGGCACCAACGACATGCGCGATGTAGAGAAGATGGTACAGGGCGGCGATAAGAAGGCGGAAGAAGTCAGAGAGGCGTTTATCACGCAGGTGGCGAAGGATATCGGCGCTATGGCATGTGTATTGCAGGGCAAGGTGGATCAGATTATTGTGACCGGCGGTATCGCGTACGATCAGGCGGTGGTTGCCGGCCTTAAGGAAAAGGCGGAGTGGATTGCACCTATGACCGTATATCCCGGCGAGGACGAGCTGATGGCCCTGGTACAGGGCGGCCTGCGTATCCTGCGCGGTGAGGAAGAGCTGAAAGTGTATTGAGGAATCCATTCTCATGGAATATAAGGCGGCGGAGGGGCCAGGAGGCAGGCTCCTCCGCTTTTGTTACGACAGAAGGCAGCGTTGAGGAATAAAAATTTTTCGCAATAAAATAGCCAGATTTCATGCAGAA
>CAMWJF010000034.1 GCA_947174505.1 uncultured Lachnospiraceae bacterium
GCCTGCTCAATCCTTATTTTATTTCCGATATTCTTGAAAATTGAATTCCGTGGAATAGACAAGATTCTTATTGACGGATAGCGAGATTAGTGCTATTTTACAACTTGGAGAATTGCAGTGACGGCTTACGGGACATTGGACAATTAGGAAAGGATCCATGGAAGTGTGCAGGCATTGTGATTCGGGGGAAAGACGGACTTTTTTCAATACAGCAGGAGATGATACAGATGCATGGTTACAAATTTTTATTAGATCTGGCAATTATTTTATTGTGTACCAAATTATTGGGTGTGGCGACGAAGAGAGTACAGATGCCACAGGTGGTTGGCGCACTGGCGGCAGGGCTGCTGCTGGGACCGGCGATGTTTGGCGTCCTGTCAGAAACAGATTTTTTAGCGACAGTGGCAGAGCTGGGTGTAATTGTCCTGATGTTCAGCGCCGGACTGGAGACGGACATTAAGGAGCTGAAAAAGAGCGGAAAGGCTTCTCTGGTCATCGCTTTTTGCGGCGTGCTCGTACCGATTGCGGGAGGATTTCTGGCGGCTTATTTCTTTAATAAGCCGGGAATGATAGAGTCGGATGCGGCGTGCAGTGTTCCGCTGCAAAACATATTTATGGGCGTGATACTGACGGCCACTTCCGTCAGCATCACGGTAGAGACACTGAAAGAACTTGGAAAGCTGAAGACACGTACGGGCAATGCGATTCTCGGGGCGGCAATCATTGACGATATTCTCGGAATCGTTGCGTTGACAGTGATCACAAGCATGGCTGACCCTTCGGTTCACATCGCGGTAGTTCTTGGAAAAGTGGCGGCATTTTTTGTGTTTGCCGTTGTGGTCGGATACTTGTTTTACAGGGTTTATATCTATTGGATGTCGCATGCCGATAAAATGCGCCACAGACATGTAATTGTCGCCTTTGTGTTCTGTCTGCTCATGGCATATCTGGCGGAGCATATGTTTGGTGTGGCGGATATTACGGGAGCGTACATAGCGGGACTGATTATTTCCAACACGGAAAGATCCGAATATCTACAGAAAAAGTATGATATCTTATCGTATCTTTTGCTGTCCCCTGTTTTCTTTGCGAATATCGGACTTGCCGTTGAGCTTCCGAGAATGACACCGATTATCATTCTGTTCACGGTGATTTTTGTTGTCGTGGCGGTTCTGACCAAGGTTGTCGGGTGCGGTCTGGGCGCAAAGCTGTGTGGATATCAGCCGCACCAGTGCTGGCGTATCGGAATCGGAATGGTGTCCAGAGGCGAGGTTGCCCTCATAGTGGCAAGTAAGGGAGCATCTGTGGGACTGTTGGGAAGCGCTTTTATGGGACCGATAGTGGTTATGGTTGTGATTACGACAATCATAACGCCGATCCTGTTAAAACTTGTCTATAAGAGCGGCACAATTACCGCTGTGAATGTAAGTGAAGATATAACAGGATATCACGAGAAAATTACAAATATACGGCAGAAAGAAATGGACTAGGCACATAATATAACCTTTGGGTATAAACTGATGAACAAAACGAGATAAAAAGCACTCAAAAATCAATTTGGGTGTTTTTTTCATGAATAGCAATCAGAAGCATGACTTTTAGGTGAATTTGTGGTAAAATACTGTTGGCTCAAAGTTTCAGCTAAAATATTTTATTTCTTTATAGTTCGCTTATCAGACAGAAAAAATATGCCGACATATACTTAAAAAGTTGTGTGAAAAATAACGACCATTTTACGATCGGCATCTGTGAGCGATGCAACACGAAAGGAGACTGGAGACATGATTAGCTGTCTGCAAAATTTGAAAATCAGAGTAAAACTTTATATCCTCATAGGGGTCGCCCTGTTTGGCATGTTTTTGATCAGCGGTGTGTCGTTCTACCTCATGGGTGAGATGAACGAAATGACAAGTGACATTTCAACAAGCTGGCTTCCCAGTATCGATATGGCGCGGGACATGAGCAACACCATTTCCAATATCCGACTCAATGAATTGGGGTACCTTACCGCAATATCCGATGAGGTAGAAGAATTCAGCCTCCAATATATCCAAAGTGAAAAGGAAGATATGAATACGCTTTTGGCTACATATGGGGAATTAATTGATGAAGAAGAAAGAACGCTTTACGATAATGCCATGAATTTCTGGACGCAGTACAATGAAGCGGATGAAGAAATGATAGCATTAGGCAGGGAGGGGCGCACAGAGGAGGCCCGCGCTATTCTGGAAGGTGAATGTGTGGATCTATACAATTCCCTGAACAACGCTTTTAACGATATTATTACCTACAATACAGAAGGCAGTGACGAAGCGACAGAAGAAAGTTTTATCCTTTACGAAACAGCCACCGGTCTTATGGCAGCGGTTATCATTGGCGTAATCATTGTGGGAGTCATCTTCTCATTTATCATTATACGCCTGATCAGGAACCCCATTTCTGAAATCGAGAAGGCCGCCATCAAAATGGCAGAGGGTGATCTGGATGCAGAGATTTCCTATACAGCCAAGGATGAGCTGGGCGTTCTTGCCGCTCAGGTGCGCAGACTGATCCATAAGCTTCAGGTCATTATGGATGATGAGAACAAATTCCTTGCGAAAATGGCGGAAGGAGATTTTACGGTGGATTCTATCTGCGAAGGAGAATATACTGGCGGTTTTCATCCGCTCCTTGTTTCTTTCCGGGGCATAGCAGAACAGCTCAATGACACGATGCTGCAGATCAGCCAAAGCTCTTCCAGAGTTGCCGTTGAGGCGGAACAGGTGTCGAATGGCGCCCAGGCGCTTGCTCAGGGAGCCACCGAACAGGCAGGCTCTGTGCAGGAACTTGCTGCCACCATCAATGAAATTTCCAACAAGGTGAAGCAAAATGCAGATAACGCACGGCAGGCCAATGAAACGGCAGGCAGTGTCAGCGCGAAAATGAATGCGAGCAACGAAAAAATGCAGCACATGATGCAGGCAATGGGAGATATCAGCGACTGCTCCAGTGAAATCGGCAAGATCATAAAGACGATTGAAGATATTGCTTTCCAGACCAATATTCTTGCTCTTAACGCTGCTGTAGAAGCCGCCCGCGCAGGTACGGCGGGAAAAGGGTTTGCTGTAGTAGCCGAGGAAGTCCGCAGTCTGGCAAGTAAAAGTGCAGAGGCCTCAAAAAATACCGCTGCTTTGATTGAAAATTCGCTGAGAGCAGTAAAAAATGGAACGCAGATTGCAGACGAAACAGCGCAGTCTCTGCATCAGGTTGTAAATGAAGTAAATGAAATGACAGACATTATCGGACAGATTTCAGAGGCCAGCAGCACGCAGGCTGATTCTATCGCCCAGATCATGACGGGAATTGACCAGATTTCCAGCGTTGTGCAGACGAATGCGGCGACTGCGGAAGAAAGCGCGGCTGCAAGCGAAGAGCTGTCTACCCAGTCACAGCTTATGAAGGGGCTTGTAGGAAAGTTTAAGTTAAAGGGCAGTTCTACAATACAGTAAAAATGATACGAGGTCGATCAGCAGCCGTTCATAAAATGTTATGGGCGGCTTTTGCTGTGTCACTGGCAATTAAGCGTGATTTATATTATCCGGTTAATGAAAAAAGAACTGTAGGCCGCATTGGCCTACAGCTCCTCCACAATCAGGAAATCCCAGCATGACAGGGAAAGGCGGCTGTCCTCCTTTATGACGGGGAGAGGTTTTTTGCCGGAATCGGGTTTGGAGTCCGCCAAACCGGCGGCGCTTTCTGCGGGTGAACCGGTGTCACTGGTTAAAGTATGCGGTTCGTGCCCGGAGAGAAGCATACGGGCGTCGGGGCCGTGGTAGACGGTTTCCTGCGGTTCCTCGGAATAATTAAAATAATAGGTAATCTGTTTTTGCAGGCCGTTTGTGCCCCGTTTGACGATCAGGGGATAAACGGCTTCTTCCATGGGGATATCGGCCTTTTCACAGAGAAAGGCAAGTATCTTTTTCAGCGCGTCCGCATCGGTATAGCAGCCCAGATAGGCGGCGTAGCCCTGACCGAACGGGTTTCCCGTGAGAGCGGCGCAGTCCCCCCAATGGGGATGGTCGTATAAGGCCAGCGTCCCGGCGGTATCGGGGAGAAGAAGTTCCATCCAGTGGTGCACGCAATTATGCGCTGTTCCGTCCGCCTGCGGATGTTCCGGATTCATTTTCAGTCCCACATGGACAGCGTCCGTGAACTGGTCGTAGGTCATACCGAAAACATCTGTCAGGCCGTGGGGCAGATCGTCGTGATAGATTTTGAGCATTCTGTCCGCCACCGCCGTTTTGAAGGTAGAGAGCAGGACGCCGCCCGCCTGTACATAGTCTTTCAGCGCATCCGTCAGTCTGTCGGAGACACTGTAGAGTGCGGGTGTAATCAGCAGTTTGTATTGGCTAAATAAGTCGATATCGTTCTCGGCTGAGAGAATATCACATTCCACATTCATCTCATAGAGGGCGTCGAAAACCCAGCGGAAAACGTCATTGTATGTCGGACCGTTCTGGATGGGGAACCATTGCAGGGCGTCTAAGGAGACATTGTCCAGAAGGATTGCCACGGAACAGTGCTTTTTCAAATTGACCAGATGAGTACCGTACTCGGCGAAGTCCGCGCCGATGCGGCAGGCTTCCCGGTAGGTGGCGTTTTCTTTCAGGTTGTGGCTTAAAACGCCCTTCCAGTAAGACTCAATGGCGTTGTGGATGGAGTGCCAGTGCCAGTATTCCACGCAGTTGGCGCCGTTCGCCAGATGGCTGAACGCCTGCAGTCGGAGCTGTCCCGGATAGGAAAGCCAGCCGTGGTTGCCCTGCGCCTCGGTTTCCAGAACGAGATAATTGTCCTTTTTTAAGGAGCGGGCAATGGCGCCGCCGAAAGCGATCTCCTTGCCTGTCAGATCCTGCGCGGAGGGGTGGTAGATATCGCATCCCGCTATGGTGAGCGGTCTGGCGGCATCCCACTGGTTAACCTCCGGCTGCATACCAAAGGAATAGCCGCGCCAGTCATAATCGAAATTCTGTGTGATGAACTGCTCCGGGCGCGCATAAGAAGCGACGATCTCCGCCTGTAGGGAAAGGAAATCCGTCACCAGTTTTCTCTGGAATTTCCGGTATTCCTCACCGAGACTGGCGTTGATGGTGCCGCGCACATCGGGAAAATCTTCCCATGCGTTGATGCGGTTGCTCCAGTAATCCAGTCCCCATGCCTCGTTTAAAAGAGTCAGGTCGTCATGGAACAGGTTCCGCACATAGTCCACAAATTTTCTCTGGGCGTAGGCGGAGCAGGTGTCGTAGGATTTCGTTTCATTGTCGAGCTGGAAACCGATTACATGATCGTATTTTTGCACTTCTTCCATCAGTCGGCGGATAATTCTGTCCACATGTTTCAGATAGCCGGGGTGGGCGATATCCATGTTCTGTCTGTGGCCGTAACGCCCCGGTCCGTCGTGAGTCTCGGTAATGATGTCCGGGTATTTGCGGGCAAGCCAGGTGGGAACCGCGTAGGTGGGTGTGCCCACGATCACCTGTATGCCGTGCTCCTTTGAACAGGACAGCATACGGTGCAGATGGGTGAAATCGAAAACGCCGTCCTGCGGCTCCCATGTACTCCATGTGGACTCTGCGATGCGGATCACGTTCATGCCCGCCTTTTTCATCATTTCCATGTCGGTTTCGATGCGGTCTACGGGAAGATATTCGTCGTAGTATGCCGCGCCAAAGAGAATTTTGTCTGTTTTCATAGTGATATCCTTTCTTCCTTATCTTTTCCGGTAAAATGGTTTCAGGATGGCAGCATGGCTTCCAGCCGTTCCAACGCCAGCCGGATATATTCGCCGAGGGAATTTTCTGCGCACCCTGCGATAAAGTGATTGCAGCGGTTGACGGGGATCAGTATTTTAAAGGCCTTGCTTGCGCCCACGGCGGCAGCGATGGCCGGGGTGATCTCCCCGAGCAGGGCGTTTGCGAAGACGATGCCCACGGGGCCGATGACAAGATCGGCGTCAGACACGTTTACCAGCACGGCGTTCTCGCCGGTTGCGCCAAAGTCTGCGCCAGCCTTTAACATGGCGGCGGTGGCGGCGGTGTTGGTGCCGATGGCGTAAAGCTCTAAATCTTTATGCTTTGCCTTGATCTGCTCGATGACGGTCTTGCCGATGCGGCCGCCCTGGCCGTCGATGACGGTGATTTTCATGTGGGGTTCCTCCTTATTTTGATGCCAAAACAGGCAATGGCGCAACGCGCCACAGCATTTTCATGAAAGATAACAATATGAAAGATAACAATAGTGTACCATAAGTGTATTGTGTATAAAATAGAAAAATATCCTTATAATATGCTTTATCAAATTGTCGCAATGCGACAATAGTAAAAGAAAATGGTAGGAAACAGGAGAAGTTATGTCAACTAACAGCGCGACAATTTATCTGAAAGCGGAACAGAATGTGGAGGTGCAGACGCCGGAGGTGTGCGTTAAGGATATCGCGGCTTTGACCTGTGCGGATCCCCATGTGCTTGCAAAGGCAAAATCCCTTAAGCTGTGGGCATTTCATGAAGGGGAAAGAAAAAGACAGGTTATCAGCGTGCTTAAGGTCATTGAGGAAATCGAGAAGGCATGTCCGGGCGCGAGCGTGGAAAGTCTGGGCGAGCCGGATGTGCTGGTGGAGTGGATCAGCGTGGACAGACACAAAGGCTTTGTCCAGTGGTGCAAGCTGGCCTTCGTGTCTCTGGTCAGTTTTTTTGGAACTGCTTTTACGATTATGGCTTTTCACAACGATATCGGCATCAACGACGTTTTCTCGAAGCTCTATGAGATGGTAATGGGCTTTCGGGGGGACGGGTACGGCATTCTGGAGCTGTCCTATTCGGTCGGGCTGGCGGTGGGGATTATCGTATTCTTTAACCATATCGGCGGCAGGCGGATCACGAAAGACCCGACCCCAATTGAGGTGGAGATGAGAATTTATGAAGAGGATGTGAATAAGGCGCTTATCGCGACGGCGGACAGGGAGGGAAAGACCATTGATGTTTCTTAAACAGCTTCTTTTGGCGGTGATCGGGGCGAGTGCGGGGCTGATCGTGTCAGCGGGCGTGTTCACGGTGCTGATTTCGGTGGGGCTGATTCCGCGGTTTGCAGGGAAAATGCATGTGGCGAAAAAGGTGTTTGTGCTGGAAGAGATGGTGGTGTTGGGCACGCTGACAGGGAGCTTTTTCAGCGTTTTCGGAGAGTGGGGTAAGGTGGGGGCCTTTGTGAGGACACATGCGCTTTTCGGGGCGGCCACTGACGGCATGTGGAATATTACGGGGACACTGATACAGATCGTGTTCGGCCTGTTCGCGGGCATTTTTGTGGGGTGTCTTGCCCTTGCCATTGCGGAAATGTTAAACACCATCCCGGTCTTTGCCAGAAGGATCGGCTTCCGTCACGGGCTGGGGATTGCGATACTGGCGGTGGCCTTGGGAAAACTTCTGGGGAGTCTGATCTACTTTACACAGCGGGTATTCTTGTGAAAAGCAATCATAGCAGACAAATTGGGATGGACGCAAAACGGCTGGTGCGTGGAAATGTAAGGCTGGAATAAAGGGCATGAAAACGAGAAAAAGGAGAGACAGATCATGACACAGAATCAGGTGCAGAATGAAACACAGAAACAGGAGGGAAAGATGACGCAGCAGGAGAAGGAGCAGGCTTACAGGCAGCATGTGGAGCAGGCCACGCCGAAATACAGTATGCCCGTCCGTATGGCAAAGGCCTTTGTCGTCGGCGGTATCATCTGCGTGATCGGACAGTGCATTTTAAATTATGCGACAAACAGCATGGGTCTTGATAAGGAGACTGCCGGTTCGTGGTGTTCCATGCTTCTGGTGCTTGCAAGTGTGCTGCTGACAGGATTCGGCCTATACCACAAATGTGTGGAGTGGGGCGGTGCGGGCGCGCTTGTGCCGATCACGGGTTTTGCAAACTCCGTGGCCTCGGCGGCCATCGAATACCAGAAGGAAGGACAGGTATTCGGTATCGGGTGTAAAATTTTCACCATCGCCGGGCCGGTGATTCTGTATGGAATATTTACAAGCTGGGCGCTTGGCGTGGTTTACTGGATTGGGAAATGTTTAGGAATATTTTGAGAGAAATCATAGATAAAGAAAGCCTGTTTTTCATTGCCCTTTTAATTCCTTTTTATTATAATGTGAATATACTGAAAGGCAAGTGTGACGGCAGTAATTAATGTTCCATTAAACAAATGGGCTGAGGAATTGGAGAAATGTGTGTTTTAATTGAAGGTATATAAAAGATATCATATGAGTGAATGTAAAGGGGGTGTCTCTTGGCGGAATTAATAAATGAGCTGGAACAGGCTAGAAAATATGGAAACAAGATTGAAATTACAGATATTGCAATTAAAAAAGTTCGATATATTGAATATAAGGGCTTGACGGATGCACAGAATGCAATTATGCAGCAGTTGGTAAAAGAGGTTTTGTTCCTTTCACGGACATACAATGATAGTAATGAGGTTGCAATTACCTGTGATTTGGCATTATCGGATCCGCTGGAGAATTATGGGATTTGTCTGGGGGATGAGCATAGCGTAGACGTATGTTCTGATACGCAGTCTAATCACTTGATTGTTTCGGCAAAGAAGTGTACGGTCGTAATTCTCCATAATCATCCATCTTTACAGACATTTTCATTAGATGATATCAGGTTTTTTGTGGCAAACAGAGGGATTTCTATTTTGGTTGTGGTTAGTAATCAGGGGAAAATCCATTATTTGTACAAGGATGAAAAATATTCTGAGAGGGAAACAATACAATTGTTTAATGAGTGTGTAGATGGATTGGGGTGTACATCTATGGTCAGCGAGCGATATCATAGAGCACTGGTATTTTTAGCAAGGTGCAGTGAGACAGGGCTGTTTTATAGTTAGCAGGGAGGGATTATTTTATGAGCAAAAACTATGTGCTGAATGATTTAGAGTTTGATAACGTTCCCCTTAAAATCATACTGCCTTCTGACATGGAGGAATGCGACGAGAAAGAATTTGAGAAAAGTAGGCAGAAAAATCGGGAACTCATTGAAAGAATGAGAAATGATAAAAAATATATGGAGTTGATCTTGACACCTTAGAGGTAAGACCGCACAATCCCCTGTGCGCTTTCAGGATTTACCGCCTTGACAACCTCCTGTGATATGCTATACTCATATTGTCAACCAGTATTTAATAAAGGTTAACAATGAGGCGGCAACGAAACTTAGATTAGAAAAACGGAGGACGGTATGGAAAAAAGACTTTCTATGGATGGAGAAAAGAGGGGAAAACAGGCACTTGTCAGGAGAAAGATTAGTACACATGACATGGTGCTTTGCGGGGTGTTTACCACACTGATTGCGGTAGGTGCCTTTATCAAGGTTCCCGTGCCCGTGGTACCTTTTACCCTGCAGTTTCTGTTTACCATGCTGGCGGGGCTTCTGTTGGGCGGCAGGAAAGGGGCGATGAGCGTCGGCGTTTATATTTTGCTGGGACTGGTGGGCCTGCCCATCTTTGCGGAGGGCGGTGGATTCTGGTACATATTGAAGCCAAGCTTCGGGTATCTGCTGGGATTTATGCTGGCGGCTTATGTGACGGGCAGGATGGTGGAGCGGAAACAGAAGCTTTTGACCGGATGGGTTATTGCCGTAAACTTTCTGGGGCTGTTCATCGTCTATGCGGCGGGCATGGTTTACTACTATGTAATCTGTAACTATGTGATTGACACGCCCATTGCGCTTGGGCCACTGTTCCAGTACTGCTTTGTGCTGGCGGTTCCGGGGGATATCTGTCTGTGTATTCTGGCGGCTATTTTGACCGTAAGGGTAAAACCTGTATTTGACAGGATGGCAGGAAACGATACGGAGAGATGATGCCGCTGATTGACTATTACAGTCATAAGGTGAAGGAGAAAAGGCGGGGAAACGGGACGGCAGACCAAAGAAAGGGGAGAAGCGTATGAGTAAGAATCTCTTTGTGACAGGCACGGGGACGGATGTGGGAAAAACTTATGTGACCGGACTGGTCATTAAAAAGCTTAGGGAGAGCGGGGAAAATGCCGCGTATTACAAGGCTGCCATGAGCGGCAATGAGAGAAGGCCGGACGGCACGCTGATACCTGGGGACGCCCTGTCTGTGAAGGAGGTTTCCGGGATTGCGCAGCCTCTGGAGGAGATGTGTCCTTACGTTTATGAACATGCCTATTCCCCTCATCTGGCAGCCAGCATTGAGGGAGGGCAGGTGGAGCTGTCCGCGGTGCAGGATGGTTTTCGGAAGGTGAGCGGAAAATACGACTATGTGACCATGGAAGGCAGCGGCGGCATTCTCTGCCCCATCCGCTATGACGGGGAAAAGATATTTCTGGAGGACGTGATCAGGAGTCTGGGACTGTCATGTCTGCTCATTGCCGACGCAGGACTTGGCACCATCAACAATGTGGTGCTCACGACTGCGTATATGCGGGCCAGAAACATTCCTATTGTGGGAATGATCTTTAACCGTTTTCATCCCGGCGATGTGATGGAGGAGGACAATATTCGTATGTGCGGGGAACTGACCGGGCTGAAGACCCTTGCCTGCGTGCAGGAGGGCGACCGGGAGCTTTCCATGGAGGCGGAGGCGCTGAAAGCGCTGTATCGTGAATCCAGTATGTGAAGTGGTAAAAAGTTTACATAATTCAGAATTTTGGCAGAAAATGAAATGGGTGAATGAGTTTACATAATTTTTGCTTCAAAAAAAGTGAAATACAAGAACAAGTTTACATAACTTATACATGATACTACAAATAAGAAAAGAGGACTTTCCTATGATCTGGTATCCTTACGAACAGATGAAAACCATGAAACCGCCCTACGAGATCGTGGATGCGGAGGGTGTGTATCTTTATACAAAGGAAGGGGACAAAATGATCGACTCCATCTCGTCATGGTGGAGCGTGATTCACGGCTATAAGCATCCCGTGCTGACGAAAGCCATCAAAGAGCAGGCGGATGTTTTTTCCCATGTGATGCTGGGCGGGCTGACCCATCCGGCGGTGCAAAAATTATCGGACAGGCTTGCCGAATGGCTGCCCGGCGATCTGAACTACTGTTTTTTCTCGGATTCCGGTTCGGTGGCGGTAGAAGTGGCCCTCAAGATGGCGCTGCAGTTTAACGTGAACAGGAAGGATGGGCGCAAAACGGTGCTTTCGCTTACCCATTCCTATCATGGGGACACCTTTAAAACGATGGAGGTGGGCGACGATGAGGATTACCACTTTGCTTTTGAGAGCAAACAGGGCGTCATTCATATTCCAACGGAGATTCCCGCGCTGGAGGAGGCGTTTGAAAAACATCATGACGAGTTGAACTGTTTTATCGTAGAACCGCTGTTACAGGGAGCAGGTGGTATGCGGATGTATGATCTGGCCTTTTTAAAGCGTGCGAGACAGCTTTGCGACCAATATGATGTGCTGCTTATTTTTGACGAGGTGGCCACGGGATTCGGAAGGACGGGATACCGCTTTGTGGCGGACGAGGTGCTGCCGGACATTCTGGTGCTCGGCAAAGCGCTGACGGGCGGATACATCGGACACGCGGTTACGGTGGCGGGAGAGAAGGTTTACCGGGGCTTTTACGGGGACGACCCGGCGCTTGCGCTGATGCACGGGCCGACTTTTATGGGGAATGCGCTGGCCTGCAGCGCGGCCCTTGCCTCCATTGAACTGTTTGAGGGGCAGGACTATATGTCGAAAATCCGCAGGATAGAGGAGATCACGAAACGGGAAATGGCGGGCTTTTCCAGTTCCGGGGTGAAGGAAGTGCGCATGATGGGAGGATGTGTCTGCATGGAGGTATATGACAGTGAGTCTCTTGTCGGTTATCAGGAGTATGCGAAAAAGCAGGGTGTGTTTGCCAGACCTTTTCTCAAATATCTCTATGCGATGCCGCCCTATGTGATTGCGGAGGAGGAACTGGTGAAAGTGCTTTCCGTGATGAAAGCGTGGTTTGAATAAATTTATGTAAACTAAAACGTGGATCGGGAAAATACATGCCGAGGCGTGAGTTATGTAAACTATTGAAATAGCATAGAGTGCAGGGTCAAAATTGGAATTTTGTAAACTACATAGCACTGCAAAAGTCACAGGCATAAATACGAAATACATGGAAAGAGGAACGACAGATGGACACTATCAGGAAATTGCAGGAAAAAATATATCAGGGCGGGTTTCTCACAAAAGGGGAGATTATGCCCCTGACGGAAATGCCCTTGGAGCCGCTCTGTCAGGCGGCGGACGAGATCCGGGCGCATTTTTGCGGGAACCGCTTCGACCTCTGCACGATCATAAACGGAAAGTGCGGGAGGTGTTCGGAGGACTGTAAGTACTGTGCCCAGAGCGCCCATTATACCGCTGCCTGCGGGGCGTCCTACCCGCTGCTGTCCACGGAAAAAATCGTGGAGCAGGCGAAACACAATGCGGCGCAGGGGGTACTGCGTTACTCCATTGTCACCAGCGGCAGGCGGCTCTCGGAGGCGGAGGTGGAGCGGGTGTGCGAGAGCATCCGTGCGGTGCGGCGGGAAGCCGGTATAGAGGTCTGCGTCTCCTTTGGACTGCTTGGAGAGGCGGATTTTGTGAAAATCAGGGAAGCGGGGGCGTCCCGTGTCCACTGCAATCTGGAATCTTCCGAGCGGTATTTTCCGTTAGTCTGCACGACCCATACCTACGCGGATAAGATAGAGACGCTGCTGGCGGCGAAGCGGGCGGGGCTGGAAGTCTGCAGCGGCGGCATCATGGGGCTGGGGGAAACCATGGAGGACCGGATCGATATGGCGCTGACGGCAAGGGCGCTTGGCGTAAAATCCGTTCCCGTGAATGTGCTGAACCCGATTCCGGGCACCCCTTACGAAAAGAATCCGGCTCTGACAAATGATGAGGTGCGCCGGATTGTGGCTGTATTCCGCTTTATCATTCCGGATGCATCGATCCGGCTGGCGGGCGGCAGAGGGCTTCTCGGCGATAAGGGGGAAAAATGCTTTGCCGGAGGCGCGAACGCGGCCATCAGCGGGGATATGCTGACCACGGCGGGCATTACTGTGGAAACGGATATGGCGCTTCTGAGAGAAATGGGGTATACTGTAGTAAAGGGGTAGCCCGGCGGCAGAAGTGCGGGAACCCGTAAAATGGAGAAAGAGAACGGGAAGGAGCAGGGAAGGCATGAACACATTTCAGTACCGGGTGGCGAGTATCGACGAGGATTACGCGAATCTGGAGCGCATAGACGCGGCGGAGGACGGGTATAAGCTGGTGGCCCGCGCCCTTCTGCCCCCGGAAATCAAAGAGGGGACGAAGCTCTTATATGAAATGCTGCAGTATACGATACTGGAGTAATGGAAAAGTGTTATGTAAACCGCTGGCGTTTTATCATGTACAACAGTAAGGCCGACGGCGCCCGGGCGGCAGGAGGGGTGCGGATTTGAATAGGACAGGACATGTGGTGAAGGAGGTTATGCCCGGTTCCATCGCGGAAGAGATGGGAATGGAGCCGGGCGACGTCCTTCTTTCCATTAATAATCAGGAAATTGAAGATGTGTTCGATTACCGTTATCTGATGAAGGACGAGTATGTGGAGGCGCTTGTGCGCAAGGCGGACGGTGAGGAGTGGCTTTTGGAGATCGACAAGGAGTACGACGAGGATCTGGGCGTGGAGTTTGAAAACGGCCTGATGAGCGACTACCGTTCCTGCAGTAATAAGTGCATTTTCTGCTTTATCGACCAGATGCCTCCGGGAATGCGGGAGACGCTTTATTTTAAGGATGATGATTCCCGGCTTTCTTTCCTGCAGGGCAATTATATCACATTGACCAATATGTCCGAAAAGGATGTGGAGCGCATCATTCAGATGCAGCTTGCGCCGATTAACATTTCGGTACAGACAACGAACCCCGGGCTGCGGTGCCAGATGCTACACAACCGCTTTGCGGGGGAAAAGCTGCGTTTTCTGGACCGTTTTTATGAGGGCCATGTGGAGATGAACGGGCAGATTGTGTGCTGCAAGGGTGTTAACGACGGCGAAGAACTGCGGCGCAGCATTACGGATCTGATGAAGTATCTTCCCTTTATGCGGAGCGTTTCCGTGGTGCCCGCGGGGATGACGAAATACAGGGAAGGCCTTTATCCTTTGGCACTGTTTACAAAGGAGGAGGCCGGACAGGTCATTGACATGATAGAGGCGTATCAGACGCTTTGTTTTGACCAGTATGGTCTACACTTTATCCATGCCAGCGACGAGTTCTATATGCTGGCGGAGCGGGATTTCCCGGAGGAGGCGCGTTACGACGGCTATATCCAGTTGGAAAACGGCGTGGGCATGATGCGGCTTTTCCGGGAAGAATTTGCGGAAGCGATGCGGAAGGCTATGGATGACCATGACGGTCAAGAGAGGCTGGCAGGCCTGCGGCGGACACTCACGGTTGCCACGGGAAAGCTGGCTTTTTCTGTCATACAGGAGGCGGCGGAGGAGCTGTGCAGAGTCTGCCCCGGACTCACCGTGCATGTCTGTCCCATTCGGAATGATTTCTTCGGTGAAACGATTACCGTTGCGGGTCTGGTTACGGGGCAGGATCTGATTGCCCAGCTGAAGGAGCGGCAGCAGGGAGGGCAGAGTCTGGGAGAAGCGCTCTTCGTTCCTGCCAATATGCTGCGAAGCGGGGAACAGGTTTTTCTGGACGACGTTACCGTGCAGGATGTGGAGCGGGCGCTGGGGATTGCGGTAACGGTGATCGAGCCGGGCGGCGGGGACTTTGTGGAGGCGGTGCTGCACCCGGATTACCACATGAATCGGGCAAACGAAAACTTTGTGTATGTGCAGGGATACGACAGATGACGTGACAAACGTGTCATGTATGCCGTGCATATTGGAGTTGTCATAATATAAATTATGTAAACTTATGTATGGAGTCGGAAAGGAACAGGAACGATATGTCTTATACCGTAAAAAGACTGGCGGAGGATGCGCTTACAGAAATTTATAACACATATATGAAGCAGGATTTTCCGGCAAGCGAGCTAAAGCCCCTGAGCCATATTCTGCGCAGCGCGGAGGCGGGTTTTGGGTTTTCTCTCGGTATTTATGAGGAGGGGGAACTGGCGGGTTATGGGGTTTTTATTCTCTGTGAGGAGACAAAGTGCGCGCTGCTTGATTATTTTGCGATCCTGAAAGACAAGAGAGGCGGGGGACTCGGACACCGGGCCGTCTCTTTATTTGAGACCTATTTTGAGGAGAATCTGCCGGAGGTGGAGGGGCTGTATATCGAGTCGGAGCGGGTTTCGGCGGCGGAGAATGAAGAACAGCGCCTGACCAGACAGCGGCGGATCGCCTTTTATCTGTCCTGCGAATGCGAGATGACGGCGCTCCGATCCGTCCTGTTCGGGGTGGATTACAGTGTCCTGTACAAGCCCATTGGGAAACGGGGACAGAAGGCTTCTCTGAACGCGCTGGACACCCTTTATAAAAAGATGTTTAAGCCGGAACACTATGACAGATTTGTGAGCCTTGGCATGATGGCCGAAAACGGGGAAAATGCGGCTGTTGAGGTTTGTGGAAGATAACCTTCCGATTGACTTTTGACGGGGTATACTGTAACATTAGTACTATAAAGTAAATATAAAGTAAATATACTGTCTTACGCAGGAGAAGGAGGTAGATGGTATGGAACTGGAAATTCTCAAAAATGAGGAGAAACGGATGAATATGATTTTATTCCTGTTTCTTTGTGTGATCCCGGTCGTGGCCGTCGTCTACGTACTTTTATTCAATGGCGGGTCAGGAAGGGACGCGGTTGCGCTGGTGATGGTGGCGGCCAGCCTGCTGATCAAGGCCCTTGAAAAGAAACTGGGCGCTCTTGCAAAATATCTGTACATATCCGTGCTGCCGCTTTTTGGCGCGGTGACCCTGGTGGTGGGTACGCCCGGTGTATTCGGCGCCATGGTGGAAGCGTATTTTCTGGTTCTGTTTCTGGCGGTCCCCTATTATGATTTGTCGGTGATCAAAGTATGTGCGGCGGTGACTATTGTGGTCAATGCAGTGGCGCTGCTTATTTTCAGGCAGGCGTATCTGTGTATGTATACGCTGTCCATCTGGGTTTTTATTATCATGGTGTATGTGCTGGCGATTGCGGCCGCCGCTTTTATTGTATTCCGGGCCAGATCCCTGTTTATGGCGGTGGAGCAGAAGGAGGGAGAGGTAGAGACGCTTCTGGATAATGTAAGAGGCGCTTTCGAGGGACTGCAGGAGTCCTCACAGTCCATCTATGATTCCCTGCATAGCTTTGAGCAGAGTTCTTCGGAGATCGCGGCGTCCACTGAGGAAATATCCGCCAGTGTGGAACAGCAGATCGAGCAGGTGGAAGGCAGCATCCAGATTTTCAACGATCTGGACAGCAGGATCGGGGATTCCGAGGCCAGAGTGCTGCAGACGGTTGAAAATGTGAGACAACTGGAGGAGAAAAACAACGAGGGCATTGTGGCCATCGAGGAGCTTTCCAAAAAGTTCAGCGAAAATATCAAGGCGACGCAGGTGGCCTCCGAGGGTATGGCGGCGCTGGCGCAGAAGTCCAGCTCTATCGGTGAGATCATAGACAGCATCAGCCAGATCGCGAAGCAGACGAATCTCCTTGCCCTGAATGCGGCCATTGAAGCGGCAAGGGCGGGTGAGGCTGGAAAGGGCTTTGCGGTGGTTGCGGATGAGATCAACGCGCTGTCCGGGGAGTCGGCTTCGGCGACGCAGAAGATCGACGCGATTTTGAAGGATATCATCGCAACCATTGACGACACGAACAAAGTCATTGACCGGAATACCGTAATTGTGCGGGAGTCCAACGAGAAGCTGGACGATACGGTGAAGATTTTTGACACCATGCTGAAGTCCTCCGAGCAGGTGATTGAGGAGACGGATAAGCTGAAGGGCGAGCTTGGCGGTATCGTGGAGATCAAGGAGAGGCTGCAGGATGCAATGTCGCAGGTTGAGAAAATATCCCAGGTTTCCGTACAGGGAACGACAGAGATCAGCTCCTCCACAGAGGAACAGGTGACGGGAGTGGAGACAATCCTTACGTCTATGGCGAAGGTACAGTCCGGCATCGACAGTCTTGCAGAGATCTTAAAGTAGGGTGAAAAGAGTTAAAATTTTCAGGTTGACAACAAATACTGCATGTCCCGCTTACCGGCGGGGCATGTTCTCGTTCTATAGGAAATTGCGACAGTGTAAACCATTCAGGGAGAATGCTCGAAAACGGCGTTTGCCGTACTGCGGAGCCGGGGGTTAAATATGAGTGAGAAAAAGATGGTAATTGGCCTGCTGGCCCATGTGGATGCAGGGAAAACGACTTTGGCGGAGCGTATACTTTACATGGCGGGGGAAATCAGAAGCCTGGGCCGCGTGGATCACAGGAATACCTTTCTGGATACGGATACACAGGAGCGGGACCGCGGCATCACCATCTTTTCCAAGCAGGCCCGCCTGTCCTGGAAGGACATGGAGGTGACGCTTTTAGATACGCCGGGGCATGTGGATTTTTCCGCGGAGATGGAGCGGACGCTGCAGGTGCTGGACTGTGCGGTGCTGATTGTAAACGGCGCGGACGGGGTACAGAGCCATACGCTGACCCTTTGGAGGCTTCTGGAGCGCTATCAGGTGCCGGTTTTTCTCTTTGTCAATAAGATGGACCAGCCGGGTACGGACACGGATCTGCTGCTTTCGGGCGTGCAGAAGGAGCTGGACGGACGGTGTGTGTCTTTTGCGTGCACGGGTGGCGGGATGACGGACGAATTTTATGAAAATATTGCGGTCTGCGACGAGACGCTGCTGGAGCGGTATCTGGAGCGGATGGAGCAGAGCGCGGCGGGCGTGCAGGAGCAGATGCTATCTGCCGGGCAGGGGAAGGAAGAGTCAGGAACGAATCGGACAGCCACGGAGGCTTTGGTCAGTGACGGGGAGATTGCGGCGCTTATAGAAAGCCGGAAGCTGTTCCCCTGTTTTTTTGGTTCTGCCCTGCACGGGGAGGGTGTGGAGGCATTGCTCGACGCGCTTTCGGCATATGCGCCTTCGCCCAAGTATGGGGAAGCCTTCGGGGCGCGTGTCTTTAAGATCACGAGAGACGCGCAGGGAAACCGCCTGACACATATCAAGATGACCGGAGGCGGCCTTAAGGTAAAGCAGACCATAGCGACAGCAGGCAGGGTGGTCAGGCCGGAGGCTGGCGTGCCGGCAGAAGCAGTCAGGTATGATGGGGCGGCAGAGGACTGCCTGGAGAAGATTGACCAGATCCGTCTATATTCTGGGGAAAAGTACACGACTGTGCAGGAGACGGAAGCCGGAAGCATCTGTGCGCTTCTGGGGCCGGAGCACACATTTTGCGGGCAGGGGCTTGGCATCGAAAAGGAGACGGTGCTGCCTGTTTTGGAGCCGGTTATGACTTATCGGGTCAATCCTCCTGACGGATGTGATGTGCATGACTTGTATAAGAAGTTATGTAAACTCGAAGAGGAGGAGCCGCAGCTTCATCTCGTCTGGCAGGAGCAGAGCGGAGAAATTCATGTCAGGCTGATGGGCGAGGTGCAGATTGAAATTTTAAGGAAACTGATTCAGGAGCGTTTCGGTATAGAGGCGGTTTTTGATGAGGGAAACGTCCTCTATAAGGAAACCATCGCGGATGTGGCGGAGGGCGTAGGGCATTTCGAGCCCCTGCGGCACTATGCGGAGGTGCATCTGATTCTGGAGCCGGGGGAGCGGGGCAGCGGCCTTACCTTTCGGAGCAGATGCAGTGAGGATAAGCTGGACCGGAACTGGCAGCGGCTGATATTGACTCATTTGGAGGAAAAGACACATTTGGGTGTGCTTACGGGCGCGCCTATTACGGATATGCAGATCACGCTGGCGGCGGGCAAAGCCCATTTGAAGCATACGGAGGGCGGCGATTTCAGGCAGGCGACCTACCGCGCGCTCAGGCAGGGGCTGTGCAGGGCAAAGAGTGTGCTGTTAGAGCCTGTCTACGAATTCCGCATGGAGCTGCCCGCTTCCTTCGTGGGGCGCGCCATGACGGATGTGCAGGCCATGAGGGGCCGCTTTGACCCGCCGGAGACGGTGGGGGAAGAGGCGGTACTTACGGGCACAGTGCCGGTCTCTGAGTTTGGCGGCTACCAGACCAGAATGCTTGCCTATTCTGGGGGAAAGGGACGTCTCTTTACCAGACTGAAGGGCTATGAGCCGTGCCACAATACAGAGGAAGTGATGGAACGGACCGGCTATGAGGCGGAGCATGATGTGGAGAATCCGTGCGGTTCCGTGTTCTGCGCCCATGGCGCGGGATTTGTGGTGGAGTGGGATCATGTGGAGGAGTATATGCATCTGGAGCCTGCGCTGAAAGAGGGCTGGCGGCTGGCGGACGGCAGTATTTACGGTGCGGACGATGGGAATGACCAGAACGGCCAACAATGTGGGCGCAGCGGGCACGGTGAAAACGGGGCTGGAAACAACGCCGGGACGGGGAACTTCGCTGAGCGCTACGCGAAACGGACAGGCGGCGGATCAGAGATTGACTTTATAGGTCAGGATGAGGTGGAGGAGATCTTCGCCCGGACTTACGGGTCAAAGGAACCGAAAAAACAGGGATGGGCCAGAACGATCCGGGCAAAGACGGCGGCTCCCGTTGAGGTGGAATACCGCGGCGGGCAGGGAAAGCAGGAGGAGTATCTTCTGGTGGACGGCTACAATATTATATTTGCCTGGGACGGGCTTGGCAGTCTGGCCCGGTCAGATTTAAATGCCGCCAGGGGGAGACTGATGGATATTCTCTGTAATTATCAGGCATTCCGTAAAATGCACCTGATTCTGGTTTTTGACGCGTACCGGGTGAAGGGGAACCCCGGCAGCGTGGAGCGGTATCACAATATTGACGTGGTCTATACAAAGGAGGCCGAGACGGCAGACCAGTATATTGAGAAGGTGACCCGCGAGATGAGCCGGAAAAAATACCGCGTACGGGTGGCCACCTCCGACGGGCTGGAGCAGATCATCATTATGGGCGCGGGCGCAATCCGGGTTTCCGCCAGGGAGCTCTATGAGGAGATACAGGCGGCGGAGAAGGAGATGCGGGAAAACTATATTAGTTGACATCATGTGATGCGTGGGCATACTTTGCATAAGCAGCCGGCATCATGCTTTCATGCAGGCATGCGCATGATGGCAGTCACTTATGACGCTGCTTATGCGCGCATTTTAAGATTTTTATAAGAAATCCCACGACTTTTTTATAAGGACTTGTTTTTATGATGGATTCAGGCTTAGGAACTGTTCATCAATTGCTTTTCTGACCAAAAGCTTTGATTACGAACTGTTCCGCGGAAAAAAGGAGGCAAGGTTTTCAAATGGATGCAAGTGTGCTGGTGGTGGACGACGACAGGGAGATTGTGCGGGCGATTGCCCTTCTTCTGGAAAAGGAAGGGTACCTTGTGCTTAAGGCTTACGACGGTATGGAGGCGCTGCGGATTTTGGCGGAGACAGAGGTGCAGCTTATCATCATGGATGTGATGATGCCGAAGCTGGACGGGCTTTCCGCCATGATGAAGATCAGGGAGCGCAAAAACCTTCCTATTATCGTTCTGAGCGCGAAGACGGAGGACACGGATAAGATTCTCGGACTCTCCATGGGGGCGGACGATTATGTGGCGAAGCCCTTTAACCCGCAGGAGCTGGCAGCCCGGGTGAAAAGCCAGCTTCGAAGGTATACGCTGCTGGGCGGAATCCATGCACAGAATGAGGAGGACGAGATCACAAACGGCAGACTCTGTTACCGTCTGAAAGAGCGCACGCTCTATGCGGACGGGGAGCCGGTCAGGCTGACCGCCACGGAGACGAAGATCATGGAGCTTCTGATGAAGAACAGGGGCCGGATTTTTCCGGCGGAGGAGATCTATGAGAGAGTCTGGGAGGAGCCGTCTTTTTCGCCGGAGAATACGGTGATGGTGCACATCCGCCATATCCGGGAGAAAATCGAACTCAATCCGAAGGAGCCAGAATATATAAAGGTGGTGTGGGGCATTGGCTATAAAATGGAAAAAAGGTAAGGCAATATTTAGTTTTTTAGCGTTTTTTACGGGATTGACCATGCTGGTCGTTAATCTGGTTCCCGCTGCGGGCATAGCTGCGGCCTTCGGCATGGGAATCTATGAAGGACAGCCGGACTATCAGGAAAGCGGGGAATTTCGGGAACTGATCAGCGAAAAGCTGTCGGAGCTTATAGGTGTGGCAACAGGGGGAAAGGCTTATTCGGGATACTTTACGGACTCCACGGGCGCGGTGTATAAGTTCATGGATGAATCTTATGACGAGTGGGTCGAGGAATTCCAGAATGGGTCGTCTGTGCAGCAGGAAGATGTCGTGGAGGAGACTGCGGATTATGGGGCTGCAGCAGATTTTCTGAATAATCTGGAAGGGCCGGAGACTTTTGGCGGGGACTGGGACGATTATCAGGCATATCTGGCGGAAGAGCAGGCGCACTATGACGAAATGACGGCAGCGGAATACGGACTCGGCAGCGCGTATGATTATGACGGGTATTATGGCGGCTACAGCGATTACTACGATTATAACTTTGACGACAAGGAAAGCCGGGACGCCTACATGGCGGATGCGGCGCAGAATAAGAACCTCCGCTACGCCGTGATTTATCAGAATAAGCTTCTCTACTCGAACATTGAGGGATTCGAGGAAAGAGCGGGTGAGGAATGGAAGGGCGAGGACTTTGCCGGGGCGCTTGACGCCAAGGCGTACAATTTCACGCTATGGTATAACAGGGCGGGCGACGGCAAGGTAACGATCGTGAAGGACGGCCATGAGGAAAATGTGTACGGCGACGGGGTCTACAGCGATAAAAGCCGTTGGCGGGTGCCCGGCTATGCGAACTTTACGATCGGAGAGTCGGCCGGGGAAGCGGTGGTCTTTCTGGCGGCAGCCAGATCCCCGCAGCTTTATCTGGTGAAATCGGACGGGGACGGCCGGGTCACGCAGTACGGCGGCGGCCTCTACCGCATGAAGGAGCATTTGGACTGGCTACGCAGCGCAGCCGTGCGGATGGAGATGTTTCTGACGGCAGCGGTGATCCTTCTGGCGGCGGCCCTTCTTATGCGGAAGAGCAGGCGGCAGGCAGTGGAACGGATCGCGGAATTACTGGGGAAAATCTGTCTGGAGATCAAACTGTTTCTTCTGCTTGTTCTGGTCATTCTCTTTACGGGAATGGGCGGGGGCGCGCTGGGACAGCTTGTCTGGTGGATCAGAACCGGAGTGGGCTACTATAGTTGGAGCGGTGACTACATCTACGAGATGGCAAGGCTGACGAAAGCGGGGGGATATCTGGCCCTCTGGTTCTGGCTCCTTTATCTGGTTGTGCTGGACTGGCGGACGAATGGGAAAAGGCAGAAAAAGCCGGTTTTTGATCTTCTTAAGATAAAAGACTTTACGTACCCGATCCAGAAAAGGCTGGTGCGGAGACAACGGCTTACGCTGATTGCAGAGCTTATCCTGCTTGTACTGTTTGCGGCGGCGATTGGCGCGCTCTGGCTGTATCAGGAGGAGTTCCTGAATTATTTTATGGACGGATATGCCTATGATTATATAGATGATGTATATGGAGTCGTGGCGCAGGATGTGGGTTATCCTTTTGGCATGAGAGGAGCCTATATGCTGACCGGCTGTGTGATTTTCAACGCGCTGTCTGTCTTTACGCTGATCACATTTTTAGGTTTAAGGAAAAATCACCGGCTGGCTGCGGACATCGGCGCTCTCACCGATCAGATTCTGGCGGTGCGGGAGGGCAATCTGACAGAAGAGCTGATCTTGTCGGAGGAAACGGATCTGCGGGAGGCGGCGGACAATTTAAATCAGATACAGAAGGGGATGGAGACGGCGCTCAGCGAGCGGATGAAGAGCGAGCGGATGAAGGTGGATCTGGTAACCAATGTATCCCACGATATCAAGACGCCGCTCACCTCCATTATCAGTTACACGGAGCTTCTGCGGCAGGAGGAGGAACTCCCCCAGCATGTGAAGGAATATATTCAGATTTTAGGGGAAAAGGCGGAGCGGCTGCGCGGTATCGTACAGGATGTGTTTGAGATCAGCAAGGCCACCTCCGGGCAGCTTCCGATTCAGATGGAAACGCTGGATATGGGCAAGCTCCTGCGCCAGACGCTGGCGGATATGAATGACAGGATTGAGGAGAGCGGCCTGACGATGCGGACGGTGATTCCTGAGCACCCTGTGCCGGTGGTGGCGGACGGGCAGAGACTTTACCGGGTGTTCCAGAATCTCTTGCAGAACGCGCTGCGCTATTCGCTGGAGGGATCAAGGGTATACCTGACGCTTACGGAGGAGGCGGGACAGACGGTTGTCCGCGTCAAAAATACCTCCGGGGTGGAGCTTGCGGACAGTAAGGACTTTACGGAACGTTTCGTGCGCGGTGACGAGAGCCGTACGGATGGAGGAAGCGGACTGGGCCTGTCCATTGCGAAGAGCTTTACAGAGGCATGCGGCGGCAGGCTTACGGTGGAGACGGACGCGGATCTGTTTACCGTGACTGTGCGCTTTGACAGGACGGAGAACGAGCCCGGGCGAGGAGAGGAAGCATTGCTTTCACAGGGATCGTCCGTGCCGGAGATGACTGGCAGCGAAGGGAAGGAAATCATGTCTGTCAGGGAAAAGCCGGTGATGCCGTCGGAGGAGACGGTATGAGGAAAAGAAATTTGGCAGCCGTGCCTCCCGTTTACGCGGCGGCACGGAATAAACGGAGAGGTGTGCGGCTGTGCGGTATCTGCCTGGGCCTTGCTATGGCGGCGTCGGGCTGCGGGGCAGACGGGCGGCAGTATAGCATGACGGAAGAAGCCGGCATACAAAGCGTGCAGGATGAACAGGAGGCGCAGGATACAGGAAACGCGCGGGACGGACAGGAGGCGCAGGATACAGGAAACGCGCGGGACGAACAGGATAAGCAGGAGGCAACCGGCACACAGAACGAGGAGGAGGCAAGGGAACAGGTACTTTCAGAAATGACAGATGAACAGAAAAACTGGATGGGCGGTCTTTCCAGGGAACAGCAGATGGAGGATTTTGAGAGCCTGTGCGACGGTCTGCGGGAGAATTATCCTTACGTGAAACTGGCGAAACGGCAGGCCGGGGCGGATCTGGATACGCTGGAAGAGGATTACCGGGCAAAGGTGGAACAGTGCGCGAACGACGATGCTTTTTACTACGTGTTAAAGGATTTCATCGGGGAATTTTCTTTTACGGGACATCTGGATCTCTGGGGACGGCGCTACGAGAGTGAGCTTGCGTTCTGGCGGGCGTTTGTAAAAGAATCGGGACAGGGAGCGCAATATGAGCCGTATATAGATGCGCTGGACAATCCTGTTTCACGAAACACCTACGCTTCCATGACAAAGTATTATCAGGAGGTCGGACGTCTGACGGAGGAGAAACGGGCGGCAGAAAGTGACGGGCGTGGAGAAAAGGGAAAAGAGGCTGCGGAAGCAGTAACAACGCCTGGGGAAAGCACAGCGGATGCGACAACAGCCGGGGAGACCGCAGAAACCACAGAAGCGGCGGGTGAACCGATGTACGTCAATGTGGAAACGGAGATTCTGGGGCCGGGAAAAACAGCTTATGTTTCTATCAACACATTTGATTATGAGCAGATGGAGACTGACCGCGAAACACTGCTGTCCTTTTATCAGGAAGTCAGAGACTATGAGAATCTGATTATTGATATCACTAATAATCCGGGCGGCAGTATGCAGTATTTTGACGAGCTGGTGGCAGCGCCGCTGACTAAGGATACGCTGACGGTGCCGGGATATCAGCTCTTTAAGGACGGAGAGAACAACGGGACTTTCCTGCGGGTGAAAGAGGGGATTGCGTCCGGGCTGTACCGGCCGGTCAGTGAACTTCCCCCAATGCCGGAACTGAACCGGGAGGACGCCGCGGACTGCGACTGGTTTTTGCGGGAGGACTATACGGTAGAGCCTGCAGGAGGCGGGTTTGACGGGAAAATATGGCTTCTGGTGAGTGAGAATAATTATTCTTCCTCCGAGTATGCGGCCATGTTCTCCAAGGCGAGCGGTTTTGCCACACTGGTAGGAAGGACGACGGCAGGGGACGGGATCGGCACAGCCCCGGTTTACCTGATTCTGCCAAACAGCGGTCTGGTGGTACAGTACAGCCCTATGTACGGAGTGACGGCGGACGGCACAGGGAGCGAAGCGTGTGGAACGGTGCCGGATGTTGTGAGTGTGGAGGGGGAGAGTGCGCTGGAGACTTGCCTGAAGGCAATCGGGCAGGAAAAATGAAAAAATTTTTAACCGTGTGTAATTTCGAAGCGGGAATAAAAAACAGGAGCCGTCACGACTCCTGTTTTTCCTTTCTCACGAACATCAGCCCGAAGGTCCCAACGCCGCAGTTGCTTGACACGGTGGCGGACGCCTTCTGCAGGATCACCTGATCAAAATGGATATATTTTTCCACGGTCTCCGCGATCTCATCAACCTGCTTTACGCTGCAGCCTGCATAGGTGATGAAAAGGATACTGGTGTCGATCTGTCTGCTGTGCCGAAACAGCGTTTTGATATACTGTCTGATGACCCGGGGCATATTGCCGGATTCGATCCGCCACAGCTTTAGCCTGTTTTTGGACATGGACAGGACCGGGTGGAGATTCAGCGCGGCACAGATTCTGTGGACTGCGCCGCTCACCTTGCCGTTGCGGTAGAGGGTGGCGGTGCTTGGTACAAGGAAGTTTGAGAAAACCCGTTCCCGGTATTCATCGAGCGCCTGACAGATTTCATCCACGGACCGTCCCTCCTCGGCCAACATGGCAGCGTAGAGCACCATCAGCCCGTGGCCGCTGCTGATATGGGCGGAATCCACGACAGTGACATTGTCGAAGGTTTTGGCCGCCTGGGTGGCGTTCGGATAAGCGCCGCTTAAATCTGCGGTGGCGGTAATATGAATCACATGCTCCGCCTCCGCCAGCGTCTCCGCAAAGAAATATTCGTATTCGGAAGGAGCTGCCGTGGAGGAATGGGCGTGGCTGCCTTCCTGCTGCAGATAGGAGAGCAGGCTGTCGGAGGAAATTTCAAAGAGGTCGCAGAACCGCCCCTCATTTGTGTGTACATAGCAGTACATAAGGCGTATGTGGAAACGGTCCAGCAGATCCTTGGGAAGGTCGCAGATACAGTCAGCCGTGACCGCAATCTTGCGCTTGCGGGCGCTGCTTATCTGGTTCAGACCTTCCATACCGTCTGTCTCGTCACTGGCATCCTGCGCCATATACTCGATCAGCGCGGGTGGCAGATATTTGAGAAGCCCCGCTTCCAGGAGCGGTGCGCTGATGGGTTTGGCCAGATAGCCGTCGAAGCCCATGCCACGGTAAACCTGTTCCGCGTCCGACATGACGTTGGCGGTCAGTGCGATTACGGGGGTCTTCTGGCAGAAGCCTTTCGTCTGGCTGCGGATGGCGCGCAGGGTAGCGGCCCCGTCCATATCCGGCATCATGTGATCCATGAGAATGACATGGTATGTGTTTTCCGCCGTCTTCTTCAGCGCTTCTTTGCCGCTCTCCGCCGTATCTACCTTTACTTTGGTATCGCGCAGCAGCTTCACCACCACCATCAGGTTCATGGAATTGTCGTCCACGACCAGAATGCGGGCGTCCGGCGCGATAAAGCTCTGGCGGTAGACGGAACGCTGGTTTAACTGTTTCTGGGCCGCAAAATTGATGACGCCGATGGGCCGCACATTGACGATACGCTGTTTGATTTCAATGGTAAAGACAGAGCCTTTGTGGTAAACGCTGTCCACGGTAATTCTGCCGCCCATCATTTCCATAAGCTGTTTGGAAATATTCAGGCCGAGGCCGGTTCCCTCGATATTACGGTTATCCGATTCGTCTACCCGCTTGAAAGAGCGGAAAAGATCGTCCAGACTTTCCTTGCGGATACCCATGCCGGTATCCTCCACCGAGATGCGCAGGAGAATCTGGTCTGCGGCAACTCGCTCCCCCTTGGCAGATAAGGTGACGGAGCCGGAGGATGTATACTTGACTGCGTTGGTCAACATATTGGTGACCACCTGTTTGATCCGTACTTCGTCGCCGTAAAGCATGGAGGGGATATCGGGGTCAATGTCCACCTTAAATTCCAGATTTTTCTGGTGCGCGCGTATCCAGATCAGATTCACCAGATCGCTGAACATGGAGCTGATTTCGTACTGGGTCGGCACAATATCCATCTTGCCGGATTCCAGCTTCGAGAGATCGAGGATGTCATTGATGGTGGTGAGCAGCATCTTGCTGGCATTCTGGATATTGATGGCGTTCTCCGCGATCTCGTCGGAGATGTCCTCCCGGAGGATCATTTCGTTTAAACCGATAATCGTGTTGATGGGCGTGCGGATCTCGTGGCTCATGTTGGCGAAAAAGTTGTCCTTGGAACGGGCGATCTGCTCCACTTCCCGCTTCTGCTCTTCCGCGATCTGCTTTTCCTGCTCATAGGTTCTGCTCTGGACCTTCAGGAGGACGCCGATAAACAGGCTTACACAGACCAGCGCGAAAAAAGAGTCCGCAAAGCTGTAGAACCGGGTGGAATCCGGCACAAGCTCCGGGCGGCAGTAGCACAGCAGATAGGTTCCCAGAAAAGAGAGGAGGGAGAGTGTCAGGGCGATCACAAAGTCGCGCCCCTCAAATAAAAGGAAAATATAAACCAGTCCCAGCACAAACCAGACAGGCATGCCGCTCTCGGTGCCGCCGCTTGTGACAAAGAGCACAGGAAAGAAGATTACGTTTGTGCCGATGGCGAGAAGCCATGAGGCCGTTTTGCTGCTGTTTTGCGCCAGGGTGATCCGTATGGAAAGGCCGGAAATCACGCATATGGGTACCAGAGAATATAATACCTTGGGATCTGCGCCCGGAAGGACGAGAACGATGCCGATCACGGAGGAGGCGAACACCAGAAGCATTACCATCCGGCTGATTCTCTCCTTAAAGTCAAGCTGCCCGGGGAAAAGGGTTTTTATCAGTCGCTGCATTTTCTTTCTCATACGTTATTTTCCCATCCTTTCCAGAACCTCGGATGCGCCGAGAAAATCAAAATCCTGCGTCAGTTCCCGCAGATTGTCCGCAAGTCCGGCCAGGGAAGCGCCCTCGTGGCTGCACTGTGCAAGCCGGTCAAGAAGCGCCGAAAGACCATCGCTCTCGAAGGATGACAGTTTTTCCTCGATCTGTGCCACCAGATTTTCCAGCGAATTCCCATCCGCCGGGGTGGCAGGAACATCCGCAGAAACGGGCTCTTGCGGTTCCGAAGGATCTTTTTCCGGCGCAGGAGCCGGTGAGGCGGTGCTTTCTTTCAATGGCGTGGACGTGGCAGAATCCTGCTTTTCTGCGTCAGGATAGACAAAAACGTTGCCGTCCAATGCTTCCAGAAGGCGGTCGTGGTCAGCCATCATGGCCTCATGGTGCTCCAAAATATAGTCGACCCGGTTTTCCTTGCCGGCCATTTCCAGTTCCCTTGCCATCTCCGACAATTCGCCCGCGCCGACGCCCTTGGCGTTGCCCTTCAGGGCGTGGACGCAGATCACATAGTTTTTCCAATCCTGCTCTTTAAAATAGCGGGCAAGGTTCTCACGGCGCTTCCCGCCCTCCGCATGGAAGATCGCGATAATTTCCCGGAAACCTTCTTCATCCCCGCAGTAGGCGAGAGCCTGTTCAACGTCTACGCCCGCACGGGTCAGATGGAGCCGTCCTCTGGAGACGGCGTCACGCGCCGTTACCTCAGCTGGGCTGCTTTCGGGCGTTGGGGCAAAAGAGGATTTTGCCTGCGTCCCGGGGGGGTTACCCACCGTTTTTTGTCCGTTTGGATTTGCGGCTGCCGGTCCGACGGCAGTTTCAGGCGGCTGCGTTGTCCTGACGGTCTCGTTTTCCTCCACGGGAATCTGCATCTGGGACGGGATATAGCGGCGCAGGATACGCTCCAGCACGCTCAGTTCTATGGGCTTGGCGATAAAGTCGTTGAACCCTTCCGACATAAACATTTCCCGTGCGCCGCCGATGGCGTTGGCGGTAAAGGCGATGACCGGGAGGGACTGGTAATACATGCCCGGTTTCTGGCGGATTTTATGAAGCGTCTCCACGCCGTCCATTTCCGGCATCATATGATCCAGAAAGACACAGTCGAAATTCGGCGCATTCAGCTTTTCCAAAGCCTCCTGTCCGCTGCCGGCCATGGTGACCTTGAGCTGGTAGGGCAGAAGAAGCCGGGCCATAACCTTAAGGTTCATGGCGTTATCGTCCACGACCAGTACGTTTGCCTGTGGGGCAATAAATTTGTTATGTAAACTTGCGTGCTGATCCTCGCCGTAAAGGACTCTCTGGCCGTTAAATACGGCGGCGATGGACAGCACCGTAAAAGGCTTGTATATGCGCAGCATATTTCCCTGCACCGAAAGCTCCTGATCGTAATCCAGAAGCAGCACAACGGTTCTCCCGGTACAGAGACTGTCAAAGAAACTTCGGTCTTCCGTATATTCTTCCCAGCCGATAAAGATATGGGTGTAGGCCTCGCGCTCCATCCGGCGTTTCAGCTCGGGGAGATTCCGGCAGACACGGAAGGGAAACCCGAACTGACCGGCGATGTGCTGGATGCAGGCTTCATAACCTTCACGCACTACGGTGTAATCGTATTTGTCCAGATTGATGTAGCAGGCCGCAAAGAGATTGTTTTTATCCTTGATGGATACGATGGGCGTTTCGTCCAGAACCTTCTGGGGGATGGTAAACTGAAATTCGCTTCCGGTGCCGGGTTCGCTTTCCACAGACAGAAATCCGCCCATGCTGCGCACCAGCGACTGTGTGATGGCAAGACCCAGACCTACGCCGCCCGCTTCCCGGTTCCGCTTGGAATTGACCTGACTGAAGCTTGTGAAAATTTTCTCCATATCGGCGCGCTCGATGCCGATGCCGGAGTCCCGGACGCTGACCTGCAGATTGATGCCGTAATCCTCCTTACGGCTTGTGAAGCGGAGGATTACGCCGCCCTCCTTCGTGAACTTCATGGCATTTCCGAGCAGATTCATAACAATGCGCCGTAATTTCTGTTCATCTCCCAAAAGATTGCTTGGCAGGCCGGCGTCGCAGTCCACGATCAGTTCCAGATGCCTGCCGTTATCCATGGTCAGGGCCATATTGATGATGTCGGTGATGGTTGAGGTGATATTGTAGCTTTCCTCCGCAAGCGTAAGTTTCCCCGCCTCCAGCTCGGAAAAATCCAGAATGTTGCTGACTGTGGAGAGAAGATTTCTCCCGGCGGTCTGGATATCCGCCACGTCCCGCCGGACGTCCAGAGGCAGATCCTCCTGCAAAACAGCCTCGCTCATGCCGCAGACCGCATTGATGGGGGTGCGGATTTCGTGGGAGACGTTGACAAGGAAATCATCTTTGCTGCGCTCCGCAATTTCCAGCTCCCTGATATTCTCGATCAGAAGCTCGCTTGCCTCCTGCCTGTTTTTCTGGATTATCCAGATGACTGCGGAAACCGTGTAAAGGGAAAAAAACTGGATAAAGAGCCGGAGAATGTCATGAACGGAGGCGACGGTAATTGTCCGTGCAATCAGTCCGTGGTATAAAAAAAGAAAAATGGGAATGATGATTCCCGGATAGAGAAGCTGTCTGATATTAAAAATGCTTAAGAGGACAATGACGCCCGCCATCGTAATCAGCATGGAAGGAAAGCTTTCCGTAAACAGGGCATAAAGAATAAACTCCGTCCAGCACATGACACAGATAAACTGCGCCCGGCGGGGGTGGTCCCAGTATTCGCGCAGATGGGTAAACCAGCCCGCCGCCACAGGGAGAAAAAGAATTTCCCTGATGTAGATGCTCCAGTCAAAGAGCAGCCCCGTGACGAACATGGCGGCCGCATAGAGGCTTAAAATGACAAGTACAATGCGTTCCAGCTTTCTTTCGCTGCGTTCGGTTTTTAATTGTGTATTGTCCAAGGCAGATCACCTTTCCTTATTTTTCCAGTATCTGTTTCAGCTGCGGGAGCATGTCCACAAACACGTCCAGGATAACCGGGTCAAACTGGGTGCCGCGGCCTTCCGACATGATCTGCATAATCCGCTCGATGGGGCGGACGGGCGGTTTGTAGCACCGCTCCTCGTAGAGCGCGTCGAACACGTCCGCAACGGCCATAATCCGCGCCGAGAGAGGGATGTTGGTTTCGGTAAGTCCCGCAGGATATCCCGTGCCGTCCCATCTCTCGTGATGGTAGAGGGCGATATCCTCCACCAGCCGTACATAGTGCGCATCCTCGATATCGCCGATGATGGTCTGGATGATTTTGCGGCTGTGGGTGGTGTGCAGCTTCATGGTCTCAAATTCTTCGGCGGTCAGCTTTCCCGGTTTTTGCAGAATGGCGTCGGGGATTTTGATTTTCCCTACGTCATGCAAAGGCGCGGCCTTACAGAGATTCTCGATATAAGTGGGCGTGAGCTCCTGTGTGAAATATCCTCTGGAAAGCAGCTCGGTAGCGATCATCCTGACATAGGTCTGCGTATTTTTAACATGTTTTCCGGTGCTGCCGTCGCGGCTTTCGATCAGATTGGCCATGCCGATAATGACAGAATCCTGAATCCGTCCGAGGCGAAGGGCGTCCTCCGTGATTTTCCGGGCCTGAATGTCTACCATGGTTTCCAGCTTGTGGCGGTACTGGTCGAGCTCGATGGTTTTGCTGACGCGGCTTAAGAGTATGTCCGGCACAAAAGGCTTCGTCACGAAATCCATGGCGCCCATCTGGAAGCATTTGATCTCCGTTTCGGCCAGGGAGTCCGCCGTCAGAAAAATCACGGGAATGGACTCGGTATGTACATCGGAGCGGAGCTTTTCCATCATCTCGAAACCGTTCATTTCCGGCATGTTGATATCCAGAAGGATCAGGTCGGGACGGTGTGTCTCCAGATATTTGAGGGCCGCCGTTCCGGAATTGGAGGCGGCTATGCGGTACTGTGAGCCGAGAATCCGCTGGGCAAGCGACAGATTGGTTTTATCATCGTCCACCACGAGAATCACATTTTTCATTCGGAATACTCCCTTTTGCATTATGATTTAAGAAATAATGATCAAAATTTCCTTTTTTAATTGTAAAACAATCCGTGTATAAAATCAAGAAACCGAAAATACGAAGTTACCGCAACGGAGTGAACGCAACAATGCGAAAAAGGGGAAGATATTAACAGGGGGAAGGGTTTGCCTAATGGCAGGAAACTATGTTATTATAATGTGAAGAGAAGCTCCAGGGCTCACAGGAAGGGCTGTTTCGCCAGGAACTTCTATAACTTCACACTGAAGAGTGTCAAAAATACGGGCATTCTTCGCATCTATTTAGTATTTCGAAATACGGAATATTATGTAAACTAAGTACATATCAGCAGGTATATGGCCGAGGAAACATGGAAGCAGGTAGTAAAATGCAGGATGATAAGACGGCGGTAAAGGGAGCGCAGCAGGCGGGGGAGCAGGAAGGTATTCCGAAGAAGCTCTGGGCAGCCTACGAGAAGGCTTTTTTTTCATTTGCGGCGGAGGAGAACCGCAGATTTACCAGAAGTACGGAAAAGCAGTTAGGGCAGCTGGAACGGCGCATTGCCCGCAAGAAAAAGCAGGAGAACCATCAGGTGCTGGCGGATATGAAGGATCTGCATAAGAAGGTGGCGCAGGTTGGCTACACGGTGGTGCGCAGGGATACCAGATGTCTGAAAAAATACCGCCGGGTGGTGCGCCTTTTGGCCAGACTGGACATGAATTTCCTGAAAAGAATGGCGGCCGGGGCGGTTCCCGAAGATATCGCCGGGATGGAGAAGACGGCGCAGCTCCTTCGGACGAAGTCCCTCTATGAAATTTATAAGGACGAGTATATGCAGTATCTGGTGGGACAGCGGATTGAGGAGCTGATGGAGGCGGAGCCGGAGAAGCAGTACCCGGAGGCCCGGGCCATGAAGCGGCATTTTATTCTGCATATCGGCCCTACCAACAGCGGCAAGACCTACGAGGCGCTGAAGCGGCTCAGGCAGGCTTACCACGGCATTTATCTGGGGCCTCTTCGTCTGCTGGCGCTGGAAGTCTACGACCGCATGATGACGGACGGCATTCCCTGCAATATGATTACCGGGGAAGAAACCATACATACGCCGGGCAGCTTTGTGCAGGCTTCCACGGTGGAGATTCTGGATATCAGGGAAACCTATGACATTGCCGTCATAGACGAGGCCCAGATGATGGCCGATGAGAACAGGGGCAGCTACTGGACAAGGGCGATTCTTGGCATCCGCGCGGAGGAGGTTCACGTGTGCTGCTCCGGCACGGCGGAGAAGCTTCTAACAGGGATGCTCAGACGCTGCGGCGATCAGTACGAGATCGTCCGCCATGAGCGGAACACGGAGCTGACGTTTATCCCGGAACGTTTTGATATATCGAAGGATGTGGAGCCGGGCGATGCGCTGATTGCCTTCTCCAAGAAAAATGTGCTGGCCATCGCGGCCTCCCTGGAAGGCCGGGGCATCAGGGCCAGCGTGATCTACGGGAACCTCCCGCCCCAGACAAGACAGGAGCAGGTGCGCCTGTTTACCGAGGGCGTGAGTCAGGTGGTAGTGGCCACGGACGCGATCGGCATGGGAATCAATCTGCCGATCCGCCGGGTGGTTTTCATGAATACGACCAAGTTTGACGGCGTTGGGAAGCGAAGGCTTCTGGCGGAGGAAATCCGGCAGATCGCGGGCCGGGCCGGACGGTATGGCTTTTACGACACAGGTTATGTGCAGTCGGCGATGGAGCCGGATTATGTGGGGAAGAAGCTTGCGGAGCCGTTTTATCCGCTGAGAAGGGCCAGGGTCGGCTTCCCGGAGCTGCTTCTGGATATTGATATCGAGCTGGATGAGATCATAGAGGCGTGGGAAAAGACGGGAAATCCGCCCATGTACGATAAGATTTCCATGAAGGAGAGTGTGGATAAATACAGGTATCTGCGGGATTACCGAAAGAAAATTACTTATATGGACGACAGGAAGCTGGTGTTGTCCCTGATTACCTGTCCCTTTGACGTCAAGGACAGGGAAGTGCTAAGACTGTGGCTGCGCTACTGTGAAAATCCGGAGAAACAGCAGAATTGTCCCATGCTGCCGAAAGATTTTTCTCTGGAAGGACTGGAATCCTATTATAAACAGCTTGACCTCTATACCCAGTTTGCCGCCAGAATGGACTGGGTGGTGGATAAGGAAGAGGTGGCGGCCAACAGGGAGTGGGCGCAGCATGAGATCGGAGAGCTGTTAAAGGACGACAAGGGACAGTTTGAAAGGAAATGCCGTATCTGCGGCAGGCCCCTCGTGTGGAATGCCGCGTATCCGATCTGCGACCGCTGTTATCGAAGGATGGAGAGGGATAACAGTTAAGCGGAAGGCAGAACTGTTATGGGAAGGGAGCAGCTATGACCTACACCTACTACGCGGACGTGAGATGCCTCGACAACAGGACGCTGTTTCGGGAAAAGCTGCAGACGCTTTCTCCCTACAGACAGCAGAAAATTGCGATTCTGCGGCATGATCGGGATAAGAACAGGAGCCTTGCGGCGGGACTGCTTTTAGACCATGCGCTGGGGACTTTCGGCCTGCAGGAGAGAAGTGTGGAATATGAGATCGGCGAGTGGGGAAAGCCGGTCCTGAAATATCATCCCGAAATCTGTTTTTCCCTATCCCATTCCGGCGATTATGCCATCTGCACCATCGGGGATAAACCGGTGGGAAATGACATTGAGCGTGTAAAGAACGGGCGGCTCAAGGTGGCGGACCGCTTTTTTGCAAAGGAGGAGCTTTCCTGGCTTTATGAGGCGGAGCGGGAGGAGGAACAGATCCTGCGGATGTTCCGTATTTGGACCATGAAGGAGAGCTTTGTGAAAGCGATCGGCAGGGGGATGTCATTGGCCCTGCAGGATTTTGCGATCCGGATGGACGGGGAATCGGGAAGGGCCAGGGTGAGGCACTGTGTGGACGCGAAATATTATCATATGAGGGAGTACCGGGAGATTGCGGGATACTGCACGGCGGTCTGTGTGCAGGAAAGCCCGGACATTGCCTACGGCATGATACCGGTGGAACTATACTAGCGTGAGAAGAACTTCTAAAGACGTCCCGCCATGGGACGGGACGCCAAGAAGTTCCAGAGTTGCTTGCAACTCCGTTTCGCGCAGGGATATATAAACTTGGGACAGGAGGTGGCGGGATGCGGAAAAGCAGGAAAATACGGATTGCAGTGGCGGCGATTGCGGCGCTTTTCATAGTTTATACCGTATTTGTCTATTTTCTGGTGAGCGCCTGCCTCGTGCCCTCTTTTATGGATAAACTGAATGCCTTTGAGGATATCACAAGGAAATGCTACAGCGAGCAGGTGCAGACGGCGGATATACAGGAAAACAGGACGAAACTCCTCTCCGGGACGCAGGAATGGCTGGAGACGGCAGAGCGCAGAAAGATACAGGTGCGGACGGCGGACGGTTATCTGCTTACGGCGGCGGAGTTTCCTGCACAGACGGGGGATAGATGGGCGCTTCTTCTGCACGGCTACACGGGCTGGAAGGAGGAAATGTACCAGTTTGCCTGCTGGTACCACCAGCAGGGCTACTCCGTGCTCGTACCAGACCTGAGGTGCCAGGGGGAAAGCGAGGGGGATTTCATCGGCATGGGCTGGACCGACCATTACGACTGTGAGCTATGGATCGGGCATATACTGGAACAGTCGCCGGAGGCGCAGATTGTGCTCCACGGACAGTCCATGGGCGCAGCTACGGCGCTGTTGATGGCGGGTTCCCCGGAAGTGTCCGGGCACATTAAGGCGGTGGTTTCCGACAGCGCATATACGGAGGCCTACGAGATGTTCGGGGATAAAATCACGGAGTGGTTCCATCTGCCTGCCGCGCCTTTCGTAGACTCGGCGTGCGTGATGTTAAGGCTCCGGGGCGGCTATAATCTGAAGGACGCTTCTCCACTCCGGGCGGTGGCGGCAAGCACCATTCCCACGCTCTTTATCCATGGGGATGAGGACCGGATGATAGATGTAAACATGACATATGAGTTGTTTGGGGCGGCGGCCTGTGAGAAGGAGCTTTTCATCGTGGAAGGCGCGGGCCACGCGCAGGCGCAGGACAAGGCTCCCGACATTTACTACGGGAGAATCGGCGCATTTTTGGAGCGTTATCTGCAAGAATGAGAAAGGCAGGCGTTATATGTATGTAAAAGGGAACCGGAATAAGAAATCAAAATCACTGAGAACGGCAAGGGCTGCGGCAGGGCTGCTGGCTGCGGCGTTGCTTTTGGCGCTTTTCCCGGCGCGGGGCGAACCGGGGGTGGTGCAGGGCGCCGGAAAGCGCACGGTGCGGGTGAGCTTTTTCCCCATGGACGGTTATCACGAGACGCTGCCGGACGGCAGTCTGTCCGGGATGGACGTGGAATATCTCGACAATCTTTGTGATTATGTAAACTGGTCTGTGGAGTACGTTCCCTGTGAAAGCTGGGACGAGGCTTTGCGGATGCTGGCTGACAAAGAGGTGGATCTTGTGGGAAGCGCCCAGTATTCCAGTGAGCGGGCGCAGATTTACAGTTATGCGGATATTGCTAATGGGTATACCTTTGGCGCCATAGCCGTGAAAGGGGATAGTCCGCTTGCCTATGAGGATTTCGGCGAGATGCAGGATATTACCTACGGCGTTGTGGGCACTTATGTCAGAAAGCAGGAATTTCTGGAGTATCTGAGGGGGCACGGGATAGCGAATCCGAGGGTGCGGGAGTATGAGAGCACGGCAGTGCTGCAGGGGGCGCTTTCGGTGGGAGAGATTGACGCGCTGGTGCATTCGCTTACGGAGATCAGGGAAGGGCAGCGGATAATCGGCCGGTTTGCGCCAATGCCCTTCTATTACATTACCTATCCCGGAAACGACGATCTGCTGCGGGAGCTGAATCAGGGCATCGCGGACGTGAAGATGAACCGCCCGGAGCTTGAGAATGAGCTGATGGTGAAGTACTATGACAGCCGCCTGGACCACACGGTTCTTCTGACCGGGGAGGAGAAAGAGTACATTCGGAATACCAGAGAATTAAAGGTGGGCTATCTGGACGGCTACTATCCCTTTTCCTATGAGGATGAGGAGGGAGCCTACAGGGGGCTGACGCCGCAGATGCTGGAGGAGGTGTCTGTGAGCACGGGATTTACCTTTTCCTATGTCAGGATGGAGGATATGGACGGGGCGAAGCAGGCGCTCGTCGACGGAAACATTGACCTGATAGGCTACTGCGGTGAGAGTGCCGCGAATATGAAGCAGATGGGCTGTGCCCTGACGAAGGTTTATGCGCAGGTGCCCCGTGTGCTGATTACAAAGAGAGGCGCAAGGACGGAGGAGTTTCAGACACTGGCGGTGTCAGGAGAGAACCTTTCGGAGGAGGGAGCGGCATTTTTTGCCGGGAATCAGACCAGGCTTTTGATTTTGGAGGGCCCCCTGGAATGTCTGCAGGCGGTACGGACAGGAAAAGCCGAGGCGGCCCTTTGCGACGGATATCTGGCGGAGTACCTGTTGGGCTCCCGGTTCGGGTTCGGGCAGCTTGAGATCCACACGGTTCTAAGCGATGTGCACGGCATCCGCATGGCGGTTCGCAATGACGAGAATTCGCCGCTTCTCGGTATTCTGAATAAAGAACTTCTGGAGGTCACGGACAAGACAGTAAACGACTACATGCTGCAGGATAATTTCTATTCCAGGATGAGTGTGGACGGCTTTATCAGGGATCACAGCATCGTGATTATTCTGGTGCTGCTTGTCGCGGCGGCTCTTGCCATTTTTGTGCTTTACCGTATGCTGGAGAACAGCAGGCGCCTCCAGAAACTGATGTACAAGGATACGGATTTTAATATATGGAATATCAATTATCTCAAATACAGGGCGTCTCTGATACTGGATGCTGACGCGGACAAAAAGTATGCCATCGTGTATACGGATATCTGCCAGTTTAAGAGCTACAATGCGCTTTATGGCTGGAATGCGGGGCAGAAGCTTTTGGAGCTTACTATTGAAGTAATGTCTGGGGAAGTCGGCGAAAACGAGCTTTATGCCAGAAGCTACGGCAGCCATTTTGTGCTTTTTGTGCAGTATGAGGATATGTCCTCCCTGACGAAGCGCATGATGGCCATGGCGGACACAATTTCCGACCACATCTATGAGAAAGAGGAAATCCGTATGACGCAGGCCATGGGCGTGTGCGCGGTTGAAAAAGGCGATACGGATATCCAGCTCGCCCTTTCCTATGCGATTCAGGCGGTAGACCCCTTAAAGGACAGTCACAGCAACGCCATAAGCATTTACGACGACGAGCTGCGCAAAAAGCTGCGGGAGCAGCACGAGCGGGAGAAACTGCTGGATTCGGCGGATTTTCAGAGAGATTTCGTGGCATACTATCAGGCGAAGGTGGATATCAGAGACGAGCGTGTGGTGGGAGCGGAGGCGCTGGTGCGCTTCAAAGACCCAACGGCAGACGGCGCAATCCGCGCGCCCGGTTTCTTTGTGCCTTATTATGAACAGACGGGCAGGATTACAGAGATTGATTTCTTTGTGATGGAGAGCGTCTGTAAGATGCTGCGCAGACGGCTGGACGAGGGGCTGGCGGTGGTTCCCGTGTCCTGCAATTTTTCAAGGTCGCACTTTGTAAAGGACGGCTTCCCGGAGCGGTTTGTATCTGTGATCGAAAAGTATCAGGTGCCCAAGAACCTGATCGAGGTAGAGATCACGGAGACGCTTGTGGTGGAGGAGATGCAGCAGCAGAAGGTGAAGGAAAATGTGGCGATCCTGAAGGCGAAAGGGGTGCATCTGTCTATTGATGATTTTGGTTCCGGCTATTCTTCTCTGGGTGTGTTCGAGCAGATCCCCGCATCGGTGATTAAGCTGGACCGCTCTTTCCTGTTAAACAACGAAAACCGGACAAGACAGGTACAGATTATGAGAAATATTGTAAATCTGGCGCGGGATCTGGAGGCCCAGGTGGTCTGCGAGGGCGTGGAGACGGAAGGGGATACGGAGCTGATGATGGAGATCGGCGCTTATGTGGCGCAGGGCTACCGTTATTGCAGGCCCGTGCCGGAGGATGTGTTTGAGGAAATGATTGTATGAGGAAAAAAGTAATGACCGTTCTGTGTATTCTGGCGGCGTTTTTGTGCTTTTTATATTGTTTTATCGTGTTTCGGATCAGATCCGGGAGCCACTTTTATCTGATCTGGGCGCTTGGCGGGGTGTTTTTTACCGGTCTGGCGCTGATGGTTCGGTTTGACCTATGGAGTCAATTCCCGCCAGTGCTGAGGCGGGTGATCTGTGGCGTTCTGATTGTCGGCATACTGGCTTTTGTGGTGGCGGAGGGCTGTATCTTCGCCCATTACAGGGATAAGGGCAGGCCGGATCTGGATTACATTATCGTGCTGGGGGCGCAGATGAAGCCCGGCGGCCCGAGTGTGGTGCTTCAGTTCCGGCTGGATGCGGCTTACGATTATCTGATAGCCAATGAGGATACGCTCTGTGTGGTATCCGGCGGACAGGGGGCGAACGAGCCGTGCAGCGAGGCGGAAGGGATGTATGCTTATCTGGTGGAGAGAGGGATTGCGCCGGAGAGGATTCTTATGGAGGACAAGTCCACGGACACCGCCGAGAATATTGCTTTCAGCGCGGAAGTGATCGGCGGCACAGACAAGGATGTGGGGATTGTCACCAACAATTTTCATGTGTTCCGGGGCGTGATGCTTGCCAGACATGCGGGGTTTGAGAACGCCTGCGGGATTTCCGCCAGATCCAATATTTATTTTCAGCCCAATAATCTGGTGCGGGAGTTTTTTGGGATTATGAAGGATCTGGTGTGTGGGAACTTAATCTAAAGAAGTAGGGCAGATTGTGCGATTTGCCGTATCAGCCCAGAAAAGGTTGTTACTGTAACGGAGCGAACAGTAACAAAAGGTTCCCGGCACACAGATTACGTGGTGTAAATAACTTGACTTGCAATAGACAGAGCGGTTAGAATAGAACAAGCACAGATGAATCAGTTGCGTGATAAACGGAGATAAAGAGTGAAGAGACAGGAGAGAAAAGGCAGGAGAATAGCGGGACTTGCGGCGGTTTTGCTGTGCGCTTTTCTGGCGGGCTGCGGGGCGGAGGCTGCGCCCAGCTATACGAAGCAGGGCATGGAGGCTGTGGGTGCGCTTGATTATGAGAAAGCGCTTGCCCTTTTCCAGACTGCGGAGGAAAACGGGGAAGATGAACGCCTGCTTTACCGCGGGATGGGGCTTGCCTATCTGGGAAAAACGGATTATGAGGCTGCCATAACATATCTGGAGGCGGCTCTGCGGCTTGGAAGCGGCAGGGTGGAGAATCTGGACTTTGATATCAATTATTATCTTGCCACGGCATATTATAAGAATGGGCAGCTGCAGGATGCGGTGCGCGTCTATGACGCGATTCTGGGACTGCGGCCGGAGGAGACGAACGCTTATTACCTGAGAGGGAGCGTAAAGCTTTCGGAAGGGGATTTTGAGGCGGCGCAGGCGGATTTTGATACGGCGATCGCGCAGGAACCGAAAAATTATGACCGCATGATCCGTATTTATATGGTGCTGGAAGAGTATGGTTACAGAGAGGCGGGGCAGATTTATCTGCAAAACGCCATGAAAGAAAACGAAAAATCCATTTCCGACTACGACATGGGGCGCATCTGCTACTACATGGGAGATTATGAGAATGCCAGAAGTTTTCTGGAGCGGCTTAAGACCGCCACGGATTACGGTGCGGCGCTCTATCTTGGCAGAACCTATGAGGCGCTTGGGGATTACAACTACGCGGCGAGTATTTATGCAGGTTATACGGAATACGACCAGACGAAGGCGGAGATCTATAACCAGCTTGGACTGTGCCGTATGCAGCTTGGGGAATACCAGACCGCACTTGACGCTTTTCAGACGGCGATGAATATCGAGGGAAACGATATGATGCAGACCCTGAAATTCAATGAGATCATTACCTATGAATATATGGGCGAGTACAAGACGGCGGCGGCCCTGATGAACAGCTATCTGCGAAGCTACCCGGATGATGCGGTGGCAAAGCGGGAGTACGAGTTTTTACAGACAAGATAACCATATAATATTTTATATATATAGAAGAATCAGGAAGGGAGAGGAAAATTATGAAGAGTACGTTTGTGCGTGTGAAAGGCATTATCAAAAAGGGGGATACCTATCTTCTCTTAAAGAGATGGGTGGACGACCGTATTCCGGATCCTTTTGTCTGGGAGTTTATCGACGCGGAGGTGCCCCACGGTGAAGCGCCGGATGAGACGATGCGCAACGCGATCACGGAACTTTTGTCCATAAGCGGTAAGATTGAAAAGGTTGAGTACACATGGTCCCAGCTTCTCGGCGAGACGCATTGTGTAGGTATTGCATACATTTGTTCGATACCTGAGGAGGAGGAACCGAATATTGTCCTCTCAGAGGATTACGGAAGCTACGAGTGGGTGAAGAGAAAAGATTTCCCGAAGTATATTGAGAACCAGTATGTACTGAATGACTTGGAGGGCAAGACGCTTTGATTAACACACTGACAGAGAAGATTAAGAAACTGGAGGCGCCCATTGTGGTGGGACTCGACCCTACCATGAAGTTTGTGCCGGAACATATCAGAAAACAGGCGTTTGCCGAGTACGGGGAAACCATGAAGGGCGCGGCCGAAGCCATATGGCTGTTTAACAAGGGGATCGTGGACGCGGTATACGATCTCGTTCCGGCTGTGAAGCCGCAGATTGCCATGTATGAGCAGTTCGGCGTGGAAGGAATGCACGCTTTCCAGAAGACAGTGGCTTACTGTAAGGAGAAGGGACTTGTGGTGATCGGCGATATCAAGCGCGGCGATATCGGTTCTACCTCCGACGCCTACGCGGTGGGTCATCTGGGACAGGTGCAGGTGGGAGATACCGTGTGCCGCGGCTTTGACGAGGATTTCGCCACGATCAACCCGTATCTCGGTTCTGACGGCGTGAAGCCTTTTATCGAAGTGTGTAAGAAAGAGAAGAAGGGTCTCTTTATTCTCGTAAAGACATCCAATCCCAGCAGCGGCGAGTTTCAGGACCGTCTGGTGCTGCCGGAAGGCAGTACGGATGCGTCCAAGGCAAGACCGCTCTATGAGGTTGTCGGTGAAAAGGTGGCGGAGTGGGCTGCGGATCACATGGGCGAAACCTACAGCTACATCGGTGCGGTGGTGGGCGCCACTTATCCCGAGATGGGAGAGGTTCTGCGCCGTATCATGCCTAAGTCCTACATTCTGGTGCCCGGTTATGGCGCGCAGGGCGGCAGGGGCAAGGATCTGAAGCACTTTTTCAACGAGGACGGTCTTGGAGCCATCATCAATTCTTCCAGAGGCATCATTGCGGCCTACCAGCAGGAGGCTTATGCAAAATACGGGGCGGAGAATTATGCCGACGCGTCGAGGGCGGCGGTGCTTGATATGAAGGAGGATATTAGAGAGGGTGTATTCTCTTAGATTTTTCTGTTTGTATATTTCGTAAAAGAAAACGGCATACTATCCTTAATCATGTAAGAAAGGATCGTATGCCGTTATGTTAGGAAAGCAGAGCATTCAGTTTGAGATGAAACCGTATATCATAAGCAGCGCCTCCATTGTGGGCAGTAAGGAAGCAGAGGGACCCATGGGGGAGCTTTTTGATAAGGTCGGCTATGATGACAGCTTTGGCGCACAAAACTGGGAGGAGGCGGAGAGCCGTCTGCAGAAGGAGGCGCTTGAGATCGCGATCTCCAAGGCGGGACTTACCAAGCAGGATCTGCAGATGGTGTTTGCGGGGGATCTGCTGGGGCAGTCCATTGCCAGCAGCTTCGGATTAGCGGGATACCAGCTTCCCCATGTAGGGCTTTACGGCGCATGTTCTACCTGTGGTCTTTCCCTGACTATGGGCGGCGCGATGGTTTCAGCCGGATTTGCCGAGAAAGCGGCGTGTATCACTTCCAGCCATTTTGCCAGCGCGGAGAAGGAGTTCAGGTTTCCGCTCTCGTACGGAAACCAGCGGCCAAAGTCGGCTACATGGACGGTGACGGGCAGCGGCGCCTTTATTTTGTCGTCACAGCCGGGAAAACAGACGCGGGCGGTGATGGAGGGCGCGACGGTCGGTAAGATTGTGGATTATGGGGTGAAAGATTCCATGAATATGGGAGCCTGTATGGCTCCAGCGGCTGCGGATACAATCCGGCAGAATCTGGAGGATTTCGGCAGGAAACCGGGTGATTATGATAAGATTATTACCGGCGATCTGGGCGAAGTGGGACAGAAGCTTTTGTTTGATCTGCTTGCGGAGAAGCAGATCGACATTACCAGACAGCATATGGACTGCGGCATTGAGATTTATGACAGCGAGAAGCAGCACACGGACGCGGGCGGTTCCGGCTGCGGGTGCAGTGCGGTGGTGCTCTCGGCATATATTCTGAAAAAGATAGAGGAAGGTATCTGGAAGAGAGTGCTTTTTCTGCCTACCGGGGCGCTCTTAAGCAAAACCAGTTTTAACGAGGGGCAGTCGATTCCGGGCATTGCCCACGGGGTGGTGCTGGAGCATTATAAAGAGTAAGCTTTATCAGCGAGACGGTTTCGACTGTCTCGCTGTTTTTAGATTTATACTCATTTGGGTAATGATATTTTGGGTAATTCCATAGAGTCGGCAATACGGGCAACCCAGAAGGCGTTATACGATTTGGATCATCCCTTAGAACCCGGCAAAGTCAGAAGTATGGAAGAACAGCAGGCGCTCGTCAAAGAACGGGAATTTTACAAGTCGTTTCTGGATAAACTGAAAAAGCTTTAAGGGGAAGCACAAATGCGGTTTATAAGGGACAGCAGGATTTTCGGTTTTTCATTTCTCTCATGGAATATACTTTTACAT
>CAMWJF010000035.1 GCA_947174505.1 uncultured Lachnospiraceae bacterium
TCTTGGGTCCGCCCGCCCGCACGCCTGGCGCGCGAGTAGGGGAAGATGAATGTTCCCTGCTCAATTAAAAATTAAAGTAATATTCCTGTGGAGCAACAGGGAAGAAAGAGGAGAAAATGAAAAAGAAATTAGTAGTTGCTTTATTATCTGGTGTTATGACCTGCTCGTTGACACTGACAGGCTGTTCAAAGGAGGCTCCGGCATCGGCAGAAAATTCCATACAGACAGAAATGGGCAGTATGGAGAACGCAGAATCAGCAGGAGAGAATAACAGCCAAGATCAGGCAGACAAATCAGGAGAAAATGACGAAGCTTCTGATCAGGCAGCGGCGGATGAAGTTGCTGCATTGATTGATGCAATCTATGTACAGGAGAGAACAGAAAATACCGATGCGCAGTGTGCGCAGGCAAAAGGAGCATGGGATGTGCTGACGGATGTTCAGAAAGAATTGGTGGAAGGTGAAGAAGCGGATCCTGATTATTTTGGCAGGGATACAGGCGACGCCTCCAAAGATGATCCGAGAAATCAGGATGATATCGGAGAAAATGAAATTCTGGTAGCCAGCTTTGGAACGTCATTTAACGACAGTCGTGTTAGTGATATCAAAGGAATTGAGGATGCAATACAGGCGGCAAATCCTGACTGGTCTGTCAGAAGGGCTTTTACGGCACAGATTATTATCAACCATGTGCAGGCGCGGGATGGAGAGTTCATTGACAATATGGATCAGGCATTGGAGCGTGCAGTGGCAAACGGGGTAAAGAATTTAGTGATACAGCCTACTCATCTGATGCATGGGGCAGAGTATGATGAACTGATGGAAACAGTTGAAGCATACAGAGAACGGTTTGAAACTGTAAAGGTTGCAGAGCCGCTTCTTGGAGAGGTTGGTACAGATGCATCAGTTGTCAATGAAGATAAGGCGGCGGTAGCAGAGGCAATCCTTGCGGCGGCTGTGTCAGACGCAGATTATGGGAGTCTGGCGGAAGCGCAGGAGGATGGAACAGCATTCGTATTTCTGGGACATGGCACTTCCCATGCGGCGAAGGTAAGTTACAGTCAGATGCAGACACAATTGACGGATATCGGCTGTGTCAATGCATTTATTGGAACAGTGGAAGGGGAACCAGAGGAAACATCCTGTGAGGCAGTGATAGATGCTGTGACACAGGCGGGTTATAAAAAAGTAATACTCCGTCCACTGATGGTTGTAGCAGGCGACCATGCCAATAATGATATGGCGGGAGAAGATGAGGATTCATGGCTTAGTATGTTCAACGCAACAGGCAATTTTGAGAGTGTGGATGTACAGGTCACAGGTCTTGGTTCCATTGATGACATTCAGAAACTTTATGTAGAACATACAGCAGCGGTAATGGAAGATTGACAGGCGGGGTGAGAAGCATGAAGAAGAATATAATAATTGTTATTGCTCTTCTCTCTGTCACGCTGTTTGGGGGTTGTGGAAATAACAATAATGCGCAGGAACCAGATTCTGCGGTAAATGTTACTGTAGAAGAGGATGCAGAGGAATCACCAGAAACTGTAGCGGAAACATTGCCCGAAGAACCGGCGGAAGAAGAATCTGAAAGTGATGAAACAGCTAAGCAGAATCAGGATACAGCAGAACTGCCGGATGGGATTTATACAGCAGAGTTTTCAACAGACAGCAGTATGTTTCGTGTCAATGAAACCTGTGAAGGCAGGGGAACGCTGATTGTGGAGAACGGGGAAATGACAATTCATATTACCCTTGGTTCAAAGAAGATTTTAAATCTTTATCCCGGACTGGCTGAGGATGCAGCGAAAGAAGGAGCAGAGCTGCTTATACCGACAGAAGATACAGTCACATACAGTGACGGTATGACAGAAGAAGTTTATGGTTTTGATGTGCCTGTTCCCATGCTGGAGACAGAATTTGATCTGGCATTGATTGGGACAAAGGGAAAATGGTATGACCATAAGGTCAGTGTCTCCAATCCGGTTCCGCTTGAGGATGATGAACAGGTAACAGATGAAGTATCTTTGGATGATGGTACATACCGCATGGAAATTACATTTGAAGGTGGAAGCGGAAAGGCGGAAATTTTGTCTCCCGTATCTGTAACCGTAGCAGACGGAAAAGCGATGGCAACTGTACAGTGGAGCAGTCCCAATTATGATTACATGATAGTGGATGGAGAAAAATATCTACCGGTAAATACGGAAGGCGACTCTATATTTGAGATTCCTGTTCTTATATTTGATGAACCAATGGATGTTATCGGTGATACGGTGGCGATGAGTAAACCTCACGAAATAGAATATACACTCACTTTCCATTTAGATACAGCAGTCAAAGAATGAGAAGAAAAGTGGGGAATAAGATGAGAGGAAGAAAAAAGACGTTTGTTTGGCTTCTTATGGGGCTGCTATGGCTGTATGGCTGTGGTAGTCCTTCTCTCGATTCTGAAGTAATGACAGATATAGAGGAAGAATCAGAGTTGGATTTGGATATATCGGATTTTGATATAGGAGAAGAGCTGGTTTATGAGAGAAGCATAGCGTTACAGTATGCGCAAAATTTTAAAGTTGATTATTATGAGGGTGGTTATACCCTGTTGACGATAACAATGGATGATACACGTTTTTTGCTTGTACCGGAAAATGGAGAAGTGCCACAAGCTTTAGACAAAGAGATTGTGGTGCTTAGGCGTCCGATCAAGGACATCTATCTGGTGGCATCTTCGGCAATGGATATTTTCAGCGAATTGAATGGATTGGATTCTATTACTTTTTCGGGACAGAAGGAAGACGGCTGGTTTATTGAAGCAGCCAGAGAGGAAATGCACAATGGCAATATCCTTTATGCGGGCAAATACAGCAAGCCGGATTATGAACTGCTTGTTTCAAATCACTGTGCGCTTGCCATAGAAAACATGATGATTTCGCACTCACCTGAAGTAGTGGAAAATCTGGAGAATTTTGGAATCCCTGTTATGATAGACTATTCCAGCTATGAGTCGCATCCTCTTGGCAGGGTAGAATGGGTGAAATTTTATGGTGCGCTGCTTGGAAAGGAAGAGGAAGCAGAAAGGATATTTACGGATCAGGCAGCAATTCTTGAGAGAGTAAGTGCATCTGAGAGAACAGATAAAACAGTAGCATTCTTTTTCATTACTTCCAATGGTATGGTACAGGTACGTCAATCTTCTGACTATGTTCCGAAGATGATAGAACTTGCAGGTGGCAGCTATATCTTTCAAAATTTAGGCGATCCTGAAACGAAGCGTTCTACCATGAATATGCAGGTAGAAGAATTTTATGCTGGTGCAAAAGATGCGGATTTCCTGATTTATAACAGTTCTATTGATGGAGGTGTTTCCAGTGTAGAGGAATTACTTGATAAGTGTGGGCTGCTTGCGGATTTTAAGGCTGTGGAGAATGGAAATGTGTGGTGTACTACAAACGATATGTACCAGCAGTCTCTGGCAATCGGATATTTCATTGAGGATATCCATGCTATGATGCAGGGAGAAAATGATGAGATGCACTATCTTTATCATCTGGATAACGTGAGAAGAACTTCTAATGACGTTCTGCCATAGGACGAAACGCCAAGAAGTTCTAAATCTCACGTAGAAGAATGCCAAAGTACGGCATTCTTCCTGTAGGTGAAAGGATGTGATTATTATGAGCAAGAACAGAAAAAGTAGAAACATTACGGTTTTCTTTTTGCTTGGAGCCTGCGTTTTCATTTTTTTCATGTTAAATATTTGTATTGGAAGTGTCAGGATCGCGTTGCCGGATGTGGCAAGAGCATTTTGCGGACAGGAAAATAATGAAATGGTAGCAAGGATTCTGTGGGATATCAGGCTTCCGAGGGCGACAGCAGTATGGATTCTCGGCGGAGCGCTTTCGCTTGCGGGTTATCTTCTGCAGACATTCTTCAATAACCCGATTGCGGGACCGTTTGTTTTAGGAATTTCCTCTGGAGCCAAAATGGTGGTGGCGCTTATCATGGTGTTTTTCATGGGAAAGGGAATCAGTGTGACATCGGCAGCCATGATTTTTGCAGCGTTTATTGGCGCCATGCTGTCTATGGGCTTTGTACTTATGATGTCCCGCAGAATCCATAATATGTCAATGCTGGTAGTCAGCGGTGTCATGATTGGTTATATCTGTTCGGCGGTCACAGAATTAGTGGTTACCTTTGCCAATGATGCGGATATTGTAAATCTCCACAACTGGTCACGGGGGAGTTTTTCGGGAATGACTTGGGAAAACGTAAAGGTTATGGCAGTGGTGGTGTCCATAGTGTTTCTAGCAGTTTTTCTGATGTCAAAGCCGCTTGGCGCTTACCAGTTGGGAGATGCTTATGCGCGGAACGTGGGTGTCAATTTACAGCTTTTGCGTGTGTGTATTGTAATTTTCTCCAGTATTTTATCTGCGTGTATTGTGGCATTTGCGGGACCAATTTCTTTTGTTGGTATAGCAGTGCCGCATTTGGTTAAGAAATTGTTGAATACAACAGATCCAATTTGGATGATACCCGCCTGCTTTGTCGGGGGAAGCGCTTTCTGCCTGTTTTGTGATCTGCTTGCAAAAACAGTACTTGCACCGACAGAACTGAGTATCAGCACCGTGACGGCGATTTTCGGTGCACCGGTGGTGCTTTGGATCATAAAACGAAAAGAGAATCGAAAACCATGAAAAATTACTATTTTTTCACGAAAAAAATTTGCGTGGGGTATGACAATAAACCACTGATAAAGGATATGGAAATTACACTGGGGGGAGGGGAAATCCTGTGTCTGATCGGACCAAACGGTGCGGGTAAATCTACTGTTTTAAAAAGCATTGCAGGGCAGCTTGGGTTACTTGGCGGAACGGTATATCTTGGAGAAGATGATTTGTCTGAAATGAAGGCAGAGGAACTGGCAAAGAGAATGTCCGTAGTGTTTACCGAGAAGGTAAGGGTAGAACTGAAAAGCTGTAGAGACATGGTTGCAACAGGACGATATCCATATACTGGATGGTTTGGCATATTATCAGAAGAAGATGAGCGGATTGTTAATGAAGTGATGGAGCTTACCCATATAACAGACATCAGTGAAAAAGACTTTGGCAAGATAAGTGACGGTCAAAAGCAACGGGTGATGCTGGCAAGAGCAATCTGTCAGGAGCCTGAAATTGTGATATTGGATGAACCGACATCTTATCTGGACATCAAATATAAGCTTGAATTTCTGTTATTACTACAGGAAATGAGGGAGAAAAAAGGACTGACGGTTATTATGTCCTTACATGAATTGGAACTGGCAAAGATTGTTTCTGATAAGATACTCTGCCTGAAAGGAGAGTATGTGGAACGATATGGGACGCCGGAAGAAATTTTTGAATCTGATTTTATCGAACGATTATTTGATATGAATGAAAAAGAATTTTTAGGAAACGAAAAGCTCCTTGCGTATATGAAGCAGATAGGAAAATATGAGAGGTAATTATGGCAAAGGTTATTATGATTCAGGGAACCATGTCCGGTGCAGGAAAAAGTCTTTTGGTAGCCGGACTATGCAGGATAATGAAGCGGGACGGATACAGAGTCGCTCCTTTTAAATCGCAGAATATGGCACTCAATTCTTTTGTTACAGAGGAAGGACTTGAAATGGGAAGGGCTCAGGTCATGCAGGCAGAAGCGGCAGGGCTAGCTCCATTGGTCTGCATGAATCCGATTTTATTAAAGCCGACAGGCCATACAGGTTCACAGGTAATTGTAAATGGACAGATTCTTGGGAATATGAGTGCAAGAGAATATTTTTCTTACAAGCGCAGGCTGATACCGGATATTAAGCGGGCTTTTCAAAAGTTAGAGGAAATGGCGGACATCATTGTGATAGAGGGCGCAGGAAGCCCGGCAGAAGTCAATTTGCGTGAAAATGATATCGTCAACATGGGACTGGCAGAGATTGTGGATGCTCCGGTATTGCTGGCAGGCGATATTGACAGGGGCGGTGTATTCGCACAGCTTCTGGGAACGCTGATGCTGCTTGCCGAGGAGGAAAGGAAACGGGTAAAAGGACTGATTATTAATAAATTCAGGGGAGACCGCTCACTGCTTGATTCCGGCATTGAGATACTGGAAGAAAAGGGAGGTATTCCGGTAACAGGGGTAGTACCCTATATGGATATACAATTAGAGGATGAGGACAGTCTGACAGAGCGCTTTGGAAAAAAAGAAAAAGGAAAGATAGATATAGCAGTCATCAGGTATCCCAGAATTTCTAATTTTACGGATTTTAATGTGTTTGAACAGATACCGGAGGTGTCTGTGCGTTATGTCGTTTCAGTGGAGGAATTGGGCTCTCCAAATATGATTTTCTTGCCGGGCAGCAAGAATACAATGAGTGACCTCGACTGGATGCGTGGGAATGGGATGGAAGCAGCAGTAAAAAAAATGGCGGAAAAGATACCGGTTTGTGGTATATGTGGCGGGTATCAGATGATGGGAGAGTATATTTCCGATCCGGAAGGAATGGAAAATGGCGGAACCATGAAAGGGATGGGATTACTGCCTGTCACAACAGGGCTGAAACGTGAAAAAGTGCGCCGTCAGGTACAGGGTACAGTGAATAAAATGGAAGGTTTTTTTTCCATACTTTCAGGACTGGAGTTTAATGGATATGAGATACATATAGGGGAGAGCGGGCATTCTCCGCACAGATTTGAGATATTTGACGCAGAAGCGGCGTTTGTGACCGGAAGAAATAAAAATGTATGTGGAACATATATTCATGGGATATTTGACAGGGCTGCGATTGCAACTGCCCTTGTGGATGCATTGGCTGAAAATAATGGATTATCCATAAAATCCAAATGCTGCATTGATTATAAGGATTTTAAAGAGAAACAGTATGATACGCTGGCAGATATCTTGTCAGCGTATCTGAACATGGAGGAAATATATGGAATACTCAGGGAGGCACATATTAGATAACTGTACAGAGGAAACATTGAAGAAACTGAAATTGCAGGAACCGGACTGTAAAATATACGATAAAATATTGAAAAATTGGGATTCCATAGCCAAGCCTCTTGACGGGATGGGAAGATTTGAAACGATTACTGCACAGATTGGCGCAATTTTAGGTACGGATGAAATTGATATTTCAAAAAAAGCTGTCATCATCATGTGTGCGGATAATGGAATAGTAGAGGAAGGCATCAGCCAGTCCGGTCAGGAAGTCACAGCGGCAGTAGCAGCGCAGATGGGAAGGGGTGCATCATCCGTAGGGAGAATGGCGGAGGAGGCAGGGGCGGACACGATTCCTGTAGATATAGGAATCAATGGAAAAGAGCAGATTGCAGGAGTGCTTAACAGAAAAGTCCGCCGCGGTACCAGAAATTTTAGTAAGGAACCGGCTATGACGAGAGAAGAAACTGTCAGCGCAATTTTTACCGGTATTGGAATTGTGGAAGAGTGCAAAAGGAAGGGATACCAAATTCTCGCAACCGGGGAAATGGGGATTGGAAATACGACAACGAGCAGCGCGGTTGCAGCGGCTTTGTTAAGGTGTGAGGCAGACGAAGTGACCGGAAGGGGCGCCGGACTTTGCGATGAAAAATTACAGCGTAAAAAGCAGATGATCACGGAGGCAGTCAAAAAGTATAAACTTTATGAGGCGGGGCCTCTCACTGTGCTTCAAACAGTTGGCGGATTGGATATTGCCGGGCTTGTTGGAGTCTGCATTGGCGGTGGCGTTTTTCATATACCGATAGTGCTTGATGGTGTGATTAGCATGGTAGCGGCACTGCTTTCAGAAAGAATGGTACAGGGAACAATACGGTATCTGATTCCGTCGCATAAAGGCAGGGAACCGGCAGTTGAGAAACTTATGATGGAATTAGGGATAGAACCTGTGATAGATGGCAGAATGGCATTGGGCGAAGGGACGGGAGCTGTGATGATGTTTTCGCTATTGGAAATGGCAATGTGCGTTTATCGTAAAAGAACCGTGTTTTCGGATATTAAAGTGGAACAATATGAAAGGTATTCATGACTATTCAGCAGGTTCGTGCATTTACAGCACGAACCGTAAGAAAATGATTCAGGAGTGCAAAAATCCCATCGCCGAAGGCGATTTGCAATGGATTTTTGCATGTAACTGTGAAGTATGCTGAACAGTTACAGGTATTCATAAATATGATGGTTTTGGTTGTTGGAGGAAGTGGAAGCGGCAAATCTTCTTATGCGGAGAAAACGGCTGTTTCTCTTGCACAGGTATGTATGAAAAAATATTATCTTGCAACGATGCAGGTTTTTGATGACGAGGGAAGGGAAAAGGTTGAAAGACATAGGAATCTAAGAAATGGGAAAGGTTTTTTCACGATTGAACAGCCGACACGGATTTCCGGCGCACTGGAAAAAATGGCAGTTGGAGATAGGACTGTTTTATTAGAATGTATCTCTAACTTGATGGCAAATGAGATGTTTTCAGAGGAAAAAGCTATGACGGAAATGCAGGTCACGGAAAATGTCATACGAGATATAAAGATGTTGAAAGCTCAGACAAATCATTTAGTTGCGGTAAGCAATAATGTATTTGAAGATGGAATTACTTATGACGAAACAACAGCGAAGTATATTCAGGCAATGGGAAAGATGAACCAGAAACTTGCGGCATTGGCTGATCGGGTAGTGGAAGTGGTAGCAGGGATTCCGGTAATTATGAAATAAGGGCGGCGAAAGGAAACAGATATGCAATTAATGAAATCCTTTTTTATAGCAGTATCCATTTATTCTAAAATTCCTGTTCCCCAATTTGAATGGAAAGAAGATGACATGAAATATGTTTTTTGTTTTTTCCCGTGGATAGGGGCATTGATTGGCGGCTGCATTTATTTCTGGAATTATTTATGCGGTGTTTATCATATAGGGGTTTGGGGTAGGACGGCGGCAGGAATGGCTATTCCGATTTTTATTACAGGCGGATTTCATGTAGATGGCTTTATGGATACGATGGATGCGATACATTCTTATAGCCAAAAGGAGAGAAAGCTGGAAATATTAAAGGATTCCCATATTGGCGCTTTTGCAGTCATTATGCTTGCTGCTTATGGATTGGTTCTTTTTGGCGCATTTTCGGAAATAGAAAGCGGTGCGCTACTAAAAATTGTATGCTGTGGCTTTTTTCTGTCGCGCTGTTTGTGCGGTATTAGTGCCGTTTCCTTTCCACCCGCAAAAAAAGATGGTATGCTTTATACTTTCGCAGACAGTTCCCATAAAAAGGTTGTGAAAGGCTCGTTATCTTTACAAAGTGCACTATGCGTTGGCTTGATGTGTTTCCAGTCATTTTCTGCAGGTTTGACTGTGGCAGTAGCGGCTGGCTTAACGCTGGTTTATTATTATTATCGCAGCAGGAAGGAATTGGGGGGAGTAACTGGCGATACGGCTGGATTTTTTGTACTCCTTTGTGAAGGATGTATTGTAGTAGTTGCAGCATTTATTGATATTTTTATATGGAAGGAGTAAGAATGAAATTAGTAATAGGCGGAACTGCGCAGGGGAAACTGGAGTATGTACTTTTAAAGTATGATGTGCAAAAAAATATGGTGTGGGATGGTGTTTTGCCAAATGATAGGAAATTAAATGGAAACATTGTGATTATCAACCACTTTCATCAGTGGGTTAAGAGCCGTATGGCAAGCGGGGGATGTCCGGAAGATGAAATTATGTCCTTTCTTGATTGCCATGAGGACTGTATTATTATTTCTGATGAGATCGGAAACGGGATTGTTCCGATAGATCCGTTTGAGAGAGAATACAGGGAACGTACAGGGAGAATTCTTGTGCAGCTTGCAATGAGAGCAGAGGAGGTAGAGCGTATCATATGCGGGATCGGGCAGAAAATCAAATAATGCTGGCATTTATCCGGCATGGTGCGACGCAGGCAAATAAAGAACGGAGATATCTGGGAAAAACAGACGAATCCCTTTCGCAAGAAGGGATAGAAATATTGGAATCTTATAAAATGCTTAAAACTTATCCCGATGTGGAGTATCTGTTTACCAGTCCCATGAAAAGATGTACGGAGACTGCTAAAATTATTTATCCCACATTATGCCCAATTGTTATTCCGGAATGGGAAGAGATCAATTTCGGACGGTTTGAATATAGAAATTATGAAGAATTAAAGGATGATGCACAGTATCAGGAATGGCTCCGCAGCAATGGCATATTGGATTTCCCGGAAGGAGAAACCAGAAAAGATTTTATGCTGCGATGTAAAGGTGGTTTTTTAAGAATGTGCCATGAATTGAGTCAGGTTTTCGGACAAAAGGCAAAGAATCCTGTTTTAGTAGGAATGATTGTTCATGGCGGAACGATTATGTCATTGCTGAGTTTGTATGGCAGAAAAGATTATTTTGACTATCAGGTGCCAAATGGCAGAGGCTATGTATGCAGACTGACAGGACTGAATGACAAGACAACACAGGAAAATGATATACAGATAAAGGTGGTAGCGGAAATATGAGGCACTATATGAACTATCACATGGTTGCCTTTTTCATGGGATTCCTCTTAGATTTGGCTTTAGGTGATCCTTATTGTTTGCCGCATCCAATCCGTCTGATTGGGAAACTGATAACAGGAAGCGAAAAAATACTTCGTGGAATGGGGATAAGAGGAAAAGATAAAAAAGCAGATAGTAATGGGAGAGCGTTTCGGCAGGGAATAGGGCTTGTGGTTATTGTGATAATTAGTGTGGTGGCAGTTACGTTTTTTCTGCTGTTTATGGCATATTGGCTGCATCCGGTTCTGGGAGTGGCGGTGGAGTGTATTATGACTTATCAGATACTTGCAGTAAAATGTCTGAAAGTAGAGAGTATGAAAGTCTATCAATGTCTGAAAAATGGCAATCTGGAGCAGGCAAGGAAAGCTGTTTCTATGATTGTAGGAAGGGATACGGAACATTTAGACGAAGAAGGAGTTGCAAAAGCAGCGATAGAAACGGTGGCGGAGAATACCTCTGACGGAGTGATCGCACCGATGCTGTATCTGGCAGTTGGTGGTCCGATACTTGGATTTTTATATAAGGCGGTAAATACAATGGATTCCATGATTGGATATAAAAATGAAAAGTACCTGTATTTCGGAAGGGCAGCGGCAAAACTTGACGATATTGTGAATTTTCTTCCGGCAAGAATCAGTGCCTGCCTTATGGTTGCTGCATCTTTTTTTGCAGGCAGCCATTTTTCGGGAACAGGTGCATGGACAATTTATAAAAGAGACCGCAAAAAACATGCAAGTCCCAATTCCGGTCAGACTGAGGCGGTATGCGCCGGTGCGCTTTCTATAAGGCTTGCAGGAGATGCCAGTTATTTTGGAAAGACAGTAAAGAAACCGTATATAGGCGAGGCGGTACGAGGGGTAGAATGCGAGGATATAAAACGGGCGAATCATTTGATGTACATGACTGCATGTCTGTGTGAGGCGTTATGTCTGCTGATAATGTGCTTATGAAAGTCCCGGACAGCGGCTGAGCAGATGATCAGACATTGGACGGGCAAGCCGGCATGAGCAAGGAGAGCGGAATCTCGGATTGCGAATGCTGGCGGCGATTGCGAGAGTACAGGGTGCGGAGCAATCGACTTTCGTGCGAGGAGGAGCAAGGATGAACATTCATGGAGGCGATGTTTATAGAAACCATGTGGATATTGATTTTTCAATCAATGTAAATCCGCTTGGCACACCAGAATGTGTAAAAAAGGCGTTGCGCGACGCAGTTGAGATGTGCGGAAAATATCCGGATATGGTAGCGGAAAGATTGGGAGAGGCGGTCAGCACGTTTCTTGGAGTGCCAAAGGAATATTTGCTATTCGGAAATGGGGCATCAGAACTTTTTATGGCGATTGTTCATGGCATAAAACCGGGGAAGGTCGTGATACCGGCGCCTTCCTTTTATGGATATGAATATGCGGCAAAATCAGTGGATAGTGATATTATTTATTATGAGATGAATCAGGAAAATAATTTTTGCCTGAAAGAGGAGATGAAGTGTATCCTGACAGAAGATGTGGATCTTCTTTTTCTTGCCAATCCAAATAATCCGATTGGAAATCTTTTAGACAAAGAACTGATGAAAGAGCTGCTCTTGCATTGCAGGGATAAAGGGATTTATGTGGTAGTAGATGAATGCTTTATTGAATTTTGTGGGAATCAGTTTTCTTTACTGCCTGAGATAGAGGAATATGATCGCCTGATAATTGTAAGGTCTTTTACAAAAATTTTTACAATTCCGGGAGTGCGTTTAGGGTATCTGGTGTGTAAAAACAATGCGGTACATACAAAAATAGCCGGACAACTTCCTGAATGGAACATTTCCTGTTTTGCGCAGGAAGCGGGATGTATATGTGCTAAGCAGGCAGAGTTTATTGGGAAAACAGAAAAATATGTTGAAGAAGAACGACAGTTTATGGAAAAAGGACTTATGCAAATAGGATTAAGGACATTTCCGACTGTGTCGAATTTTATCACTATATACAGTGATAAACTTTTATATGAGAAGTTGCTGAAAAGGGGAATTTTAATCAGGGATTGCAGTAATTTCAGGGGATTAGAGAAAGGATTTTACCGTATTGCAGTAAAGAACAGAAGCGAAAATAAGATGTTACTCATGGCCATAGAATCTTTGTGAAGCATAGATTCTATGGTAGGAAAATTTACAGCATTATGGGGGATGGAACATGGAATATTCCAAAATAGAATATCTGCCGCCGGAGGAAATTGAAAAGCGCAGCTTTGAGATCATTACAGAAGAACTTTTAAAGAGAAGTATCATTCTCCCAAAAGAGGAGGAGTTGATTACAAAGCGGGTAATACATACCAGCGCGGACTTTGACTATGCCGAAACGCTTTGCTATTCCAAAGGAGCAGTGGAAACTTTGAGAGAGTTGATAAAAAATGGAGCTGATATCGTAACAGATACCAATATGGCATTGGCTGGAATCAATAAAAAGGCGCTTGCAAAGTTTGGTGGAGAAGCGCATTGTTTTATGGCAGATGAAGATACCCAGCTTCTGGCAAAGCAAAGGAATGTGACACGGGCAGCGGTCAGTATGGAAAAAGCGGCAGCAATTGAAAAACCAGTTGTTTTTGCAATCGGTAATGCGCCAACGGCTCTGATAAAGCTGTATGAAATGATGGAAAAACCGGATTGGAAGCCGGCCTTTATTATTGGTGTTCCGGTGGGATTTGTCAATGTGGAAGCGGCAAAAGAACTTATATTGAAAACAAATATTCCATATATCATTAGCAGAGGACGAAAAGGTGGAAGCAATATCGCTGCGGCAATTTGTAATGCCGTATTATATCAATGTGAGATGAAGTTCTAAGGCATCAAAAAACGTCGCCTAAGAACTTCTAAGTCTCGCATAGAAGAACGCAAGGACAGCGTTCTTTGCACAAAAGTCAGGAAAGGGAATGGAAATGCGGTATGGTTTTACAACCGGGAGCTGTGCGGCTGCGGCTGCAAAGGCCGCTGCTTATATGCTGCTGACAGGATTTAAAAAGACAGAAATTACAATAGAAACGCCAAAAGGTATTCCATATGAGGCAAATATTCTGGATATCATGTGCAGCGAAAATGAAGTAAGTTGTGCGGTAGAAAAAGATGGCGGTGATGATCCTGATATTACAACAGGTACATGGATTTATGCGAAAGTTACGTATGCAGAAGAAAGTGTGAAGGAAATCACCATTGAAGGCGGAACCGGCGTGGGGAGAGTGACAAAGCCGGGACTTGACCAGCCCATAGGCAATGCGGCAATCAATCGCATTCCGAGGGAGATGATAAAAAAGGAAGTATTGGAAGTTTGCAGACTGACGGATTATAAAGGGGGCTTGCGTATTGAGATTTCAGTGCCGGAAGGTGAAAAGCTGTGCGAACGCACTTTTAACCCAAGACTTGGCATTGTTGGCGGTATTTCCATATTAGGGACGAGTGGCATTGTAGAGCCCATGAGCAGTCAGGCACTGATTGATACCATTCGGGTAGAGCTGCGTCAGAGAAGAGTTTTAGGATTTGATTATGTTGCCATTTCTCCGGGAAATTATGGTTTGGAGTTTATGAGGAAAACGTATGGATATGATTTGGACAAAAGCGTGAAATGCAGCAATTTTATTGGTGCAACCATTGATATGGCAGTGGAAATGGGATTTCAGAAAATGCTCCTGACTGGACACATAGGCAAGCTGATCAAGGTTGCCGGTGGAATTATGAATACCCATTCCAAAGAAGCAGATTGCAGGATGGAACTTCTTGTGTCATTTTCCGTAAAGGAGCAGATAGAACCTTTACAGCTAAGAAGAATATTGGAATGCATGACAACGGAAGAAGCAGTTTCTGTTATAGAGGAAAGCGGAAAATTGCGACAGGTTATGGAAAGGATTGCAGAGCGTATCTGCTATTATATGGAAAACCGCGCTGGAGGAAAAATGAAAACAGATTGTATTCTGTTTTCCAATGAATATGGGGAACTGGCAAAAAGTAAGGGGGCAGAGGAATGGTTTATTTTGTTGGGGCAGGAACAGGCGCAGCAGATTTGATAACAGTCAGGGGAATGCGTTTATTAGAACAGGCAGATGTGATTATTTATGCAGGTTCTTTGGTGAATCCCCAACTGCTTACATATGCAAGAAAAGACTGCGAGATACATAACAGTGCAAAACTAACACTAGAAGAAGTGATACAGATTATTTCTGTTGCAGAAAACAAAGGAAAAACAACTGTGCGCCTTCATACAGGAGAGCCGAGTATCTATGGTGCGGTCAGGGAACAGATGGATGAGTTGGATGTGCTGGGCATTTCTTATGAGAGCTGTCCGGGGGTAAGCGCCTGTTTTGGCGCAGCGGCATCCCTGAATCTTGAATATACATTGCCGGGAATTTCACAATCCCTGATTATTACAAGAATGGAAGGCAGAACGAAAGTGCCGGATAAGGAAAGTATTGAGAGCTTTGCAGCACATAAGGCATCTATGGCAATTTATTTAAGTGCCGGAATGATTCGGGAATTAAGCAGGAGGCTGATTAATGGTGGGTATAAGGAGACAACGCCAGCAGCACTTGTTTATAAGGCAACTTGGGCTGAGGAGGAGGCATACCTGTGTACAATTGAGACATTATATGATGTATCAGTAGAACATAGGATTACGAAAACAGCCCTAGTATTGGTCGGAGATGCTATCGCTCATCAGCATTACAGTAAATCAAGGTTGTATGCACCGGATTTTTCGACTGAGTACCGAAAACGAAAAGAATTTCTAAGGCGCTAGAATATACCGCCTAAGAAATTCTAAGTTTCGTTTGGAAGAACGCAAGGACGGCGTTCTTCCTGAAAGGAAGGATATGAAACTAAGTGTTATCAGTTTTACGGAGAATGGAAAACAACTTTCGGAAAGTATTGTAAAACTGTTGGAGAGGGAATTAGAAATCAAGTTATATACAAAATGTGAGGCAGGCATAAAGGATGATATTTATTCAGATATCTTATTTGTAAAAAAATCTGTTGGAGATTGGGCAAAAGAACGGATGCAGGAGCAAAACGCCTTGTTGTTTATAGGTGCCTGCGGAATTGCAGTCAGGGCGGTAGCCCCATTTCTTACAGATAAACTACATGATGTTCCGGTGCTTGTAATGGATGAAAAAGGGAAATATGTCATACCGATTTTATCAGGACATATGGGCGGTGCAAACGATCTTGCAAATCATATAGCAGAGAAAACAGGGGCAGAAGCAGTGATTACTACGGCAACAGATCTTAATAAAAAATTTGCTGTGGATTTGTTTGCAAAAAGAAATAGCCTATATATTGCAAATAAAGATGGGATTGCCAAAGTATCATCAAAGGTATTAGCCGGAAAAGAAATTACGATGTCCATAGAAGCGGGGTATGAAATCATTGGGGGAGAGTCAGGTATACGGTTTGTTCCATATCCGCCTACGGGAGTTGTTGATGTTGTAGTAACTTCAGAAGATAATATGTTTGATACTTCTCTTTTGCTGAAACCGCGGGAGTATGTCATAGGAATTGGCTGTAAAAAAGGGAAAAAAGCAAATGAAATTGATGATTTTATCTTAAAAGCAATAAAGAAAAAAGGAATTTCTATCATGCAGATTTTCGCGCTGTCCTCTATTTCGCAAAAGCGAGATGAACAGGGGATTGTTGAATGGTGTCGAAAAGAAGGGATTCCATTTTTAACATATACAGCAGAAGATTTGCGGGAAGTAAACGGAACTTTTACAAAGTCTATGTTTGTTAAGGATCAGGTTGGCGTTGATAATGTTTGTGAAAGGGCAGCAGTGAAAGCCTGTGGAGAAGATGGAAAACTGATTCTTCCAAAAGTCGCGGAAAATGGAATGACGATTGCAGTGGCAAAAAGAGAGTGGAAGGTGTGTTTTGATGAAGAATGAAATCTATATTGTGGGAATGGGACCAGGCAGGGAAGAGATGATGACGGGGGAGGCAATCTATGTACTTGAGCAGGCAGATGTCATTGTCGGATATACGACTTATCTGAAGCTGCTTGGGCAGCGTTTTCAGGGGAAGGAACTGCTAGATACTCCTATGCGTCAGGAAGAGGAGCGGTGCAGGCTGTGTTTTCAGGAGGCGGAAAAAGGGAAAAGGGTGGCGCTTGTTTGCAGCGGTGATGCAGGGATTTATGGACTGGCATCGTTGATGTATGAGATTGGAAGAGAATATCCGGAAACAGAACTTTTTGTTATTGCAGGAATTACGGCTGCAAGCAGTGGGGCAGCCGTTCTGGGGGCGCCTCTTAATCATGATTTTTGCGTGGTTAGTTTGAGCGATTTGCTGACACCGTGGGAGAAGATAGAAAAAAGACTTGAAGCTGCCGCAGCAGGTGATTTTGTCATTGTGATTTATAACCCATCCAGCCATAAAAGAAAGGACTATCTGATGCGGGCTTGTAATATCCTGCTTCGCAGCATAGAGGAGGAACGTATCTGTGGTTATGTTGAGAATATTGGAAGAGAAGGGACGATGGCAGCAATCTGTACCTTAAAGCAGTTAAAGGAGAGGGAAGTAAATATGTTTACCACGGTATTTATTGGAAGTTCCGGCTCGGAGAACATAAATGGGAAATTTGTCACAAGGAGAGGCTATAAGATTGAAAAAAATATTGATATTTGCAGGGACAACTGAAGGAAGAAAATTATCGGAATATCTTGCAGAGGCTGAAATAAATCATACGATCTGTGTGGCAACGGAGTATGGCGAAATTTTGTTAAGACAGCATCCCTTTGTAAAAGTACATCAGGGAAGAATGAATCAGGAACAGATAGAAAGATTCCTGAGCAATGGAAAATTTGATGTTGTGGTAGATGCAACACATCCTTTTGCCAAAGAGATTACCTATAATATACAGGCAGCATTGAAAGAAATGGGGCAGATTGGAATATCAATTCCTTATTTAAGGTTGAAAAGAGACGGTATTACAGAGAGAGAAAACGGTATTACTTATTTTGAAACAAACGAAGAATGTGTGAAAGCGTTGGAAGATACGGAAGGAAATATTCTTCTGGCTACTGGAAGTAAGGAATTGTACAAGTATTGTGTTTCTGAAAGGATAAAGCATAGATTGTATGTAAGAGTACTTCCAAGTGTGGAAAGTCTTTCTCTTTGTATAGAGCAGGGCATCTATGGAAAACAGGTTATTGCAATGCAGGGACCATTTACTACAGAGATGAATGAGGCTATCATTCGCCAATATGAAATAGCTTATCTGGTAACAAAAGAAAGTGGTGTTCCCGGTGGTTATTGGGAAAAAATAAATGCTGCAAAAAGAACTGGAACGAAGATATTTGTAATAGGCTGTCCTGAAGAGGGCAAAGGGTATTATTTCTCTGAGATATGCCAAAAACTCGAAGATATGGGAGGAGAAAAAAATAGGGCGAAGAATCAGATAAAAGAGAATATGGAAATTATTCTGGCAGGAATTGGTATGGGACATGCAAACGGTCTAACGAAAGAAGTAGAGAGGGTGATCAGTGAAGCAGACATTTTATTAGGGGCAGAGAGAATGCTTAAGACTGTCTGTTCTAAAGCAGAAAGACATCCTTTTTATCAGGCAGAACAGATCATTCCTTATCTGTATGATATACGGAGCGGAAATTTATTTGAGGAAACCCTATCCGAGGATACCTCAATGCCATGCGGCAATAATAAGGAAAATAAAAAAGTTGTGATTCTTTTTTCGGGAGATAGTGGATTTTATAGTGGATGTCAGCCTTTATATGAGGCACTGGAAAAAGAAATTACCGAAGGACACATAAAGGCATCTTTGCGTATTCTTCCGGGTATTTCTTCCGTAGCTTATTTGGCTTCCTGCATTGGAGAAAGCTATCATGATGCGGCTGTTTACAGTATACATGGGAAAAAATTATACAACCTTGCACGCCGGATCAAAAGCAGTCAAAAAACATTTCTGATTACATCCGGTGTGAAAGATATAAATCAGTTGGGAGAACTGTTGATAGATGCGGGAATGCAAAAATGCGAAATCATAACAGGGTTTCAGTTATCCTATAAGGAACAGCGGGTAGAGAGGCATACGCCATTAGAGTGTATGGAATTGAAGGAGGAAGGGTTATATACATGTTTTGTTAAAAATCCGTATGCAATACAAAGAAGAGTGACACATGGTATTGCAGATGGACAATTTATCAGGGACAGGGTTCCTATGACAAAAGAAGAGATTCGAGAGGTCAGTATCTGTAAGCTTCGGTTAAAAGAAAAGGCGGTAGTTTATGATATTGGCAGTGGCACCGGTTCCGTTGCAATAGAAATGGCGGGCATTTCTGACGATATACAGGTGTATGCGGTGGAGCAGAATCGCGAAGCAGTTTCTTTAATTGAAAAGAATAAAAAGAAGTTTGAACTGCAAAATGTAACAGTGGTAGAGTCGATAGCACCAGAGGGACTAACTGGACTTCCAATGGCGACACACGCATTTATAGGAGGAAGTGGCGGCAGATTAAAGGAAATACTGGTGTCACTCCGGCAGATTAATCCCAACATGAGGGTTGTGGTAAATGCTGTCAGTATGGAAACAATTTGTGAAATGAGAGAGATTTTATCAATAGATGATATGATAAGAGAAGAAGAGGTTGTGCAATTACAGGTAAGCAGGGCAAAAAAAGCAGGAAGTTATCATTTGATGCAGTCCGAGAATCCGGTTTGGATTTGTGCATTTGATTTCTGTGACGAAGAGCCTGAAGGAAAGGCGTGACAGTTGCATGAAAATAAAAAGAGTTATGATTGCTGCTCCTAAAAGTGGGAGCGGAAAAACAGTAGTTACCTGCGCCTTGCTTCAGGTATTAAAGGATTGTGGTTTGAAAGTGGCTTCTTATAAATGCGGACCGGATTATATTGATCCGATGTTTCATGAAAAGATAATAGATGTTCCGGCAAAAAATCTGGATACATTTTTTACAGATGAAGAAAAGACAAGGGAACTTTTTCAAAAAAGTGCAATGAAAATGGACTTTGCAGTTTTTGAGGGCGTTATGGGACTATATGACGGGTTAGGCGGAGTCAGGAAAGAAGGTTCTTCTTATCATCTTGCAGAAGTGACAAAAACACCGATTGTACTTGTTGTTGATGCGAAGGGGATGGGGCGTTCCACTATACCATTAATAGCAGGGTTTCTTAATTATGATAAAAACCATCTGATACAAGGTATCATACTGAACAGGATGTCAAAAGGATACTATGAAACATTAAAACCCTTGATAGAGGAAGAACTGCAAACCAGATTAATTGGTTTTTTGCCGGAGAAGGAAGAACTGCATTTTGAGAGCAGGCACTTGGGACTTTTTCTGCCTGATGAAGTGGATCATATTAAAGAAAAATTACAGGCAGCTTCGGAATTATTTACAGAAACCGTTTCCGTAGAGTGTATAAAAGAAATAGCGGAAAGTGCAGAAGAACTGGAATTTGATGAAACAGTGACGGGAGAAACGCTGATTGACAATTACGGAAACATAAATCATGAGAAAACAGTCAGTGAATTAATGGAAGGAGCTGCTGTATGGGAGGGCCGTCCAACGATTGCAGTGGCAAAGGATGAAGCCTTTTGCTTTTATTATGCGGATAATATTCATTTGTTAGAGGAATATGGTGCAAAGATAACGTATTTTTCTCCGTTATGGGATGAAAAACTGCCAAAAGGATGTCATGCCCTGTTAATTGGGGGCGGATATCCAGAAGTTTATGCAAAGCAGCTTAGCGCAAATACGAAAATGTGCAAGGCAGTCAAAAATGCAGTAGAAAATGAAATGCCGATTGTGGCGGAGTGCGGCGGTTTTATGTATTTACATTCTCTTTTGAAAGATAAAGAAGGACATTGCTATGATATGGCAGGGGTTATTCCAGCAGCCTGCTTTTATACCGGAAAACTGGTTCGTTTTGGCTACATAGAACTTCGGGAAAAGCAAAAGCATTTTCTCCTAAATGGTGAGGGTATAAAAGGGCATGAGTTTCATTATTATGACAGTGCCTATAATGGGGCGGATGCAATAGCAGTTAAGCCGCTGACAGGAAAAGAATATACCTGTATTATAGAGAATAAAACGCAGTGGATGGGATTTCCACATTTATATTATCCGTCAAATACTATTTTCGCAAAAGCGTTTGTTGATAAAGCAAGGAAATATAAGAAAACAATTTGATAGGAAAGGAAGTGTGCAAAAATTGAGTATGGAAAATTCATATAGATTTTTTGAAAACAGAGACTGCATATATTTTCCATGTCATAAGGAAGTGGAAGATTTTAACTGTTTATTTTGTTATTGCCCTCTATATTTAAGGGAGAATTGTTTGGGGAATCCTTCGTATATAGAAAAAGATGGGAGAAAGATAAAAGTTTGTACAAACTGTACCTTTCCTCATCAGCCTGAAAATTATGATGCGGTAATTCAGATGTTGAAAGAGTAAAAAAACATCTCTGAATGTGATTTTACCATTGACTGGATGACGAAAACGTAGTACCATATACAGGAAAAGATAACACAATGGGATTGCATCAGTCAATGATCTGGGAATATGTATTACGTTTTTGGCTGGGCGAAGCGAAGGGAGCGGTGAAAGACATGAATGAAGTGATACTTTCTGATTCGGAAAAACTGATATTGGAGTGGATGTGGGAGGAAGACAAGGAGTACTCCTACCGGGATTTCGCGGTACAGTTTGGTGAAGGTTCAGAAAAGGGCTGGAAGAAGCAGACAATTTCCACCTTCCTGACGAGGATGGAGCAAAAGGGAGTTATCTCTGTCCGGTATGAGGGGGAAGCTCGTTTTCAGAGGAGGCGGTATTTTAGGGCGATGAACAGGCAGGAGTACGAGAGGGCAAGGGCGAGGCATCTTCTGGATTGCTATTTTGGCGGTTCTCTGAATGCGTTTATATCGGCATTGAACGGGGGAGAGCAGTTAAGTGATGAGGAGACGGCTGAGCTGCGAAGGTTTCTGGAGGACAGATAATGGTCTGTGACCGGATATTCCAGAACAGAGGACGGCCGCTTGACAGCCGTCCTCTTTCAGGATTTGCAGGTTTGCATGATCCCCGGTTTGCGTGTTCCGTTACCTTGTGGGCATCTGAAAACCAGCGAGCGCCTTGTTCAGGTAATCATTGAATGGCTTCATGATGTGGAAAAGCGCCGCTGACTTTGTAAGAAAAGCTTCCGCATCGCTTAATGCCTCATCTTTGACCGGGCATTCCAGATACCAGCTCTTAAACTTTAAATATTCCGCCTGCGGATGCGTTTTCTCATACCCGGCAGGGACATTCTTTAATACCGTTCCCTGCACAGTAAAATACCGTTCGAACTCCGGCTCATGGATCACTGCATTCCATTCTTCTCCGTTCTGGACAATATAGTCCCGTATCATCGTGGTCGCATCCTTAAACATATCTGCAAACAGGCCGCCGCCTAAAAAAGACTGGTTGCCGGGTTTTATCATAAGATAATATCCGACAGGGACCGGCAGCTTGCCCTTAGAGGAAATATGGGCACGGAATGCAGGATTATAAGGCGATTTGTCATGGCTGAAGCGGGTATCCCTTACAATCTTAAAGGTAAGGTCTTTCGGACTGTTATGTAAAATGCTGCTGTCAAACTTTCCGATTTCCAATATCAAAGCCTGCAATAGTTCCTCAAACGCAGCGCTTGCCCTTTTGTAAGCTTCTTTGTTTGAATGATACCATTCACGATTATTATTCATGGCGAGTGACGACAGGTAATCTATCATTAATTGCATATTCATGTTTTTCTCCATTTCTGCGCTGCTTTCTGCGCATAAACGAGTTTGTGGCAAGCAACGCGCAGACACAAATCTCGCGATTGAAAATTTTCATTTTCAATCTTTTCCTCCATGCTGCGACATTAGCCTCATTTCTGCACTGCTTTATTGTACCAATCCATATGTTACGGGTCTGTGGCAGGCAGCGCACCGACACAAATCCCGTAACTGAAAATTTTAATTTTCAATCTTCTTCTTCACGAATTTCGGATAACGGAGAGCTGCGTGGAACATAACAGTTCTTGTATCAGGTGCTTCGTGCGTTCGGGAGACTGGTATGGCTTACAGAATGAAAAGTCCTGTGATAAATCGTCGATCTCTTCCATAGCATTCTTTACATCAATCATGGTCTTGACAGGAATTTCCACGGCGGCGGTATAATCCATCTGCCTTGGATTTATTCTGTGGCTTTGTATGGCATAATTCACCCTGTCTTTACATTTGCATCTGCCACTGCCGTATTCCCCGCAATACTGCCCAAGAAAGTCCGCCATCTTTTTGCGAATTCGGGAAAGCCTCTGGCGATACGCTTCCGGGGTCATTTCCATAATATCTCCCGCAATGCGGCTGTCAATTTGAAACATGGTGCCCAAGATGAAAATGCATCTGCTTTCAGGATCCAGACATTGCAGCATCACATTGGTGCAGGACATTTTCAGCTCCTCTGCCAGAATATCTTTTTCCACATTCTGCGTCAAATCCGGCACATCCCGTATTTTTGCGTTTTCTATGTCATCCCCATAGTATTCAAAGCTGAGCGGATAACGGGCGAACATGTGTTTCTTGTAATTTTTTAGATGATTGGCAGCGATGCTGAATACCCATGTTGTGAACGAACTGTCACCCCGGAAAGAAGACAGATGGGTAATTATTTTCAGTAAAATGTCCTGTGTGGCATCTTCAGCATCTGCAAAAGTGCCGAGCATCCGTAAAGATAAATTGAAAACAAGATCCTGCACACTTGTGACAAGGGTTTCCAGAGACTGTTTATCCCCGGCGGTGGCTCTTTCGGCTAAAGCCTGTAATTCTTCATTCGTTTTTTTGTTCATTGACTTTTACCTCCTGTTACATTAGACAATGCGTTGCTGCCTGTGTGACAGAAATTTTTTCTTTTTTCTATGTCATTTTAGCATATGGCTGTGAAAAAATATAATACATTGATTGTAAATCCTTGGCGGGACTAAAGACGGGAAGTCTGTTTAACTGTCCGGCGAAGAATAACGGGCTGTTCCTAAACGCCGATAAGCCCTATTATCATAGTCATGTTGCACAAAGTGCGTGGTTAGTATTACCTTTTGTATCGTTTCGGAATGGAGGAACATATGATGCCGCTTACACTGGTAGAAGCAGGAGAAGAAAACATTATCAGAAAAATCGGAGGGAAGCAGGAAGTCAGGGCGCATCTGGAGAACCTCGCTGCGGGTGTGCAGGCTGCGCCATGAATGGCGCCTGCCATCCGGCAAAGGCAGAAACCTTGCGGAAGTAAAGGGGACATACAACGGCGTTTTTCAGTCACGCCCTAAAACGGACAGGATACATTTTTTCATGGCTTCATAGCTTTCCGGCGTGATGTCATGCTCCATTTTGCAGGCGTCGCCTGCCGCAATCCGGGGGTCAACGCCCAGATGAACCAGCCAGTCCGTTAACAGGGTGTGGCGTTCGTAGACACTTTCTGCGATTTTTCGCCCTTCGTCCGTCAGGTGGAGATACCCATCCTCCGAAACGGTGATGTATTCGCGGCTTTTCAGGTTTTTCACGGCAACACTCACGCTTGGCTTTGAAAAATTCAGCTCGGTTGCCACGTCGATGGAACGTACCACAGAAAGACGCCTGCTCAGGATAAGTATTGTTTCAAGGTAATCCTCAAGGGACTCCTCGGATTTGTGCTGGATGTAGCTCATGGTATAAAAATACTCCTTTCCGGGGAAAAATTACCCGTAGGTTTATCCTAACACTTTAGGGAAGGGGTTGCAAGCCATGAAATGCTGTTAGCGAACTCTGGCGCATGCGGGGAGCCTTTTATTCTATAGGAAATTGTGACAGTGTAAACCATTCAAGGAGAATGCGGAGCATTCTCTGAATCGAGCGCGCGGGCGCTCGATTCTTTATGTGAACCAAATTTTTCTTGTGCTTTTTTTACGAAATTTCTTTCCGTTATCTCTCAAATGTGATATAGTATAGAAGAATGTGGGATAAGAGAGTCAAAAAGGAGCCGATGAAGATGGATGCCGAGCAGGATGCACATTTTCAACTGATGAAACGGCTGCTCGTTATTATTCCGCTTTCCACGATACTGATCCTGTTGATCCTCTGCGTGGTTCTGGGTGTGAATCTCTATGAGGCGAAACGGGAACTGCGGGCTCTCCGTGAGCAGGCAGCTCCTGTGATGGCGGAGGGACGGATGTCCGGCGGGGAGGAGCAGAGCGGAGAACTGTATACGGCATCCGGCGTGAATGAGTTCAGGCGAGATGTATCCGGCGCGGATGACACAGCCGCAGATGGGGATGACGGAATCAGAAAGGTGTACCTTACTTTTGATGACGGGCCAAGCAGCAATACCGGGGAGATACTGGATATTCTGGCAGAGTATGATGTGAAGGCGACCTTTTTTGTGGTCGGGAAAGAGGAAGAAAAATATCAGCCGTTATATAAAAGGATTGTAGAGGAAGGGCATACGCTGGCGATGCATTCCTACAGCCATAAATATAATGAGATCTACCAGTCGAAAGAAAGCTATGTGGAGGATCTTACGAAGCTGCAGGAATTTCTCTACGAAACGACGGGGGTCTGGTGCAGATATTGCAGATTTCCGGGCGGCAGCAGCAACACGGTGAGCCGGGTGGACATGCATGAGCTGATTGATTATCTGGAGGAGCAGGACATGAGTTATTTTGACTGGAATGTGTCTTCAGGAGATGCCTCATCGGCCTATATCAGTTCGGAGGCTATTGTCAGAAATTCGACAGCCAGACTGCGGGAGTTCCATGAGGCGATTATATTGCTGCATGACGCTGCCGATAAGGATTCGACGGTGGAGGCGCTGCCGAAGCTGATTGAGCAGATTCAGGCGATGGAGGATACGAAGATCGTTCCGATCACAGATGATACGGAGGCGATTCATCATATAAGCAATGATTAAAGAATGGAGGATTAGGGAATGGGATTTTTTTCGGATTTGAAGGACGACTTATCCCAGGCTGTCAACGAACTGATGCCGGAAGAAGAGCTGGAAGCGGCTCTGGCTGCGGAGGGACAGACCGGGGAGCAGGTATCTGCGGATGCTGCGGCATCAGAGGAGCCCTCTACAGACGAATCGCTCGGGGGTTTGGATTTGAGTGATATGCTGGATAAAATAGAGGAGATGGGAGCACCCGGACTTGAGGCCGTGCCCGAGACAGAGGAAGCGCCTGCCGGGGAAGCTTTGGAGGAAGAGGTTTTTGAGCCGGAACCGGTCATAGAAGAAGCGGTTACGGAAGAACCGATAGCGGCAGAAGAAGAACCGGCCGCCATGGAGGCCGTAATAGAAGAAGAGGAGGCAGAACCTGTAATGGCAGAAGAAATTTTAACAGAGGCGGAAACGCCTGTGGAAGAGAAAGAAGAGACCAGTGGAGGAAAGGGAAAGACTATGGAAGTGCAGGCAAATCGCGTGGCAGTAGACGAGACGGCAGTCGTGACGGAGGGCATGACAATAACGGGTGATATTGTATCGGAAGGGTCCATGGAACTGATCGGTACCGTAAACGGTAATCTGGACATTCTGGGCAAGCTGAATATCACGGGTACCATTCAGGGCAATTCTAAGGCGGCTGAGATTTATGCAGAGGGCGCGAAGATCAACGGCGAGGTAAACAGCCTGGGCAGCGTGAAGATCGGCCAGAGCTCCGTGGTGATCGGTAATATCGCGGCTACCAGCGCGGTAGTGGCAGGAGCTGTCAAGGGCGATATCGATGTGCAGGGACCGGTTATTCTGGATACCACAGCGATCGTGATGGGAAACATCAAGTCCAAATCCGTGCAGATCAACAACGGTGCGGTAATTGAGGGTATGTGTTCCCAGTGCTATGCGGATGTGAATCCGACGTCCTTCTTCGAGGAGTTCAAAAAGAAAAAATAAATCCGGCCATACAGGGGAGAGCAATATAATATGAGGCGTATACTCTTGAAGTTAAGCGGAGAGGCCCTTGCGGGCGAGAAAAAAACGGGTTTTGATGAGGAGACGGTGAAGGGTGTTGCCGTACAGGTGAAACAGCTTGTGGACGATGGCATTCAGGTAGGTATCGTCATCGGAGGCGGCAATTTCTGGCGCGGCCGTTCCAGCGAGAATATCGACAGGACGAAGGCGGATCAGATCGGTATGCTGGCTACGGTTATGAACTGTATCTATGTGTCGGAGATCTTCCGCTCTGTAGGTATGATGACGTCGGTCCTGACCCCCTTTGAGTGCGGCTCCTTCACGAAGCTTTTCTCCAAGGACAGGGCAAATAAATATTTTGCGAAAAATTTTGTGGTCTTTTTCGCGGGAGGTACGGGACATCCTTATTTTTCCACGGATACGGGGGTAGTACTCCGGGCTGTTGAGGTGGATGCGGATGTGATCCTTTTAGCGAAAGCGGTGGACGGCGTCTATGACGACGATCCACGGAATAATCCGGATGCAAAGAAATACGATGAGGTTTCGATTGACGAGGTGATCGCCAGGAACCTTCAGGTGGTGGATATGACGGCTTCTATTCTGGCCCGGGACAATAAAATGCCCATGTGGGTGTTCGGACTGAATGAGGAGAACAGCATTGTCAACACGGTTATGGGTAAGTTTAACGGCACTAAGGTGACTGTATAACAGATTCAGACCTGACGGTCAGAATCGCAAGAATTACTGCGTAATTCTTGATCTAGATTTTATGTGGGAGGATTACAGTATGGACGAAAGGCTGAAGCCTTATGAGGAAAAGATGCAGAAGTCTTATGATTTTCTGGTAAACGATCTGGGAGCGATCCGTGCGGGCCGCGCCAATCCCCATGTCCTTGATAAGATTAAGGTGGACTATTATGGGACGCCCACGCCGATTCAGCAGGTGGGTAATATCACGGTTCCCGAGGCGAGAATTTTACAGATTGCACCTTGGGAAAAAAGCCTGATTAAAGAGATCGAGAAGGCGATTATGGCGTCGGATGTGGGAATCACCCCGACCAATGACGGTTCCCTGATTCGTCTGGTATTCCCGGAGCTCACGGAGGAGCGCCGGAAAGAGCTGGTGAAAGATATCAAGAAGCGGGGAGAGGAGAATAAGGTCGCGATCCGCAATACCAGACGTGACGGCAACGATTCACTGAAAAAGCTGGCGAAAACCGAAGTTTCCGAGGACGAGATCAAGGAGCTGGAGGAGAAGCTGCAGAAGCTGACAGACAAGTTTATTAAAGAAGTGGATAAGCTGGTGGAGGAGAAGTCAAAAGAGATTCTGACTGTATAACAAATTGAGAGTTAAAGAAGGGGTTTACAGAATGGTCATTCTGTTGCCCCTTTCCGTTTGATGGTTTACATAATGTGGTGTGAAGCGGACGGGAACAGGAGGGGCAGAGAATAGCATGGGCGATACGATGACGGAGGAGAAAAGGGTTCCGCCGCATGTGGCGATTATACTGGACGGCAACGGCAGATGGGCGAAAAGTAAAGGAATGCCGCGCAATTACGGGCATGTGCAGGGAGCGAAAACCGTGGAGGTAATCTGTGAGGAGGCTTACCGCATGGGGATTCAGTATCTGACGGTGTACGCTTTCAGCACGGAAAACTGGGACAGGCCCGCGGACGAAGTGGACGCCCTGATGGGGCTTCTTCGGAACTATATGAAGACCTGTCTGAAAACTGCGGCTAAAAATAACATGTGTGTCCGTGTGATCGGTGATAAAACGCGGCTGGACGATGATATCAGGAAGCGGATCGGGGAGCTGGAGGATGCCACGAAGAACAATACGGGCCTGCATTTCCAGATTGCCATCAATTACGGCGGCAGGGATGAGATTGTCCGCGCCGCGAGGAAGCTGGCGGTGCAGATACAGGAGGGGACGCTTGCGCCGGAGGATATCACCCAGGAAAAGATTGGGAATGCGCTGGACACAGCGGGTATCCCGGAGCCGGATCTTCTGATCCGCACCTGCGGCGAACAGCGGATTTCCAATTTCCTGCTCTGGCAGCTTGCATATACGGAATTTTATTTTACACCCATAGCCTGGCCAGATTTTTCAAAAGAAGAATTGGAGAAGGCGGTAGCGGCATATAATAAGAGGGACAGACGCTACGGTCTGGTCAGGGAATAGGAGGGCGTCTGCATGTTTCGTACAAGATTACTGAGCGGTATTTTGCTGGTGGCGATTGCGCTGGCAGTTCTCCTGGCGGGAGGCGCGCTTTTGGCAGTCGTGGTTTTTGGAATTTCCGTGATTGCGTATCAGGAACTGACGGCAGCCTGTAAGGTGCGCGGAGAAGGAGTGGTACCGGGCGCTCCTGTCAATGTGGGGCTGGTGATGACGCTTGTATACTATGCGGTGATATGCCTTGCGCTGGCGAGGGATACCAGTATGGTCTATGCTGCGGTGGTGATGGCGGTTGTGACGGCTTTTCTTGCTTTTCTGTTCGTCTATGTATTTACCTTTCCGAAATACCATGCGAACCAGATCATGTCTGCCATGTTTTCTTTTCTCTACGGGCCGGTGATGCTGTCCTTTCTCTTTTTGCTGAGGGAAGGGCTTGACGACGGCATTTATCTTGTGTGGCTAGTGTTTCTGGCCTCGTGGGGGAGTGATACCTGTGCCTACTGTGTAGGCGTGCTGATCGGAAAACATAAGATGACGCCGAAACTGAGCCCGAAGAAATCCATAGAAGGCGCGGTGGGGGGCGTTTTGGGAGCGGCGGTTCTCTTTGTTCTTTACGCCCACTTTGTAATCAACCAATATACCATGATAACGCTGCCGCTGCCGCTTGCGGCAGCTCTGGGCGCGGTAGGGGCGCTTGTCTCCATGGTAGGAGACCTGGCGGCCTCTGCGGTTAAGCGGGATCACGGTATTAAGGATTACGGGAAGCTGATCCCGGGGCACGGCGGGATCATGGACCGGTTTGACAGCGTGATTGTGGCGGCGCCGATTGTATTTCTGGGGATAGTGTTTCTGGGGATAGCCTGAAAAAGGGGATTGACTGAAGATGAAAAAAATTGGGATATTGGGTTCTACGGGTTCCATCGGAACACAGACACTGGATATTGTCAGAAAGGAAAAGGATTTGGAGGTCATTTCGCTGGCGGCGGGCTCCAATGCATCGCTTCTGGAGGCGCAGATTCGGGAATTCCGGCCCAAAATTGCCGCGCTCTGGGAGGAAAAGGCGGCTGTAGAGCTTCGGGCGCGGGTAAAGGATGTGCCTGTCCGTATTGTGAGCGGCATGGACGGTCTTCTGGAAGTGGCTACGGCGGAGGGCATGGAGGTATTGGTTACCGGGATTGTGGGAATGATCGGTATCAGACCTACCATCGCGGCCATTGAGGCAGGGAAGGACATTGCCCTTGCCAATAAGGAGACGCTGGTGACGGCGGGACATATCATTATGCCGCTTGCAAAGGGCAAAGGTGTTTCGATTCTGCCTGTGGACAGCGAACACAGTGCGATTTTCCAGTCGATGCACGGGGAAAACCGGACTCGGGTGGAGAAAATCCTGCTTACGGCGTCGGGCGGCCCTTTTCGCGGAAAATCCCGGGAGGAGCTCGCGGACATGACGGTGGAGGACGCGCTGAAACATCCCAACTGGTCAATGGGAAAGAAGGTTACCATCGACTCCGCATCTCTGTGCAACAAGGGACTTGAGGTGATGGAGGCGAAGTGGCTCTTTGATGTGGCGCTTTCACAGATTGAGGTGGTGGTGCATCCGCAGAGCATCCTGCATTCGGCGGTGCAGTACGCGGACGGCGGCATTATGGGACAGATGGGAGTGCCGGATATGAAGCTGCCCATCCAGTATGCGCTGTTTTATCCGGACAGACGGCCGATGGAGATTGGGAGGGTAGACTTATGTAAACTTGGAAGCCTGACCTTTGAGAAGCCGGACACGGACACTTTCCGGGGACTTGCACTGGCATACCGGGCGGCGGAAAGGGGCGGATCGCTCCCCACTGTATTCAATGCGGCGAATGAGAAAGCGGTTGCCTTATTTTTAGATAAGAAGATTCGGTTTTTGGAAATACCGGAGCTGATCGAGGCTGCCATGGATGCGCACCGGGTGACGGAGAATCCGGGTGTGGAGGATATACTGGCGGCGGAGACTGAGACTTACGATTATATCAGACTTAAGTTTGGAGAGCAGTGATTTGATTAGGACAATAATTTTATTTATCATTGTATTTGGTTTGGTAGTGATTTCACACGAGCTGGGGCATTTCCTGATCGGCAGGAAAAACGGGATCCGCGTGGTGGAGTTTTCTGTGGGAATGGGGCCGACGCTGTTTTCGTTTACGAAAAACGGTACGAAATATGCTTTAAAGCTCCTGCCGCTTGGCGGCGCCTGTATGTTTGACGGGGAGGACGGCGTGGAACGGGAACAGGGGCAGGAATCCGGGAGCGTGGACGCCTTGGAAGGCACTGCTTTTACCGAGGCAGGCGTCTGGGCGCGTATCGCGACGGTTTTTGCCGGTCCTTTTTTCAATTTTATTCTGGCTTTTGTAATTGCGGTGATTCTGAGCGCGTTTTCCGGGGCTGACCTGCCGACGGTAGGTACGGTTGCGGAAGGCTCGGCGGCTGCGGAGGCCGGGCTGCAGACAGGCGACGTGATTACGAAAATCGGGCGTGAACCGATTCATTTTTACCGGGAGGTTTCCATGATTTCCGCCCTGAATCAGGGAGAGGAGATGAAAATCACATACGAGAGAAACGGGGAGAAGGCCGTGACCACGCTTTCCCCGAAGTACGATGAAAATGACAAGCGTTATTATATGGGCATCACCAATGGCGGTGAGTATCTCCGGTGTAATCCCCTGCAAGTGTTCCAGTACGGCTTCTACGAGGTGGAATACTGGGTTAAGATCACCTACAAGAGCCTGCGGATGCTGGTGATGGGACAGGTGTCGAAGGACGACGTGTCGGGTCCCGTGGGGATTGCGCAGCTAGTGGGTGAGAGCTATGACGCTGCCGAGGAAAATTACGGCACGCCTTATGCCATTCTGACTATGTTGGAGATCGTGGTGCTTTTATCCGTCAATCTGGGAATTATGAACCTTCTGCCCCTTCCCGCGCTGGATGGCGGCCGGCTGGTGTTCATGTTCGTGGAGGTACTCCGGGGGAAACCCGTACCGCCGGAGAAGGAGGGCATGGTGCATTTCGCGGGGCTGGTGGTGCTGATGGTGCTGATGGTATTTATTATGTACAATGATATTATGCGGCTGGTGCGCTGACCTGGATGTCAGTGTACCAGCGCATTATGAGAGGTCTTTTTCTATAGGAAATTGCGGCTTTCCTTGAATAGTCGCTGTCGGTCGCTGGTTTTCTGCGCTTGCATTTTTGAGAAATTGATAGTATCATAACGATATCGGGTTCTGTTCTTGAATCCGTAATGAGTTACAGGGCGGGGATCCCGCATTTTTCCGATTTTAAATTGTGAAACGGGTGTTATCAGAAGACGGCCGGGGAAACGGCTGGTTTGGCAGATGCTGAAATAAAAAATGAATAGCAGGCAGGGTGTAAGGAAAAGGAGGTGCGTTTGGGGCGTGCGGTATTTGACAAATGTATATTGGTGCCGCGGAAGGGAGGCCGAAAAGAATCAGGATTCGGTCGTGCTGCAGCAGGTTTTGACACGCAGGGGGCGGGTGCTTCTGGCGGCAGTATGCGACGGCATGGGCGGTGCTTCCTGCGGTGAGGAGGCAAGCGGTTATGCGGCACTGCGGCTCAGGGAATGGTTTTATACGGAGCTGTTTGCCATGATACGGAAAAATAAACGGTATTGGGTGATACGGAGGTCTCTGGACAGGCTGGTTTTTCAGATGCAGGGGGAGTTGAGGCAATATGCCGCGCAGGAAGGGATTTCGCTTGGAACGACCATGACAGTGCTTGTCGTGTGGGAAAAGACATGGCTTTTATGGCATCTGGGAGACAGCAGGGCGTACCGTCTGCGAGGACGGCGCATGGAGCAGCTTACAGAGGATCACGCGCAGGATGCGGGGAAACTGACGAAATGTCTCGGCAGCTTCGGCTGTTTTGTGCCACAGCACAGGATGGGCGTGTTAAAGCCGGGGGAGGGAATTCTTCTCTGCACGGACGGTTTCAGGCGGTGTGTCACCGGGGAGGAACTGCAGGAGGTAATGGCGCCCCGGGAGATTGCGGGGGAAGAACAGATCGGGCGGCGGCTTAAGGAGATCGGGGAGACCTGTATGAAGAGAGGGGAGAAGGATAATCTTTCGGCGGTTTATGTGAGGGCGGCGATCTCCGCACTGATTTGAGATTCCACAAGGCGGAGTCATGGAGGGTATACGGAAATGGAACAACGTTTGGGAAAGTACAGAATCATAAAAACTTTGGGGCAGGGAGGCGAAGGCAGTGTATATCTGGCGGAGGATGAGAATCTTGGCAGGCATGTGGCGGTGAAGCGTCTGCGGGAAGGGGAGGGGGAGAGCGGTGAAAGAATCAGGGAAGAAGCCATATTTCTGCGTGATCTGCGCCATCCGATGCTGCCAGTGGTATATGAGCTGCTCTGTGAAGACGGGTGGTATCTGGTGATGGAGTATGTGGAAGGCGTAAGTTTACATAACTATATTGAAAAACAGGGAAGCGTGGGGGAGGAGCAGGCGCGCCTGTGGGCGGCGGCGCTGTTAGATGTTCTGACCTATCTGCACACGAGAGAAACGCCTGTTATTTATCGGGATCTGAAGCCGGATAATATTATGGTGTGCCGGGGCGGCAGCCTGAAGCTGGTTGATTTCGGGGCGGCCGGTCTTCGCAGCTTCGGGGAAGAGGGTAGGGCGCGTATGGCGTTTTCAGCCGGGTTTGCGGCGCCTGAGCAGCGGGGAGAGGATGGGAGAGGCATCCGTGCGGATGAGAGAAGTGATCTGTACGCGTTTGGCAAAACTCTTTATTATATGGTGACGGGAACGGTTTTCGGGACTGCGTCGGGCATGATGTTCCCCGCGTCTTATTACAACCCCCTTTTGTCGGAGGAGCTGGAAGAAATCATAGACCGCTGTATCAGAAAGGAGCCGGAAGCGCGCTATCAGGTGGCCGGGGAGGTGATGCGGGATCTGACCCGGAAAGGCGGCCGGGGAAGACGCAGGCGGGGCAGGGAGTTTGTGCGGCACATAGAAAAACAGATTTGTCTAACAGATTGTTTTCGTTTATAATAAGGTGAGAAGTACTTCTAAAACTCAGCAGCAGAGGCTGCTCCGTTAAGAAGTACTAAATCTCACCTGAGAGAATGCCAAAGTACGGCATTCTCCGCACGAATTTGAAATTGCGCAAACAGTATAATTATTGTACGTTTGTGAAGAGGTTCGTAATTATTCGGCACTTCAAATAGTAGCAATAGAACGAGAAAGGTATGGAGGCAGTTTTGAAAAAACATAGAGAACAGACAAAAATTATCACGATCGGCGACAGGAAAATTGGGGGAGGAAATCCGATTCTGATACAGTCCATGACCAACACGCCCACGGAGGATGTGGAGGCGACGGTGGCACAGATTCTGCGTCTGGAGAAGGCGGGATGCGAGATTATCAGGTGTACGGTTCCCACCATGGAGGCAGCGCAGGCGCTTGCAAAAATCAGGGAGCGGATACATGTGCCGCTGGTGGCGGACATTCATTTTGATTATAAAATGGCAGTCGCGGCGATCGAAAACGGCGCGGACAAAATCCGTATCAATCCGGGCAACATCGGCGGAAAAGAAAAGGTGGCGGCGGTTGTTGCGGCGGCCAGAGAGCGCAGTATTCCGATCCGCGTGGGGGTAAACAGCGGTTCTCTGGAGCGTGAGCTTGTGGAGAAATATCACGGCGTAACGGCGGAAGGAATTGTGGAGAGCGCGCTGGATAAGGTAGGCATCATCGAGGACTGTGGATATGACAATCTTGTCATAAGCATAAAGTCGTCGGATGTGATGATGTGCGTCCGGGCGCATGAGCTGCTTGCGGCCAGGACGAATTATCCTTTGCATGTGGGGATTACGGAATCGGGCACGGTGACGAGCGGCAATATCAAGTCCGCCGTGGGACTGGGTATTATTTTAAATCAGGGTATTGGTGACACGGTCCGGGTTTCCCTGACGGGCGACCCCGTGGAGGAGATACGTTCCGCAAAGCTGATTTTGAGGACATTGGGTCTCAGGAAGGGCGGCATCGAGGTAGTTTCCTGCCCCACCTGCGGCAGGACGAAGATTGATTTGATTGGCCTGGCAGAACAGGTGGAGGAGATGGTACAGGATATTCCTCTGGATATCAAAGTGGCCGTTATGGGCTGCGCGGTAAATGGTCCTGGGGAGGCGAAGGAGGCCGACATCGGCATTGCCGGCGGGATCGGGGAAGGACTTTTGATTAAGCGGGGTGAGATAGTGAGGAAGGTGCCGGAGCAGGAGCTTCTGCACACGCTTAGGGAGGAGCTTCTGCACTGGAATGAGTAAAGCCTTTTTTGATGTATTTCCTACGTTAAAACTGGATACGGGACTGCAGGATCTGTTTGAGAATGTCACTGTGGAGAAGGTGACCAGTACCAAACGGAAGGATTTTCTGCGCGTTTATATCGCCTCTGACCATCTGATCCACAAGGAAGATGTGCTTCGGGTGGAGCGGGAGATCGGCAGGCAGTTTTTCCCGAATATGCCGATCAGCGTTAAGTTTTATGAGCATTTTACCCTCTCATCCCAGTATGACCCTGAGAAGCTGATGGATGCCTACCGGGAGAGTATTCTGCTGGAGCTTAAGGAGGCTTCGCCCGTAGAATACAGTCTTTTCCGGCGGGCGGATGTGTCCTTTTCGGCGGATAGACTGGTGCTGACACTGGAGGATACGGTGTTTGGCCGGGAGAAGGGCGGGGAGCTTGCGCGGATTCTGGAAAAAATATATAACGAGCGCTGCTCCATTCCGGTACAGGTGGAGCTGGCCTATAAGGAGAAGGCTGCGGGCAAAAACCGTGAGGAGGATGAGCGGCGTCTGGAAATACAGGTGGCGGAGATTTCGGCGAGAGCAGGCTTTGCCGTGCAGATGAAGGGCGGTGTGCCAGCGCAGGAAAAGCCGGACGGGGAATTGCTCCGGGACGCGGAAGGCGTCCAGAATACAAAAGCGGCCAATGCTGCGGGACAGGCAGCGCAGTACGGACAGTGGGGGGCGCCCGGAGCATTCGCCCAGCCGTCTGGTACAGACGGCCGTGGACCTTCTTCCCCGTCTAAAAAATTCACTGGCGGCAGGGACAGGGAGAGGGGAGAGTTTAAACGTCCCCTGAAACGCTCCGATAACCCGGATGTGATTTACGGCAGGGATTTCGAGGAGGAGGCCATGCCCATCGAGGACATTATCGGGGAAATGGGCGAGGTGGTGATCCGCGGTAAGGTGATCCGGAAGGATCAGCGGGAGATTAAGAACGAGCGTACGATTTTGATTTACGATATCACGGATTATACGGACACCATGACGGTGAAGTTTTTCGTGAAGAACGAACAGGTCAAAGAAATAACAGATGTTATGAAAGAGGGAACATATGTCAAGCTCAAGGGTATGACCACGGTTGATAAGTTTGACCATGAGCTGACCATCGGTTCCCTTGCGGGCATTAAGAAAATCCCCGACTTTACGACTTCCCGTGAAGACAGAAGCGTCAGAAAGCGGGTGGAGCTGCACTGCCATACAAAGATGAGTGATATGGACGGGGTCTCCGAGGCGAAGGATATCGTGAAACGTGCCTATAAGTGGGGGCATCCGGCTATCGCGATCACTGACCACGGGGTCGTGCAGTCTTTTCCCGACGCGAACCATGTATGGGAGGATCTGTGGAAGGCGGAGAAGAGCCGCTGTAAAGAGGCCGGGGAGCCGGAGCCGGACAAGCAGGGCTTTTTCAAGGTGATTTACGGGGTGGAAGCCTATCTGGTGGACGATCTGCACGAGATTGCCACCAATGAGAAGGGACAGGATTTCGGGGCGGATTTTGTGGTTTTCGATATTGAGACGACAGGGTTTTCCCCCACAAAGAACCGTATCATTGAAATCGGCGCGGTGAAAGTCAGCGGCGGTAAGATTGTGGACCGTTTTTCCACCTTTGTCGATCCGCTTGTACCTATCCCTTTTGAGATTGAGAAGCTGACGGGGATAACAGATGATATGGTTATGGGGGCGGAGCAGATTGACACGGTGCTGCCGCAGTTTCTTGACTTCTGCGGGGTCTGCATTCTGGTGGCGCACAACGCCCAGTTCGATATGGGTTTTATCATGGAAAACTGCGACATGCAGGGGATTTCCCATGATTTTACTTATGTGGATACGTTGGGGATTGCAAGGATTCTTCTAAAAGGGCAGAAAAAGCATACGCTGGATGCGGTGGCGAAGACGCTCGGCGTATCTTTGAAGAACCATCACAGGGCGGTGGATGATGCGGAGGCCACCGCGGAAATTTTCGTGAAGCTGATTCCCATGATGGCGAAGGAGGGGATCACCACACTGGCGCAGATGAACGCCAGAGGAAAGGCCAGTCCCGATATCATCAAAAAGCTGCCTACCTATCACGCGATCATTCTGGCGAAGAACAATGTGGGACGCATGAACCTTTACCGTCTGGTTTCCGAGTCCCATCTGACTTATTTTTCCAGAAGGCCGAGAATACCGAAGAGTCTGCTTGCACAGTACAGGGAAGGGTTGATTTTGGGGAGCGCCTGCGAAGCGGGGGAGCTTTACCGGGCGCTTCTGGAGAAAAGGTCCGATGCGGAGGTTGCAAGGATTGTCGGCTTTTATGACTATCTGGAAATACAGCCTCTTGGCAACAACCGGTTTATGATTGAGTCGGAACGGGTGCCGGATGTCACGTCCATGGAGGATATCATGGAGACCAACAGGCAGATTGTGCGGCTGGGAGAGCAGTTCCACAAGCCTGTGGCGGCGACTTGCGATGTGCATTTCCTGAACCCGGAGGACGAAATCTACCGCCGTATCATCATGGCGGGGCAGGGCTTCCCGGATGCGGACAACCAGGCGCCCCTGTATTTCCGCACCACGGAGGAGATGCTTGAGGAGTTTGCTTATCTTGGCAGCGACAAGGCGGAGGAAGTGGTGATCACGAACACCAACCTGATTGCGGATATGATTGAGGTCATGTCCCCGGTGCGGCCGGATAAGTGTCCGCCGGTCATAGAGGACAGTGATAAGCAGCTTACGGATATCTGTTACAACAAAGCCCATGAGCTGTACGGCGATACGCTGCCGAAGATCGTGGAGGACAGGCTGAAGAAGGAGCTTAACTCCATTATCTCCAACGGTTTTGCGGTGATGTACATCATTGCGCAGAAATTGGTGTGGAAATCCGTGGAGGACGGCTATCTGGTGGGGTCCCGGGGTTCCGTGGGAAGCTCTTTTGTGGCGAATATGGCGGGAATCACGGAGGTTAACTCTTTAAGTCCCCATTATCTGTGTCCAAAGTGCCATTATTATGACTTTGACTCCGAGGAAGTGAAGGCTTACGGCGGCGGCGCGGGATGCGATATGCCGGATAAGGACTGCCCGGTGTGCGGAACGCCTTTGCAAAAGGAAGGGTTTGATATTCCCTTTGAGACATTCCTCGGCTTTAAGGGAGATAAGGAGCCGGATATCGACCTGAATTTTTCGGGAGAGTACCAGAGTAAGGCGCATAAATACACGGAAGTGATTTTCGGCAGCGGGCAGACCTACCGGGCGGGAACGATCGGCACGCTGGCGGACAAGACGGCTTTCGGCTATGTGAAAAATTATTATGAGGAGCGGGGCAGGCATAAGCGGGTCTGCGAGATCAACAGGATCGTGACGGGATGTACCGGCATCCGCAGAAGCACCGGGCAGCATCCCGGCGGTATCGTGGTTCTGCCCATGGGGGAGGACATCAATTCCTTTACCCCGGTGCAGCATCCGGCCAATGATATGACGACGGATATCGTCACCACCCATTTTGATTATCATTCCATCGACCACAACCTGTTAAAGCTCGATATTCTGGGGCATGATGATCCTACCATGATCCGTATGCTGCAGGATTTGACGGGGATCGACCCGACGGCGATTCCGTTAGACGACAAGGGGGTAATGTCGCTGTTCCAGTCGACGGAGGCTCTCGGCATTACACCGGAGCAGATCGGCGGCTGTAAGCTGGGGTGCCTCGGCATCCCGGAGTTTGGCACCGAGTTTGTCATCCAGATGGTGATAGACGCCAAGCCTAAGTGCTTTACGGATCTGGTGCGGATTTCCGGCCTCTCCCACGGCACGGACGTGTGGCTCGGCAATGCCCAGACTCTGATCGAAGAGGGGCTGGCTACCATCTCCACGGCCATCTGCTGTCGTGACGACATTATGATTTACCTGATGCAGCAGGGGGTGGAGCCGTCCTTATCCTTCACCATTATGGAAAGCGTGCGTAAGGGCAAGGGCCTGAAGGACGATTGGATTGATGCGATGAAGGCGCAGGGGGTGCCGGACTGGTACATCGGTTCCTGTAAGAAGATCAAATATATGTTCCCCAAGGCCCATGCGGCGGCCTATGTGATGATGGCGTGGCGCATCGCTTACTGTAAGATCAATTATCCGCTGGCTTACTACGCGGCCTATTTCAGCATCCGCGCGTCGGCATTTTCCTATGAGCTGATGTGTCAGGGGCAGGCGCATCTGGAGCGCGTGATGGCGGATTATAAGCGCAGGAATGAGGAGCTTTCCAAGAAGGAGCAGGATACCCAGAAGGATATGAGGATCGTCCAGGAAATGTATGCGAGAGGCTTTGACTTCGTGCCGATTGACATTTTTACGGCGCAGTCAAGACTGTTCCAGATCGTGGACGGAAAACTGATGCCGTCCTTAAACAGCATCGACGGTCTGGGGGAGAAGGCGGCTGACGCCATCGTAGAGGCTGCCAAGGACGGGCCGTTCTTAAGCAAGGATGATTTCAGGGATCGGACAAAGGTTTCCAAATCCGTGATTGACTTAATGAGTCGGCTTGGACTGCTCGGGAACATCCCCGAATCCAACCAGATCAGTATCTTTGACCTGGTTTAAAGGATGATTGCCAAGTGCGATACATTGTACAATATGCACAGTTTGAGTTTGCCGTATATGCGTTTCACAGTTACTGATATTGAGTCCAAATGAGGGAGGAAGAAGCATGAGAAAAATCGTCACGATAGGAAGGGAATTTGGTGCGGGAGGCGGCGAGATCGGCAGACGGGTGGCTAAGGAGCTGGGGATCGAGTATTATGACAAGGATATCATTTTAAAGACAGCCATCTCAGGCAGGAGCCTGACGCCCGAACAGGTGCACAGGTGGGATGAGCGGGTGCCGAAGAATTTCGGATTTGCCCAGAGTCTGTTTGACTTTTACAATAAACCGCTTGAGGAGGAATTGTGGCAGGCCCAGCGGGACGCCATCAGGGAGCTTGCCAACAAAGAGAGCTGCGTGATTGTAGGGCGCAACGGCGATTATATCCTGCGGCAGTTCGACCACTGTCTGAATGTGTTTGTCCACGCCGGGTTTGACTGGCGGGTGAAGCGCATGACAAAGATGATGGATCAGGTGCCTGCGGATCAGGTGGCGAATCATGTGCGCGCGGTGGACAAAGCGAGAAAACGCTACTGTGAGTATTATACGAAGCAGACTTACGGCGACGCGAGAAACTTTGATCTGACGGTCAACACGGAGAAGCTGGGCATTGATAAGGCGGTGGAGATGATTCTTGCCGCAGCGGCGGAGCTGTAGCCCCTGCACAGACGGCTGTAGTCCGGCCATGCCTGCTCGTAAGTCATCTGTCTGTGCCTGTAAGAATGTGATACTTGTATATTTGTATACAAAATTCTTGACAAGGAACGGAAAACTCCATATACTTAAGAAAGCGGGGAAAGACGGTGTCAGAGCCAGAACAGTACACCGTTTTTCTGATGAATAAAGCATTTACTGCAGAAAAGGAGAGGATGTTTATGAAAAAATTACTGGCAATGATTCTGATTGGCTGTATGGCCCTTGGTGTGGCGGCGTGTGGCGGCGGCAGCGGCAGCGGGAAAAGCGATAAGGTATGGGTTGTGGCGACGGATACGGTGTTCCGCCCTTTTGAGTTCACCAATGAGAAAGGTGAGTTTGTGGGTATCGACGTGGACGTGCTGGCAGCGATTGCAGAGGATCAGGGATTCAAATATGAACTGAAGAGCCTTGGCTGGGACGCGGGCGTGGCGGCTGTACAGGCAGGACAGGCGGATGCGCTGATCGCAGGCGCGACCATTAAGCAGGAGCGTATCGATTCCGGCTGGATTTTCTCCGACGGCTACTATGATGCGACACAGACCTTTGTTGTGGCGGAGGGCAGTACGATCGCGAGCTTTGAAGATCTGTCCGGCAAGAATGTGGCGGTAAAGAACGGCACGGCGGGCATGGACTTTGCCGAGAGATTAAAGGATGAGTATGGGTTTACGACCACGGTATTCGAGGATTCGCCGACGATGTATCAGGATGTTATCTTAGGCAATTCCGCGGCGTGTGTGGAGGATACGCCGATCATGGCTGACTCGATCAAGACTGGCGGCCTTGCACTGACGATTCCCGAGGGCATGGAGAGCGAGGGCGCGCCTTACGGCTTTGCCATCATGAATGCCGAGAACCAGGAGCTTCTCGACATGTTTAACGCGGGTCTTAAGAACATTAAGGCGAACGGCAAGTACGACGAGATTATTGCAAAATATCTGGAAAAATAACAGTGTGAAAAGTACTTCTAAAAGACGTTCCGTCATGGGACGGAACGCTAGGAAGTATTAAGTTTCACACGAGAGAATGCCCCAAACGGGCATTCTCTGTATAGAGGGAGAAATGTTTTATGGTAATGATAATTCAGACGTATTGGGCAATGCTTTTGAAGGCGATGGGGCACACGCTTCTGCTGTGCCTGCTTTCACTGGTGTTTGCCACGGTCATCGGGATGATTTTCGGCCTGATGAATGTGGGTCATAACAGGGCGCTTAATTTTATCGGCACGGTCTATGTGGATGCGGTTCGTGGCGTGCCGCTCATCGTGCTGGCCTATTTTATCTATTTTGGCATTCCGGCGGGCATTCAGGGCCTTGGGTTTACGAATTTTAAGATGGACGCCCTGCAGGCGGGTACGATCGCACTTTCCATGAACTGCGGCGCGTATATGGCGGAGATTGTCAGGGCGGGTATTCAGAGCGTGGACAGGGGGCAGATGGAGGCAGGCAGAAGTCTCGGACTTTCCTACGGCGCGGGAATGGCGCTAATCGTGGTGCCGCAGGCGGTGCGCACGATGATTCCGTCGATTATCAACCAGTTTATCATTACCTTAAAAGACACGTCGATTCTCTCCGTGATCGGGTTTCCGGAACTTACAAACGTGGGTAAGACCATTATGGGCAATACCTTTAAGAATCTGCAGGCGTGGGCCATTGTCGGCATCATGTATCTGATCGTCATTACCACACTGAGTAAGATTTCCCATCAGATTGAGAGGAGGATCAACCGTGGCAGATAAGACAGATGTCAAGATTTCGGTGAAGAATTTAAGAAAGAGCTTCGGCTCCCTGGAAGTGCTTAAGGATATCAGTCTGGAGGTGACCGAGGGAGAGGTGGTTGTGCTGATCGGTCCCTCCGGAAGCGGAAAGTCCACCCTTCTGCGCTGCCTCAACCAGTTGGAGAAAGCGACGTCCGGCCAGATCATGATCGACGGTTTTGACGTGACCGATAAGCACACGGATATCAATAAGGTGCGTGAGAATATCGGCATGGTGTTCCAGCATTTTAATCTGTTCAACCATTTGAATGTCTTAAAGAATATGACGCTGGCGCCGGTTCATTTAAAGACGCTTTCCAAGGAGGATGCGAAAAACAGGGCGATGCAGCTTTTGGAGCGGGTAGGGCTTTCCGATAAAGCACAGGCTTATCCCAGCCAGCTTTCCGGTGGACAGAAACAGCGTGTGGCGATTGCGCGGGCACTGGAAATGAATCCCGATATCATGCTTTTTGACGAGCCGACAAGCGCGCTGGATCCCGAAATGGTGGGTGAGGTGCTTACGGTCATGAAGGAGCTGGCAAAGGACGGCATGACGATGGTGGTGGTGACCCATGAGATCGGGTTTGCCAGAGAGGTGGCCAGCCGCGTGATTTTTATGGAAGGCGGCTATATCATAGAGGAGGGATCCCCGGAGGAGGTGCTCGACCATCCGAAGGAGCCGAGGACGATTGATTTTCTAAGTAAGGTGCTGTAGTGTGAAAATGGCGTATTGATGAGGGTTTTGGACAGGCGCAGGAAAAAAGCGAAAAATTTTTTAGAAAAAATTGAAAAAAGTACTTGCAATCTATCGGAAAATGTAATAAGATAAGCAAGTGCCAATCAGATGGCTCGTTGGTCAAGCGGTTAAGACGCCGCCCTCTCACGGCGGAAACAGGGGTTCGATTCCCCTACGAGCTGTTGACTGTTTTAGAACAGCCCAACCCTAAAGGATGCCGGAAACCTTGTGAATGAGGTTTGCGGTATTTTTGTTTGCGCGCCATGGGCGCGCTCTAACGGGTGCAAGTCCCGAACACAC
>CAMWJF010000036.1 GCA_947174505.1 uncultured Lachnospiraceae bacterium
AGAATATCAGATTCTGCTCTGCGGCCAAAAGAATTTGTGATGCTTCTGCACAAATGTCCTCCTCCTCTCTCCGAGAAATGACTTTATCCCAAAAATGAACGCTGTGCCGTTTCTTGTCGTAATTTATATATATTCTTGTAAAAAATCGAGCGCCCGCGCGCTCGATTCAGAGAATGCTTCGCATTCTCCTTGAATGGTTTACACTGTCGCAATTTCCTATAGAATAAAAAATTGTCGCTCGGCAGCGACGATTCAGAGAATACTCCGCATTCTCCTTGAATAGTTTACACTGTCGCAATTTCCTATAGAATAAAAATTGATAAGAGCATGACCAAAATATCGCCATGCTCTTTTTTGTTCCTGTTATTTTTCAATATCTTTTTTTGCCCTTACAGCCCATTTTCCATTCTTGCCATATACAGGAGCAGATTGACGCAGAATATGCCCTCCTGTGCCGTAACTGCCATTGTGCCATTATACTTCTCCACAATCTTCTTCACATTTTTCAGTCCAATTCCATGCTGTTCCGTATAAGGCTTAGTAGTCTTTAAAACCATATCTTTCCCATGCTGTTCCTCACACAGAATACGGGAGGATTCAAAACTGTTCTCAATTTTCACCTTTAGAATCCCTCTTTTTAGTTTAATATGAACACTCAAATATTTATTTTCCGTCCTGCCCGCTGCCTCAATTGCATTTTCAAGCAGATTTCCCAACAGGACATTAATGTCAAAAGAATGTCTGACTTTTTCTGGCAGCATCACTTTTACATCCACAGTTTTCAGTTCCTTCTCGGCCTTTTGGAGCATAAAATTGATTACGCTGTCAATCTCCAGATTTCCGGATGCAACAATCTCATCGGGATTCCGGAGAAATGAATTCATCTCGTCAATATACTTCTGTATTTCTGCTACGTCATGTTTATTCGCCAGCAGCATCAATTCGTTGAGATGGTGCTTTATATCATGCCGTAAGGCTTTTATCTTTTCTTCTCCCCTCAGGACAACATTCAGTTGGTTTGCGTATGCCTGTAACTGCGTCTTCAGCATTTCCATCTCATATTGCCGTGAAATAGAATGCAGCAATAAATTATACAGATACAGCATAAGAAAATTTGCAATCAACAGACCAATGCTCACAATGGTAAGCCCTATGTCTGTACAAGTATCAGTATAAATCAACAGAGTAATGACTATAATACTGCATAAGGGCATCAGCACCAACGAAATATTTTGAGCAACCTCTGCATCTTTATGAATTGTAATCATTTTTTCAATCACTAACTCACACATAAAAATCAGAAAAAACGATATGACTGCATAAATCTGATTATAGGCTCCTCCATCCCGGTAACTGACAAACAAGGATGTAGCTGCCACATCACAGCCGCAATTTACCAAATAAATCGTACCGGTTATAAACAGATTTGTCCTGACAGACTTCGTATACAGCCATACGATTGCACCGATTCCCATCAGATTACATATCATATTGATCCATACTGTATGAAATTCCCAAAATAACACAGTATTTATAACATAAAAGCAGCCATAGACAATGTGTTTTTTCTTTTTGTCTACGTCTACCCCAAAAAAGATTGACGCACATCTGCCAATCAGAAATATCCGGAAAAGATTGGTCAGCGCACAAAGCATAAAATCAAGCATATCTATTCTTCCCTTAAAAGTTTGTCCCTCACAAGTTTTCGATTTGCCAGGCTGATTGTCAATATCGTGCCATCTACCAATTCCACCATCTCATAGGTGTATCGGAAAACATATTCTTTGTTTATGATATAAGACTGATGTATCACAATAAAATCCTCTGACAGGCATTTCACAACATTTTTTAGTTTGCCATAAAATTCAAATGCTGCTTTCATGGTTACAACCTTTACCTTACGTCCCTTGCTTTCGAGATAAACAATATCTCCCATAGGAATATAATAGTAATCTTTTCCCTGCTGAAATTCAAACCTTTCATTTCTCTTTTTTGCAATTTTGAGCGCCATACCCATAACTTCATTAATCTGCTCCTGCAAGATTGGTTTAATCAGAAAATCCAAAGGCTGTGTTTTGAATAATTGCTGTGCATAGGATGCTTTTCCCGAAATATACACGATCTGCAATCCCATATTATCCAATTGGTTTCTGATATAAGCACCGACTTCAATACCTGTCATTTTAAAAAGTTCTATATCCAGAAAAAGAAGGTCCAGATAACCGCCTGATGCCAGATAGTCTCTTAAGCTTTCTCCTGTATACCAAATATTTGTATCGACTTGAATATTCTTTTCTTGTGCATATTGCAAAAGCATATTTTCAATAGATGTACAAATATTCTCTCCATCATCACAAATTCCAATGTTATACATACTGCATCCCGCAATCTCCTTTTCCCGTGTGTACCTGCTTTGTATTTCGTTTGTGCACCTATAACTGGCACATTATATCCGTACTGCTGCCGGGCAGCCCGCCAAAGACTGTCTCCTTCTTCCACTGCCCACAGCGCCTGCATTCCACTTATTCCGGTATTCCATATCACGCCCCCACAAGCCGCAGAACCTGGTAAACCACGCAGGATACAATCCATGCCACGCCACACTGCATACAAACCACCCCAAACGTCTTTACGGCGGAGCCAAGCTCCCTCCTGATGGTTGCCACCGCCGCCACACAGGGCGTATAGAGCAGGGTAAACACCAGAAAGCTGACCGCCGAAACCGGGGTAAAAATCTGCCCCAGCGTCTCGCTCAAATTGGCCATGGATGACCCGGTCAGAACGCCCAGCGTACTCACCACCGCCTCTTTCGCCGTAAAACCGCCGATCAGCGCCGTAGCGGCCCGCCAGTCTCCGAACCCCAGAGGAATAAAGAGCGGCGCGATCAGCTTTCCGATCATGGCCAGCAGGCTCTCCCCGGAATCCGTCACCACATTGAGCCTGGTGTCAAAGGTCTGTAAAAACCAGATCACCAGCGTTGCCACAAAGATAATCGTAAAGGCGCGCTGCACGAAATCTTTCGCCTTGTCCCACATCAGAAGCAGCACGCTTTTGACGGAGGGAAAACGGTAATTGGGCAGTTCCATCATAAAAGGCATGGAGCTTCCCCGAAACACCGTCCTTTTTAGAAGCAGCGCGCACATAAGTCCCACCAGAATACCAAACACATAAAGCCCCATCATCACAAACGCCGCTTTTCTTTCAAAAAACGCCGCCGCAAACAGCGCATAAATCGGAATCTTCGCCGAACAGCTGATAAAGGGAATGAGCATGATCGTCATTTTCTTATCCCGGTCAGAGGAGAGCGTCCGCGTGGACATGACTGCCGGCACACTGCATCCAAAACCGATCAGCATGGATACAAAGCTCTTTCCGGAAAGACCAATCTTTCTGAGGGGCCTGTCCATCACAAAGGCAATCCGCGCCATATAGCCGGAATCCTCCAGAATGGATAAAAAGAAAAACAAAATCACGATAATAGGCAGGAAACTCAGCACACTGCCCACCCCCGTAAAGATACCGTCGATCACCAGACTCTTCACCACCGGATTAATGCCGTAATCGGTAAGCGCCCGCTCTGTCACACCGGACAACGCGTCTATGCCAAGGCTTAATAGGTCGCTCAAAAAACTGCCGATCAGCCCGAAAGTCAGATAAAACACCACCAACATAATCAGCAGAAATGAAGGAATCGCAAAATACTTGTGGGTGAGCACACTGTCAATTTTCATGCTCCGCACATGCTCCCTGCTCTCCCTGCACTTGATCACCGCCTGCCCGCATATCCTCTCAATAAAATCATAGCGCATGGCAGCAAGCGCGGCATTGCGGTCCATCCCGCTGTCCTGCTCCATCTCCACGATGCTGTGCTCCATCAGATCCAGCTCGTTTTCTGACAGCGCCAGCCTGTCTATGATCTCCGCATCCCCCTCCACAATCTTTGTCGCGGCAAAACGGGGCGACATGCCGATCCGCTCCGCATGGTCCTCCACCTGATGGCTGACCGCGTGGATGCAGCGGTGCACCGGCCCTTTCTCACAGAAATCTGTCACCTTTGGACAAATACGCCGCGAAGCCACCTCTCTGATGGCTCTGATCAGATCCTCGATGCCCTCGTTTTTCACCGCGCTGATGGCCACCACGGGAACGCCCAGCGCCTCCTCCAGCTTTCCGATATCGATGGTGCCGCCGTTTCCCCGCACCTCGTCCATCATATTGAGCGCAACCACCATAGGAATATGTAATTCCAAAAGCTGCAGCGTCAGATAGAGATTTCTCTCGATATTGGTAGCATCCACAATATTAATAATCCCGTCCGGCTTCTCCTGCAGAATAAAGCTGCGGGTCACGATCTCCTCATTCGTGTATGGTCTGATCGAGTAAATACCCGGCAGATCCACCACCGCGTTTCCCTTCTCACCCCGGATCTCTCCCATCTTGGAATCCACCGTCACACCGGGAAAATTGCCCACATGCTGGTTGGAGCCAGTAAGCTGGTTAAACAATGTGGTTTTTCCGCTGTTCTGATTGCCTGCCAATGCATATATCATGCCGTACGCCCCTCTTTTATCCAAACTATGCGGAGAATGATTGTACTTCGATCCTCGCCGCGTCCTCCTTGCGGATGGTCAGCGCATACCCCCGCAGATGAATCTCAATCGGATCGCCCATGGGCGCCACCTTCTGCACCCTGACCACCGTCTGCGGAATCAGCCCCATGTCTAAAAGCCTGACGCGAAGCTGTCCTTCCCCGCCCACCTTAATGATCTTTGCTTCTGTCCCTACCTCAATCTGATCCAGTGTCATCTGTTACGCTCCATTTCTCCCATTTTACACAGTTCCGCTATGGCCTTCTTTTCGTATCTGTCAGCATTCTATTTCTTATATACATTCCGAAATGCCCTATACGTCCTGCGCATACCCTCCTCAAAATCCGTGTAAACCAGTCCAAGCTCTGCTTTCCCTTTGCTGTTGTCGCACAGATGAATCTCTCCGGCAGTCACCGGGAACGGTACTGGCACGCCCTGGGCCATGGCCTGTTCCACCGTGAGCGGCACTTCCGCCAATCCCTCCAGATCCTCCGGCTGCGCCGCCTTCTTTAAGGCCTCGAAAAAGGTATCATAGGTATGGACCTGATCCTCGCACAGATTGTAGGACTGTCCGTGTGTCTTCTCGTTTCCCAGACACGCAAGAACTGCCTGTGCCGCATCCTTCACGTAGACGAACTGGAAACGCCCCTGCGCGTCCGTAAACCGGGGCAGCGCATGTTTCGTGAGAAGCATGCCAATATAGGCCGACTCTCTGGGCGCATAATTGTACGGTCCGTAGAGTATCGCCGGGCGCAGCACCGTATAAGGGATGTCCTTTTCGCCGCAAACCTCTGCCAGCTCCTTTTCCACTGCAATTTTACCCGCAATATAGGCGCCCGCCTCCCCGGCAATGGGCCGTTCCTCAAACGGCGTATCCTCCCTTTTCACGAGGGTGGCATCCCTTTCGTACACATCCACCGTGCTGATAAGAATATACTGTCCGATCTTTCCCGAAACATTGTGAACGGTGTCCCGCACATCCCCGGGCGCATAGGCACAGAAATCAATGACCACATCATAATCCTCACCGCAGGCCGCGGGCCGCTCATGTCTGTCCGCCCGAATCTGTCTGACGCCGAACGCCTCCATAGAGTAAGTGCCCCGGTTCCACACGGTAATCCCATGTTCCTTTGCCGCCTCCATCACAAAAACCCTGCCGTAAAAATAGCTGCCGCCGATCACCAGAAGTTTCATCCTTACCTCCATTCCGAAGCGTTCTACGCCGAGTACTTCTTTTTCAATCTTTTCTCCCCTATAAGAACGGATTATAATACCGGCTCCCGTCCCAGAAGGTTACCGTCAGATCAATCGCCAGAACCACCACCGCAAAACCGATTGCAAGCCAGTCGTTTCGCTCCAGCCTGCGCTGCGTATACCACGTCCGCTTCTTCTCCTTGCCGAACCCCCGCAGCTCCATGGCATTGCTCACCGTCTCAATGCGTTTTAAGCTGGACAGCACAAGGGGCAGAAGAATCGCCACCGAGTTTTTCAGTCTGGTAAAAAGCTTATCCTTCCCGGAGAGATCAATGCCTCTTGCCTGCTGGGCCTGACTGATATTCGTATACTCCCGCTGTACATCCGGGATATAACGGAGCGCCAGACTCACCGCATAGCCCGCCCGGTAGCTCACCCCGATCCGGGCTAAGGAAGCCGCAAACTCGCTGGGATCCGTGCAGGCGATAAAGAGCAGGGCAACCGGCACCACACAGATCACCTTAAGCGTAATATTCAGGTGATAGAACAGCTGCTGCGCCGTGACCGTGTATCTCCCCACGCCTGAAAAGAGCAGCGTCCTGCTTTCATAAAGTTCCACCCCGTATTCCGGCGTAAACAAATATATGAAAATATTATTGAGCAGGAGAAAGACCGCCGCCAGCCCCAGCACCACGCTGATATCCCTGATCCTGATCTGACTGATCCTGAAAATCACCGCACCGATCACAAGCATACAGACGAGTATCCGGGTGTCAAACGTTACCATGGAGGCAACGCTCCAGGCGATAAAAAAGATCAGCTTCGTGGTTCCCGTAAGCTCATGAACCAGACTCGGCCTTTTGATATAGTTCAGAATCGCTACCCTTGCCATCTCACCCCTCCTGCGTTTTCCTGTGCGCCTCCTCATAGGCGATAAACCGTTTCGTAAATTCCTGCGGCTCTTCTATGCCGCACGCCATGCTCAGCGTATAAAGACTTGTCTCTTTTAAATTCGCCCGCCCCACCAGTTCCGGGTCATTGAGCACATGAGCCGCCGTAGTGTCCGCGAGAAGTTCCCCCTCACAAAATACAATGGCTCTCGGCGTATACTCCAGCATCAGATGCATGTCATGAGTAATCATCACAATGGTAAAGCCCTGCGCGTTAAGCCCCTTCAAAAATTCCATAATTTCTGTATAGTGATGATAATCCTGTCCCGCCGTCGGCTCATCCAGAATAATCATCTGCGGCCGCTGCACCAGAATACCAGCAATCGTCACCCGCTTTTTCTGCCCAAAGGAGAGAGCCGACACCGGCCATTTGCGGAAAGGATATAGCCCGCAGATTTTCAGTGTTTCCTCCACCCGCTCCTTCCGTTCCTCCGCACTCATATTTCCCGCCAGAAGCACCATCTCCACCTCGTCCCAGATCAGAGGTTTGGAAATCATCTGATTGGGATTCTGCATCACATAACCGATCCTCTGCGCCCGCTCCTTGATGGTGTCGCCCGAAATATCCCTGCCGGAAAGACAGATCCTGCCTGCCGTGGGTTTTTCAAAACCACAGATCAGCTTGGCAAGCGTGCTCTTGCCCGCACCGTTTTTCCCGACAATGCTGACCATCTCGCCTTCCCTGACGGAAAAACTGACATTTCTCAGATTCTGCACTTCCGGCGTATAACCGAAACTCAGGTTCTCCACGCGGAGAAGCTCCCTGTTCTCCTCCCCCGCCCCTTCGGGACCTCTATTTTTCTGAAACCAGGCGCGCACCTGTTCCTTATTTTCTTCAGAAAGCCGCAGACTTCCCACATGCTGGGGCTCGATCTCCTTAGTGACGGGTACGCCCGCATAACGCAGCGCCGTAAGATAAAGCGGCTCCCGGATACCGTGCTTAAGCAGCATCTCCCCTGTGAGAAACTCCTTCGTCGGCAGATCCGCCACGATTCGGCCCTCATCCATAAGCACGATCCGGTCTACCCTGCGCCAGAGCACATCCTCCAGACGATGTTCGATAATAATGACAGCCGCCCCGGTGCGCTCCTGTATACGGTCAATCAATTCGATGGTCGCCCGGCCTGCCGCCGGGTCCAGATTGGCTAATGGCTCGTCAAACAGGAGCGCCTGCACCTTCTCCACCATAACGCCCGCCAGACTGACCCGCTGTTTCTGGCCGCCTGAAAGCTCGTGGGGCGCGTACTCCAGATGGTGGTCAATGTCCACCAGATTTGCCACCTCCCGCACCGTCTCCTGCATCTCTCTCTGCGGCACACAGTCGTTTTCCAGCGCAAAGGCGATATCCTCTCCCACCGTCAGTCCGATAAACTGTCCGTCCGTATCCTGTAAAACCGTGCCTACAATCTGGCTCAGATTAAATATACTCTCCTTTGCCGGATCTTTTCCGCCCACAAGAAGCGATCCCGTACTCTCCCCTGGATAGGCATAGGGAATCAAACCGTTAATACAGCTTCCGACGGTACTTTTGCCGCTGCCGGAAGCGCCCGCAATCAGCACCTTCTCTCCCGGATAGATATCCAGACTGATGTGGTAAAGTGTGGGGCTTGCCTGCGCAAGATACTGAAATCCGTAATCCTTAAAAGAAATGATGGGCTCCGCCATGTCGTTTCTCCTTATTGTGCTTTCCTGTCTCTGCTGTCTTCTGACTCTGCCTGCTTTTGCGCGATAAGCAGACTCGAAATGCTTCGCATTTCTCGTTCGCGTTGCTCGTCATAAGTCATCATAGACAGTCTTACATGCAAGCATGTATCCTGTCTATGATGACTTATGACTCTGCTTATCGCGCAAAAACAGATTCGGGGATGTTGCCCCGAATCTGTCTCATTTTTCCTCTTAGTCCTCTTTCTCCAAAGACCCCTTCTTCACCACGGTCTTCGCATAGCCGAGCAGTAGCAGGGTTCCCACCACACCGGTCGTAATGATATTCGCCACCGCAGCCATAAGCCCCTGCGCAAACAGCTTCTCAACCGGCTCCGCATAAATCAGGATATCCAGAACGGGCGCCACCAGTCCCCACGCCAGAACATGGGCGATGATCTGCGCCACATTAAAGCGGATCAGCTTCTTGCTGTCAATCCCCTCCTCCACGTTCATCTTCATGGTAGCAAGGCCGATCACCAGACCTACAAACGCGGAAGCGATGATCCAGCTCCACCAGGGACCGTAACTTGTCGCGTCAATCAGCGTGTGGCCGATAAAACCGATGACAACGCCTGCAATGGGGCCAAAAAGTGTGGCGAACACCGCCTCCACCGCATACTGTAAGCTGATGTTCGTGTTGGGCACGGGCGACGGAATCGCAACCTTACCCAGAACAAAAAACAGTGCCGCGCCGATACCGATGGCAACAACGCTCTTTACGGATAACTTTTTCATAAAAAGACCTCCCTCATATGTATTTATTTTTGATAAAAAACCATTTCTATTATAGTCTGTCATACAGCGGAATGTCAACCGCCGCAATTCCTGTTCGATCCGATCTGGCTGAACTAGTTTTTGAAGCTGTGGATCGGCGCCGGAATCCTGCCCCCGCGGTTCACAAACGCCTCGCAGGAAAAACGGTTCACCGGCATAACCGGCGCGTACCCGAAGAGCCCGCCGAATTCCACCTTCTCCCCGACGCTCTTGCCGACGGCAGGAATAATGCGCACCGCCGTGGTCTTCTGGTTCACCATGCCGATGGCCATCTCATCCGCAATGATTCCCGCGATCGTGGTATTCGGCGTATCGCCGGGAATCGCCAGCATGTCAAGCCCCACGGAGCAGACACAGGTCATGGCCTCCAGCTTCTCTATGGTGAGCGCGCCCGCCGTCACCGCATCGATCATGCCCTGATCCTCACTGACGGGAATGAACGCGCCGCTTAAGCCGCCCACATAGGAGGAAGCCATCACGCCGCCCTTTTTCACCTGATCGTTTAAGAGTGCAAGCGCCGCCGTCGTTCCCGGCGCACCCGCATACTCCAGACCGATCTCGCACAGAATATCCGCCACGCTGTCGCCGATAGCCGGTGTGGGCGCAAGGGATAAATCCACAATGCCGAAAGGAATCTGCAGCATCCGGGACGCCTCCTGCGCCACGAGCTGCCCCACTCTGGTCACCTTGAAGGCCGTCTTCTTGATTGTCTCACAGAGCACTTCGAAGTTCTCTCCCCGCACCCTCTGTAGGGCCGTCTTGACCACACCGGGGCCGCTGACTCCCACGTTGATCACCGCGTCGGCCTCCGTCACGCCGTGGAATGCGCCCGCCATAAAAGGATTGTCGTCCGGCGCGTTGCAGAACACCACCAGCTTCATGCAGTCGGCGCTGTCCTGTTCCTTACTGATCACCGCCGTCTCCTTGATGATATCCCCCATCAGCCGCACGGCATCCATATTGATTCCTGTCTTGGTAGAACCCAGATTCACGGAGCTGCAGACCCGTTCCGTGGCGTGCAGCGCCTGCGGAATCGAGCGGATCAACAGCTCATCCGCCTTTGTCATCCCCTTGGACACAAGAGCCGAATAACCACCGATCAGATTGACCCCTACCGCCTGTGCCGCCCAGTCCATGGTCTCTGCCAGCGACACGAAATCTTCGCTGTTTTTGCAGGCGGCGCCACCCACCAGTGCCATCGGCGTGACAGAGATTCTTTTATTGACAATGGGAATGCCAAACTCTTTCTCAATCGCCTCCCCCGTCTTAACCAGATCCTTAGCCGTTTTTGTGATCTTGTCGTAAACCTGCCCGTTTACCTTTTTCAAATCCCCGTCGATACAGTCTAAAAGGCTGATTCCCAACGTGATGGTACGCACATCCAGATTCTCCTTGGCGATCATTTCATTGGTTTCAGCCACCTCAAATAAATTTATCATGGTTTTCTCTCCCCCAGACTCGCATCGCTTGCTTTTCTTTTGCACCTTCTAAATCCTGTGCATCTGATCAAATATCTCTTCCTTCTGGCACTTGATGACTACGCCGATCTCCTCACCGAGCGCGTTCAGTTCATCCACGATCGCCCCGAAATCCTTGTCCGTAAGGTTCGTGTCCACGATCATCATCATATTAAAGAAGCCCTGCACAATGGTCTGGGAGATATCCAAAATATTGATCCGGTTGTCCGCCAGATAAGTGCATACTCTCGCGATAATGCCCACTGTGTCTTTTCCCACTACCGTGATAATTGTCTTTTTCATGTTTTCTCCATTTCTGCGCCGTTTTCTGCGCATGACGAATTACTTTGTCCCAAAGATCCTGTCTCCTGCATCCCCCACGCCGGGGCAGATATAGGCATTCTCGTTCAGACAGCGGTCGATATGCCCGACATAAATCTGCACATCCGGGTGATCCTTTCTCATCCGTTCCACTCCCTCCGGCGCCGCGATAATGCACATAAACTTAATATTTTTACCTCCATGCTCCTTGATAAAGCGTACCGCCTGTGAGCCGGAGCCGCCTGTGGCGAGCATGGGATCCAGCACAATAATTGTCCTCTGTTCAATCGGCTCAGGCAGCTTGCAATAGTACTCGTGCGGCTCGTGTGTCTCTGGATCTCTATAGAGTCCGATATGGCCTACCTTAGCGCTCGGCACCAGCGCCAGAATACCGTTCACCATACCAAGTCCCGCGCGCAAAATCGGTACGACTGCCAGCTTTTTCCCGGCAACTCGCGGCGACATGCAGGTTTCAATCGGCGTCTTGACTTCCACATCCTCCAGCGGAAGGTCCCTGAGCGCTTCATACCCCATCAACATGGCGATCTCCTCAATGCATTTCCTGAATTCGCTTGTTCCCGTGCTGCTGTCCCTGATCTGTGAAATCTTATGCTGAATCAATGGATGTTCCATTACAAATACGTTTTCCATTTTTCCTCCGTCTGTATCAGCCTGTGTCAGAATTTAATTTTTATCCCTTTATAGATCGTAGCGATTTCTATGCCACATGTCAATACGATTTGTAGCATTTATTGAAACGAAGCTTTGATTTTCCCTGCGGATCAAGGCAAAAAAACACCTCCGGTCCGTTATGGATCGGAGGCATTTGCTTTCGTTGTCTATCATTTATTTATTTCCCGTCATCGCCTCTCTGAATTTATCTCCGGCCACGGGCTCTCCCGCTTTTTCACCAAACCTGAACATAATACCGCCCTTTCCGTCAGACTTATATTCAACAGTCCATGTCTCCCAACTGTATTTACTCTGCGCCCGGATTCCCACCGGCCGACCCGAAGGCTGAATCAGCCCGGCCTCCTGCATCGCGTACCAGGCATAATCGTCCACTCTTGTATCTCCGTTTAGCGCGCCTCCATAGGAACCCCCATGCATATTATCAGGGCGGTCAGCTGTGTCGTCCACCGCGAACGCAGTCACTGCCTGCCAATAATCCGGCGGTGGAAACCCGCTGTTCGGATCGACCGCATATGTCTCTATTGCCGTCACAACCGCTCTGGCATTTTGCAGATCGGTGGCATTTCTTGATTTTTCCACATATTTGAAATACTGAGGCGCTATTATCATAATCAAAGCTGCCATAATGGCAACAACGATGATTAATTCTATCAGCGAAAACCCTTTATCATTGCTTTTTTTCACCGTATTATCCCCCTGCTGATTCCTCAAAAATCCAGCTATACCGCTATCTCAGAATATTTCCGCAGCTACTCTTTTTCTAGAGTTTATTGTAACATTGTGTTTGGGGCATAAAAAGGTGGCATTTTTTTAAAATGGTGAAATATTTTCACATACTCATCAATGCTGGTTCTGCTCGATCTTCAACTCATAATCCTTACAATAGATAAGCGTCAGACGCTCCCTCACGTTCCTGATTGCATATCTTCCGATCCTCTGACTCGCATACTTACGGGTATCCGCCTTATCCCGGGTCGCCTCAAGCTGCTCCCCGCTCATACCGACGTCGGTATCCGTGATCCGAAAAACCATATTTCTTCCCTGATTCCTGTCACGGACGATGGTCCGTGTGGAAATAAGAATAACCATAAAAACACCCCCGATCCGTCACGTCACAGATCGAAGGTGTTTCCCGCATATTATGTGTACTCAAAAATTTTCTCCACTGGAAACGATTTTTTCAATCTTTCTCAGTTCTTCACTGGTAAATGCCGCATTTTCCGCAACCGAAATATTCTCAAGAATCTGCTCTGGTCTGGATGCACCAATCAATACAGAACAAACTTCGTCATCTTTCAGCACCCACGACAATGCCATCTGCGCAAGTGTCTGGCCGCGCTCTGCCGCCAGCGCATTCAGCCTTTCTATTTGCCGTAACCTCCGGGGCAGCAAAGCATCCGATTTCAGAAAACGGCTGCCTCTGCCAATCCGGCTGTCCTCCGGGATGCCATGCAGATACTTGTCCGTCAAAAGTCCCTGTTCCAGCGGACTAAAGGCGATAATTCCCATTCCCTGTTCCCTGCAGCATTTCTTCACCCCATCTTCCTCGATTGCACGGTTAAATATGGAGTAAGATCGCTGATTGACAATCAGCGGGCAATGCAGCTCTCCCATAATGGCCAAAGCCTTTTGTGTGTATGCCTTATCGTAATTGGAAATTCCCGCGTATAATGCCTTACCGCTGCGCACAATGGATGCCAGCGCCTCCATGGTTTCCTCCAGCGGTGTCTCCGGGTCCATCCGATGGTGGTAAAATATATCCACATATTCAAGTCCTAAACGTTTCAGGCTCTGGTCTATGCTGGCAGTCAGATACTTTTTACTTCCCCAATCCCCGTAAGGGCCGGGCCACATATCGTATCCTGCTTTTGTAGTAATTACAAGCTCGTCCCTGTAAGGTTGAAAGTCGTCCCTTAAAATTTTGCCCGCATTTTCTTCCGCACTGCCATATACCGGGCCGTAATTATTGGCCAAGTCAAATTGCGTAATGCCTGCATCAAATGCCGTTCTACACATAGCCTTCATCGTATCATAATTATCTTTACTGCCGAAATTATGCCAAAATCCTAAGGATACTGCCGGAAATTTCAATCCGCTGTTTCCAACACGATTATATTTCATTCTGTCGTATCTTTTATCGCTTGCCACATATATATCTGCCATACCTGTCTCCTTAAACTTTCCATGATTCTGCTTTTAGGGTTACACAATCTCTACCGTCCCAATCGTATCCGCCCCTATTACAATCTGCGCCATCTGCTCTCCGAGACGGACATTTATCTGTATCTCATGGGCGGTTCTGTTGAGAAGCACCAGCACAATCCCGCCATCCGGGTTGCAGAACGCCGTCTCCTCCAGTTCATCCGTATAAACAGTACTGCCGATCCGCACCGCCCCGGGTTTGATAAAGTGTGTAAAATGCCACAAATAATCAGCCGTATTTCTCTTGTTCAATACCTTTTTCCCCGTATCGAACAGAAACGGCGCGTCACAGAAATTTCCCACATGGTTCGGCCCGCCCTTCTCATCCAGCACGATATTCCAGTCATAGAAAGCGTTCATGCCGTGGTTCATGTTGCCGATCATATCATGGGCATACTTTTGCGCATTTTTCAGGAAATCATCAGCCGCAAATTTGCAGTACTCGATACAGGCCTCCGAAAGAATCAGCTTCTTGTCCGGGAACTTATCGTGTATCATGGAAAGCGCCTCAAAATGATCCCCGCTGTACCAGTGGAATGCAATGCCCGCTACCATATGATCCGTAGTCTCATCTATGATCCCGCAGGCCCGCTCATAGGCGCGCTCCTTATTATGATCCCAGATAAACACTTCAATATCGGTAAGCTTATTCTCCTCCAGCGCCGGCCACATATAATCCCGCAGGAACTCTTTCTCCTGTATGGTCGAATACACACAGGAATCCCATGTCTGAACGGCCTTCGGCTCATTCTGCAGGCTGATGCGCCTGACAAGATAACCACGGTTTCGGTATTCCCTGATATAACGGCATATATAGTCCGCCCACGTCTTCTTAAACTCAGGCTTTAACTCGCCGCCGTTGTTTCTGTCCCCATTGCTCTTCATATAGGCCGGCGGACTCCACGGCGTGAGCATGATCTCCACTCTGTCCCCATATACTTTCTGCGCATCGTCCAGCAGGGGCAGAATATGCTTTTCCACCCGTTCCATCTGAAAGCCGGTAAAACCGCTGTCCCGCGCGCTCTCCACCGCCTCGTAATGACCGAGTGAAAAGTCACAACTGTCAATCGGAATACGCACCATACGGTAACCCATGCGATCCGCTCTAAAATATTCCCGGAGCATTTCTTCCCTCTGGTCCTCCTTCATCTGCCCGTAAATATATCCCGCTGACTCCGTGAGTGCCCCGCCAAACCCCTCAAAGGTCTGGTAAGTCACAGAAGGATAAAGGTTGAGCAGATTGTTCTCCTCCCCACCGTCCGGCATAAACGCCATCTCCTTTTCCTGACGGCATCTTTTATCTCCCTCATACCATGTGCTGACATATTTTATTTTGTTTTCTCCCATACGGTTTCCCTTTCTCTCCGTCTTCCTTTTATTGCCCCTGCTTTCTGTACTCCGAAGGCGACTGTCCTATTATCTTCTTAAACACCTTTGAAAAGTATTTTTCATCCCGGAACCCCACCTTGTAGGCAATCTCATAGGTTTTCAGATAATTCTGCCTTAAATAAGTACAGGCATGCTCTATACGGATCTCGTTCAGGTAATCCACAAAGCCTTTTGATAACTGTCTCTGAAATAGTGTGGAGAGGTATCCTGACGATATGCCAACCTTCTGGGCCACATCCGAAAGCATCAGATTTTCATAATAATGCTCCTCCACATACTCCTTTGCCAGCTCCACCAGATAGTTTTTCTCTTCCGTCGACTCTATCCGAATTTGCTCCACAGGACCGAACAGCTCGTCCGCCGCGTGGTTTGCCATTTGTAGGATATCGGAAGACCTGACCGGTTTCAGCAGATATTCCTTTGCACCCAGACGCAGCGCCTGCTGGCAATATTTAAATTCTTCATAGGCGCTCAGTATCATCGTATACGGCAGTGCATCCGCGCGTCTGGCCTCCTGCATGACCTCAATGCCGGTCATCAAGGGCATCTGTACATCCAAAAACATGATATCCGGTTTGTCCCTGAAAATAATATCCAAGGCCTCCTTTCCGTTGGCGGCAAGGTATATTTTGTCAAAACGGTCTGTATGCAGTTGTATGTATTTCGCAATGCCGTTGCGGATCATATCCTCGTCATCCGCAATCAGTAGTTTAATGCTCATTCTGCCTGATCTCCTTTAGTCCGCAGGGAACAACAATCGTCACTGTCGTACCACAGCCCACACTGCTCTCGATCTTCAGCTCATAATCCTTACGATAGATAAGCGCCAGACGCTCCCTCACGTTCCTGATCGCATACTTTCCGATTCTCTGGCTCGCATACTTACGAGTATCCGCTTTATCCCAAATTGCCTCAAGCTGCTCCCCGCTCATGCCGACGCCGGTATCCCTGATTCGGAAAACCATATTTTTTTCTTTCTTTACACCTATCACAGACAGCGTGTAGCTGCCCTCTGTACTCTCAAAGCCATGAACGATTGCGTTTTCCACAAAGGGCTGCAGAATCAACTTGGGAATCTCCTCCTCCAAAATATCCCGATCAAGGGATATTTCGTATGTCAATCGTTTCCCGAATCGCATTTTCTGGATATGCAGATATCGTTCCAGAAGATCCGCCTCCGTCTGCACCGTCACAATGCCGTCCCCCCTGTTTAGCACAAGACGGAACAATTGTGAGAGCGACAGAATGTCCTCCGCGATCTCGTCATTTTCCGATTCCGTTGCCTTCCAATACAAGGAATCCAGCGTATTGTAAAGAAAATGCGGATTAATCTGCGCCTGTAGCGTATCCAGCTCGCTCTCCCTTTCCCGTATAGCCAGAACATAGTTTTTATCAATCAACTCCCTGATATCGTCCACCATTCTGTTAAAGCACGCCGAAGCCTCCCCCACCTCATCCTGCGTCATCACCTCTACCTTCTGGCTGAAATCTCCCTGCTTAAAATTTTCCATTGCAACCCGCAGTGTATGCAGCGGTTTGGAAACAATATCAGAAACCATCAGCAAAACAGGATATAAGCCAATCAGGAATCCCAGCAGCAGCGCAAGCGGCGCGAAAATAACCGTATCGCTCAGATCCTTCCAGCCTACCCGCCGTACGATTTCGTAAATAACCGTCCCCGTCTCCTCATCCTGACACTGATAAATGCGATAGTTCCCCCGGATGCCCTTTTGCACCGGCAACCCGCTCATCGGTTCAAACGCTTTCTCCGCAATCATCTCCGACAGCAGTTCTTCCTCTATATCCCCGCATCGTACAAGTTCCGCACCGTATTCACTCATCACCACCACGGACTCCTGTCTTCCGCGCAGGGAATTTCTGCAGATTTCGTCAAAGATATCCGCTGAAGAACCGATCACCAGATATCCCAGCTTATTCCTCCGCGCCATATCGTAAATTTCACGGTACATCACAATTTTGTCGTTCTGATTCGCCTGATAGGTGTCGTACTGGTTGTTCTGTCCACGCCCCACCCGCTGCCAGAGAAACTTTCCCTTTTCCTGCACGGCAAGCGCATAAATCTCCTGCTCCCTTACCTGCCCGATATCCCCCAGATAGGAGGAGGATCGGTCGATACAGTTTAAATAGGGATTGATGCCGTTTTCCGGATATAAGGCAACGCTTTTGATCTGCCCGTCTATCGCCACCATGTCCTGTATAATCTGCATGGGCGCACGGTTCAGCCAAAGTCTGGCGTCCCGGTTCAGCCCTTCCGGATCATCCGCTGTCAGTATCTGCCTGATCTCATCATTGATACTGATATAAGTGCCCATCTCCATGATGTTCTTCTGTACCACGCTGATGCTGTCCGATATATTCCGTACATTCTGAATACAGCGGTCTTCCTCATTTTTCACTGCTGACCGGTAATTATGCACAAGTAGGAGAATGCTGATCAGAAATAAAATAGGCGTAATTATTGCATAGCTGTAAAAAACCAACTTCTGCCGAATACTCAGCTTCGCAATCCAGTTTCTGACCCTTCCCATCGCATCCCCGCCCCTTATGTCTTAAAATCTGCTTTATTTTATCCTTTTACCGCTCCCATTGCAACACCCTTCGTAATGTGTTTATTTAAGATCACATACACGATAACTGCCGGCGCGGCCGTCAGCGCCATCACCGCAAACTGAACCGCATAGTTGGAGGAATACTCACCGGTAAACTCCAGCACGGAGAAAGGCAATGTCTTCCATGTGGGTGTACTCAGATATGTACTCGCCATCATAAACTCATTCCAGTTGTTCAGAAATGTCATGATCGCCACCGTCGCTATGGAAGGCTTTAAAAGCGGCGTAACAATCTGGAACACAATCCTGTATATGCCACACCCGTCCATCACCGCGGCCTCCTCCAGCTCCTTCGGAAGCGCCTGGATGAATCCTGTCATCAGGAACATGCCCTGCGGCATGGAAAACGCCACATACGGAATCAGGAGCGCCCAGACGGTATCCGTCAGATGCAGCGCACTGTATATTTTGTAGTTTGGCAGCAGCGTTGCGTGAATCGGAATCATCATACCCAATACAAGCAGGGTGCTCACAAAGCCGTTCAGTTTCCATTTCATACGCTGGCAGGCAAAAGCCGCCATAATGGATATGATCACCACAAGAATCACAGCAAGCGTGTTGATCAGTATGCTGTTTCTCAGGTAATGCAGAAAATTACCGTCCACAAAAGCCTTCACATAGTTATCCCATCGTATTTTTTCGGGAATGATGAGCAATCCGTTTGTGAACATTTCATTGCTGCTGCCCAGTGAAAAATCCACAAGCCAGATCAGCGGGAACAACTGAATCGCCGCAACTGCAATCAGAACAATCCATAAAACTACCTTACCGATTTTATTCTCTTTTTCTTTCATGCCGCTCCCCTCCTATGCTTTCTGCTTATCCCTGAATATGGTGTTAAGGGTCACCGTCGCCAGGATACAGATGATGATAAACACAACGCCGATGGCATTGCCGTATCCGTACTTAAACGCTTTAAACGCCTGCTGGTACAGATAGTTTGCCGCAAACTGCGTGCTGTTGTTCGGCCCTCCGTTTGTCAAAAGGTATACGGTTTCCATCTGTTTCAGGGCCGAGATAATCGCCATCGTCACATTGATCTGAATCACCGGTTTCATGAGCGGCAGCGTAATCCTGAAAAACGTCGTCCACCAGCCCGCCCCGTCAATGGAGGCCGCCTCATAGAGAACGGGATCAATATTTTTGATGCCGGTGTAATAGATCAGCATACCCCAGCCAAACCCGTGCCAGATCAGCACCACCAGCACCGACCAAATCGCGTTCTGCTGTGACAGCCAGTTAATTTTTCCCTGATATCCGAATGCGGACAATACATTATTCAAAAGTCCGAAATCCGGATTGTAAATAAATTTCCAGAGGTAAGCAATAACCGCCACAGAAATCACGTTAGGTATAAAATAGATACACCGAAAAACGCCCTCCGCCTTCCCCTGCAGCTTATCAAGCACCGCTGCGACAATGATCGCAATCGGGTGCTGAATGCAGATAAAGCCGATCGCCAAAAACAGAGAATTCAGCAAAGAACGGCCAAAAGCGCTGTCATGCACCAGTTTCACATAATTGTCAAAGCCAACCAGATGCGCCTCCCCCATACCGGAATAGTCCGTGAATCCGTAATAGACGCTCAGGCAGATCGGTGCCAGCACCGCGAAGAGAAAAACCAATATACCCGGCAGCACAAGACTGAAAATTACCGGTTTATTGCTATACAGCTTTTTCATAGAAATCTCCTTTCCCACAGAAATAAACGGTATCTCTTATATAAAAAGGGATGTCGCAAAAGTAGTTTCTTTTGGAACATCCCCTCATTCAATCACTCAGTTTCTACTGCGTTTATTCACATGCCGCGCCGATCGCTGCGAGGAAGTCCTCTACGCTGGTAGACCCGTTTGACACGCCCTGAATTTCATTTTCAATCGCTGTCTTAAATGCCGAAGGCCCACAGTCATTAATGGGCGTACCCGATATGCTGGTCGCATTTTTCAAAATATCCATAACCTGTTTCTGCAGCTCCGTCTCGCTGCCAGTCAGATACGCTGTCTGATCCTGTGCGGAGAGTCCCACGCCGTTCTCCCATCCATACTTGGAAAGTTTGTCGGGCTGATACATATAGTTCAGGAACTTAACCGCTTCATCCTTCACCTGGGAATTGGCAGATACAGCGTAGCCGCCGCCATTCCATGCCGCGATATCATTTGCGCCGCCTTTTCCGCCGCTTACAACCGGCATCGTGAACGCTCTGATATTTTCCCGGATCTCAGGCGCAATGTCCTCGTTTAACGCCATGGAGCAGTCCCAGCTTCCCATGCAGTACATAGCTGCCTGGCCATTGGTAAACAAATTCATCGTCGTCCCGTAATCCTGAGAATCATATCCCACCTGGAACATGCCTGCATTCGCGGAATCTACCAGAATCTGTGTGGCCTGCTGAATCTCCGGCGCACCAAAATCGCCTGTAGCGACAGCGTTGCTGACAATATCCGCATAATCGATTCCGGCAACCTGCACCAGTATATCCGTGAGGAAACATGCCATTGGCCATCCGTCTCCACCATCCATAGCCACCGGTGTAAATCCTGCCGCCTGGATGTCTGTGCACAGCGCCATCAGGTCGTCATAGGTAGCAGGAACTTCCCAGCCGTTATCCGCAAACATTTTCTGATTGTAATAAAACAGCATGATGTCTGTATTTCTCGGCAGTCCGTACAGCTTATCATCCTTTTTGAAGCCGTCCAGGGAACCTGCGATAAAACTGTACTCTGCATAATCATCTTCGTTCAATTCCGCCAGAACACCGGCATCCAGAACTTCGTCAAGGAAAGAAGGCTGTCCCCAGATGCTGACAACATCCGGCATACCGTCCATTGCATACGCCTTGAATTTGGTCTTGTATGCCTCCTCATCAAGCGCCTCTACCTCGATCGTAACATTGGAGTTAGCCGCCATATACTCGTCAATAATCATCTGCTCTACCAGCCCCTGCCCGTTCTTTCTGTCAGGCAGACTAGAGAACAGCTTGATCGTTACCTCGCCGGAAGTCTCATCTGCGGCATCCGCTGCGTCCTCAGCCGGATCCGCTGCGCTTTCCTCACCACCAGCCTGCTCCTGCACATTCTGCGTGTCGCCTGAGACCGGCGCACTGCCCTTATTGCTGCCACAGCCCGCAAGCACCAATGCGGTCATTGCCACTGTGAGTAATGTTGCAATTACTTTTTTCTTCATCTCTTATCCTCCCGTTCATTGAAGTATTGTTTTGATGGTTTTATCCTATCATCCCTGCAAACACGTTCACAGATACCTATTTTTTAAAATGGTGGAATATTTTCATGTTTTATAATTGCAAATAAAAAGAGTCGCAAAAGCGACTCCTGTCACATGTCTGTCACATGGTATGTTTATTTCTACCGCACCTCTATCACTTCCGACACCTCATCCCGTTTCGCCACATACAGCGGGAAATCACTGCCGCTGTACGCCGTGTCGGACATGGTGACTTCCACCCGCACCGACTCGTAAGCCAGCTCCGGAAGGTTGTTCTCCCTACTCAGGTGTCCCAGCACAATAGCCTGCATATGATCATGCAGAAGGCGGCTCAAAAGCTTTCCCGCCGACTCATTGGACAGATGCCCTTTTTTCCCCAGAATCCGCTGTTTCAGATAATAGGGATAGGGACCCACCTGCAGCATATGCACGTCATGGTTTGCCTCCAGATACAAAAGATCCAGATTCCGCAGGCATTCCACGGTATAATCATTGTAACAGCCCAAATCCGTAATCAGTCCGATCCGCCGCCCGTCATAATCAATCCGGTAGGCCACAGGATCTGCCGCGTCATGGGAGGTGCGCACAGGATAAAGCGAGATATCCTTGACGGTGCATCTCTCATCGGGTGTAATTACCCGAAAGAGCGATTCATCGACCTTCCCGAGGGAAGAGGTATTCCTGATCGCCTCCAGCGTCCCCCTTGTAGCGTAAACCGGCACCCCGTACTTTCTGGAAAGCACCCCCAGCCCGCTTATATGGTCGGCATGCTCATGGGTAATACAGATCGCGTCGATATCCTTCATGGTCAGTCCCAGCTTGGCGAGCCCCGCCTCCGTCCGTTTGCCGCTGATTCCCACATCCATCAGAAGATGCGTGGTATCGCTGCCCACATAGACACAGTTTCCGCTGCTGCCGCTGGCAATACTGCACAGTCTCATATTATGTAAACCTTTCGCGGCCATGCGTCACACGGCCGCCTCTCTCTCTTATTTTTGCCAGTATATCTCGATCATGTCCCCGTTTTTGATGCTCTCCATATACTGCGCGCCCCTGCCGTTTAAGTTGGTTACTATCCCGCTTCCCTCAGGCTTGGACAGATCAAAGTCAATATACTCAAACACATCCACAAACACGTAGTTTTTCTTGCCGACCAGCCTGACGGGACTGCCGTTTACCATCACGTTGATGGGGACAGGCGCGTTTTTATTCAGAAGCTCTTCCCTGCGCCTTTCCTCCTCCGCCCTCGCTCTGGCGGCTGCCTCCTCCCTGGCTTTCGCTTTTGCTTTTGCCTCCTCCTCGGCACGCTTGACGCCAGGACCCATCACAATTCTGGCCCCTTTTGGCTTCTGTTCACCTGCTGCCTGTGCGCCTCTCGCTCTTCCTGATCTCACTGAATCTCCCGGAACAGGGCTCTCCGGGCCGCTTCCGGGCGCATTGCTGTCTTCTGAAGCGCCTGCCGCCTCCCCCTGCAGCGCATCTGACGCTGTAGAGCCTGCTGCCGCTGATGCCTTCGCCGCCATGGTAAAGCCTGCCGTCCCGGCCGGTCTGTCCTCCTCCGCTGATCTCTCCTCTTCTTTCGCCGGCTCATAGAACTCCACATCGGAAAGCTGCAGGTCCTCCATCGTCCAGATCACCGAAAAGTTTTCAAACACCCGCGTATCCATATCCGCGATCTTGTTATTGACATAGATATTCATATTCCAGTCGATAACCACATCCATAAACTTCGAAATCTGCCGCACCGTATAGTAACCGAGGATTTCAATCTCGTCATTTTCCTGAATCTCATAATACTCGGACTGCAGTTCCCCGTTTACACTGGCGAACTTGGGCAGATCCACCTTTTTCTCATTGACCTCGACCCACATCCTGGAGCCAAATTCCGGCAGCTGTCCAAGGGTCATCCGCGCCGGCTCTCCGGCAGTCGATTCCACCACACGGATCTGGTCGTTGGCGCGAATCTGCGTATAAATATCCGCTTCATTCTCATTGACGGTAATACGCGCCGCCTCTCCCAGCTCTCCTCTTGCAATGCGGGGCTTCCCGTTCACCGTAAAGTTCAGTTCTTTCCCGCGCTTCGGGAACAGGCCGTCGCTGGCAAATTCCGCCTGCATCGCCGCATCCACCACGGCCGCCTTGCTGTTATCATAAATCTTCACCCGCTGGTCATTGAAATAGACAAAGATAAAGTTATTGCTCTGCTCATAAAAGCTTAAGCAGATGCCGATGGGGGTCACCATCAGAGAGTCCTTTCTGGCATTCTCCTCCAGAAACTCTATGCCCTGCATAACTTCCTCTCCCCTGACCGCCACGCGCTCGTTCTGGATATCCAGCTTTGTAGCCAGAGCCTGCGTGTAGCCCGGCAGTTTTCCGCCGCCACCCACCACAAACACGGCGCTGACAGATTTGTCGCCGTTTAGCTCCTTAATCTTTGCCGCCACCTGACTGGTCATATTCTCAATCACATCCGCCGCCACGCGCTCCACCTCTTCGGTGGTGATCGTCTGCGTCAGCCCCATAATATCCTTATACTCGATCACGTCCTTCACGCCCGTGTCACGCTTGATCTGCTCCGCCGTGGCAAAATCCACCAGACAGTGTTTCGCCACCACCTCCGTGAGGGAATCCCCGGCAATGGGAATCATGCCGTAGGCGATAATACTGCCGTCCCTTGTAACGGAAATATCCGAGGTACCCGCACCCACGTCCACCAGCGCAATATTTAACATGCGGTACATTTCCGGAATCGCCACCTGAATCGCCGCAATCGGCTCCAGCGTCAGGTTCACCACTTCCAGCCCCGCAACGCCCACCGCCTTGTAAAGACCGTTCACCACGTCCTCCGGCAGGAAAGTGGCAATCAAATCCGCGCCGATGTTCTTGGCCTTGTGCCCTTCCAGATTTCCTATCGTGTAACCGTTCATATAATAGCGCACGACAGAATAACCCACACAGTAGAACTTGATGTCCATATCGTTATTTTCCAGAAATTCCTGATAGGCCCGCTCCACACCCAGGGAATCCAGCGCGTAAATATCTTCTCCCGTGATTTCCCGCTCGTTCTCCAGCTCCTGATCCACCCGCAGCGTCACCGTCTGCAGCACACGTCCCGCCGCCGCGATACAGACGTCCTTAAGCGGCCTGCCGATCCGCTCCTCAAGCTCCGCCTTGACCTCCTTAATGGTGCCGCCCACCTTATAAATGTCATGGATCTGCCCGTCCAGCATGGCCCTCGTCCCATGCTCCCTGATGCTCTGCGACACCACATGAAACTTACCGCCCGTGCGGTATCCTACCGTACCCACAATACTCCTTGTCCCGATATCCAGACCAAACACTAACTGTCCCGGAAATTTCATTGCTTCTGCCACTGATCTTCCCCCAATTCTTTGTCTATTTGTGTGTAAACACTTTCCAGTGTTCCGTTGTTTTCTATTACTACGCTGCAGTGCTCACGAAACGCCTGCGGCGAAAGCTGCTTCTGTAATATGGCGTCAATCTTCTCATCCGTGTAGCCTCTCGTCCTCCGAAGTCTCTGCCGCCTGACCCCTTCCTCCGCGTGGATATACCAGAGTTCATCAAGAATCCCGGCATAACCCTCCTCGATGAGAAGCGCCGCCTCTATGAATAACCATGCCAGCCGCCCTGCGGCCCGCTCCTTTTCTATCTGCGCCGACAGATACGCCTTCACCGCCGGATGTACGATGCCGTTCACCTTCAACAGCAGTTCTCCGTCCCCGAAAATCCGTGCCGCCATCTTCTGTCTGTCAATCCTGCCCGCCGCATCCAGAATTTCCGTGCCCAGAAGCGCCTTTAACGGCTCATAACAGGCTTCTCCCGGCTCCTCCAGCTGGTGAGCCACCCGGTCCGCCATGATCACACGGCAGTCCCGCCGCCTTTCCAGATAGGCAAGCGCCTCCGATTTCCCGGCACCCACGCCGCCCGTAATCCCTATGACTTTCATATGTTCACCGCTTTATCCTTTTTCATACGGAGAATGCCGTGTTTTGGCATTCTCCCATGCGAGACATAGAACTTCTTCGCGAAGCAACCCTTGCTGCGAGCGATTAGAAGTTCTTCTCGCATTGTTATTTGGCCTCGTACCAGTCCGTTCCCGTGTGCAGATCAATTTCCAGCCGCACGGACAATTCCGCTGCCTGCTGCATCTGCTCCGTGAGAATCCGCCGTACCTGCTCTTCCTCCCCCGCCTCCGTCTCAATCAGCAGCTCGTCGTGCACCTGTAAAATAAGCCGTGATTTCAGATTCTCACCGTGCAGCTTTTCCCATACCCGGATCATGGCGATCTTCATAATGTCCGCCGCTGTCCCCTGAATCGGAGAGTTCATGGCTACCCGCTCGCCGAAGGAGCGCTGCATGAAATTGTTGGAGGACAGTTCCGGGATGGGCCGCCTGCGCCCATACATCGTTTTCACATATCCCTTTTCCTTCGCCTCCGCCACCATATGGTCCAGAAACTGTTTTACGCCCGGATAAGTCTCAAAATACTGTTCGATATATTCGGCCGCCTCCTTCTTGGAAATGCTTAAGTCCTGGCTCAGCCCAAAAGAACTGATGCCGTAGACAATGCCGAAGTTGACTGCCTTGGCATTGCGCCTCTGTAAATCCGTTACCTCTTCAAAGGGCGTGTGGAACACCTTGGATGCGGTAATCCTGTGAATATCCTCCTCCATCCGGTAGGCTTCGATCAACTGTTTGTCGTCGGACATATGCGCCAGAATCCGCAGCTCAATCTGGGAGTAATCCGCATCCATGAAAAGATACCCTTCCTGCGGCACAAACACCTTGCGTATCCGCCGTCCCAGATCCATGCGCATGGGAATGTTCTGCAGATTTGGCTCCGTGGAACTGATCCGCCCGGTGGCCGTAATGGTCTGGTTAAAGGTAGAGTGAATCCTGCCGTCTGCGGCGATACATGCTGAAAGCCCCTCCGCATAAGTGGACTTCAGCTTCATCAGTCCCCTGTATTCCAATATATCAGATACAATCGGATATTCCGGCGCCAGCTTCTCTAACACATCCGCCGCCGTGGAATACCCGGTCTTTGTCTTCTTACCGCCCTTGATGCCCATTTTTTCAAAAAGAATCTCCGCAAGCTGTTTGGGCGAATTAATATTGAAGGTACATCCTGCCTGCTCGCAAATACGCTGCTCCAGCTCCGTGATTCTCCCGGTCAGCGCCTCGCCGTAAGCCTTAAGCGCCGCAGGCTGCACCAGCACGCCATAGCTCTCCATATCGTGGAGCACCCGGGAAAGCGGCATCTCGATCTCATAAAAGAGCCCGTCCATTCCCTGTTCTGCCAGCCTGTCCCTAAGAACCTTTCCAGCCGCCAGACAGACATACGCCTGATAACAGGCATACTGCGCAAAAGCCTCCGGCTCCTTCTCATACGCCTGCGCGTAAGTGCCCTTCCCGCAGACCTGTGTCCTGTCCGGAATCGTCAGCGACAGATACTCGCCAGCGATATCCTCCGTCTGGTAATCGCTCTTCAGAGGATTAATAAGATACGCCGCAATCAGAATATCAAAATATCTCCTATCCCGATAGGGTTTCAGCACATCCTGCGCGCCCGTTTCGCCGCGCCACATGCTCTTCTCCCCCGTCTCCTCTATCATGTCATAAAGAGATTTGATATCAAAAACAACAAGTTTACATAACTCTTCCCTGTTGAGGGCCGTCAGGCGCTCCCTCAGATACGCCTCCGTCACCTCTCCCTGACAGGAAATAAATGCCACATTGTTTTCCTCCGGCGCAAGCGCAATACCCATACAGCCGTTTTCTTCTTTCCTGTCCCGGAAAACCGCAAGTCCGATCTCTGCGCCTTCCTTCTTCCTGCAGGAGAGGAAAAGCGCCTCCGCCTCCGCCCGGTCTGTCACGGTACGAAAATCCGCTTCCTGTCTGTTTGACACCGCCACATCCCTGGAAAAGCGGGACAGTATATTCTTAAATTCAAGCTGCTTACACAGCACATAAGCTTCTTCCGTATAAAAATCGCCGATCTTCGCCTGCCCGAAATCAAAAGGAATCTCCGCCTCCACGTTGATGGTCGCCAGCACCCTGCTCAGGTCCGCAAGATCCCGGTTCGCCAGCAGGGATTCCCGGATCGACTTTTTGGAAATTTCCTCCGCATGGGCATAAATATTTTCAAGCGACCCATAGGTGACCATCAGCTCCGTGGCAGTCTTCTCCCCCACCTTCGGCACGCCGGGAATATTGTCCGCCGTGTCCCCCATCAGGGCCTTTAAGTCGATAAACTGCATCGGATTTACCCGGTAGGCCGCCTCCACGTCCTTCGCATAGTAATCCTCCACCTGCGTTCTGCCGCCCTTTGTCTTGGGAATCCTGATTCTGATATGGTCCGTCGCCACCTGCAGAAGATCCCTGTCGCCAGACACAAGAGAGACCTCCATCCCTTCCCTTTCCGCGCGTTTCGCAATGGTTCCCAGAATATCGTCCGCTTCCAGTCCCGCCTGCTCCACCACGCAGATTCCCATGGCGTGAAGCAGCTCCTTCATCACCGGCACCTGTTCCCTGAGTTCCGTGGGCATGGGCTTTCTCGTGCCCTTATACTCCTTGTAGATCTCGTGGCGGAAGGTAGGCGCATGGACGTCAAAAGCCACCGCCAGATAATCCGCCTGCTCCTCCTCCAGAATCTTAAACATAATATTTAAAAAACCGTATATCGCGTTCGTGTGGAGCCCCTGCCCGTTGGTCAGTTCCGGCACCCCGTAAAACGCCCTGTGCAATATACTGTGTCCGTCTATCAAAACCAGTTTTAAAGCCATGTGCCTCTAAACCTTTCTGTCTGTTTTACTTATATAGTAGAGCGCAAAGCATTCTTTGAATCAATGCACAGACGCCCGATTTTAAACCGATACGATAATCAGCGCCGCAACAATCACCACCACAACGGCAGCCTCCAGCACCAAAAGGACATGCCTTAGAATACGGTTGACACGAATTTTGTAACCTGCATCATCCAGCTTCCATGTAAGCGCTTTCTGCAGATTAAAATTATTACCCTGCTCGAGCTGCTCCAAACCCTCCGCCACCAGAAATTGGATGGATAGCTCCTCCATACATTCCGGGCAGTCCTCAATATGCTCCACGAACTCCGCCAGGCCCCTTCCGTCCAGTTCATCATTCAGGAAGGGCGGTATCTTCTTCTCTGCCTCTTTACAGTTCATTACCCGCCCACGCCTTTCTGACAGGCTCTGCTTCTATGCGCCCATACAGATTTTATTATATACCATGACAGACATATTTAAAAGAGGTTTTTCAAAGCCTCCGACGCAAAAAGGGCACCGTTCTTGCCGATGCCCACTGTCATACATATCCTAATTTCTTATCCTATTGTGCGGTCTCCTGCGTTGCTGCTCCTGCATCCTGTACCGTTCCTGTCTCCCCGGCTGGCTGCGCATCCGCTTCCTCCGCGGCTGCCGGCTGTGCCGGCGCTGCAATACCGTTGCCGTCCACCGTGTAGTCTGTGCCATCCACGTTTACGGTCACATTCCTCTGCAATGCGCCTGTCGCCGGATCATAATAATAGACATTGCCGTCGGGTCTGGTCACCAGGCCTCTGAGCATCACCGCATTCTCATCAAAGTAGTAATCCTGTCCCTCAATCGTCACATCCTCACGCAGGGCATGTCCGTCCGCGGTCGCCAGAAAATATCGCCCTGTCTCATCCTCGAACCAGCACCCCTTCTGTACGAAGCCGTTCTCATCCAGATGGTACTTCTTATCCTCCCAGTTTACCCAGCAGTTCCGCTGCATCCGATACCCCGCATAAAATACTGTCTGATCGCCGCGCGGTGCAAAGCCGTCCGCCACAATCAGCGATGCGTAATCCTTAAACTGATAATTCATATCCACCCGGGTAGGAATCCCCGCCACCTTGCCGTGGGAAGTATTCTGCCAGAAGGCCGCGCCACCGTCATACTCAAGGGAATCCGCATACTGCGCCACCCACTTGTCATAGCCGATATTGCCGATCTTGTCCCGGAACATATTCCGGCTGGAATACACCACCGGGTAGTAGCCGTTGGCCTCAATGATCGAGCAGAACGCATTGATCAGCTCCTGAAGCTGCGCCTGCGACATATTTTTGTGGCAGGGAGCCTCCACATCATAGACCACCGGGTAATTCACCGTATAATTACCAATCCACTGTAAAAGCTGGTTCGCCTCAGCCCTCGCCTGCTCTACGTTAGTCGCATAGGAATACAGGTACACACCGGTCCGCAGCCCGGCTCCGTTTGCACCCCGCATATTTGCATCAAAATAAGGGTCGATTCCCGAATTTGTACTCCCCGCTTTCACAAAGACAAAGGATACCCCCGAGGAGGGCACCTGGCTCCAGTCAATGCCCAGATTATGCTTGGACACGTCAATTCCTCTTGCAATGGAGCTGCCCGCTCCCACCGCCTCTGCCTTAAGCCCCGGCGTAAGTGTCAGCGCACCCGCCAGACACAGCGCGGCAGCCCGCTTTATTCCCCTGTTCCATCTATGTAATGCTGCGTTATTTGGTTTTATCATTTGTACTTTTTACCCGGCTGCTCCGCGCCGGATATTTCCCTTTCGTTTATTTACATTCCTGTTTCTTTTGTTTTTTCTTCGGACTGTTCCTCCATGTGCGTTCTGTTTGTAACATTTCTGTTGCAATATATTACATTTAGTCACATTTTGTAACAATCCTTAACAACTATATCATGTTTTTGCGGGAATGTATAGGAATTTCTGCGAAATTTCAGTGGAAATATCTGGAAAATATCTGGGCGTACCCCGAAAGCGTTTCTGTTCACCCAGATAACTCCACAGTCTCACGACCAATGTATCTCCCTGCTTCTCCATGCAGAATCTCCAGCCGCCGCCAAAACATCTCCTCTATTTCGGGCTCCTTAACGAATAAATCAGTTCCCGGCTCTTCCACCTGGTTCAGCCCTATCTGGCGCACCGCCTCCAGCGCTGCCTCACGCTGTGTCAGCTTTCTGTCCGTAACTGTCTGGCATCCGGCTCCGTCCACAGAATCATACGCCGAAAACGCCTGATTAAAGTCCATCAGATCATGCAGCCGCAATATTTTTCCCGTCCCATTGTCCGTCAAAAACCCCCAGTTCCCCCAATGCCGGTCCGTGTTTCCCACCAGATAGTCCAGAATATTCATCATATAAAAGGAGTAGGAATCCAGTTCCAAAACATACTGTATCACATCCATTTCCTGATTTGCCGCGTAGATTTCAAATGCTTCCCGAGAAATAATGCCGTAACGCAGACTGGTCATCAGCCTGCTCCTCGACACAGCCTGCCCCTCATATAGAAAAGGCTCATATCTCACCTGGTTACATCGAAAGCAGCGGCAGATCCGGCTGGCCAAAATCTCCCGTTCCACCGCCTTCGGATCACCGTCCTTCAATAGATAGAATCCGTCCGGTTCCCGGATCCACGCTTTCGGAAAGCAGCCGTTTGTGGAAGTGTCTCCGGCCAGAAGATGGGCGTTTTGCACCGTCATCTGCCGTCCACGCAGCGCAATATCCACGAAGGCGTTGCTGAGATGATTCTCATATAAATTGATTTCCGCATAAGTAATTTTTTCTCCCGCTTCCCTTACCCAGTAAATATCCGTCAGCGACAGGCAATGATATGACAGCGCTATGCGTGCACGCTCCCTGTCCGTCACAGCCTGTCCCATCCCTAAACTGTTCAGAATCTCTTTGGCATATTTTCTGTCAAGCGTAAGCACCCGCGTAGCACACCAATAATAAAAATTGGTCACATTATCCACTCTGCGATCCAGTTCATCCGCCTGTTCCAAATATAAATTGCAGGGCATAAAGCGAGCCTGACAGATCTCACATTCACCCTGCAATGAGATGGAAGCCACCAATTTTTCCCCATGCAAAATTTCATAAACCATAATCGCCTGTTCCGCCTTTTGATCTTCTGTTTATCGGTAAAAATATTATCGCCTCTCCCATAAAAATTGTCAACTCCACAGGCACAAAGAAAACTGCGAAATCACTCCCGCAGCCTCCTTTCACGCATGAATGGGGTTCCATGCGTGTTCCCCTTTTACAGGTTACATAATATCATATCTTTCAGGTGTTGAACAGTGTATGTCATCGCGCAAATACCGCGTAGAGGATATATGCTTAGTTTACATAATATTTATCCTATGTATCCATACCTCCGTCTTCCTAGACCCGCGACGACACAAATCCAATCACTCCTACAATAATTAAAATCGGCAATGCAATATAAACCAATCCTGAAATCAGGAGCACAATTAAAAACAGCGGCGCCAGCACAAAGCAAACCATAATCTTTGTAACGCCCCATGCAGCACGGAAGGCAAATACAGCAAGTTTCCCAAATACAGCAAGCATCAAGATACAAAATAATAAAGTAATCATCCTTTCTCCTCCTTTGAAATCCCTTTGATCAACAAATCCGCTTCCTGTTCACCACTCCTTTTCATAACTCTGTCCACACTATTCCTCCCCAAATTTATCAAGTAAAACTGAACATTCATGTCCTACATAAAATATTTGCACTTCTCGAAATAAAGCTGCTGCTCTTTTTCCAAAAGTATAATCAATTTATCCAGACTTTTTTCTTCCCTATATTCTTTCAATGCTTCCAGATACTCATTTCTGTTTGCATCTTCAATCACAACTGGCACAACACCATTCTTCAAGCACTCTCTAAAAAGAATCAGCCTTCCCGTCCTGCCGTTTCCGTTCTGGAAAGGGTGAATACTCTCGTATCTTGCGTGAAACTCAGCTAATACAGAAATATTTACCTTCTGATTATTATACCAATCCATAAGTAAATACATCTCTTGAGCAACATTCTCCGGTCTAACAGTTTGATACATTCCAACCATATTAGGACGCTGCTTATAATCACCGATGGCATATCCGTTGGCACGGTCCTCAAATACTCCAGACTTTAGTTCATGATGGAATTGCTTTATCAGTTCTCCTGTTAATGGCTCATGCAAAGTATCAAGCATTTTATTGAACATAAGAAAATGGCCATTCATTTCCTCAATATCTTTTGCCCTGTAATAATCATCTGATTTAGGCAGAATCCCATTATCAAACAAAGAAGCTGTCTGCTCTTCGGTAAGTGTGCTGCCTTCAATCTTATTGGAATTATAAGCAAGCAGGCGCTGCGTATATGCATATACACCTGATCTATCAAATTTTTCTCTTTCAATTTTAAATCTACTCAATACAAAATCCAAAAAATCTTTATTTTTCATATACTACCTTTCTCAATCGGATCCATTAAACTATAATTTCAAAGCTTATATATAAAACATTGTATGATAACTTTTCTTCATCATCAAGATCCAATCTTTCCATATTGAACCGCTTTAAACTCTAATATCATTTGCCTCTCACCAGAATCTCTGCTATAATAACAGCCATGATGGCACAAAAAACCTACCAGAAAACACTTTGTCTCTTTTACATACTGGCCCTGCTCCTCTGGAGCATCTGTTCCGGCGCATCTTCCGTCTCAGAGATTACGGATGCAGTATGCGACGCGCAGTTTTGTTATGTAAACCATTCTCCCGCCATCATTTCTAAAGCCAGGCACCTTCCCGTTCAGAAATATCTTACTGCGCGGGATTCTGGCACATCGGAGACATTGTCTGCCGCCAGGAACCGCAGCATAAGACCATTGTCACGCTCCGTAAGGCAGATCGCGGCACAGCTTTTTTCCTGCCGTCCGTCCGCAAATCCTCACGCCCTTTCCGGGCTGCTTTCGGCGCGGGAGATACCCTCACACAATCCCTGCGGCATCATTATCACAAATTATATTCACAGACAGGATGGTCAAAAATAAGCATCTTTTTTCACACATTTTATCCATGACATAGCACACAAAAGTAATACCCATGCAGGCACGGTATATCCGGAATCGCGCTGTTTTTTTGCTGTGCGGTCCTTACGGTTTCTGACCGGCCTGAACAGATAAAACATATGTAAATTGTGAAAAAGGAGATTATATAAATATGAATATCGGCGTTTTATTATTGATTATAGTAGGCGGCGCCGCAGGCGGACTGTCCACTCTCTACATTGCGGTTTCCCTCTTCGGCGTGCTCGGTTATAAGATTTTCAGAAAAGTGAAATACGGAGCCTCCCTTTTCCATTAGAGGGATCTGCCGGATAAAAAGGGCCGTCACCTCAAATTTACAACTGCGTGACGGCTCTTTTTTTATACTTCTGTTATAATTCTTACGCTGACATCTGCCCGGCGAATATCTCTGATACATAATTCATACTAAGTTACATATCCTATTTACGGGGTATTTTTATGAAACATTTAAAACGCTTCACAATAACCGGTATCCTTTTTGTCTTGGTGACGGGAACCCTGTCCCACTTTCTATATGATTGGTCCGGCCATAATCCGATCGTCGGCCTTTTTACACCTGTTAACGAATCCATATGGGAGCATATGAAATTATTGTTCTTTCCCATGCTGCTCTATTCCATCATAATGATTTGCAAATGCAAACGGCAATACTCCCATATTGCCTCCGCGCTGTTCTTTGGTATTATAACGGGTACGCTTCTCATTCCGCTTTTTTACTATGCTTATACTCATTTCCTTGGCAAAAATTATCTTGTTCTGGATATCAGTATCTTTATCCTGAGTATTGTCATCAGCTTCTGGCTTACCTACAGGCTTACGCTGTCAAACAAACTGGAATCCTATACTTTGGGGCTGGGTATATCAGTATGCATTCTCTCGCTCTGTTTTATGCTTTTTACCTGTCACGCACCCAATACCGCCATTTTTCAGGATCCTACAGCAGATAATTGTTCCCCTGATTCGCACTCACCTGACAACTCTTCAAACTGGAGGTGGGCTTAAAATACGTTGACTAATACAACTATTATAATTACAAAAATAATACTAAATATCCATGTCCACTTATTTCCAAAATTCATTGTATATCCAAACCCACTTCGCGGTCTCTTGATAATTACTCTTTTATCTTCTCTGTTGAAATATAGTCTTCCAATTAACCAGCCATCATCTCCTTTACCTGATTTCATAAAGTTCTCCTTTGCAATTTCTGATTCATACACCTGATTATAAAATATTTGTCTGTTGCTTGCGATATATATTTATAAGCTCGTTTTTAGTGTGTACACAATTCAAAAAAAGTAAAAATTTGATATTAGATTTTGGGAAAAATCTTGCCAACACTCCATGGTTATGGTATCATATAGTTCGGTTGTTAAAAGTGCTGGTGTGTCGGAATGGCAGACGAGGCAGACTCAAAATCTGTTGTGGGCAACCACGTGTGGGTTCAAGTCCCACCACCAGCATTAGTTAAAAACAAGGAAACCTTGATAGATACTAAGGTTTCCTTATTTTTTATTGTACGGGACAGTTGTAGAAAAATCCTCATGCCCTGCGAATGCTCTTATCTCCTCGTTTGACAATTGCTTGAACGAAATCATATTAGAAATACAGGTTTTTCTGATCTTGTGATTGGATTTTTGAGGTCTATGTTTCAGGATTATCTGTTTGTTCATCTATATCCTGCTGTTCAAATTGGTTATTACTTGTCAAAATAATAGTGTCCGATATGTGAAACTTATTTTCGTATCGGCATGGCAACTTTGTAATCTTGTTATCTAACAGATTCAATATTTGCTGTATAGAAAGCTGGCTGTAAATAAAGATAATATTTTCGAAAGTTGCATGATTCCGTATGAAAGTATGATATAATCAAATCAAAAAATCGAAGTTTGAAAGGAACATATGTATGTATAAATGTAAATTAACATATGACGAATGGAAATGTATTACATCAAAAAATAGAATTGGAAAACAGGTGGATATGCCGCAAATAAAAGGTTATATTGGCCTATTGACCATAAATAGTGTTTTGGAAAAACAAATATGGGAATATAACAATACAGATGTGGTTGTATGTGATAACGGCTATCATTGGTTAACGATTATGCCGTATGATGAATTTTATTGTATTACAGTAATGATGGACAATAACTATGAAATGAAGGTTTGTTATATAGATATGATTGATGCACAAGGATATGATGATGATAGTGTCCCATATTTTTATGATTTATATTTGGATTTGGTTGTTTATCCTAATGGAGATATTATTATAGATGATATGGATGAGTTACAGGAAGCATTGGAAAGAGGTGAAATTACTGAATTACAATATAATCGGGCAGTCACTACTTCCCTCTTTTCTTGTTTTTAAATCCTTTTCAAGTTATCGACACTTGTTCACGTAAAAGTCAAAAGGCAGCTGCCTCGTGCCTGACCGAGATGCAGCTGCCTTTTTTGAGTACTTTTTTGAACACACGATTACAGAGATGCGAAAGTATTTTACACCCCCAGCTTCCCATACACCTCAAATCCATCCAGCGTAGCGAAGTAGTCCTTCGGCGTCTCCGCCCGGCGGATTAACTGCACGGTGCCGTCCTCTTTTAACAATAATTCCGCCGACTTCAATTTCCCGTTATAGTTATAGCCCATGGCGTAGCCGTGCGCACCCGTATCATGGATCACCAGATAATCCCCCTTCCCGATTTCCGGGAGCATCCTGTCTATGGCAAACTTATCATTATTCTCGCACAGGGAACCCGTCACGTCATACATATGGTCACAGGGCGCATTCTCCTTTCCCAGCACCGTGATATGGTGATACGCGCCATACATGGCAGGCCGCATCAGATTCACCGCACAGGCGTCCACACCGATATATTCCTTGTGGGTGTGCTTCTCATGAATGGCCTGTGTCACAAGCGCACCATAAGGGCCTGTCATGAAACGTCCCATCTCCGTATAAATCGCCGTATCACCCATACCCGCAGGCACAAGCACCTCGTCATAAACCCTGTGTACGCCCTCACCGATTACACGGATATCGTTGGCCTCCTGATCGGGCTGATAAGCAATTCCCACGCCGCCGGAAAGGTTGATAAAGGAAAGCTGCACGCCCACCTTCTCCTTGATCTGCACCGCCAGTTCGAAGAGCTGCTTTGCAAGCTGGGGATAATACTCATTGGTCACTGTATTGCTGGCAAGGAATGCATGAAGGCCAAAACGCTTCACACCCTTTTCCTTCAAAATCCGATAGCCCTCAAAAAGCTGTTCCGGCGTAAAGCCATACTTGGAATCTCCCGGATTGTCCATAATGCCGTTGCTGAGCTGGAACACGCCGCCCGGGTTGTAACGGCAGCTCATGGTCTCGGGCAGTTTCCCCAGAATGCCCTCCACAAAATCAATATGCGTGATATCATCCAGATTGATAATACCTCCCACCTTCGCACAGTACTCGTACTCCTGCGCAGGGGTATCGTTGGAAGAAAACATGATGTCCTCCCCGTTGATTCCAAGCGCGTTGCTCAGCATCAGCTCTGTCATGGAGGAACAGTCGCAGCCCGCGCCATACTCATGGAGAATCTGGATCAGGAACGGATTCGGACATGCCTTCACCGCAAAGTACTCCTTAAATCCCTTATTCCAGGAAAAAGCCTCCTGCACGGCTCTGGCGTTCTCCCGTATGCCCTTCTCGTCATAAATATGAAAGGGCGTCGGATAGGTCTTTACAATCTCCTCTATCTGTTCCTTCGTCACAAAAGGTAATTTACTCATGTTTGCTTTCTCCTCCCGTAATATTCTCAATCTGCCAGTCAATCGGCTCCACACCGTTTTGCTCTAAAAAGGCATTACACTGGCTGAAATGCCGACATCCAAAAAATCCCCGGTACGCCGAAAGCGGACTCGGATGCGGCGCCTTTAAGATCAGATGCTTCGGATTCGTGAGCATCGGCATCTTGCTCTGCGCAGGCTTTCCCCACAATAGGTAAACAACCGGCCTCTCCTGTTCGTTCACCGCCCGGATCACCGCATCCGTAAACTCCTCCCAGCCCTTTCCCTGATGGGAATTTGCCTGATGCGCCCGCACCGTGAGCACTGTGTTTAAAAGCAGTACGCCCTGATCCGCCCACTTCTGCAGATACCCGTTATCAGGTATGTAACAGCCCAGATCATCCTGCAGTTCCTTATAAATGTTCTGTAGGGACGGCGGAATCTCCTTCTGGTCCGGCAATACCGAAAAACTCATGCCATGGGCCTGATGCTCGTTGTGGTAGGGATCCTGTCCCAGGAGCAGCACTTTTACCTGATTCAATGGCGTAAAATGAAAGGCGTTAAAAATATCGTCCGCAGGCGGATAGATCACCCGTTTACTGTACTCCTCTTTCACGAACATATAAAGATTTTTATAATAGGGCTTACGAAATTCACTGTCCAGAGCCTCCGCCCAGTCATTTGCCAGCATCGCCATGGTACATTCTCCTTTTCTCTTTCGCTGTAGATTCTCCTATGCAGGTCAGCACTCCAGTCGGGCAGGGAAAATCTTCCCTGACCGCCGCGCGATCCAAAACTTCCATATGCAGATCTGCGCATAAAAAGGCATAGAACCACTCCTGTCCTGTTCCTATGCCCCTTTGCATATGTCATATTATCGGTTGCCAACGGTAGCAATATGCCGCCTCAGATCAATTCACCCGCTATAACCTTACCGAGATACCCTTATCTCTCAAATATTTCTTTAAATCCCGTATCTCCATCTCTTTGAAATGAAAGAGGGATGCCGCCAGCGCCGCCTCCGCCTTTCCTTCCGTAAAAGCCTCGTAAAAATGTTCCATGGTTCCGGCGCCACCGGACGCAATCACCGGAATCGACACATTCTCCGCAACGGCCCTCGTCAGCTCCAGATCATATCCTGCCTTGGTGCCGTCCCCGTCCATGCTCGTCAGGAGAATCTCTCCCGCGCCCAGCTTCTCCGCTTTCATGGCCCATTCCACAGCGTCAATCTCCATATCCACACGACCGCCGTTTTTGTAGATAGTAAACCCTTTTCCGTCGGCGCGTCTTTTCGCGTCAATGGCAACCACCACGCACTGGCTGCCAAATTTATCCGCCGCGTCGCTGATCAGATTCGGATTCATAATCGCCGCTGAATTGACGGAAACCTTGTCCGCACCCTCCCGCAGAATCGCCCTAAAATCCTCCACCGTGCGAATGCCGCCGCCAACCGTAAAGGGAATAAACACCCTCTCGGCCACCTTTCGCACCATATCCACCGCAGTGTCCCTGGCGTCAGACGAAGCCGTGATATCCAGAAAAACCAGTTCGTCTGCTCCCGATTTATCATAGGCCGCGCCGACCTCAGCCGGATCGCCCGCATCCTTAAAATCGATGAAATTTACTCCCTTAACCACCCTGCCGTTTTTCACATCCAGACAGGGAATAATCCGCTTTGTGTGCATGTCCGCCGCTCCGCCCTATATGTCCAAAAAGTTCTGTAATATTTTCAATCCTGTCTCCGAGCTTTTCTCCGGATGGAACTGGCAGGCAAACACATTGTCCCGCTCCACCGAAGCATGAATCAGCGTCCCGTACTCAGTGGCTGCTTTCACCATTTGCGGGTCGCCCGCCTGCAGATAATAGGAATGCACAAAATACACATAAGAGCCTTCCGCAATCCCCTGAAACAGCCTTCCCGGATTCGGAAAGCACAGGGAATTCCAGCCGATATGGGGAATTTTCAGATTCTCCCCATCAGGAATACGCACGATCCTTCCCGGCAGAAGCCCCAGTCCTGCTGCACCCGGCGCCTCCTCACTGCTCTCAAACATCAGCTGCAGTCCCAGACAAATTCCTAAAAAAGGAATTTTCTCTTCCACCGCTTCCCGGATCACAGAAACCAGCCCATATCTGTGCAGCTTATCCATCGCGTCGCCAAAAGCGCCAACACCGGGCAGAATCACATGATCCGCCGCAAGAATATCATCCCGTTCCCTTGTCAGTATCGCTTTGCGCCCCAGCATGACTATGGCTTTCTCCACACTTTTGATATTTCCGGCATCATAATCGATAATCGCTACCATCATTCTGCCCCTTCATCTGCATTTTCATCCACAGATATGTCTTCACCGGCATTTTCATCTGCCGACAGCTCTTCTCCCATCATTTCCTCCGGCAACATATCCTCTTCAGGGATCACATCCGCCTGTATATCTTCCGGCTGTTCTCCCTCAGTTTCCGTCTCCATTCCATCAATTCTCTCTATGATCTCTTCTTCCTCCGGCAGAATATCCTGTCTGCCCGTCGGAATATCTTCATCGTAAACCGCGCCGTTTATGATCGCCTCAAGCCTCTGAGAATATGTCACATCATCCTCTACTGCAATGATCTCCAGCGCATCCTGCTCGGAGACACCGAAATCCGCCGACAGTCTCTCTAATATCTGCGCATAAATAGCGCTGACCTCGCCCACCACATTGTAGGTTTCCGCCTCGGGCAGAATCACCTGATAGCGCGCCACACCACTGATCAACGCGTTCAGCGACTCAAGACGCATATCGAGGTTGCCATAATTTTCATAAGAAGTAAGTTTGCGGTTCATCTGCAAAATCAGATTACTTCTCTGGAACAGAATTTCATCCTGCTCATTCAGCTCCTTGCCATACAAAAGCTCATACACTCCTGTATAATCCTGATGATCGTATGCTATCTGCGCCTCTCTTTTCTCCATATAAGTGGGCAGGAAGGAAGACAACAGTACAATGCAGGCCGCAATCGTGCCGCAGAACACAAACACCGTTATCACTTTCTTCTTGGAAAGCTTCTTCTCCGGCGGTGCAAACAGATCTACTTCTTCCCCTTCCTCCTGATTTTTCTTTTTGGGTTTCTTCTTTTTCTTCTTTTCTTTCTTGTTTACTTCTCCTTCGCCCTCGTCTGCTTCTTCCCCATCTCCTCCTCCTTTGCCTTTCTTACCCTTTTTCTTATCTTTCTTTTTCTTCTTTTTACCCTTCTTATCCTCTTCGTTCAGTTCATCCAGAATTGCTCTATTCTCGTCGGTAACTGCTCCCAACTCGCCGTCGTTGTCAGCCAGAACCTCCGCTGCAACAGGATCCTCGTCCTCCTCGTCCGTCTCCAGAAGGAAATTCATAAGCCTTGCAAAAGCGCCCGGTTTCTTTTCCACGGCTTCCGCCCCCGATTCCTGCTCCTGCTCTGTGCTCTCTCCCAAAAGCGCCTCCAGCTCATCCCCGGCCTCTTCAGCCGTGGTTTCCTCGTCGCCGCCCTTCTTCTTTTTCCCAAACAGCTTCTTGCGCTTCTTTTTCTCCTTCTTCGGCTTCTCCCCGCCTTCCCTGGCTGCGATCTCTTCCGGCGTAAGCTCACGGATACTCTCCGCTTCTTTTGCCGCCTCATCATTTTCAAAGAAATCAAAGCTGCCGTCACCGCTGGAATCCACGCCCTCCAGCATCGCCAGCATATCATCGTCCGGCGAAACAACCTGATCAGACTCCTCTAAGAGATCGTTAATCTCCGACAAATCTTCATCATGGCCCATCCCCGCCAGCAGTGCAGAGAGATCCTCGTCGCTCTCCCCTGTCTCCTCCAGGGCAAAGCCATCTGATGCGCCTTCCCCGTCAGATAAATCGCCGCTCAAAAGGCGGTCAATATCCTCTTCAGACATCAGCCCGTCCATTTCACCGTCCGTGCTTTCCGATTCCTCCAATGCCAGATCATCCAGCGACAATCCATCCAGTCCGTCCGACATGCCCTCTCCGGCTTCCGTCTCATCCAACGAAAAACCGCCCGATACCGCGTCTTCCTCCATGCCCAGATCATCCAATGCGAAATCATCCAGTGAAAAATCATCCAACGCTGCCTTGTCGCCGCTCCCGCCTAAATCCAAATCATCCAGAGACAATCCATCCAGTCCGCCCGACATGCCCTCTCCGGCTTCTGTCTCATCCAGTGCAAAACCGTCCGATGCTGC
>CAMWJF010000037.1 GCA_947174505.1 uncultured Lachnospiraceae bacterium
TCTACATGGACAGTGAATATTTTAGTAAGAGTTTTGCTGTATCTGGCGCAAAGCTATCACGAATATTTTCAGCGTACCTGCCAAGACTATTACAAAAGCAAGAAAGTAAAAATGCCAAAGCCTGAACTTTATGTGATATTTACGGGAACCCAAGGGCGGAAACCCGATAAAATATCTCTGTCTAAAGAATTTTTTGAGGGCGTGGATATAGATATTGAGGTTAAAGCCAAAGTAATCTATGAAAGAGATACGGATGACATTATCAATCAGTACATCATTTTCTGCAAAGTTTTTAACGAGCAGACAAAACAGCATGGAATGACACAAAAGGCAGTTATGGAAACAATTCGTATATGCAAGGATAGGAATGTATTAAGGGAATATTTAGCGCAGAGAGAAAAGGAGGTTGTGACGATTATGATGAGTTTGTTTGATGAAGAACAGATAATGAAGTCGTTTATCAGAAGCGAAAGGCATGACGCAGACAGGGAAACCGCAGAAAGAATGATAAGGAAAGGTAAAATGTCACTGGAAGAAATTGCGGATTATGTCCCGTCATTACCACTCGAAGAATTAAAAGAACTTGAAGCTGAGATTATGCAGTTAGCATAATCGACAAAACAATTTAATATCAAAATAACAGCGTAAAGGCGCATGGAACAGTAAATTGTAAACCATGCGTCTTTTTTAGCGTTCAAAAGAAAGAGACATAAAGCGGGACAGGGAGTATAGGAGGGAGAAAACAACATGCAGGAGGAAGTGACACAGAAAACCATAGCCATCACGTTTAAGTCGGCAAGGCTGACCACGGATGTGTTGATGCGGGCACTTAAGGCGTATTTGGAACACAGGAGACACAGGGAGCCTTCCCACGGCAGGATCTCGGTGAAGAAACTGCTGGCACAGAATCAGGGCGCGAAGTCCATCGAGATTACGGATGAAAATATCAAGTCCTTCAGCCGGATTGCGGGGAAATATAACGTGGATTTTTCGGTCAAGAGGGACAGGACGGCAGACCCGCCTAAATATCTGGTCTTTTTTAAGGCAAAGGACTCGGATTTGATCGTGCAGGCGTTTAAGGAGTTTGTCCGTGTCAATGAAAAGAAAAAACAGCGTGTGTCTATCCGGGCGAAGATGAAACAGATGAGGCAGGGTATGGAAAAAGACCAGAACCGGGAGCGCACAAGAGAAAAACAGATGGATCGGGGGCAGAGTTTATGAATAAAATACTGAACGGCATGAAAAACGACCTGCTCTCGATTCCGGGAAGGGTAAGGGGAGCGGTGCAGGGCATAGAACCGAAAAAACTGTTTTTGAGTGGTGTGCCCTATCTGATCTTCGGGTATGTGTCGGATAAGATTTCGTGGCAGTACCGCCATGAGGACAGGGGGAATTTCTTCCAGAACCTTCTCTATACGCTAAACGATCTGGGCGGCAGTTTTCACAATCCCCTGCCCAGCTTGCATCCTGCGGATTTACTGGCGGGTATCTGCGGCGGCACGGCGTTTTTTCTGGTCGTGTACTGTAAGAGGAAGAACGCCAAGAAGTTCCGCCACGGGACGGAGTACGGCTCTGCAAGCTGGGGCACTGCAAAGGACATACAGCCCTACATAGACCCGGTTTTTGAGAATAACGTGATTCTGACGGCAACAGAGCGGCTTATGATGTCGGGCAGACCGAAACAGCCTAAATATGCGAGAAATAAAAACGTATTAGTCATAGGCGGTTCGGGATCGGGCAAGACCCGTTTTTTCGTAAAGCCGAACCTTATGCAGATGAATGGTTCCTATTGTGTCACTGATCCAAAAGGCAGCATCCTCGAAGAGTGTGGAAAGATGCTTGTCAAAGGCGGGTATCAGATTAAGTCGCTCAATACCATCAAATTTGCAAAATCCATGCACTATAACCCTTTTGCCTATATCCGCAGCGAGAAGGATATTCTGAAACTGGTAAATACGATCATCTTAAACACCAAGGGGGAGGGGCAGCAATCCGGGGAGGATTTCTGGCAAAAGGCGGAAAAGCTGCTTTATACGGCGCTGATCGCCTATATATGGTATGAGGCACCGCCGGAAGAGCAGAATTTCTCCATGCTCATCGATATGGTGGACGCAAGCGAAGTAAGGGAGGAGGATGAAAATTTCAAAAATATAATAGACAGGCTCTTTGATGAACTAAAGGCAAGGGACCCTCATCACTTCGCGGTACGCCAATATGCCAAGTTTAAGCTTGCGGCGGGCAAAACGGCGAAATCGATATTAGTTAGCTGCGGGGCGCGCCTTGCCCCTTTTGATATAAAGGAGCTGCGCGAGCTGACGGCATATGACGAACTGGAACTGGATACGCTGGGGGAGAAAAAGACGGCGCTGTTTGTCATCATTTCCGATACGGACGCGACTTTCAATTTCCTCGTGAGCATCATGTATACCCAGCTATTTAATCTGCTCTGTGATAAGGCAGATGACATATACCATGGGAGACTGCCCATACACGTCCGTTTTCTTTTAGACGAATTTGCAAATATTGGGCAGATTCCTAACTTTGAGAAGCTGATCGCCACAATCCGTAGCCGAGAAATATCAGCTTCTATTATTTTGCAGTCGAAATCCCAGCTTAAGGCGATTTATAAGGATAATGCGGACACCATACAGGGGAATTGCGACACCCTTCTTTTTCTTGGAGGGCAGGAGCAGACCACCCTTAAGGAGCTTGCGGAGGTTCTGGGAAAGGAGACGATAGACCTCTGCAACACCTCGGACACGAGAGGTACGTCGCAGTCCTACGGTATGAATTACCAGAAAACCGGAAAAGCGCTGATGAGCGAGGATGAGATAGCGGTCATGGACGGCAGCAAATGTATCATGCGGCTTAGAGGCGTGAGACCTTTTTTCTCGGATAAATATGATATCACACAGCACAAGCAGTACCCGCTGTTGTCCGATTATGACCCAAAGAATACTTTCGACATCGAAAAATATATGAGGAACCGGGGAAAGGCGAGGTTACACGACACCGATGTGGTGGAAGAAGTTTTCGATGCCGGAGTGTTATAAACTTGTGGACATTGTGACCACAGGTGAGAACGTTAGGAAAGGAGGCAGACCGTATGAAGAAGATCAGGGAAGGCTTTGACAGGCTCACGGGCTGGATCGGGGAGAAAATGTTTCCCGGCGCGGATGAAAAATCGAGGAAACGTCTGGCCGCATGGCTTTTGACTGCTCTGTTGTGTATGGCGCTGGTGGGTGTTTTCCGTTACAGAGCCATGCAGGAACTTAAGCAGTATCAGCGGATCGCGGACGCATATACGATTCTTTTAGGGGAATGAGCGTGTGGCGGAACTTGTGGACATTGTGACCACAAGTGAAAAGACAACTGAATAGGGAACAGATTAACCAATGGATATGACATCCAGAATCAAACAAGGAGTTTTCCATGTTAGGGAGGAAACAGAAATAAAGCACCCGGTACTGCCAATCGCCAAACTGAAAGTACCGGATGCCCGCAGGGTTCTTCCTAAAGGAATGCCCTGCCTCTATATTACCATAAGGCAGGGCATTTTACACGAAAAACTCTTTCAACATGAAGGAGGTAACAGTAATGGCATTTTTTGCATCAGCAATTACGGGTCTGACCACGGTGGTGACTGCAATCGGCGCAGGCGTGGCGGTATGGGGCGTGATCAATCTGCTCGAGGGGTACGGAAATGATAACCCGGGGGCAAAATCACAGGGGATCAAGCAGTTGATGGCAGGCGGCGGCATTGTCATTGTGGCGCAGACGGTGATTCCACAGCTTACGAGCCTGTTCTCATAAGATGGGCGGCATCATAGAAAAAATCACTGAATTTATAAAGGATATGCTGAAAGGCTGGATTTTATCTAATCTGGATTCCATGTTTACCGATGTCAACGACAAGGTAGGCACGATTGCGGGGGAGGTCGGCATGACGCCCAGCGCGTGGAACGCCGGTATATTCGGCATGGTGCAGACACTGTCCGAGAACGTGGTCATACCCATAGCCGGCATGATTATCAGTTTTGTGCTGATCTATGAACTGATCTCGATGGTCATTGACAAAAATAACATGCACGACTTTGACACGGGCCTGTTTTTCCGCTTTTTAGGAAAGGCATGTATCGCGGTCATGCTGGTTTCCAAGACCTTTGATATCGTCATGGCTGTCTTTGATGTGGGCAGTTACGTGGTGGCGCAGGCGGCGTGTTCCATTTCGGGTTCCACGAGTATTGATGTGGAGACAGCGCTTGTATCCATGTTAAACAGCCAGATCGATACAATGGAGATCGGGGAGCTGATCCGGCTTGGTCTGGAAACGATGATCATAAGCCTTTGTATGAAAATCATGTCCGTTCTGATAACCGTCATCTTGTACGGACGCATGATTGAGATTTACCTTTATGTTTCAGTGGCACCGATTCCGGCTGCCACCGCCACCAACAGGGAGTGGGGCAGTATCGGGACAAATTATCTGAAGGGGCTGGTCGCACTGGCTTTTCAGGGCTTTTTTATCATGGTGTGCGTGGCAATCTATGCGGTGCTGGTATCCGGTATCACAGTAGCAGCAGACCTCCATTCGGCATTGTGGTCGGTGGGCGCATACACAGTGATTTTATGTTTCAGCCTGTTTAAGACAGGCTCTGTCTCAAAATCCATATTTAACGCGCATTAGGAAAGCGGTAGGAAACGGCATCTGCCGGGGATGACCATATCGTCTGTAAACGCGGTAGGGTATGGCAGAATGGAGGTGGTAATGTTGTAAATCAATTTTCGGGATGCTATAATTTACCCAAAAGCAGTAAGCCAGAAACAGGTATTTTGCGGTAAGCCGGAGGCTGGGAGGTGGTGTTTATGGGAAGAAACAGAAAACGGGATAAAGAATGGCAAAACACCTTGAAAGACATCAGTGAGAGCGGCCGGGCTAACGCAGAACATAACAGACAGATCAGCGAAAAGCTGGATGACCTCAATGAAACCAGCCGTGCCACAGCAGAAAGCACCGCACAGACCAATGAACAACTGAAGGCTATAAAGAGTGATACTGAGAAGAGCAGTAAGTCGAAGATTCCCCTGTATGGCTTAATTATGGCGGTGATTACATTGGTTGTTACAATCAGCGGCTATTCTGTCAAAAGCATCATTGACGAGAAAAATCTTGATTCAGGAACGGAGCCGACAGCAGAAACAGTAGCAGAGCTGAAAACGGAAGTGGCGGCAGAAGTGGCGCCGGAAATGGAAGTGGAGGCAGAAACAGAGCCGGAAACAGAAACCAAAGCGGAAACGGAACGGGAAATAGCTGCGGAGGAGTCGGAGTATACGATTTATCTGTATTCGGAACACAGAACTATTGACATAGGTACGAATGTCGAGATGACTGCAGCTCTGAATTTTAAGACGGATGCAGTTACAATAACGGCTTATTTTGAATCCGGTGGAGAGAAATCGTTATCGCTGTATGAAAAAAATGCAACGGAGTGGCAGAATGATGTTTACTTTGATAAGCTGGGTGTTCACAAGATTGTCGTTACCGCAACAGCGCCAAATGGGGAAGTCATTGAAAACAGTATAGAGGTAGAGGTGATCCCCCTTAGTATAGATATTGATATAGACACGATCAATCAGTTTCTGCCTACAGGTTTGCAGGGAGTAAATTAAAGCAGCGTTTCACAAGTAAATAAGGATATAACAGCGTAAGGGCGTATAGGACAAACTATACGTCTTTTTTTTATGGGAAAGGAGTGGACATATGGCAATTTCAGTATCAGTGTCAAAGAACTTAAACGGTATTAAGACGAAGGTCGCACTGAATCTGACCAAGCGCCAGATCGTATGCTTTGGGAGCGCCGCCCTTGTGGGAATCCCCTTATATTTTCTTACCAAAGGAGTCATAGGGACGCAGGCGGCGGCACTGATCATGGTGTTTGTGATGCTCCCGTTTTTCTTTCTGGCGATGTACGAAAGAGACGGGTTTCCGGCGGAAAAGGTGCTGTACTTTATCGTGCGGCAGAAGATTTTAATGCCGGGCATCAGACCTTACCGATCGGAGAACTTATACAGGAAGCTGGAGGAAAGGGAGAAATGGAAGAGGGAGGTGAGGAGTCTTGAAGAAAAAGCGAAAGGCACGCGATAAAAGGGAAGGGCTTACCTTCTCTGAGAGAAAGCGGCTTACCAGATTAAAGAGGAACCTTGCAGGACAGGGGATGGCGCAGGAGAAGCCGGATACCGCGCAGAAAACCATTACTTTTGAAAAAATGTACCGGGATGGAACCTGTCAGGTCACCCACGGTTTTTACACGAGGATGGTGGAGTTTCACGATATCAACTATGACCTGCTGGAGACCGACGACCAGAGATACATTCTGGAGGAGTACAGCAGGCTCATCAATTACTTTGACCCGTCCGTAAAATTCGGACTGTTTTTGTTTAACCGGCATGTAAGTGAGAAGGAACTGGCGGACAGATTTGAAATCCCGCCTCAGGAGGACTCTTTCAACGATATCAGGGAGGAGTATGCCGCGATGCTAAAGCGGCAGGCGGCAAAAGGCAACAACGGTGTGGTGAAGTCCAAATATCTTGTTTTCGGTGTGGAGTGCTCCGGCTACAAGGAGGCGAAGGCCAGACTGGATAACATTCAGAAAGATATATTACACAATCTGAATAACATCGGCGCAAACGCAAAGGCGCTTGACGGTAAGGAAAGGCTCTGCATCCTGCATGAATATTTCAACCAGGGAGCGGAGCCTTTCCGTTTCTCTTTCCGGGAGCTGTCCGAGTCGGGAAAGTCGGTGAAGGATTATATTGCGCCGCCGGGGTTTGATTTCCGCTATCCGAGCAGATTTCGGACAGGAAATATGTACGGCTGTGTGTCCTATCTGGATATGACGGCGCCAAGATTCAATGACGAATTGGTGAAACGGCTGCTGGATATCGACGAGAACCTGTCGCTGACCATGCACATGCAGACCCTCGATCCGGTCAGGGCCATCAAGATGTTAAAAGGGGCGCTGACCAACATACAGAAGATGAAGATAGAGGAGCAGAAAAAGGCGGTACGCTCCGGCTACGATATGGACATCCTTCCCACGGACATTCTCACTTATGAGAAGGATACGCTGGAACTTCTGGACGACTTAAACAGCAGTAACCAGAAGATTATCAAAATGACCTTTCTGATCACCTGTTACGGGAGGACAAAAAAGGAACTGGAGGCGGTCACACAGCGGGTTTCGGGTATCATCCAGCAGGCGAACTGTGTCCTGCGCCCCTTGCAGTATCTTCAGGAGAGGGGACTTATGGCAAGTGTGCCGATTGGCTGTAACGGGACGGGTATCGAGCGGGTGCTGACGACAAAGAGTGCGGCAATCCTTGTACCCTTCTGCACGCAGGAACTGTTCATGCCGGGAGAATCCATCTATTACGGTCTGAATGCCCTTTCCAACAACATGATCATGGCGGACAGGAAACGCCTCAGAACGCCAAACGGCGTGATTCTGGGAACGCCGGGCAGCGGCAAGTCCTTCTCTGCCAAGCGGGAGATTCTGTCCTGTTTTCTTTCCACAAAGGATGACATTATTATCTGCGACCCGGAAGGCGAATATTTTGCTCTGGTGGAGGCACTAAAGGGACAGGTGGTAAGGCTTTCCACCAATTCCAGAGAGTATCTGAACCCGATGGACATACAGACCAGCCACAGGGGAGACGGGGAGGCGTTAAAGGTAAAGAGCGACTTTTTGATTACTTTATGCGATCTGGTGGCGGGCGGCAGGGATGGTCTTGCCAATGATGAGAAGGGGATTATCGACGACTGCATCCATACGGTATACGAAACGTATTTTGAAAACCCGGTGCCGGAAAACATGCCCATACTGGAGGATTTATATGACGCGCTGTTACAGTATGAGCCGAAAAACGTTGCGCCGTCATTACAGCAGGAGGCGAAGAAAAAGGCGGTGCGGATCGCAAACAGCCTTGTGCTGTATGTGCGCGGCTCACAGAATTACTTCAACCACAGGACAAATGTGGACAGCAAAAACAGGATCATGTGTTTTGACATCAGGGACTTAGGAAACCAGCTTAAAGAGCTGGGCATGCTGATTGTGCAGGATGCGGTGTGGAACCGGGTGTCGCAGAACCGGGAGATCAGAAAAGCGACAAGATATTACTGTGACGAATTTCACCTGCTCCTGCGGGAAAAACAGACGGCGGTCTACTCAGTCAGCGTCTGGAAACGCTTTAGGAAATGGGGCGGCGTCCCCACCGCGCTGACCCAGAACGTGGGAGATTTCTTAAGATCGGAGGAGATCGAGGGGATTCTTGGCAACTCCGATTTTGTCTATCTGTTGAACCAGAATGCAAAAGACCAGCGTATCCTTGCGGAGAAACTTGGGTTGTCGGAAAAACAGCTTATGTACGTCACCAATTCGGAGGCGGGCAGCGGGCTGATCCTGTTTGACAACGTGGTGATTCCCTTTGTGGATAAATACCCGGCAGATACAAAGACTTACGCGATTATGAACACAAAGCCGGAAGAAAGCATAAAGGCGGGTGAAGTGTGACTTGAAAGTGGGACTGATCGATGTGGACGGGCACCGGTGGCCTAACCTGTGTCTGATGAAACTGTCCGCGTACCACAGGGCAAGGGGCGATACCGTGGAGTGGCATGACGGCAGGAAGTATTATGACCTCGTATACATGAGCAGGGTGTTCACAGACACGTATTCCAAAGATTATACGAAAACGGTACATGCCGACAAAATCATCCGGGGCGGTACCGGGTACGGTCTTGACAATAAGCTGCCAGATGTGGTGGAACATGCCTGCCCCGATTACCGCTTATATCCGCAGTTTACAGGCACAGCCTACGGGTTTTTGTCACGGGGCTGTCCAAGGGGCTGCGGTTTCTGCATTGTAGGGGCGAAGGAGGGCAGGAAAAGTGTAGCGGTAGCTGACCTGTCGGAGTTTTGGCGCGGGGAAAAGGAGATCAAGCTGCTCGACGCGAACCTGCTTGCCTGTCCCGATTGGGAGAGGCTTTTGGCTCAGCTTGCAGAAAGCGGCGCGACTGTGGATTTTACGCAGGGGCTTGATATAAGACTTGCTACGCCGGAAAAAGTAGCGGCGCTAAACCGTGTGAAAACCAAGATGCTGCACTTCGCATGGGATAACCCGGAGGATAATCTGGCACCGTATTTTAAGCGTTTTGCAGAACTTACTTCCGTAAAGGATAACAGAAAACGGCGCGTCTATGTGCTGACCAACTATGGCAGCACAAAAGAGCAGGACCTGTACCGCATTTATACCCTGCGGGCTCTGGGATTTGACCCATATGTCATGATTTATGAAAAACCCACGGCGCCGCAGGAGACAAGAATGTTACAGCGGTGGGTAAACAATAAGAGGATTTTCTGGTCAGTGCGGGATTTTGAGGCGTATGACCCGAAGTACGGGGGAAACGGCAACTGTGGACAAGAGACAGCGGTATGAGATGACGGAGGGATATGTATGGCAGAAAAAGGAGAAAAAACCAAGCGTCCCGGCGCACACCGGCCCAGGGATGCAGATGATGTTTCCGACCAGAATGATCGGAGGGTAAGGAAGAAAAGCGGGCGAAATTACCAGAACCGGGGACATACAGACAATTCGGATGGCGGGCGCGGCTTTCAGACAAAGGACGATACGTTTTCCGACAGCGGTACCTTCGGGGAGGAGAAAAAAGCGGAAACGTCCGGCAGTAAGAAGTTACACAGGATGCAGGGGAAAGCGGAGAAAGCGGGCAAAAAAGCAGCCGCAGCGGAAAAAAGGTTACCGAAGAGAACCGTCTTTTCTCTGGAGCGTATTTTTGATGATAAGACACACAGGGCAAAATATGTGGTTACCACCGTGAAAACGCCAAAGCCCTACAGAGGGGACAGCGCCGTAAAAAGGGCGGCGCGCAGGCTCAGTGCCGGGTATGCGGGCTATGCCCACGGCAAAGTGGCGGAGGCGGAGCAGGAAAATGCGGCGGTGGAGGGAGCGCATAAGACAGAGCAGCGGGCGGAGGAGGTTTACCGCTACGCAAAAAGCCACCGCAGGGGGAAGGTGCAGAAACGGCAGGAAAGGGCGGAAAAACTGGAGAGGCGGCATTTCCGCAAAGAAGTGAATTTTGAGTACCGGAAGTTTCTGGAAGAAAACCCGCAGATGCAGAAAAAAGCCTTACAGAAACGGCTGCAGAAAGAGCGCATCAAGCGGGAGTACAGAAAGGCTGGGCAGAAAGCGGCGGCGGGGAAGGCAGCATCACAGTCCTTCTGGCAGGGTAAAAACGTGGCGGTGTCAGCAACCCGGAAACTGCAGGAGACCGCCGTAAGAAACGCGGGCACACTTGTCACGGTGGGAATAACAGCCCTGTTACTGCTTGTTGTGATGATGGCGGTATCTTCCTGCGGCGCGATGTTTGCGGAGGTGCAGTCCACCATTCTGGCGGCAAGCTATTTGAGTAAGCCGCAGGAGATCGATGCAGCCGACCTGCAGATGACGCAGCTTGAACTTTCCCTGCAGGAAGAGATTGACCGCATTGAGACCGATTACCCGGATTATGATGAATATTCCTACAATCTGGGGGAGATCGGACACACCCCCTTTACCCTGATCGGCTATCTTTCGGCTGCCCATACAGAGTTTACGGCGGACGAAGTGGAGAGCGAAGTGCAGAATCTCTTTGATGAGATGTATACGCTGACACTGACGCCGGATACGGAGACAAGAACCAGAACCGTTATAAAAACGGGAACGAGGACGGTGACTGACCCGGCGACAGGGGCTGAGACGGAAGAAACCTATGAGTACGAGGAAGAGGAGGAGTATCAGGTCAGCATCCTGCGGGTGGTACTCTCTGTCATACCGCTTGAGGATATTGTTTCCGGGAGAATGAATGCGGAACAGACAGAGATCTATGGGATGTATGAAGAGACGAAGGGACTGCTGCAGGTCTTTGACTCCCCTTTGCGTCTGTATTGGTATTCCTATGTCAGCAGTTATTATGGCTGGCGCAAAAATATCCTGACGGGGAGCGGGGAGTTCCACCGGGGCGTGGATATCGCCGTGCCTGTGGGTACGGCAGTCTACGCGGCACATGACGGCACGGTAACGGCGGCTGCTTATGACAACCACTACGGAAAGTATGTGGTGATTGAAAAGGACGGCTACCTAACCAAGTATGCCCACATGGACAGCCTTAATGTAGTTGCCGGGGAGGAGGTAGCAAAAGGAAGTCTGATCGGGGCTACAGGAAATACCGGGAGCAGCATGGGGAGTCATCTGCATATCGAGTGTCTTTACGGCGGGGAATACTATAACCCGCTGTTTTATTTTGAGGCGGGCGAAGGGACGCTTTTCGGGGAAGAAACAGGCGGCGCACCCGGAAACGCTGCGCTGCCGGAAAGCTATGATGACGCGGTGGTGCAGGCGCTGATGGAGGAGGTGGAAAGATGCATCGGCTGTCCCTATGTATGGGGTGGTTCCAGTCCATCCACAGGTTTTGACTGTTCGGGATTTGTGTGCTGGGTGTTTACCAAAAGCGGTGTCCACAGCCTTCCAAGGACGACGGCACAGGGAATCTATAACCAGTGTACGCCCGTATCCGCATCGGCGGCAAAGCCGGGGGATATCATTTTCTTCACGGGGACATACCACAGCGGGAACCCGGTCACCCATGTGGGCATCTACTGTGGAAACGGCGTCATGGCCCATGCGGGCGACCCGGTCAAATATTCCTCCATCAACAGTCCTTACTGGCAGAGCCATTTTTACGGATTTGGCAGAATCAGGTGACAGACAAGGGGGTGAGGGAAAATGACAAAGGAGCGGATCAATAAGGAGCTTGCCAAAGTAAGGGAGCAGCTCGCAGCCCTGCAGGCGAAGGAGAAGGAATTAGACGAGCAGAGGCAGATGGCGGAGGATGCCGAAGCCATGAAGATTATCAAAAAATATAAAATCTCGCCGGAGAAGCTGAACCTGTTAAACAAGGTGAGCGAGGCAGAGATTTTGCGGATTTTAGACCAAAAAGGAAAGGAGACTACTTAACTATGAGAAAGAAAAGAAAATGGGGAGCAGCCATTCTGATGGCGGTTTCGGTGCTTTCATTTGGTATTCCTGCCGGGGTGTTTCTGGCAGGCGCACAGGAACCGATGGAAGTCCATGCGGAGGAAAGGGACAGCCCGGCAAGGGAAAACGGGGACGGGAGTGTTTCCGACAATACCGTCCTGGAGCCGGAATGTACCTGTAGGGAGAAGTGTACGGAAGAAGATGCAGATCAGTCCTGTGAAGTCTGTAAGGCAGACTACAGCGCCTGCGCCTATGTGAATCCGAGTGTGCGGATTACGATCAACACACCTTCCGGCTGGCATAATGACACTACGAAGGTATACATATCGGTGGAAGATGTGGCGCAGTCCGGGAACTTTGAGATACAGTCCCTGCAGGCGAAGGTAACCCAGAACGGGAACTGGACGGACATTACAGAGGAGCGGTATGTGGAGATCAATGAGGACTGCTCCGTCTATGCCCTTGTGACGGATGAAAAGGGCAGGACTTATGAAAAGAGCCGCTATATCAAGTGTTTTGATTACACGCCGCCCACGTTAAACGCGGCGGTCAGCGACGGTCTTTTGAGCGTCCGGGCGCAGGATACGGGTTCGGGGGTCAAAGTAATCTATGTCAATGGTCATGAATTTAAGGATCTGGTCAACGGGACACTGAATGTCCGGCTCCAGCAGTTTGATGCGGGCTATCAGTATTTTACCATCTCCGCCATGGATTATGTTGGAAATATGTCCGAGGTCTATCAAACGAAAAACCCCTATTACAGAGACCCGGAGGTGGAAACCAAAGACCAGCAGGACGTTATGCAGCAACTTCCGGCAAGCGCACAGGCGACGGCTCCCGTGACGGCGGCGGCACAGGTCACGGAACATACCAAAACCGACAGCGAGGGCAATACTACGGCAGAGACAAGCCCTGCGGAAGAAAAGAAGGCAGCCATGCGGGAGGCGGACGTTTCCGGGACGGCAGAAAGAGAGCAGAAGGCTGTAGAGACGGGAAAAGGTAAGGAGTTTTACACCATCCAGACGGAGAGCGAGAAGGTCTTTTATCTGGTCATCGACAGGGACGGCGAGGAGGAAACGGTTTACTTCCTTACGGAGATCAGCGAAAACGATCTGCTGAATGTTACTTCCGATTTGAAAGAAACACTTCCCCAAAATTCGGCTGTGGTAGAATCGGCGCTCCCCTGGACAGAGGATATAGCACCTGTCAGGGATGGGGATGCCGTGGAGGAAGAGAACGGGACAGAAGAGCCGGAAACAGAGGCAGAGGAAACGGAGGAAACTGCAAAAGAGACAGCGGAGAATCCGGCAGCGGCTTATATTCTTTTAGGGCTTGTGGCTGCAGCGGTGATCGGTGCGGCTTACTATGTGAAAGTCCTTCGGAAAAAGGATGAGGGGTTTCTGGATGAAGATGATGAGGAAGATGATGAGGAGTATGACGACGAAGAGGAGGAACTGGAAGAAGAGGATAATTGTAACCCGGAGGAAGCATTTTTTACAGACAGGGAGGATGAGGAAGTATGAAGTTAGTGATTGCAGAGAAACCCAGCGTGGCACACTCCATTGCAGGCGTGATAGGGGCAGATGAAAAGAAGGATGGGTATCTGGAGGGAAACGGCTATCTGGTGAGCTGGTGCGTGGGGCATCTGGTGGAGCCTGCCGCGCCGGAGGGCTACAGCGAGCGCTTTCGGAAATGGCGGCATGAGACGCTGCCGATTATCCCGGAAGAGTGGAAGTATGAGGTAAAGCCGGAGGTGCGGGCGCAGTTTATTGTCTTAAAGAAACTGCTGAATCGCACTGATGTAGACAAAACGATAAATGCCTGTGACGCAGGGCGCGAGGGCGAGCTGATCTTCCGCCTTGTCTGTGAGATGGCGGGGTGCAGGAAACCGGTGGAGCGGCTGTGGATCTCCTCTATGGAAGAGAGCGCGGTGCGGGAAGGGTTTGCCCATCTGAAACCGGGCAGCGATTATGACTGCCTGTACCGGGCGGCTCTGTGCAGACAACAGGCGGACTGGCTGGTCGGAATCAATGGCACGAGGCTTTTTACCGTACTGTTCGGCGGCAGGACTTTGAAGGTGGGCAGGGTGCAGACACCCACTCTTGCGATGATCGTGGAGCGGGAGGAGACGATCGCCTGTTTTCGGAAAGAGACCTACTATACGGCACAGATCAGATGCGGGGCGCTGGAGGCAGCAACAAAGAGGATTGATGATAAAAGCATGGCGGAAAGGATGGCAGGGGCTTGTCTGAACGGACAGGCTCTCGTCCGTCTGGTGGCGAAGGAGGAAAAGAGCATAAAGCCGCCGAAACTCTATGACCTCACCACCCTGCAGAGGGAGGCAAACAGGCTTTTCGGCTACAGCGCGAAACAGACCCTTGAATATCTGCAGAGCCTGTACGAAAAGAAACTGGCAACTTACCCCAGAACGGACAGCCGCTATCTGTCCGACGACATGGGGCAGACGGCAGGGGAAGTGATCGAGGCGGTGCAAAAGTGCTTTTTGTCCGAGGGTGATATCCTGCCCGAACCGGATGTGGGCAGGGTGCTTGACAGCAAAAAGGTCAGTGACCACCATGCCATCATCCCCACCGTGCAGATCGCCCACACGGACTTAAAAGCCCTGCCGGAAGGGGAGTATAAAGTGCTGTCTCTGCTCGCCAACCGCCTTCTGTGCGCCACGGGAAGAACGCATCTGTATCAGTCGGCAAAGGCAGAACTTGCCTGCGGGGAAGAGGTCTTTTATGTCTCCGGCAGGGAGGTGACGCAGAACGGCTGGAAAACCTTTGAGGAGATGGTAAAAGGCGGGAGCCGGAAACCTTCTGGGGAAACGGATGAGGAGGAGAAAAAGCTGCCTGTACTGGAGGAGGGACAGCGCCTTGCCGTGACGGGCACAGAGGTCTTGGAACATTTCACAAAACCGCCCGCCCGCTATACGGAGGACACCCTGCTTGCGGCGATGGAGCGCGCCGGGGACGAGGAGATGGTGGACGATGTGGAGCGAAAAGGAATCGGTACGCCTGCCACCAGAGCGGAAGTGATCGAGAAGCTGGTGAAGGAGGGTTTTGTGTGCAGGGAGAAAAAACTGCTGATCCCAACGGAGGAAGGGAAGAAACTCATCATGGTTCTCCCGGATATGCTAAAGTCTGCGAAACTCACGGCTGATTGGGAAAATGCCCTCTCCCGCGTGGCAAAGGGGGAACTGGACAGCACCGATTTTATGGCGGATATCAGGATGTTGGTGTCCGCTCTTGTTGACGAGTGTCAGGAGGCAGACGAGGAGCAGAGACAGATCTTTGCGGCAGACCGGCAGGTCTTGGGGAAATGTCCGCACTGCGGCGGCCAGATCGTGAAGGGAAAATACGGGGCGTACTGCGAGAACAGGTGCGGCATGAGCTGTAAACAGGTCAAAGTCGTCCGCGACGATTTTGCATTTGTTATGGGCGTTTCCCTTACCGATGTCCAGATCAAAGACCTGCTTGCCGGAAAGAAGATTCTGTTAAAGGGACTGAAAGGTAAAACGGGCAGGCCTTATGACGCCTATATCACGCCGGACGGCACGGAAAGATACATCTACACCAAGGACGGGCAGGAAAAGAGCGGGGTACAGTTTACGGTCAGCATGGAGTTTCCGAAGAAGAAACCTTCCGGCAGGAAAGGAAACAGGTAGAGGCAGTTCGTATAAACAAAATAGAGACACAGCGTCAGGGCGTATAGAAACCAATCTATGCGCCCTTTTTCTGTGCGCAAAAAAGGGAAAGGAAGATGGAGATGAAGAAGATGAAAGAAAAGACAGCCAGAAGCCTTGTGGCGTTTCTGGCGGCTGTGTGTATGTTTGGAACCATGCCGGGGATGACAGTTATTTCCCGTGCAGAGGAGGGAATAGGGCAATCTATAGAGGCTTATGATGCGGACGGGCAGGAGGAGAACCGGGAAGATGCCGATACCAAAGAGCAGACTGACAGCCCGGAGCAGGATGGGGAGAAAACAGGGGAAGGTACAGGGAAACCGAAAGACTCAGAGGAATCGGAAGATACGGAAAAAACGGGGGATACCGAGGAATCGAAAGATTTAAAAGAATCGGGTGATAAGGAAAATGCCGGGGAATTTGGCGCTGGCGGAACGGGAGATTTGGAAGAAGAAGTCCCGGAAGGGGAAGATCCGGGCAAAGAGGAAACCCCGGAGGAATTGCCAGAGGGAGAAGCGGATAAGGAGAGTGAGGAATCCGATGCCGGGGAAGAGGAGCCTGTTGGGGAGGAGGAAACCACAGAAGGGGAGAAGAATGCAGAGGAAACGGAACTGGAGGAAGGCGAAGAAGTGGGCGTCATGCTTCTGTCAGCGCAGGCAGAGGAAACCGCTGCAACACAGAACGAGGACAGCGCCTATACGGATGAGAACGGTGTCATATACCACTATTATGGATATGAGGACGGGACGGCGGAAATCTATGAACTGGAGGACTGCAAGGAGTCAACTTGGGATTACAAGGCATTAAACATTCCTTCGCAGGTCGGGGATTATACGGTCACACGGCTTACGTTCACGCTGGCATCGGCAACGCCGGTTTTTCCTTCCGTCACCATACCGGAGACAGTCACATATATGAAGGATAGTCTTTTCAAGCGCATGACGATCCGGGAACTTTACTATAATGCGGAGGCAGCCGAGACCGGGGCGGGAGGTGAAAGCACCGGGGTTTTCTTTCAGGCAAATATCAGGGAACTGCACATAGGTGGGAATGTGAAGGTCATTCCCGATTACTGTTTTGCCTCGGCAAAGATTACGATGGACGAGCTGACGATTGATGTGGAGCGCATAGGATGCAAGGCTTTTTATTATGACAAGGCGATTGCCACGCTGACAATCGGGGAGAATGTGAAAGAGATCGGAAAAGAGGCATTTGCAAGAAATGAGATCGAAAATATCCATTACAACGCGGTAAATGCCGTGTCCGAGCCGTATGGGGAGACTGCATTGGGGACTTTCGGGAATATCACGGTTTCCGGCATTACAATCGGCAGCCGGGTAACGACAATCCCGGAGCATCTGTTCTGTGGCATTGACTATACGGCGGACACGCTCGTATTCCCGGAATGTCTGACTACGGTGGGCGCATGGGCTTTCTATGGGGATGATATTACCATAGGGGCACTGACCATCGGAGAGAACATGACCTCTATTGGAGCGGAGGCTTTTGCAAGGGGCCATATCGGGCTTTTGAATTATAATGCTGTGGATGCACGGCTGGATGGGGTGACGGAATCCAATAGACACCGTACCGCTTTTGAAGGAGTGGAAGTAGGTGAACTTCGGATCGGCAATCGCGTAAAGAGCCTGCCCGATACACTTTTCTATGCTATGGGGTTAAACCAGGACGCACTTATCCTGCCGGACAGTATTACCTATATTGGAGCATATGTGCTGTCCCACAGCGGAGACAATAACAGTGGGAAAACAGTGCAGATCGGCACTTTGGAGATCGGGGACAATGTAGTACATATTGGCAGAGCGGCCTTTGGCTGTAACACATACAATAAGGTGGTTGTCCGTACAGTGGAGACAGATGTCCCGCCAAGATCTGATATAGAAATGGAGCTGCCTTCCTGCAGTGAAATAGAGATTCATGGAAAATCGCCCTATTACGATTTCTTTACAAAAAGGACAGAAAAAGAATATATCACTCTGCTGTGCGAGGACTTTGAGGTTACCAGAGGAGAGGAATACTACGATGCCGGAAAGAAATCCTTTGTAACACCCATAACGGACGCATGTACGGTATGCGGCTATGGAACAACCAGGAATGAATACAATGAGGCGTGTACGGTTATCTTTACAGACTATGACGGCAGGGAGCTGTCAAGGCAGCATATACATAAGGGTGACGATGCGAAAGCGCCCGAAGAGCCGGAACGGACAGGGTATCGGTTTATGGGCTGGGATAAGGGCTTCACGAATGTTACATCCGATCTGACTGTCAGGGCAGAGTACGAGATTAAAAAATTCACGGTGGTGTTTAAGGACGGCGACCACACGATCAGCGAACAGGAGATCGAGTATAAGAAAGATGCTAAAGCCCCCGAAAATCCCACCCGTCCCGCAGAAGAATGGGGGAACTGGAGATTTACCGGGTGGAATGGCAGTTATACCAATGTCACAAAAGACGAAGTGGTTACAGCGCAGTTTGAGAAGGTTCTTAATAAATATGAGGTTATTTTTTACGATGCCGAAGGAAATGTAATCAGCAGACAGGTGATAGCCCACGGGGAAGATGCCGAGGAGCCGGAAATACCTGAGAGGGAGCCTACGGCACAGTACATTTATGTCTTTGCCGGCTGGAGCGCGGCAACGGAAGGTATCACCGGGGATACAGCGTTTTACCCGGTCTATGATACGGCGACACGTTCCTATACAGTAAAGTTTATGGACGGCGGTACCGTACTGGATACGCAGAAGGTAGCGTACGGGGAAGATGCCACCGCACCTGCAGATCCCATCCGCCCGGAAGAAGAGTGGGGAAGCTGGGAGTTTACAGGATGGAGAGGCAGTTACACACATATCACAAAGGACGAGATTATATGGGCAGGGTTTGAGCAGGTTTTTCATGTGTATGAGGTAATCTTCTACGATGCAGATGACAATATTTTGAGCAGGCAGACAGTACGGTATGGCATGGGAGCAGAAGCGCCCGAAGCGCCCGACATGGAGCCTACGGAAAAGGAATGTTATGTTTTTGCGGGCTGGGACGGCGATATCAGCCGTATAACGGGGATATCCCACTTCCATCCGGTGTATGAAACGAAGCCCCGTACCTATACCGTAACCTTTATGAATGGTGATATTTCTTATGATGTGCAGAAAGTGGCATACGGTTCGGCGGCGGTTACCCCGGCTGATCCCGTAAAGGAGGAAGACGAAACCTATACCTACAGATTCATTGGCTGGGACAGGGATTACAGTTGCATCACGGGCGATCTGACCGTACATGCGGTATTCGAGCAGGTTATCAAGCCCAAAGATGACCCGGACAAAGATAAACCGGATGAAGACGGACAGGACAAAGAGAAAGAAAAGCCCAAGGGTGATGACACGGGTGGGCAAAAGCCGGGGGACGGTGACGGAGACGGCGGACAGCAGCCGGGAGGCGAAACGGGCACAGAAGGCGGGCAGCCGGAAGGTGACCCCGTAGGAGATGCCGGGGAGAAGAATGGTGACCAGCCGCCGGAAACCATTGCCGAAAAGACGATACTGCGCCGGGAGGCGCAGCCTGAGCTGACAGATGGGGAGAAGCCTGCTTTTCCGATACCGGAGATCCCGGATCTATCCACAAAACCGGGAGAGCAAAAGGTGCAGGCAGAAGAGCCGGAAGAACAGGAGATGATGCAGACAGCAGAATCGGAAGAGACAGAAGGTGCGCATCGGCAGATACCGGGCTGGCTGTGGCTTTTGTTGTTGCTTGGAGCCGGGACAGGCGCATGGGGCATCTGGCTTTGGCTGGCAGGCACCGACGAAAGGACGATATGCGGGACAGTCATGGACAGGGACGGAAATGTTATGAGTGGCGTAAACGTGACCTTGACGGGAGAGGAAGGGAAACCTGTGGAGACGCAGACAGATGAGGACGGACAATACCTGTTTGAGGATTTGAAAAAGAACAGCTACCGCCTGTGTTTCCACTATATGGATGCGACGGGACTGCTCTTACTGGATATCCATATGGAGAGACGTGACCGTAAAAAAGTATTTTCCATTTTGAAATCCACCGTCAATGCGGTAGAAACCAAGCGGAGCGGAGGAAGATACCAGATAGATGTAACGGTCTGACAGCAAGGCGCAGGACGGCACGGTGGCAGGGCATATAGAAAGAGGATAGCAGCGAAAATGGCGGCGGGGATATGACCCGCCGCTTTATCAGGAGGAAATTTGCGATGACAAGATATGAGGAGATTTCCCTTCTGGCAGAGGACACCGCCAGGAGGATAGTCAAAAACGGGCGGGAGTGGACACAGTATCTGGATACGGCGGCCAGACTCTACAAATATCCCTTTAGCGAGCAGATGCTTATTTATGCCCAGCGTCCGGGTGCGACTGCCTGCGCGTTAATGGAAGACTGGAATGAGAAAATGTACTGCTGGGTAAACCGTTATTCCAAGGGAATCGGCCTGCCAGACACCAAGAGCGCAAAGCCAAAGCTAAAATATGTCTTTGACATAGCCGATGTACACAGGCTGAGAAACGGGCGTTATCCTTATTTATGGGAAATGAGGGAGGAAGTAAAGGAGCCGGTTCTTGCGCGGCTGGAAAGCATTTACGGCGCTACAGATGAAAACAGGTCTTTTGAAGAGCGGATTGTGGAGATCGCCGGGCGTATTGCCGGAGAAACTTATGAAGAGATTCTGAACCAGATCGGCTATGTGACAGATGGGAGTTATCTGGAGGGACTGGATGAGATGAATCTGGGTGTGCGGCTGCGGGAAACGCTTGCATCAAGCATTGCCTATACAGTTTTATCGCGCTGCGGGGCGGACAGGAAAAGATGGCGGGAAGAACTGGATTTTGACCATATAAGCGAGTTCAATTCCGTAAAGACCCTGTCCATTCTTGGCAATGCCACCACAGAGATATGCAGACCGCTCCTCATAGAGATCAAACGTGCGATCCGGGCTTATGAAAGACAGAACGTGCGAAACCGCGGGGAGAGGGAAAGTATTATAAATCATCAAAAAAATATCGGGAAAGAGATTGCAAGCAGTCAGAAAGAGGACTATAATACTTTAAAGCGTGAAAGTGAATCAAAGAGGCAGGCAACAGTTATAACGGAAACGGATCAAGAAAAGGAGGGGAAGGCATATGAATCTGACATACGAGAGGAACGGGGATTATCTGATACCGAACCTGTTACCCAACAGGGAGCCGGAGGAGGAACTGACCAGATTCGGGCTGATGCGGAAAAACTTTCTGAAGGAACACCGGGGAGGGATTTATCAGGGCATGATACTGACGGGAGAACTGAAGGCACACTGTCTGGAGGTGCAAAGGCAGGCAGAGGAGCGGATGGACTTTCTGACAGAGCAGATGGCGAAAACGGAGGGCGTGACGGAGGAGATGAAAGCGTCCGACCAGATGAAGTGGGTGGGGATGATGAACAACATCAGACACTCGGCGGAGGAGACCGTGCGGGAGGAACTGATCTACATTTAGACAGCGCGGCACAACAGGATAGGGAAACGGGGAAGCCGGATAATGAACACAGCAGTATGGGAGATTCATTATCCGGCTTTTCTGCGCCCAAAGTGATCTATGAACAGCTCAGCCTGTTCCCTACGCTGGAAGAGCAGATCGGTACGATTGCAGCGGCGCAGGCAGGGGAGAGATATACCATACCTGCCACTTTTTCCCTGCCGGAAGAACAGCTTGAAGCAATCCTGCGCACAGGAGGCGGACGGAATAATAGCAGGAGCCGTATCTATGCAAAGTACCGGCAGGGAAAAACGCCGGAGGAAATGGAAGAGTTTTTGAAAAAGGAATACGGGACTGTCGGAAAAGGCTTTTACTTCGACAGTCATCCCGTCTCTGTGTGGTTTTGTGGGATGGGTATGAGCATCGGCTATGGGATGTCTGCAAAGGAAAATACGGTAGCAGTGATGGGATGGCAGGAAGTGGAAGGCGTTGTCCGCTCTATGGTGGAGAATGGCACATATATGAGTGCGAATGAAGTGTTTCTTGTAGATGCGGTTGTACGGCAGAGGGCATCAGATGTCCTTTACAATTTCTTCTGGGACGGTATCGGAGAAGTGCCGGAAAGCATACCGATCAAAATCTATGACCACTCAGAAAGTATGGCGAAACTTGGTGAGCTTTTATCCACGCAGGAAGGACGCGATGTTGTCACAGGAGAACTTCTCAGAGTAAAAGAGCAGCTTGACATGGGAGAAAAGCGACTAAAGCGGCGGTATGTAGAAAGCCTGGGGTATCTGCTCTCAGAGATGGCGGATTTAAGCGCGGAGAAAAGGGTGTTTCCTGTGTGGAACCATGTAGAGGTTTTGCAGGAAGACTTTATTACTCAGGACGAGATCGATTATTATCTGACGGGCGAAAACAGGGTTCACTTCAGGCAGTTCCGTATCTATGAGTATTTTATGGAAGGCCATGACAAGAAAGAGAACATCGCCTTCTTAAAAAAAGAATATGGTATAGGCGGCGGCTGTCCAGCCTTAACGGGTTCAGACAGGAGTGATGAGTGGCATGATGCAAAGGGAATTTTGCTAAGGAAAGGCAGGATAACAGATCCCTATGCAACGGTACTTTTGAAGTGGAATGTGGTGGAAAAGCGCATTGGCAATCTTATCAGAGCGGATAAATACCTTACGGCGGAGGGCAAAGAAGCCTATGTACAGTACAAAAAGGAGCAGGCAGAGGAAACCATGCGCCGGGAGTGGGAAAGTCAGGAACATGATAAATGTGTGGAGTGCAGGAAGGCTATAGAAAAGGCGGTTTTGGAAAAGTCTGACGGCGGGCAGCTTACGGAAGAAACGGCAGGGAGCATCATTAGAGAATATGGCATTGACCGTGTACGCTATGTGCTTTCCCATACCGTTTTTCATAACGCACAGGATCAGGCTGTTTCTGATGAAAATAAGGAGTGGGCCAAGGAAAGTGTGACGGATTCCTCGTGGAGAAACCATGATCTGCTCATAAGCTCCAGATGCTTAGCACTGAATGACTTTATCAATCAGACAAGGCAGTACATAGAGCGGGATAAGGAAAAGGCGGTGGAGCAGGCTGAGCCGGAGAAGATGGAAAAATCCGAAGCTGTCAACTTTCGGATCATGGACGATACACCCGGCGCCGGGACTGCAAAAGAGAAATGCAGATGGAATGTGGAGGCAATCCGTATCTTAGAGCAGATCGAGAAGGAAAACCGTACCGCCACATCGGAGGAACAGGAGGTATTATCGCGGTATGTGGGATGGGGCGGTCTTGCCGATGCGTTTGACGAGAGCAAAAGCGCATGGTCAGCGGAGTATCAGGAGTTAAAAAGTCTGTTATCCCCGGAAGAGTACGCATCCGCAAGGGAAAGCACCTTAAACGCCCACTACACAAGCCCCGTGATCATCCAAAATATCTATGAGACATTGGAGCGGATGGGCTTTGAGAAGGGAAACATTCTGGAACCGGCGATGGGCATCGGGAACTTTTTCGGATGCCTGCCGGAGAAGATGCGAAAGAGCAGGCTGTACGGCGTGGAACTGGACGGCGTCACGGGCAGGATTGCGAGGCAGCTTTATCCGAAAGCAGACATAAAGATTTGCGGCTTTGAAAAGACGGATTACCCGGACGATTTCTTTGACGCAGCGGTAGGCAATGTGCCTTTTGGACAGTACAAGGTTGTGGATAAAAAGTATGACAGGCATAACTTTTTGATCCATGACTATTTTTTTGCAAAGGCGCTGGATAAGGTGCGTCCGGGCGGCGTGATTGCTTTTGTCACGAGCAAGGGCACGATGGACAAGAAAAATCCCAGAGTGAGGAAATATCTTGCACGGAGGGCGGAACTTCTGGGAGTAGTCAGACTCCCCAACACGGCGTTTTCCAATGCGGGGACGGAAGTCACATCCGATATTCTCTTCTTAAAGAAACGCGACAGGATAATGGAAATAGAGCCGGATTGGGTTTATTTGTCTGAAAACGCAGACGGCATCACCATGAATGATTATTTTGTGCAGCACCCGGAGATGGTTGTGGGCAGGATGGAGATGGTTTCCGGACCTTACGGTATGGAAAGCACCTGTATGCCCGACACCACAAGGCCCTTTGGGGAGCAGTTGCGGGAGGCGCTCAGCTTTATCGACGGGAAGATCGAGGCGGTGGAACTGGATGAACTTTCTGAAGAGATGGCAGATACCACAATCCCGGCAGACCCGGATGTGAAGAACTACAGCTATACCCTTGTGGATGGCAAGGTGTACTACAGGGAAAATTCCATTATGAAGCCCGTGGATCTGTCTGCTCCCATGCAGGAGCGCATCAAGGGTATGGTCGGCATAAGGGACTGCACGCAGGAACTGATCCGCCTGCAGCTTGCGGAATACCCGGACAGCGACATCAGGGAAAAACAGGTACAGTTAAACAGACTGTATGACGAGTTTTCAAAAAAATACGGGTTGATCAATTCGCAGACCAACAAAAGGGCATTTAACCAGGACAACGGTTACTGTCTGCTGTGTTCTCTGGAAAAGCTGGACGAAGAGGGCAGATTTACCGGCAAGGCGGATATGTTTACGAAACGGACGATCAAGAAGGCACAGGTTGTCACCAGCGTGGATACGGCAAGCGAGGCACTGGCGGTATCCTTGTCGGAAAAAGCAGAGGTGGACCTTGCCTATATGTCGCAGCTTGCAGGTAAAAGTGTGGAGGAGATCACAAAAGAGCTGGCAGGGGTAATTTTCCAAGATCCTGTTACGGAAAAGTGGGTGACGGCTGACGAGTATTTAAGCGGCAACGTCCGCGAAAAGCTGGAAACGGCAAAGGTTTATGCCGGGAACCGCCCGGAGTATGCCGTAAACGTACAGGCACTCACACAGGTGCAGCCGAAGGAACTGGATGCCTCCGAGATTGAGGTGCGCATCGGCGCAACGTGGATCGAGCCGGGGTATATCGAGGATTTCATGCGCGATACGTTTGAGACGCCGCCGTATTTATTTGACAGGAACATGATAGGCATACTGTTTTCAAAAGTGACAGGGCAATGGAATGTCAAAGGGAAAAATGCGGACAGCGGTAATGCTCTTGTCAATGTGACTTACGGCACAGGTCGGAGGAACGCCTACACGATTCTGGAAGATTCGCTCAACTTAAAGGACAGCCGGGTATATGACACCATTATGGAGGACGGCAAAGAAAAACGCGTACTGAATAAGAAGGAAACCACCCTGGCGGCGCAGAAACAGGAGGCAATCAGAGAAACCTTTAAGGAGTGGGTGTTCCGCGACCCCAAAAGGCGGCAGGATCTGGTGGCAAAGTACAATAAGCTGTTTAACTCTACAAGACCGAGAGAGTACGACGGTTCCCATCTGACCTTCCCCGGTATGACCCCGGATATCGAACTAAAGCCCCACCAGAAAAACGCAGTCGCACACGTTTTATACGGTGATAACACCTTACTGGCACACTGTGTCGGTGCAGGCAAAACCTTTGAGATGACAGCGGCGGCGATGGAAAGTAAACGATTAGGCTTATGCCAGAAGAGCCTGTTTGTCGTGCCAAACCATCTGACAGAACAGTGGGCAAGTGACTTCCTGCGGTTGTATCCCGGCGCGAATATCCTTGCGGCAACGAAAAAGGATTTTGAGCCTGCGAACAGGAAGAAATTCTGTTCCCGGATATCCACAGGTGATTACGATGCGGTCATCATCGGCCATTCGCAGTTTGAAAAGGTGCCGCTTTCACAGGAGAGGCAGGCGGCGGTCATTGAGCGGCAGATAGAGGAGATCACGTTGGCTATCCGTGAGGCGAAAGCTGAAAAAGGGGAGCGCTACACAATCAAACAGATGGAGAAATCAAAAAAAGCGCTGCAGGCAAGGCTTAAGAAACTCAATGACACCACAAGGAAAGATGATGTCGTAACCTTTGAACAGTTGGGCGTGGACAGGCTCTTTGTGGATGAGAGCCATGGATATAAAAACCTCTTTTTATTTACGAAAATGCGTAATGTGGCGGGCATCACCCAGACAGAGGCGCAGAAGTCCTCGGATATGTTTGCCAAGTGCCGGTATCTTGATGAACTGACAGGCGGCAAAGGCATCACCTTTGCCACAGGTACACCGATTTCCAACAGTATGACAGAGCTTTACACTAATATGCGTTACCTCCAGTACAATACCTTACAGCGTCTTGGATTGGGGCATTTTGACAGTTGGGCGGCATCGTTTGGGGAAACACAGACCGCCATAGAATTATCCCCGGAGGGTACGGGCTACCGTGCAAAGACAAGATTTGCAAAGTTCTTCAATTTGCCGGAACTCCTCGCCTTGTTTAAGGAGTGTGCGGATATCCAGACTGCGGATATGTTAAATCTGCCTGTGCCGGAAGCTGCCTATGAAAATGTGGTGTTAAAGCCGAGCAAGTACCAGCAGGATATGCTTACATCCCTGTCAGACAGGGCGGAGGCGGTCAGGAACAGGGAAGTGGATGCCACCGATGACAACATGCTCAGGATCACCAGCGACGGCAGGAAATTAGCCTTAGACCAGAGACTTCTCAATCCCCTGCTCCCCGATGATGAAAATTCTAAGGTAAACGCCTGTGTCAATAGAGCATACGAAATCTGGGAGCAGACAAAGGAAAAGAGACTGACACAGTTGATTTTCTGCGATCTCTCCACGCCAAAAGCAGTAGGGAAAACCGAAGCCAGAATGGAAGGGAAAAAGGAAGAAACGGAGGTATTTGACGACGTTTACCACGATATCAAAAGAAAGCTGATGGCAAAAGACGTCCCGGAAGAGGAAATCGCCTTTATCCATGATGCGAATACGGAAACAAAGAAAGCGGAGCTGTTCGGAAAAGTAAGAAGCGGGCGGGTCCGTTTTTTATTGGGTTCGACTGCAAAGATGGGCGCCGGGACAAATGTGCAGGACAGACTGATTGCGTTACATCACCTTGATGTGCCATGGCGTCCTTCTGACATCGAACAGCAGGAGGGGCGTATTTTAAGACAGGGAAATTTCAATCCCAAAATCTGGATATTCCGGTATGTGACTGAAAAAACCTTTGACAGTTATTCCTGGCAGATTATCGAAAACAAGCAGAAATTTATTTCCCAGATCATGACAAGCAAATCCCCGGTACGGAGCTGTGAAGATATAGACGAGGCGGCGCTGACCTATGCGGAAGTAAAAGCCCTTGCTACAGGGAATCCGTATATTAAGGAGAAGATGACACTGGATATTGAAGTATCGAAGCTGAAACTGCTAAAAGCCGGGCATGACAGCCAGAGATACCGTCTGGAGGATAATCTTATGACGAACTATCCCCGTAAGATTGCTTTTCTGAAAGAGCATATATACGGTTTGGAGACAGACAGGCAGATGGCAGAGAAAAATCTTCCAACGGATAGAAAGTCCGTTTTAGACAAGGAACAGTTTCTTATGGAAGTAGGGGGCAGGCGCTATACGGATAAAAAGGAGGCGGGAGCAGCGATCATAGAGATGTGCAAAGGAGTCAAAACTTTCAGTTCCTCTGTGCCTGTGGGCGAATATGCGGGCTTTCGGATGGAGGTAGCTTTTGACCTTCTAAACAATCAGTTTGTGATGAATTTGAAAGGACAGCTCTCCCACAACCTTGCCATCGGTCCAGATCCGCTTGGAAATATCACACGGATCAACCATGTGCTTGAATCGCTGGAGAAAAAACTCGCGGAAGCAAGGATCAAACTGGAGGATGTGGAACACCAGATTGAAAATGCCAGGGTGGAAGTGGCAAAACCTTTTGCAAAAGAGAGGGAGCTTGCTGAGAAACTGGGGCGTCTTGCAGAACTGAATGCCCTGCTAAATATAGATGAGAAGGGCGAGGAGGGGATGGCCATGGATGATGAGGCTGAGAAACCGGCAGCAGACAGGCCTGCGGTAGATATACCCGCACAGAAACCATCGATACGGGAAAAAATGGAAACCTATAAAAAAGAGTCCATTGGTGGAAAGAATAAGGAGAGCCTTGCGGAGAGGCGAGAAGAGGCAGTTCTGTAGATTGAACGATGTAAAGTTTCAGGAAGTAAGACAGTCGGATCAGATTGTCTTTTTTTGATGCAAAGGAGGAAAGATGAGTAAACATACGATAAACGACCTGTACCAGATGCAGGCTCTCCCTCTTTCTCTCAAAATACGGATGACGCAGCGCCGCATTCGGGATTGGGTGGAATATTATGGGAAAGATGGTGTCTATGTCAGCTTTAGCGGCGGGAAGGACAGTACCGTACTTTTGTACCTTGTAAGGGAGATTTACCCGGAGATAACAGGCGTGTATGTAGATACTGGACTGGAATACCCGGAGGTGAAGGAGTTTGTGAGGCAGCATGAAAATGTGGAAATTCTCAGACCGAAAATGAATTTCCGGCAGGTCATTATGAAATATGGCTATCCATTTATCAGTAAAGAGGTGGCGGATTGTGTCTATGGTTCGAGACGGTATGTAGAAAAGCTGACAGAACGGGAAAACAGTATGGAACAGGAAGGAATTGTTTCTAACCATACTTACATGGCGGATTTATTAGGGATAGACCGCAGGGAAGATAAGGAAAATGAAGCCTATAAATGTTTACAGCGCGGGGAGATACCAAGTGCGGCCATAAAAGCACCTGTCAGATACCTGATCCTGCAGGGAAAATATCCCCATAAAGAGAAAGGTGTGGAAACATCGGAGTATTCCAGAATGTACAACAAGGAGCGGTACAAATTCTTTTTGGACGCTCCTTTTGAGATTTCAGCTCATTGTTGTTCGATTATGAAAAAAGCGCCTATGAAGAACTATGCAAAGCGGACGGGGAAAATGCCGATGACGGCGCAGATGGCAAGTGAGAGCCGTCTCCGCACCATGAAGTGGCTGGAAAACGCCTGTAATGGTTTTGACATGAAAAGCCCGATCAGCAACCCCCTGTCTTTTTGGACGGAGCAGGATGTGCTTGAATATATTTACTGCAACCATATCCCCGTTGCCAGTGTGTACGGAAAAATAACGGCGGATTATGGGGTGGGAAAACCACAGGGAAATACGATGGAGCTGGGATTATTCGATGAGGGAAAGCCTCTGTTTGAAACAACCGGGTGTAACAGGACAGGGTGTGTTTTCTGCGGCTTCGGCTGCCACAGAGAGAAATCTCCGAACCGATGGGAGATCGCAGAGCGGTTCTCAAATCCAGCGATCATAGACTATATGCTGAGGGGCGGGGCCTTCGATGAAAAGGGTGTCTGGAAACCGGATGAGAGGGGACTTGGATTCTGGTTTGTCATCGAGTGGATTAATGTACACGGAAATCTGCATATCATCATGCCCCATCGGGAGAAGTATCTGGAACAGTACATAACACAGGATACGGAAAAATTTCTTATGGCATAAACAGTGACAATCAGTGAAAAGGGAGGAAAACAAAATGAAGAGTAAAAGAGTAATTCTTACCTATACGGTAGCAGAATGTGGGGAATATCATAGCTTGGGGAAATATTATGAGGGGATACAGACGCTGGAGGAAGCGGTAGAACTTTATCTGCAGATGCCAACTGAGCGTATGCACGGTATTCCTGCCATCGGTATCAATCTCCATGTGGAAGGAACGAAGCGGATACAGGATTCCCAGGTGGACATCCTTTCTGGCGATGAAATAGACGTGGGAATGATCAGACTCCTGTCGGAGTTTTGTGGAAATCCGCAGGTGTTGGAGGCGGTAAATGCGATTATTAAGCGTTTCCCGGAGAAGGAGGTCATCGACTACTAATTTCAAAGCCAAATTCACAATCTTTTGTAATTTCAACAACGTCCTGTACGTTACAGTCCAAAATCTTACACAGTGTTTCGAGGGTATTGACGGTAACACTCTTATTGTGTTTCAAATCATTTAGAGTATGTGCATCAAAACCAAATTTATGGATGAGAGCATATGTTGTTATATTCTTTTCCCGCATCGTATCCCATAGAGGAGAATAGCTTATCATGGTATTTATTTTCCCCACTCTTCTTGAAACTAATATTATTATGGGGTTCTTACGGTTCTTGCGCATTATGGGATTTCCCACTATACTGGTCGTATAAAGGCAGGAGAATTAATGAATCATTAATTTGAGAAGCTGATTTTGGAAATAATTCCAGAAAAGAGAAATTCCGTAGAGGAAATAGATGATGTGTGAAAAATTTGATCTGTCGCAGCAGATGTATATGATCTGTATGTTGTTGTGCCTGGTTATGCATGGTATTTATTTGTGGCATGTTAGGAAATGTCCGATTTTCCATAGGTGTTACAGGGGCGAATGCAGATTTCATAAATACTGTCCGAAGTATAAGGAAGGTTTGACGCAAGAGGAAACGGAAGAACTGCTAAGATTACTGGATGAATATCATCGCAAAGACTAATGTAAGAATAATTTGAGGAATATTTATAGTTATGTAAACTGAAATGTGCAAAGTATACCGCAAAAACGACAATTTATACCATCCCGGTAGAAAAATAGTGTCATTTCTATATAATAAAGGCATCTTACTAATTCTAAGAAAACCAAAGGAAAATGGAGTTGACACAAATGTACAGAAAGGATATCCTTAGCCAAGCCAAGCCAAGCCAAGCCAAGCCAAAGGCGAATTGTGTCCTTTTTTGCTGCCTGTTTTAGGGAGCAGATTGTCATTCATAAGCCGTTATCTTCACAGAACAGTATGTTCCTGTGGAGATAGCGGCTTTTTTGCGCGCATAAGCAGTTCGAGTTCGAGTCTGCTTATGCTTATGCACACAAACGGGGAGGGCGAAAAATGTTCTACCGGATCGCAGTACTTGACGATGAAACGGCACAATTACACAGGATGGAGGAAATGCTTGACGCTTATGGTGCGGCACACCCGGATTACGAACTGGAAACATTCTGCTTTACACGGATAAAACCGTTTATGGACTGTGTGTGCTGTATAGGGAATACCGGCCAATGGGCATTTGACATATTGATCATAGATATCTGCCTGCCGGACGGGAATGGCATGGAGTGTGCCCGGACGCTACGGGAAAACGGCTATGAGGGGATGATCATTTTTCAGTCCACGTCAGCGGATTATGCGGTAGAGGCATATGAGGTTGATGCAATACAGTATCTTCTCAAACCTGTTTCACAGGGGCGGTTTTTTGCGGCGGTAGACAAGGCGGCGGAGAAACTGCCGGGATATTGGAAAAGGCGCGGTGCCAAGGGGACAGAGGAACACACTGTCCGGCCTGCTGTGGATATGACTTTAGCGAAAAGACAGACATTCAGACTTTTCATAGGCATTTTATTGACCAAATGGAACAGCCGCAGGGACGGATAGGCGGTTTAGTGGGAGGTTATAGGATGGATGAACAAAGAGCATGGTTAAGAGCAAGAAGAAAGAGACGTCTGCGCATACTGGCGGTAATACTGTGTGTCTGTGTGCTGTTTACGACCTATCCCGATATTCTGGCAGTGCTTTCCGTCTTTGCATCGGAGGTATCAGAGCAGTCCGAAGGGCGGTATATCTCTGGTTTTACTGCGCTGTCTGATGAGATCAGGGAGCAGACTGTCCCGGTGGGAACATCGCTTACGGAACTGTTGCTCCCCGATACACTGGAGGCAGTTATAACAGAAGGGAAACAGCCTTCCGAAGATACGGAAGATAAATCAGAGGAAAGCGGAAGAGAAGATGCCAGGGAAAATGACGGCGAAGAGACGGACGGGGACACAACCGGCACAGAGGATATGGACGGCAGTGCGGAGGAGACGGAAGAGGACAAGCCGTCCGATACGGAGCAGGAAGATACGGAAACCGGGGACGGACAGGATACGCATCCGGAAGAAGATGGAGAATCCGGGGAAACAGACGGGTCAACGGAAACAGGCAGCGATGACGCAGCCGACACGGAAAACGAGGAAGGCAGCGAAGGAAGTGCGTCCTCGGAAGAACAGCAGGAAAGCGCAGTTTCACAGGAAACCCATACGGTCACTATGCAGGAATATCTTGCGGAAAATGTGATTCCCGTACAGACGTTAGAGAATACGCAGACCGAAAAGCAGGAAGAAATCGTTACAATAGACAGTGTGACATGGCAGTCTGAGCCGGAATATGACGGAAGTGCGGAGGGAACATATACCTTTACCGCAGTTCTGCCGGATGACTATGCACTGGCGGATGGTGTCAGCCTGCCCCAAATTACGGTAACAGTGGAAAACGGCACAGATGCTGTCATACAGACATTGCGCGACAGGATAGCGGCACTGCCGGATGTGGAAGAATATCTTGCTACAGAGCCGGATATGGATGATGAAGATGCTTATGTAGAATGGGAAGAAAAGCTGTATGAGTATGCAGAGGAAGCACTTGCCATTTGGGAAGAATATGAGGCGCTGACAGAAGAACAACAGGCAATGATTGATGAGGAAGAACTGGCAAAACTGACAGCGTGGGTGGAGCTTGCGGAAACATTTTCGGATCATGCGGTTATGCTGGCGGATTATAGTGAACATCATGGGGAATCGGATTGGACGGCGCTTACTGCCAGCGATACAACATTATCAGGTGGAAAGTACTATTTATCCAGTGATATAACAATGGGTACCATTACAGTTACTGGAAATGTTACATTATGCCTGAATGGACATGCATTGACGCATGATGATAGTACAGATGGCAGTGTTATTGTAGTAGAGAGTGGCGAATTGACTCTGTGTGATTGTCAGGATCATTGGGGATATACATCTTCTTTTGATGAGGGGACTAAAACATATACTTGTGGTGTTACAGGTACAGGAGGTCGTATAACTGGCAGTAGTGGCAATAATTTTATAGGTGGAGGTGTTTATGTAAGCTCTGGCGCTACTTTTAATATGAATAGTGGAAGGATTACAGGAGGTGATGTTGGAGAAGGAACAGGACATCATGGCGGCGGCGTTGCTGTAATAGGTGGTCAATTTAATATGTCAGGCGGCTATATTGATGGGAATAAGGCTAGTAGAGGAGGCGGAGTGTATTTAACAAACAAAGCTGAATTTACTATGTCTGACAATGCGGTTATTATGAATAATGAGGGCGCTGGAGTATATTTGGAGATGTCCCAGAATGCAATTTTTAACATGAATTCTGGAGCAATTATAGGGAATAAGACTGGTGGAAATGGTGCGGGGGTATTTCTTGGTACGGGTTCTGTATTTAATATAAAAGGTGGCACGATAGAGGGAAATTGCACAACGTCCACAGTTGCGGCTAGTGGTGCTGGTATATATTGCGTGGGTTCAACCGTAAATTTTACCGGGGACTGCTCGATTCGGTATAATAAAGCTAATGCAGGAGCCGGTGGGATACGTGTGCTTACAGCGAGTACAATTTCAATATCGGGCAACGTCTGTATTACCGATAATTATGGTAATGGAGATGGAACAGAGTGTAATGTTTCTCTTAGTAACAATCCTATTACAATAACAAACGGTTTAACAAATGATATAGGTGTTACATTCAGACCGTTATCAGGAGATGGTGATTATCCTAAATTAGTAGTAACAGGTACAGACTCCTATTCAATTTCAGATGCTGACTGGAGCCATTTCAGCAGTGATAACAAAACATATGAGATTCAGAAGAAGGAAACGACGGATACAGGCAACGAGTTATGGCTGGTTGAACCGGGAAAGTGTAACCTTTTTAACTTAACGGCAAGCGGTGCAACGCTTTCCCCAGAATTTAAGGCTAATGAAACAGAATATACCTCAACGGTTGCCAACAATATCGATCAGGTCGGTATTACAGCAACACTGGCAGATACGGCATTGGGGGCAACAATTACAATCAAAATTAACGATGGTACGGAAACTGATATGACCAGTGGACAAGAAGAACCGGTTGATCTCAAAGTTGGTGAGAATACGATTGTGATTACCGTAACTTCCGACGGAATGTCGAAAGCATATACCATTGAGATTACAAGGGAAGCATCGGCAGGCAATCCCGTAACCATAACCTCCTACAAGGACGGTGTGGAGTGGACAGGAGCGGGCGCGCCGTCTGACTCTGATTATAAACTTACTTCTGATGGCGGAAACACTTTCCTTCCGGGCCTTGCTGCGCCTGACGGTACCTATAAAATATACAGTGGCGATACCGATACTGGCGTGGAAGTAACCGTAACAGGGGCAGAAGTTACCGCCAGAGTGGATTACTATACGGTCACATTTTATGACGGAAGTACAGCGCTGACAACCCCGGCACAGCAGATTGTTCTGAAGAACCAAACGGCGTCTGCCCAGGCAGAGACTCCCACAAAAACGGGCTACACCTTTGACAAGTGGGTAGCGGCAGACGGCGGCAGTACGGCATATGACTTTACAAAAGCAGTTACGGGAAAAACTTCGGTTTATGCAAGCTGGACTCCTGTCAGTTATTCCATTACATATATCCTGGATGGCGGAACGGCGGCAGGCAATCCGGCAGGCTACACGATTGAGAGCGGCGCCATAACCTTGAAAAATCCGACGAGAACAGGCTATTCCTTTACCGGATGGGGCGGTACGGACTTGACGGGTAACAACAATACAAGCGTTACCATTGCGGCGGGGAGTACAGGAGATCGTGAATACACAGCACACTGGTCTGCCGCAGATTATGCGGTTACGCTGCATACCAACGGAGGAACCGGCGGCACAGAACTGACTTCCTATACTTATGGAGCGGGAGCAGCTCTGCCCACAGACTGGACGAAAACCGGCTATACCTTTGACGGCTGGTATGACAGTGCGGACTGTACCGGGACAGAAGTAACAGACATTTCGGGTACAGATACCGGGGATAAGGAGTATTGGGCGAAGTGGACAGCCAACACCTATCAGGTGACATTTGATTACCACGGCGCAGATGGCGGAAATGCCACACAGAATAAAGATGTGACCTATGACAGTACATACGGCACGCTTCCTGTACCGTCCAGAACCGGCTACACCTTCAAAGGCTGGTACACCGAAGAAAACGGACAGGGCAGTCAGGTTGATGCGGGAACAACTGTAACAACGACATCTGCCCATACCCTCCATGCTTATTGGAAAGATGAAACAGCACCTGATCAGCCCGTACTGCAGGATGGCGTGACCCTGCCTGCAGGCTGGACAAATACTCAGGACACGATCCCGCTGAAACTGTATGACGGCGTGGGCGTGACTGAACTGTGGGCGAGCGTTGACGGAAAAGATTATATAAAAGTAGACGGTTTCACACCCGGCACAGACAGCATGACGTATGAGTATACTCCTGTTTTGGAGGGCGAGCATACCTATCAGTTTAAGACAAAGGACGCGGCGGGCAACACTTCCGTTGAAAGCGCCGTATTTACGGTCAAACTGGATCAGACAAAGCCTGTGATCGGCACGATTACTTATGAAAATAAAGCGGCAAACCTCTGGGACTGGATCATCGGAAAAACGAGCATGATCGTCCATGTGCCTGTTACGGACACAGGCAGCGGCGTGGCAAAGATCAGCTACACCTTAACGCCCAGAGACGCAGCCGGAAATCCTGACAGCAGCAACGCGGTGGAAAAGACAGCGGCAGTAAAAGATGGTGAGGCAAAGCTCACTTTTGATGCAGATTTCCAGGGAACCATCACCATTAACTGCACGGATGCGGCGGGCAATCAAGCGGACGGCGTGATCATAGGGAAAGATGCGGGCGGTGTGATCGTGGAAGACCATGCGCCGGACATCACCACCGATGCCAGAACGGATTACTACGACACCCCCACGGCTGTTAACGTAACGGTAAAGGATGATACAAACAATGCAGTCACAGCGGGGATCGCCTCTGTCACCTATCAGGTCGGAGACGGCACGGAACGGTCTGTTAGCGTTAATACAAGCGCATTGCAGGCGGAAGTTACCTTTACCATTCCTGCATCAGAGATACCCACGGGCATTACGGAAATTAAAATAACCGCGAAAGATAATGCAGGGAATGAAACTGCAAAGAGTATAACCATAAAGGTCAAAGGACCGGAAAAACAGCCAGCGGCAGAGATTGACTACCGGGAAGAAGAACTGACAGGACTTGTACCGAATGGCGTATACAGTATCGACGGTACAGAATATACAGCAGATCAGCAGGGGCATATTCCGATCATAGAAGGCTGGTTTGGTAACACCGTCAGCATCATCAAGAAGGGCAACGGCAGCGAGACCACCGACAGCCCGGCGCAGAGCCTGCCCATCCCGGCAAGACCGGCAGCGCCGGATGCACCGGAACTGAGCGTGCGTGATGACAAGTCCATTACCTTAAAGACCATCACAGGCGCACAGTACCGACTGGCGGACGGGACAGGGAACTGGCAGGACAGCACGGCATTTACGGGGCTTGCCCAAAAGACCATTTATAAATTCAGGGCGTACTACCCGGCGACAGACACAAGCTTTGCGTCCCCGGAAAGCGGGGAAGCGCAGATTGCTACCATGCCCACAGCGCCTACGCCGGATAAACTGAAGATCGGCTATGTGGCGGAGACCCTTACACTGACAGACGGCATCGAAGCCTTTAGCGACGCAGGCTGTACCACTCCTGTTACGGTGGGCAGCGTGGAAGCCTATATGGGGCAGACCGTCTATATCCGTTACCCGGCAAAGGGAATTATTCCGGCGAGCCTGACAACGGCAGTATCCATCCCGGCACGCCCGGCGAAACCCGCGCCCGGACAAGCAGACGCTTCCTATCCGGGAGCAAAAGACGGCGCGATCACCGGCCTGACGTCCGGCACAGCTTATGAGTACAGGGTAAAAGACCAGAACGGCAATTTCGGCGCATGGCAGGACGCTTCACTGAACGGCACAAGGATCGGGAACCTCCCCGCCGGGGAATATGAATTGCGCGTCAAAGCGGTGGAAACGGGGAATGTCAGTTTCCGCAGCGAAGCGACAGCCGTCACCATCGGGGAGAAACCTGCCACAAAGTATGAGACACCAAATATCCGCATTGATTATTCTGCGGAGGCACTGACCGGATTTGCACCCGGTGCAGAGTATACGATAAACGAAAAGACCATAACAGCAGGTGCGGACGGCACCATAAATATAGAAACAGACTGGTTCGGAGCTACCCTGTCTATCGTGCGCAAAGGAAACGGGAAAGATAAGCTCGATAGCGATGCACAGAGCCTGCCCGTTCCGGCAAGACCCGCGAAACCGACGCCAACAGGTGTAGACGTAAGCACGGCGGGAGGGACAGGCAAACTGACCGGGCTGACAGCAGACACTACCTATGAGGTTTCCACCGATGGAGGAAAGACATGGGTGAGCCATACAGCGGACGGAAACGGCGAGATTATAGGACTTGCGCCCGGTACCTATGTAGTACGTGTGAAGGCTGGCACTTCCAACTTTGTCAGTGAACCAAGCGACTCCGTAAAGATAGGCGCTTTCCAGATCAAAGTGACCTTTATGGTGGACGGGGCGAAATACAAAGAGATTTCCGTGGATTATGGCACGGCTCTGACAGACATCCCGCCCGTACCGACTAAGGAAAATACCATAGGTGCATGGTGTATGGACGAGCAGGGAACAACGCCCGCTGAGTTCACGAATATCACTGCGGATATGACAGTCTATGCGGTCTATACGACAGCCTACACCGTTACCCTGCAGGGCGGCACAGGCTATACCCTGTCGGCGGAAGCTGGCAGCACAAGCCCTGTGAAAGAGGGCGGCAGCTTTACCTTCCGCTTTGCCCTGGCAAGCGGCTATCAAAAGACTGCCAGCTTTGCAGTCAAAGTAAATGACGTGAAAGTGGAACTGGCAGAAGACGGCACCTATACCATCAGCAATATCGGAGAGAACAAGACAGTGACCGTGGAAGGTGTTGCGAAGAAACCGGGCGGAAAACCGTCAAATCCCGGCGGCGGAGACAAAGAGGATGAGCCGGAGCCGGAACCGACGCCAACCCCGTCAGAGCCATCGGATGATACGCCATCCACACCGCCTGTAAAACCGCCTGAGAAACCCATACCGCCCGCACCGGAAACCACACCTCCGCCGGCAGAAAAGGAGCCGGAGGGCAGAAAACCGGGAACCACACCGGAACAGAAAAAAGACGGGGAGCAGAAACCGGAAGGCACAGGCGCACAGGCATCAGAGAAGGACAGCGCGGATGCCGGACAGACAGAAAAGGAGGTTCAGACAGGAAACGGCACGGTCATCGTGACAGTAGTGTGCGAGGAAGAAAAATGCACTGCGACAGTGGCAGACACCGAAAAAGTAGTAAATGCAGTCCTGACGCCCGACCAGCAGGTGCGTGTAAACGGAGGCGAGACCATAGAGATCAGGATAGATGTGACCGATATCTCCGAGAAAGTACCCGCACAGGATAAAGAAGTGATAGAGAACGGGATCGAGGCATACCGGGAAGAAGTACCCGGACTCGTGCTGGGCATGTACGTTGACATCTCCATGTTTATTAAGATAGGAGCGGGTGACTGGAACGCCATCACCGCAACAGATGAACCGATAGAAGTGGTAATTGGTATTCCTGAAAAGCTGCAAAGTGATGGCAGAAAGTTTATCATCATCCGTGCCCATGAAGGGGAGTATGCCTTTATGAACGATCTGGACGATGCGCCGGATACGATCACGGTCAGCACGGATCTGTTCTCCAGCTATGCCATTGTCTATGTGGAGACTGACGAGACAGGAACAGGAGGCGGAGCGAAATGCGGGCTGTGCCATATCTGCCCGACTTTCCTTGGGATTTGTTACTTTATCTGGCTGGCGGTTATCATAGCGGTGATAGTTATTGTGATACTTTTGGTACTGCACAGGAAGAAAGAGGAGGAGCTGGAGGAAAAAGATAAGAATTAGGAATTTGATGGAATGAGAGACGGCAGGGCAGGGATAAGAAAATTTATCGCTGCCCTCCGTATTGTAGTGTATTTGGCGAATAAGTAAGACTGCCATATGGTCAGTCTGCCTGCGCTGGATCGTTTTTTGAGATCACAAGTCTGTTTTTCTGACATGCAATCTGAATATGGTCGCCTATAGAGAAACCCGCTTTCAGGAGCCAGTCCCCCTGCATCTTGATCTGTGGAACGTGCTGGTATCCTGCTCCGGTTGTCTTATAGACGGTCATCTTTCTGGTTTTTCTTATCATGCTGATTTCCTCCCTTTCTGGTTTGTGCCTTTGCAGACTTTTTTCTTAGTTCTTACATGAAGATGGTAAAAGTCGTGAGCCTTAATCTTATCTATAGCCTGTCCGAGAGTAGGGGCGGTTCCCTGTTCGTGGAAGGGAATGGACTGCCTGTGCTTATGCTGGATTTTGCATGTGGCAAAGGACGGGTACTGCTGGTGAATGATGTGCCAGTAGTGGTCTGTGTTTTTGGACTGCAGTGTGACGCAGTAGCAGCCGGCGCTTATGATATGAAAGTAAGTACAGTCAATATTTTTAAGCTCTTCTGTAGTAAACATGTTGCACATTCCCCTTAATCCCTTATATACTAATAATAGTATATACTAGTAATGGTATAATGTCAATACAAAATATACTAATATTGGTATAAATTTATTGACAACCATTCTACCAGATGTTACTTTGTAAATGGAGGGATAAAGTATGATAAGATATAAAATAGATGTGTTTAAGGAATTGAGTAATCATGGTTTCAATCAGACCAGAATTCAGAGGGAAAATTTACTGCCAAGGCAGACCATAACCAATATCAAGGCAGGGAAGAGCATAACACTGGAAACATTAAATAAAATCTGTGTTATGTGTAACCTGCAGCCGGGGGATATCATTGAGGTGGTTCTGACGGATGAGGAAAGAATGAAATACAATATATGAATAAAAAATCCGATGATTCCGGTATGGAATACATCGGATTCTATTATGTTACATATCTTCCGGCAGAAGTTCAATCATAAGCTGCATTTGAAAGTCTTTGTCCGTAGCAGCGCGTTTTAAATCATCAAATCTGTTCAGATTAATCAGAATAGCGTTGAGGGTATTGATACGAGTTTCGCCTTCAAGCCTTCCCTCAAGTCTGCCCTCATTACGTTCTTCTTTTGCAATTCTTTCCATAATTTCACACATAACCTGCTGTCCCTCCTCTGTCGTTTTATACCGGCGCTTACTGCCGGAGGTAACGGGAAATTTGCTGTTGTATGCAGCATCGTCAACAAATACTTCCATCAGTTCGGATACTTCGGAGCCGTCCTTTACCTTTGCATTGACGTAAACCTCTTCAAATCCGTTATCGACAACTTTTCCGGTTTCCCTTATGATCCGATCCACATGATATAAAGAATGATTTCCCTCAAAGATGTCAAAACGGGAGATGAATACAACGCAGACATCGGGAATGTTCTCAAACTTCTCGCCGGGATCGGTGAGGTTAGTTGTAAGGATCGCGCCATTGTAGCGGACACGGCGCTGATGATCGGTGTCATTCGCCTTTTGCACTTCGATGTCCGTTTTCCGTCCGTCCCCAAGGACACATTTGGCGTCAAGGATCACGGAGCGTCCCTGCGGATTAGTCCCGGCATATTGGGGCGTGGATTCCAGTACCGTAAGCGCCGGATCTGACAGGATCACCCGCAGGATTTCTTCGCAGAACGCTTTATCTTCTGCCATCGTGCGGAACATCAGGTCGTCGATGGGATTCAGTTTTTTTGCCTCTTCTCGTATTTTTGCCTTATTGCTCATGCCTGATCCTTTGCTTGTATTCACAGCATAAAACGCCTGCTGTTAACTATAGTATACCATTTTTCAAAAGATACTCAATAAAAAATTTATGACAGTGGATGCCGTTCAGCGTGTCGGCTCTTTCGTGTTTTTCTGCACGGAAACAGTGTCCGGCTCAGCGTTCAGATACTGTTCCAGTTTATCCAGTTCACGCTCCAACTGTCTGCCGTCTTTTTCTGCAGTCTGATAAGCCTGCCGCAGTTCTTTTTTCTTCTGTTCCATCTGCGAAAACTCTGCGCGTAGTTT
>CAMWJF010000038.1 GCA_947174505.1 uncultured Lachnospiraceae bacterium
AGAATGCTCCGCATTCTCCTTGAATGGTTTACACTGTCGCAATTTCCTATAGAAAATAGCGGCGCCTGATTCCGATAGAAACCGAAAAAGGCGCCGCCATAAACTACTGGCAATATTCCGGCGTTTGCCAGGCATTTATGCTGCATTTTACCCTTCCACCACAAACAGTCTGGCCATCACCGGCTTTTCAAAAGTAACCGTCAACACATCCTTTTCCACCGCGAAACTGACCGGCTCCTTTTCCGGATAAAGGCAGGAAACCTTGATCCCGCTTTCAGCGAAAGGCAGACTGCCAAGGGGGATGGATAAAGTCGTATCCGAGCACATCGTACCGGCCTTTAAACGCCTGTCATTGCTCTTCCCCTCCATCTGTCTCTTCCAGACGGCCAGATACGCCCTTTTTTCCGTCTGGAGACCGCCGCACGCCCACAGGTCTTCATTGTCCGTCACATCCAGCGGATAAAACGGCACCGCTCTCCTGATATCCTCACGCAGCTTTTTATAGCATGCGATACCTTCTTTCACCAGTTCCATACGTTCCGCAGAAAGCTCCGCCAGATGGCCGCTCTGGTGCACACGGCCAAGCATGGCGTTTACCATGTTATAAATGACTTCCTCTTTGTCTCCCTGCCGCATGGGATAAGACCAGACCGCCGCCTGCTCCGGCGTCACCCCGGCTCCCGCGTTCGCCGCAATGGTAGCGTAGTTGCGGTAATCCTCCTGATCCGAGGTGGACTGGATGCTATAGCGGGAAAGCAGCGCGTAGTCAATCCGCAGGCCGCCGCTGGAGCAGTTCTCGATCACCAGATCGGGATATCTGGCAAACACGTCGTCCAACCACGCAAGGTAGGCGCGCTCATGCGCAAGCATCCCCTGACCCACACTCTCCGCGCCGATTTCCGTGCCAATCCCCGGCTCGATATTGTAATCCATTTTAATATATCCCACGCCGTACTCTTTCACCACACGGTCAACAACCTCATTGACATGGGCAATCACCGCCGGATTGCGGAAATCAAGCTGGTATCTGCTCCTGTCAAACACCCTTTTGCCATGGCGCACAAAAAACCAGTCGTCCGGCGCTTTCTTCGCCTTCTCACAGTTGATCCCCATGACCTCAAGCTCCAGCCAGACGCCGGGAACCATGCCCTTGCTGTGGATGTAATCCGTCACCTCCTTGATGCCGTTCGGGAACCGCTCCCTGCACTCCTGCCATTCGCCCACGCTGTCCCACCACTCGCCGGGCGCGTACCATCCCGCATCAATCACATAATATTCACAGCCGCACCGCGCCGCCGCGTCAATCAACGGCAGTTCCTTCTCGGTGGTGGGATCGCCGAACAGACAGTTCATATAATCGTTAAAGATCACCGGCAGATTTTCGTTGTCCCGATTGGGTCTGCGGATCAGACGGCGGTATCTGGTCAGCTCACCGACCGCTTTCTCAAAGCTGTCCTCCGTCACGCCCACAGCCACCGGCACCGAGGTAAAGCTCTCGCCGGGCGAAAGGTTCTTAAACCAGTGGGACTGCACCTCCGTGGGACCGCTGACGCAGACATAAAAATGGGTGTTCTGGTCGCCGATTTCATAATGCCAGGAACCATTGTGCTCGATCTGCCAGAACAGGCTGGTATGCGCCTGCGTATTCTCAATATAGCCCAAGGGCAGATATTTCTTGGAAGACCAGTTGCCGGTATTGGTCACCTCAAACACCTGCGAAGTGCGCTGGTATACGCCCGGCTGTGTCTGGGCAAGTCCCACATCCCCGAAGGTGTACTCTTTGATACTCATCTCCTTCTGCCAGCCGTTGTAGGGAACCCGCAGCTTCATCTTGGCGTCGGAAGTTTTATCCCCCTCCTTCTCAATCCCTGTATAGCAGAAAGAAGAAAGGTATTCCAGACACTGTGTTTCCTCCCCTGCGTTGGTCACCCGGTTCCACATGCGTACAACGGAAGTGCCGTTGTAGAACTGCATCACCGTCTCCACGCGGACGTGAGTCACTTCCTTATCCTCCTGCGTGATGGTGAGCCTGCGCCCGGTTTCATTGACACGGTCCTCCATGCCCACATAGGTAAGCAGATATCCCGGCGCCGTCACGATATGCTTGTTTCCGTGTTTCTCATAAGGGCGGTTATAGCCAGATAAGCTGATCTGCACGAGCTGAAACGCCTCGTCAATAAACTGCCCTTTTCTCACCTGATCCTCGGCCTTACACTCCGGCCCCACCTTACAGAGATCTTCTTCCCGAAATGCATTCTTTGAAAAATGAAGGAGTTTTAACTGCCTCTTTTCCGTAATCCCGAACACGATGTGGATATCGTTTTCATGCACTTTGATGTATTCCATTTTTTCCTCCATTCCGAAGCATGCCATGCTCCTTTCAGCTTCCTGCTCCCGGTGTTGCGGATCATTTGCGTCCATCCCCCTGGCACCGTATGACAGCTTCCTTTTATAAATATACTGCTATTATACCTGTGCCACAATCCAATCGCAACAGAATATGCCCGACATGCAAAATTCGACACCGTCTGTAACTAATGTTACCATATTTGCAGATCATGTTCACTGTCCTTTTCCTTTTTTCTTTTTATGCTAAGCTACTGTATGGAGGTAAGATTATGGAGATCATAACAAGACAAACCGCTGACTATCATTATTGAATATCCCCGGTTAGATCCGAAAACCCAAAAAGTAATTCAGAGAATCAGGACTCTCGACTATAAGGTGCGTGGAGATAACTGCGGGTCTATTTTTCAAATCCCAATATCAGATATCTATTACGTGGAATCCGTAGAGCGGAAAACTTTTTTCTACACGAAAGACGAAGTCTATTTGACGGACAAAAAATTATACGAACTGGAAGAGCTGTTAAAAGAAGCCGGCATTGTCCGGATCAGTAAGTCATATCTAATGAATGTGGACATGCTTTACCGTGTAAGGCGGCTGGCGAACAGCCAGCTTGAAGCAACGCTGACCAACGGCGAAAAACTGATTGTTGCAAGAACTTATCTGAAAAGCATTAAAAACTGTTTAAAGGAGGTGGTATGGTGTTAAAAGAAATTGTGAAAAAGACACTTATCTTCGCGGCAATCATCATCTTTACGGTATTTTCCATATCCCTCCTGTCAGTCGGAATGACACCAGAGATCATGCATGTATTCGAGATTTCTATTTTATTTTTTTTGTGACTGCCATACAGCAATTTGTAAAACAGGTCGCAAGTACCAATTTCATTGTAAATATAATGATTGAATACTTTTCTATTTCCGTTTTTGTTTTCTTATACGGATATTTTGTACAGTGGTTCTTTAAATCAAACTGGTGGATGGCGTTTGTGTATGTGGCACTCATATATATCCCGGCTTACTTCCTTGATATGGCGGTCGTCAATCGGGATATTGCTTATATAAATGCGCAGTTGGAAAGGAGACGTGAAAAATGTTAGCTCTGTTTTTTATCATCACGCTTACATGGACATGGGGCTTTGGGTTTGCCCCCGTGATCATGGGAATAGAGGGAACTGCACTTGGCACTTTTCTCTTCTATTTTGGCGGCGGTGCGCCGTCCGTAACCGCATTATTTATCGTATTTCTGACCTACGCAAAAGAACAAAAAAAGGATTATTTTATGCGCTGTTTCAGTTTTCGGTATATGGGTGCAAAGTGGCCTGTTCTGACATTCCTGTTTTTTACATTAATTCCCGTTGTGGCCGTCTGGATCGGCGTAGTTTTATTGGGTTATGAGATGCCGGGAATGCGTTTCCTTTATTCCGCCTTCCAAAATCCGCTATACTGGCCTTTGATACTGATCGTATCCTTAATCTCCGGCCCATTAAACGAAGAATTTGGGTGGCGGGGCTTTGCACTGGACCGGCTGTTTGTCAGATACGGTTTCACAAAATCCACGCTGCTGCTTGGCTTTATCTGGGGCATCTGGCATATGGCATGGTATTTTACCCCCGGACAGGCACAGTATGACATGTGGCAGTTTTCCCCGCTCCTTGCGCTCATGTGGATTCCTCAAATCATGATTTTCAATTTCTCCGTGTCCTTTGTATATGTAAAGACAAAAAGAAGCATTTTGGCCGGCGCGCTGGTACATATGTTTTCCAATTTGCTGGGAAGCCAGCTGCTTGCACCCTACTCACCCGAAATGAGTGTGATCCGTTCCAGATGAATGAAGCCAGTACTGCAATGAAATTATAAAATGGAGATTATGTATCCACCAGATTTATCACAAACCTCAATACCCTTTGCCGACATCCACCCACCCTGCACACTGGGAATATTTCTCCAGCTCCGGGATCGTCAGTTCAATCGCGCTGTTGGAGCTGCCGCAGGCGGGAAATACCGTTTCAAAGCGTTTCAGCGACGCATCCAGATACACCTCCACGCCCTCGTTTACCGCAAACGGACAGACGCCTCCCACCGCATGGCCCACAAGGGACTCTGCCTCCTCCGGCGAAAGCATTTTCGCCTTCACGCCGAACTGCTCCTTGTATTTGCGGTTGTCGATTTTCACATCCCCGGCCGCCACCACAAGCAGGGCATGGCCGTCCACCATGAATGACAGTGTTTTCGCTATCCTCGCAGGCTCACAGGAAAGAGCGGCAGCCGCCAGCTCCACCGTGGCGCTGGACATGTCAAGCTCCCTGATCTTCTCCTCCATTCCATACTGCCTGAAATATGTTTTTACTCTTTCAATCGCCATGTTTTCCTCCGTTCCAAAGTGCTGTACTTTCCGCTGCGCCGCACAAATGCCCCAAATACAAAACATCGACAGGAAAACAAATGCATGTTCCTGCCAACGCTCATTATAGCATACAAAAAGGAAAATGAAAAAGATAATTTTAAAGCCGGGACAGCGCTAAATCCTGCCGCACCATAGCTGTCTGTCTGGGAATTTCTTTCATAAAATCCGCCCTGATGTCCGCCCACACTTCCTCCTTCTCCAGATGACAGCAGGCTTTTCCACTGTAAATCATCTCCCACAGCTTTCCCAGCAGCTCCGGGGTAAGCGCCTCCCCGGAAATCCCTCCCAGACTCCCCGGCACATACTGCTCCACGATTCTGGCTGCCACATAGGGCATATAGATATCCCCCATCTGCTCCAGCCCCACCGTCTCGTGCACAATCTCCCCATAGAGACATTTGTCGGCTTTCATGACAGAATGCAGCAGCGCGTAAATGGTGCCCAGCCTGTGCGCCGGTTTGTCAGAGACAAACCAGTCTGCCAGATCCCGCACATAACCGTAGCACATAATATCTGCCCAAAGATTCTTATCCCAGGCGCTGTTAAAATTTTCACTGAGAATGTATTCGATCAGATTTACCGTATCTTTATAGGAGCCCTTCAGCTCCTTCAAACGAAACGCATAGATTTTGTGATTCTCCAATGGTGTTTCCAGTACATCCACGATTTCCTGTATGGCCGACAGCCCGAATCTCTCCTGCATGGCAGTCAGATTCTCTTCCTTGGGCCCGCATCCACCTTCATAATCCGTGAAAATGGGCTGATGGCAGAAGGTAAAAATGCCATATTTCTGATACAGTCCGGGATAAACCACCGAGTAACGCTGGTAAGCGACCGGATTCTCAGACAGCGTCAGCATATGCCTGTCCGGCTCATTGGTATAATGCCCCTGATAGATAATACCCGCCCCTTTGTAATATGTATGCCCCTCAGAGATACCACACCGCCTCCGAGGAACCGGCGTAATCGTCTCCGGCAGCGCCACCTCATCAACCTGCACGCCCATATAATCCAGAACTGGCACTCTGTCCGTATGTAATATAAAGTCTGTCCCTGCCAACTGCCGTCTCTGCCTTTCTGTCTGTACTCTACTGATAATACGAATCACAGCACCAGAAAGTTTCGTTTTGCCTGCCTTAATTGATATGCTCCTGAATCGCTCTCTTTGCCTCCGCCACAACACTGCTGTCCGTCCTGAAAATGCTGTATTCATCCATGACAGGAAGTCCCATGGGAACATCCTCTTTGCGGTAATCCATCCCGCTGTCCACAACTTTCTTTGCAGACAGGTGATAGCTGGTAATGTCCGTGTCCCTACAAAACTGCCGTATCACCTCAGGCGTCACACCCGCACCCGCCATAATGCGCGGCGCTCCTGCCTCCTTCTGCAGCTCACACAACTGTTTTAACAGCGGCAGCCCCATAAGGCATTCCCTCTTCTGCCCGGATGTCAGTATGGTATCGACTCCCAATTCCCGCGCCTGTCCATATGCCTTTATGGGATCCGCACACACGTCGAAGGCGCGGTGCAGCGTAACCTTCATATCACCCGCCACCGCTATCAGCTCCCGCATCTGATCCATATGAATGCCACCGTCCGCCTGCAGACAGCCGATCACCACACCCTCTGCGCCTGCTTCCCGAAAGAGCGCCACTTCTCTTTTTAAAATCTGAAACTCATATGCGGTATAGAGGAAATCCCCAAACCGTGGCCGCAGCAGCACCCGAACCGGCAGACTGCAGCAGGCGCTGACCTGTTCAAACAGCGCCAGCCCGGGCGTTATGCCACCGATTACAAGGGCCGCACACAATTCCAGACGGTCCGCCCCGCCCTCTGCCGCCGCAAGAGCGGATTCCACGCTGTCCACACAACATTCCAATATATATTTTTTCATGAGCCTTCCTCTCCTTCCATGCACATGCGTCATATCCCCCCAATGTCAAAAGCGATCTGTGTCATTTGTAAAGCCATACTAATCCGCCCACTTTCCAGCCGAAGGATTCCCTGTGCCTTTTCCCTTGAAACCGTCGCACTGACCGCCATAATGCCGCTCTACAGAATCTCAAATCCACGCTAACCAAGTACCGAAATCCGTATACATCCTGATTCGGATTCTGCTCTCTCATCTGTCTGCCTGATCTGTCAGCGGAAAGAAACTGCCTTTCATCACAGCTTTATCACTTCCGGCTCATGGGTAAAGGATGAAAATGTTGCGGCTGCATCCTTAAAATAGAATACCTCTGTATTGCCGTCGTCCGCAGAATACATCTTATGCAGGGAAGGGTATGCATCAAGAAGGGACTGTCTTGCCTCCCTGCGGTCATCCTCCACAAGCTCACCCGCTATTCTGAGCCACTCGCCGCCTTTGAACGCACATATCTCCGCTTTCGGATTCGTATGTAACTGTTTGGACACCTCTTTTGATTTGCCGGTCTGGATATACAGCCTGCCTTCAAAAATATGCGCCGTGCCAAACGGGCGTACCCTTGGCTGGTCGCCCTCTACGGTTGCCAGATAATAGATTGCTGCTTCTTTTAAGAATTTTACGACTTTTTCCATGCTGTTGCCCTCCTGCTTATTTAGTTGTTTACATATTTTCTGAATCCCCCTCTATCGGACAGAAGCGAACGAAAAAGAGACCGCCATCCGGACAGTCTCTTCTCATCTACTCTTATTCCGAAGCCAGCGTAAACTGGTCCACCAGCTCCTTTAAGCATGTCGCCTCCGCGGAAAGCTCCTCACTTGCGGCTGCTCCCTCCTCTGCGGTAGCGCTGTTGCTCTGTACCACAATCGAGATCTGGTTGATACCCTCAGAAACCTGCACCACCGCCTCCGACTGTTCGTTGGACACCGTGGCAATATGATCAATGGCATCCACCACCGCCTGAATGCTGTTCACAACGCCCAGCAGGACATCCGCCGTACTCTGGGCAATTTCCGTACCCATGTGTACTGCCTCCGTGGAGTTTTCAATAAGCTCCGAAGTGTTTTTTGCGGCCTGCGCGGATTTCCCGGCCAGATTGCGGACCTCCTCCGCCACAACGGCAAATCCCTTGCCCGCGCTTCCGGCCCTTGCCGCCTCCACCGCCGCATTCAGGGCAAGTATATTGGTCTGGAACGCAATGTCGTCTATGGTCTTAAGAATCTTTTCAATCTCCTCGGAGCTGGATTGGATCCTTTCCATGGCCTCCACCAGATTCTGCATCTTCTGGTTGCAAAGCAGTACCTCCTCGCCGGTCTGATGCGTCTGCGTGCGGACATCCAGGGCGCCGCTGGCCGTATTTCTCACCTGTTCGGAAATCACGCTGATCCGCGCCGCAAGCTCCTCTACCGAACTTGCCTGCTCCGTCGTGCCCTGACTGAGCGTCTGCGCGCTTGAGGATAACTGGGTGCTGGCGTCGGACACCTCCTCCGCGGAATGATTGACCTGTCGCATAGCGCCGCTCAGCTCTTTTCTCATATTTCGCATGGAATGCAGAATGCTCTGAAAGCTGCCGACATATACTTCCTCGTGTTCCGTATGTACATCCAGGTTCTGATTTGCCATCTCATTCAAGAGAAAGCTGATGTCGTTGATGACAATGCTTAATCCTTCCACCAGAGATTCTGTCGATCTGGCAAGCACACCCGTCTCATCCCTGTTGCTGATTTTAGGCATCGGTGTTTCCAGATCACCCTCCACCAACAGCTTCATCCGGTTCACGCAAGCCTTCATGGGATTACCAATATTGCGGGCCAGCGCCAGCGCAATGACAACGGAAACCAGCACGGCTATCCCGATCACCGCAAGATTAATTACGATAGCGTCCCGCGTGGAAGCCAGATAATTGATCTGTGGCGCTGTCACCGCAATGCTCCAGCCGTCTGTATCCGGCACGGGCGCATACGCTGCAAACATCTTCTCTTCTCCCTGCGTATACTCCCCGAACCCGTTTTTACCCTGACGCATCTCGCCGTGGATCGCCGCCAGTTCCTGCAACGACGAATCGCTCTGGGCCTCCGCCTCTATATTCTGGACCGTGATCGTCTCAAGCGTAATATCCGCAATCGTGTCTCCTGTTTTATTGATCATGTAAGCCCTGCTGTTCTCACCAAGCCGAATGGCCGACACGATATCATTTAAAAATGTCTCCTGTGGCACAAAATAGACCACTCCCACAATGGAAGAGCCATAATTCTCCTCTGCGTAGAGAGGCGCCGCAACCATAATGGACAACTGGCCGGTAATCTTACTGATTAACGGTTCTGACACATAGACATTTCCCTGCAGCGCCTGCTGCACATACTCGCGGTCGGAATAGTCATTTCCATCCAAAATACTGATGCCGTCCGCACCAATGATATTTCCCCTCTGGAAACCGTGCATGGAAACCCGCTCGTCAATGATGGCCCGCTTTTCCTCCACCGACACATCGGGATCGGCAAGCTGTGGAACATGCCCCACCTCAATGACCACATTTTTGTAAGATGCCAGCTCCTGCTGGGCGCGTCCCGCTGCCAGAACAGCGGTTTGACTCATCATCTGCTCCACTGTAGACATGGTGCTGTTGTAGTTGAGTGCGATGCCGGAAGACCCGGATGCAACCAGTCCCGCCAGAACAGTAAAAATGAGACAAAAGGTAATTTTTGTACGTATGCTTTTCATGTCACTAACCTCCTCGACACCATTATAAAAATTCCTGTTACCGCTTGTCAATACTGTTCCGTTTTATCCTTTCATCCGATATTTTATAGACGTTAATTCGCCAATATCATTTTCAGCCGTTCCATCGCCTCTGCCAGCACGCTTCTCGGACAGGTCACATTGATCCTCTGGAACCCCCTTCCGCTCTCCCCGAACATGCCGCCGCCGTCCAGCCACAGCTTCGCCTTATGTACGATCAGCTCCTCCAATTCCTGATCCGATAACCCTGTCCCGGAAAAATCCAGCCAGACCAGATAGGTTCCCTCATGCTCCGTCATGATAACGCCGGGCAGTTTTTCCTCCACAAATTTCTTAACAAACGCAATATTGCCGCGGACGTACTCGAGCATGGCAAGATACCACTCCTCTCCCTGACTGTACGCCGTCTCACAGGCAATCAGCCCCATCACACCGAGCTGGCTGATTCCCGCCGCGTCAAGCTGTTTTCGGAAGCGCCTGCGCAAATCCCGGCTGGGAATAAAAATATTCGATAATACCATGGTTGCCAGATTGAAAGTTTTGCTGGGAGAAGTACAGACAATGCATCGGTTCTCATACTCTTTTTTCAGCCCTGCAAACACCTGATGCTTACCCTGAAACACAAAATCCTCATGGATCTCATCGCTGGCAACGATCACATCATGTCTCATACAGATATCGCCCAGCCGGATCAGCTCCTCCCTTGTCCATACCCGCCCTACAGGATTGTGCGGATTACAGAGAAGAAACAGTTTTACCTTATTTTGAATAATCTTCTGTTCAAAATCCTCAAAATTAATATGATACCGATTATCCTCACCCCGATACAGGGTGTTGCTGACCACTCTTCTGCCATTATCCTCGATTACCTCAGAAAAGGGATAATATACCGGGCGCTGGATCAGCACCGCATCTCCCGGCTCCGTGTACGCTTTCACTGCCATGGCAAGCGCGGTCACCACGCCCGGCGTTTTCACAAGCCATTCTTCCTGCGGCTGCCAGCCGTGGCGTCTTTCCATCCAGTCCCTTACACACTCAAAATAGGGGGCTTTTGATTCACTGTAGCCGAAAATGCCCTCCTTTGCCCGCGCAACCAGCGCATCCTCTATGTAGGAGGATGTCCTAAAATCCATATCCGCCACCCAAAGCGGCAGAATATCCTCCGGCATGCCCCGCTCTACCGCAAAATCATATTTTAATGATCTGGTATTTCTCCTCTCTATTACCTGATCAAAATCAAGGTTTCTCTCCGCCATCTCTGTTCCTTTCTCCCAAAGCTTCCACTTTCAACTGTCTGCTTTGGGCTTTATTCTATTTCACCGAAAACGCTCTCCAATTCACTCAACAGATCCTTTTTATCCTCAATCCCCACCGACATGCGCAGGGTGCTCTCCGTAATCCCGTTTTTCTCCCTGACTTCCTTCGGGACGTCGGCGTGGGTCTGGGTCGTCGGGTAAGTGATCAGGGTTTCCACCCCGCCAAGGCTCTCCGCATACTGGATCAGCTTTACCTTTTCAAGAATGGCCACCGCAAACTCCTTACTCTCCACCCGGAAGGTCAGCATCGCCCCAAAGCCTCTGGCCTGCCGTTTCATAATCCCGTACCCCGGATGTTCCTCAAGCCCCGGATAAATCACATCCGTAACGCCAGGCTGCCCTTTCAGCCACTCCGCAATGGCAATGGCATTCTCCTGCGCCCGCTCCATGCGGACGCCCAGCGTTTTAATCCCACGAAGGATAAGCCAGCTGTCAAAGGGCGACAGCACCGCCCCTGTCGTTTTATACAGAAAACGCAGCCGCTCACTGATTTCCTCCCGGTTTGTCACCAGAAAGCCCGCCAGAGCGTCGTTATGGCCGCCCAGATATTTTGTGCCGCTGTGAATGACCAGATCCGCCCCCAAATTAAGGGGATTCTGAAAATAAGGGGACAAAAACGTGTTGTCCACAATCAGAAGCAGACCGTGCCGCTTTGCAATATCCGCCGTCCCTGAAATATCCGTCACATGCATCATCGGATTGGTTGGCGTCTCTATGTATATCGCCTTCGTGTTTTCTCTGATCTGTCCCTCTATGTCCTCACAGCAGCAGTCAATACTTGTAAAAGTAATTCCGTTTTTCCTGGAAATCTGCTCAAACAGACGGATACTCCCGCCGTACAGATCCGCATCCACAATCAGGTGATCCCCCGGAGCGAACAGCTCCATCATCAGGGTGATTGCAGCCATGCCGGAAGATAACGCCAGCGCGTCCACCCCGTTTTCCAGAGAAGCCACCACCTTTTCCACCTGTTCTCTCGTGGGATTCTGCACCCTGCTATAGTCATATCCTGTGCTTTGTCCCACCCCCGGGTGCGCAAAAGTCGCCGTCTGGTAGATAGGATAACTGATCGCACCGTAATGGTCTGACTCCTCCCGTTCCAAATGTATGCATCTCGTTCCGATTTCTCTCGCCATCGCCTTTTCCTCCGTCTTTCCCTTTACATGGAATCAGTATAGCAGAAAGAGAAGCAACGCGCAATACATACTTTTCCTATCAGTTATGTATACATTTGTTTTCCCACCGCACTATTACCGCAAAAAGCATTCTGCCACCTTTTGTTTGCAAAAAAGCAACTCATAGTTGGTAGTGCGCAACCGCAGTCTTTTCCTAAAATGATTTTGATACAAAACAAATCAAGACAAACAAGGAGGACTCCCTAATGAAACAGCCAAAAACCAAAGTTGACCCCATGTACAGACCTGTGCCATTCCTGCTCGGCGTCTTCTCCGTCACATGGCTCTGCACCATACTTATGACAGCCATGGATTACAATTCCCACCCGTTTCTCTTCTCTTTTCTGGATTTTCTGGAGAACGCCTCTCCGCTGATCTGTGCCCTTCTATTGCTGCAAAAGCCGCTCTTATCCCTGCCTTCCCTGACACAGTTCCTCTTGGGGACAGCAGTTCGTCCGGCGCGCTGTCTCGCTGTTTTCTTTCTATTTGCAGCACAGTTTCTCAATTTTTACTGCTTTCGCTCTCCGGAAGCCTTTTGCTCTCCGCAAACCTTTCTCACTGTATTTATAGGACAGCTTCTTTTCGGCGGCGGACTGGAGGAAGCCGGCTGGCGCGGTTATCTGCTGCCCTGCTTTTATCGGAAGTGGCACATTCTGCTCTCCTCCACGGCTGTCAGTCTGATCTGGGTATTCTGGCATCTGCCCTATTTTATCTTTCCCGGAAATCTACAGTCGGAGCAAAACTTCTTTTCCTACACACTGATCGGCATCGTCACAGGCCTCATCCTCACCGCCATCTATCTGTTGACAAACAGCGTCCTCCTGTGTATGCTTTTCCACAGTTGGCAGAATACCCTTGTCATGACTATCCCGGCCGACACTGGCAATCCATGGTTTATGCTGATATTTCTGCTGCTTGGCGCTGTGTCAGCCCTGATCTGCACGTTTTTATACCGTCCGCGCCATAGCCTTTTGCCAAAGAAAAAGATTGAAAATTAAAATTTTACCACACAGCATCCCCGAAAGGAACGGAACACTTCATGAAAAAAAACACAGAATTAAGCGAACGCCTGCGGCAGCTCAGAAAAAACGCGGGTTTGTCGCAGGAACAGCTTGCGGAAGCGCTGGACATCTCCAGACAGGCTGTCTCCAAATGGGAAAGCGGCGTGTCAAATCCAGATATCCAAAACATCATCCAGCTCGGAAAGCTTTACGGTATCAGTACAGATGCAATCCTGCTGGGAGTATCCCCCGCTTCGGAAAACACGTCCGCCACTGATATCACACCAGAAGCCGCCAGCATAACGCCTCAAAATGCTGCCCTCACACAAAAAACCGCTGTCGCCGCCCCTCAAAAAGAAGAACCTTCTGTGGGGGACAGCTTCCCGGTAAGCGGTTTTCTCTGGGCTTTTTTGGGCACGCTGATCGTCCTTGTATTCTATTTCATGACAAATGTATTTTAGGGTATTCCTTTACCGACGGACTAATTTTCCCGGCAATAAGTCCCCTCACCCCGCGAACGCGCAATACGGTCCCACGGTAATATCCGTCACCACATTATCCTCCGCCGAGAACCAGATGCTTATATTGCCGAACCCTTCCCCGGTAACAAGGCAGTTTTCCACCTCCGGGTAGGGGGACGCATAAAATCCGTAAGCCTGCAATTTTTCCCACGCGCCGTCCACGCTGATGCCGGGATAAATACCAAAGATGGTCACATCCTCCAGCTTTTCCTCTCTGTAGCCGATATGCCCCGCATTCAGCGCCTCAAAGGAAAACAGCTCCTTTCCATCCTTCGAGCCGACCGTCCACTCCTCAAAGTCCGGGTCCGGCTGTTCCGTCTTCACACCATATTTCTCCGACAGGAGCGTCTGCGCCGCATCCAGAAAATGATCTTCCTTTAAAATCAGCAGCCCCAGATCCGCCGCCGTATCCGTCCGCCCTTTGCCCGCTTCTTCGGCTATCATCTTCAAATAGGTGGGCGTGAAATCCGCAAAAGATTCGTATTCCATGGGCTGGTACACAAGGGGAATCTCCTCCGCACCTTCCATAAATCCATCCAGCCATTCCTCTACATCTGCCTGATTAAACCGAAACCCCTCATATTCAGAATACGCCTCCCCCACCTTTTCAATTTCGTATATGGTTCCATCGCCGTCCACATCCAGTTCGTCAGGAAAGTCCCATCCTTCTATTCCGTTATCCCATGCCCTCACAGAACCTACTTCCACATAGGAGCCGCTCTCCGGGTCATAGTGATAAAGCGTAAACGGCCAAAACGACGCAGGCGGTGCCTGATTGTGCGACCACTCCGCCTTGATCATACCATTGTCGTAATAGGTAAGTGCGGGATACGCGCTAAACTCCTTTTTTACTTCCCCGCTGACCGGGTTGTAATCATACACCGCCTCGAATTCGCCCGCCGTAATGGTCGTCGTCCATCTGACCAGCAGTTCCTCCCTGCCGTCCTGATCCACGTCCGCCACCGCAAAGCAGTTTTTTCCCATCTCTATGGATCCGGAAGTATCACCCGCAGTCCCGGTTACCAGTTCTCCATCAGGAAGCCGCCATGCCGCAATAACCTGTGACAGTATTCCTCCATAATAATGCCTGATCTGCGCCTGCCAGAGTTCCTGCGTTCTCTCAGCGGAAACCATATGTGTCCCCGCCTCCGCATTCCCGTCCTTTCCGCTGTCCGTGGCAGGCTCCGTACCCTCCGATGCGTCTGCCGCCTCTCCCGCTATATCCTCTGGCGTCCCTGCCGGTTCCGCCTCCAGATCATTCCCCGGCATTTCCGGCTGTTCTGTCTCCTCATTCTGCCCCATGCCATTCGCCGCGCCGCAGCCTGCAAAAAATACCGCTCCCGCACAGAGTAAAATGCCCGCCATACTTCTTCCCCGCATTCTCTTTTTCAATCCATTCTTCCTCCAAACCCCTTCCGGCTCTTCAACCGTTTCTCCCGTTTTACTCATTTACAGACACTTCCCCGATTTTACTTATTCACAGCCGTATCCTCTTTTATGCCGTCTCCACAGTTCCCCTGATTTAACTCGTCTACCATTTTCCCCGGCTTCACTGTCATTTCTACCCATGCGGGAATAAACCCGCTCTTTACCGCATTTCGCACCGACCGGATATTGGACCATGCCGAACAGTAAAAGGGAACCCTTCCTCTCTCTAAAACCGCCACAGCCAGACCGCTTGTCAGCGCCGCCGCCACGCCGCGCCTCCGATACTCCGGCAACACGTCCACCCCGATCTGCCACATGGTTTCACAGTCCGCCGAGCATCCCGCCAGACCGATGAGTTTCTCCCCATCATAAGCGCCGATTCCAAGAACGTCCAGCTCCTTCCTGTCCGCACACAGCGCGTTGCCCCATTCCGGCTTATATAAGTCCCGAAAATCCGCCTGCTCCAAAATCCGCAGCTCGTAACCGCACGCAAGGGCCCGCAGTTTCTCCACATCGGGAAGATAGTACTCCGCCATAAAACATATCTTCTGTCCCATCGGCTGCATTCTTTCGTTCAGCCAGTGGAGATTTGGCGTCTCAAAACAGTGGTAAAATTCAAATCTGCCAATATATTCCTCCACAATCCCCCTGTATTCGTCCCGCACGGAGGCGACCACATTGTTTCCGTAGGAAACCAGATTGCAGGCAATCGGCTCCTTATAATATTTTCTTGCATCCGGCCCCACGCCTGACCTGACGATCACCGGATGTCCGCATAAAAAGTCCTCCGCATTGCAGTTTATATCCAGAGCGGACTGTTTCATTGCAATTTGGAGGATTTCCCTGTTTGTCATATCTTTTACCCGTTTTCATACTGCTCCTTATGGCAAAGGCCGCTGGTATGTTCCCATTCTGTCATTCCGATATTTTTTACATTTTAAACCGTAATCTCGATCTGATTGCCCTCCACAGCCACAACACAGCTCTCATAGTATCCGTCACCAGTGGTTCTCGGTCCGCTCACGACCTCATAGCCGTCCTCCTGCAGGCGTGCCGTCAGCTCATCCACCGCTTCTTTACTCCCCACACGGAAAGCCAGATGAATCAGTCCTGTCCTGTCAAGCGTCTTTTCCGGATCGTCCATCCCGGGCTTATTCATGATTTCCAGCCGCATACCGTCCTCAAAAGTCAGGAAATACGAACGGAAATCCGTGGTCTTATTGTGATACCCGTCGTTTGACGCCGCTCCCAGATATCGGATAAAAAACTGCCTTGCTGCCTCCAAATCTTTCACATACATTGCCACATGATCTATCTTCACCGCGTTTTCTCCTTCACAGAAACTTTTAAGCCTTTCAAATACCCCTTCTGCTCCGCTGTAATGCGGTAGCTCTCCACCGCCTTCTGAATCGCCTTATTATGCGTCCAGACCGCCAGCCGCTCCTCCTCCATATAAGGCAGGACCGTTTCATACTGCTTTGCCAGCGCCGTGGCAAAATACCATGCAATCATCATATTGACATAGTATTCCTCCGAGCGGACTTTGGAAACCATTTCGGGATATGCCGGATCAAAATCCTCATCCAGAAAATGCGTCATCAGCATCCCGATGCCAAACCGCACCGCATAAGTTTTGCCGGAAGCAATCCACTCGTTAATATAAGGTAACAGTTCCTGTCGGTGCTTCTTAAACACTTTCGGGGACATCTGGTCGCAGGTCGCCCAATTATCCACAAACGGAAGAAAACGGTTGACTTCCTCCACACACCGTTCAAACGCTTTCCTCTCCGAGATAATAAAGGCATGAAGCTGGTTCTCGTCAAAATAAATATGGGGAAGCGACTCTAAAAACGCTCCGGTTTCCTCTCTCTTTGCCAGCTGCTTTGCCAGCTTCCGAAGCGCAGGCGTGCGCACGCCGATCACCGTTTTCTTGTCGATCGTCGGTATCAGCTTCGCCTGAAAGTCCCTGTATGCCGTGTCCTGTAATGCAAACAATTCCTTCTGTATTTCTTCAACCATATTCTTTTCTCCCGTAACATTACACATCCATACTAACTGCCCCGAAGAGTTCTTCCAACCTCCGTCTCGCCTTTCTCGCGGGAAAATAAAACCCACACCTTACCATAATCTGTCCAAAAAGAATAAACAAACCCATTACCGCCGCAAGTCCCCACCCATCCGGGCTCCCCGTAATAAGAGCCATCAGGGCAGTCAGAAAGACAAACACCGGCACACTGAACCAGACAACCATAAACCCAAACACAAACCAGAAAAGGCGCATACGCACATCCACGATTGTCCCGTTCCTTTCTTCCCGTATCTGTCCCTCAATCACAGGCAGGAAGGAATTTTTCACATGCATTTTTGTACCCATAAAAACGATATCACCGGGCACCGGCATAATCTTAAAATCTTTTTCTCCGACCTTCCCGAAAAACTCCCTGTCCGGATAGGTAAACCATTTCCTCTCAGTATCCGTCACGGACTGCAAAAGCGTCCGTACCTCCTCCGATGTCCTGTAAGATTCAATTTGAAATTTCACGCGGGGCAAAAAAAGCATTACTCTTCTCTCTTCAGGAGATTATTCATCTCATCCACCATCTTATTGATGGTGCTAATCTGTGCAGACATCTCTGCGATATCATTTACATTGCTCTCCACCATGCCGTTAATGGTCTGGAACTGGGTGTTTTCCTTGCCGATATCATCCGCAATCTCTTTGTTGATGGATACGGTGCTCTGTATCACCGTTGCCTGCTTATGATGCGCGTCTCCCATGGTGCCCACCGCATCCGCCGCAACGCCGAGAAGCTGCGTCATATCCTGTATGCCCGCATATACATTGGTAAAATACTCGTTCTGTCTCTCCAGCTTCTTGGAATTGTCATTGACATACATGGTAATCTCTTTTACATTGTCCTGTACCGTCTGGATCACCTTCGCAACCTCTTCCAGCGATTCCTGCGTGCTGTTAGCCAGATTGCCTACCTCCTGCGCAACCACGGCAAATCCTCTGCCGGCCTCTCCCGCTCTGGCAGCCTCGATAGAGGCGTTCAGCGCCAGCAGATTGGTGGAGGACGAAATATCGCTGATCAGATTTAACGTCATGCCGATCTGCTCCACTGCCTTTGACAGCTTCTGTGCCACATCCGTCGTGGCAACCATGGACCGGGAAACCTCCCCGTTAATTTCCTTCAGTTCATCAAGCCGTTTCTCATTCTCCCTTGTCTTGTCTAACAGATCCTTCGACGTCTGCTCCACTTTTTCTACATTATCCGCCACAACATTTTTCCACTCGTCCAGCTCATTCAGGTTTTCCATACTCTCCCTGGTCTTGTCGTCCAGCCTGTTGCTGCCCTCCAGCAGCTGCTCGCTCGTCGCTGACAGCTCCTCCACGGAAGCGCTCTCATTTTCCGAAATCTGCGAGAGGGCCTGCCCCGCGCTCAAAAGACTTTCGGAAAGAGTCTGCACGGAATCAAGCACGTTTTTCACCTTTTCATTATTCCGCTCCATCTCATCCTTCTTGGCATTGACAAGAAAACGGCTTACCAGATAGGTCATAAGCACTGTGGTGGGAAGTGATAATAACAGGCAGACACCTCTGTCGAACATGTTCGTGATATACATCTCATCTTTTACAGGCAGAAGGGTCTCCGCCTTCACAAACCATGCAATCACCAGGGAAACGCCTACTTCTAACGACGTAACGGCAACCAGCTTATAATCAAGGAAAAAGGTGGTAAGCACCACAAAGAAAAAGGCAAATCCCCAAAAATCCTTCGCCGGAACCATATACTGGATAAAGTTCCACTGGATGATCATAAGCACAATGATATAAATTTTTCCGGCTTTCAGGCTGGACGCTTTCACATAGCCGTCCTCAAATCCCGTCTTAACCAAAAAGATGCCTACTGCCAGATAAATCAGGCAGGTAATATCGAAAATAATCAGTGCCGTCCATGAAACAGGCGGCAGCCAGCCCACGATTTTCAAAAAGGTATATAAGATTCCCGCACACTGGCATGCTCCCGGTATCAGCAGTAAAACCAGCACATATACCTTATTGATGTACTCATCCAACGCAGACAGATTTACTCTCTTGTTCCCTTCCATAGCTGTAGTCCTCCTGTTAAAAAATATACCGTGTCTTCCCCCTGCACACTTTTTCTCATTCGTAAACCGCCTCAACTTTGTCAAGACGGCCCACTAAAAATTTGGCATATTTAACAGTACAAAAAGCCAAATTATGATATATTCGAGTATATCATAACCTCAGCTCTTCTTCCACTACAATTTTATCCGCATATCCCCTTTTATTTTATAGTATTTTTGTCCTGAATAAAAGTATCGGACACCATTTGTTACCTGACGTTTACTTTCGGACTAAAAAAATTACTTTTGTCAGATTTTTTTATTTTAGGTCATGATTCTGATATTTTTTTACTATTTTTTGTTTCCCCACTCCCCCATTTTTCTTATAATTTTTAATAAGTATCTGCCAACCAAAAATTATCTGGAAAAGAGAGGAGCACGCAAATTGGAACCCATAAAATTCATTGATGAACACGGAAGCTTTACCCTGATGCAGCCGGAAAACACAAGCTATCTGTATTTTCCCCTCGCCTCGGAAACAGGGTTAAAAAGCGCAGTCACGCCAAACCTCGGGGGCGATGCCAAACTGGATCAGGAAAGCTTTCTTCTGGAGCCGGTAAGCTCCGAGAATCTGCACAATAACCGTTCCACCCGGAACTTCTGGTGTGTCATTGACGATGCGGACATTTACTCCGCCATGGGCGCTTCTGCCAGGCAGGAGGCGGATAAGTTTACTTCCAGGCAGGATGAAAGCCATGTGACCGCCGGTTTTATGTGGCACACGCTGGAGCGTGCCTCGGCATCGCTTGGCCTGAAAACCACCGTCACCTCCTTTATTCCAAAGGACGATAACGTGGAGCTTATGCACATAACGGTGCAGAATATATCGGAAGAGCCCAAAAAGCTGACAGCCTACGGCGCTGTTCCTATTTACGGACGCAGTGCGGACAACATACGCGACCACAGAAACGTGACCTCCATGCTCCACCGTATCAGGACAGCAAAAGAGGGCGTTTTCGTCACGCCTACCATGTCCTTCGATGAAAAGGGGCACCGCCAGAACCGTAAGACCTACTATGTGGCAGGCTTCACCGGGGAAGGGGGCGGTCCAGAAGCGTTCTACCCTACTGTGGAGGACTATATCGGCGAGGGCGGTTCCTACACCCATCCCCGCTGTGTTTATGAGCAGACGGCCGGACTGCCTGCCGGCAGCGAAGCGCAGGGAAAGGAAGCCATGGGCGCATTCCGCTTTGGAAAAACGACCCTCTCTCCCAACGGGACGGCTGACTATATCATTCTGCTGGGCGTGGAGGAAGACAACTCCGCGACAGCAAATCTACTACATAAATACAATACCCTACAGAAGGTACAGGATGCGTTGACGGAAACCAAGTCCTACTGGCAGAAAAAGGTATGCGTGAACTACCATACAAATAATGTGTCCTTTGACTGCTTTATGAAATGGGTCAGCTTCCAGCCCTATTTGCGCCGCCTGTTCGGCTGTTCCTTCCTGCCCCACCACGATTACGGCAGAGGCGGCCGGGGCTGGCGCGATCTGTGGCAGGACTGCCTTTCCCTGCTTTTGATGGAGCCGCAGGGCGTCGGCCGGATGATCGAAGCCAACTACGGCGGCGTCCGTATCGACGGCACCAACGCCACCATTATCGGGGACGGAAACGGGAATTTTATTGCGGACCGAAACGGCATTGCCCGGGTCTGGATGGATCACGCCCTCTGGCCTCTTATGACCACCAGACTATACATTGACCAGACCGGGGATATCGACATCCTGTATAGAGAGGCTCCCTATTTCAAGGACGCACAGGCTATGCGCGGCACCTGCATGGATACCCTCTGGTCCGCCGACAGCGGCAGCAGACAGCTCACAGCCCAAAACGAAGTCTATACCGGCAGCATTCTGGAACACCTCCTGATCCAGCAGCTCACCGCCTTCTACGAGGTGGGGGATCACAATATCTGCCGCCTGCGCGGCGCGGACTGGAACGACGCGTTGGATATGGCGTCGGAACACGGTGAAAGCGTTGCGTTTACCTGTGCCTACGCCGGTAATTTGCGCGATCTGGCGTCGATGCTTCTCCTTCTGGACAGCGTCTCCGACGGGCATGATGTGGAACTGCTGGAGGAAATCTCCGTCCTGCTTACGGATGATCCGGCGGTCTACGGCAGCATAAGTGAAAAACAGCGGATTCTGGACGACTATATGACCCGCTGCCGCCATTCGGTCACAGGAAACCGCAGATCATTCTGTCTCTCCTCTCTGGCAGAAAACCTGAACAGAAAGGCAGACTGGCTGACGACGCATATCCGCTCTCAGGAATGGATTGAAGGAAGCAGCAATGAGGGATGGTTTAACAGCTATTATGACAATCACAAAAAAGCCGTGGAAGGATTCTTCGGCGATCAGGTACGCATGATGCTGACGGGACAGGTCTTCGCCATTATGGGCGGCGTTGCCGAAGACGACCATATTGCCAGAATCGTCAAAGCCGCGGATCATTATCTTTATCTGCAGGAAATCGGCGGCTACCGCCTGAACACCGACTTTAAGGAATTGAAATTCGATATGGGAAGAATGTTCGGCTTTGCCTACGGCGAAAAGGAGAATGGCGCGGTCTTCTCCCATATGACGGTAATGTACGCAAACGCCCTGTACCGCAGAGGCTTTGTGAAAGAAGGCTGGAAAGCCCTGAAAACACTTGCGGATACCGCTCTCGATTTTCATACCAGCCATATTTATCCGGGCATCCCTGAATACTTCCGCGCGGACGGCCGTGGTATGTACCACTATCTGACCGGCGCGGCAAGCTGGTTTATGATGACCATGATCACGGAAGTATTCGGCGTCCGGGGAGAAAACGGCTCGCTCAGGATTTCTCCGAAGCTGCTTGCCGCACAGTTTGATGAGGCGGGCACAGCCTCCATCACCGTTCCCTTTGCCGGGAAAACCTTTACCGTTGTTTACGAGAACAAATCGGGGAAAGAATTCGGCTCCTATAAGATGGATTCCGCCCTCTGCGGCGGGACAGCCCTGCCCGTGAAGGACGACACATCCGCCCTGCTCTCCCGCGAACTGCTTGAAAGCCTGCCGGAGGGCGCGCACCAGATCACTGTGAAACTTACATAATTTTCTCCATTTCTGCGCTGCTTTCTGCGCATAAACGAGTTTGTGGCAAGCAACGCGCAGACACAAATCTCGCGATTGAAAATTTTCATTTTCAATCTTTACACTGACGCAATTTCTTATACAAAAACAGAAAATCGGAAAGGAATTTACACTGCAATGAGATACGGATACTTTGACGATGCCAATCGTGAATATGTGATCGAACGCCCTGACACCCCTGCTCCCTGGGTCAATTATCTGGGCTCGCCCGAATACGGCGCGATCATTTCCAATAACGCGGGCGGTTACAGCTTTGCCAAATCCGGCGCCAACGGAAGAATCCTGCGCTATGTTTTCAATCAGTTTGACCAGCCCGGACGGTATCTTTACATCCGCGACAATGACACCAATGATTACTGGTCCGCCTCGTGGCAGCCGGTGGGAAAGGAGCTGGACAGCTATGAGAGCAGATGTCATCACGGTCTGGGCTATACGAAAATGACCGCCCTGTATGACGAAATCTGTTCCGAAGCGGTATACTACGTTCCTCTTGGGAAATCCCACGAGGTATGGTCGCTTTCCGTGACCAACCGCTCGTCCCGCACGAGAAATCTCACCCTGACCGGCTACGCCGAGTTTACCAGCCACAACAACTATGAGCAGGATCAGGTAAATCTGCAGTACTCCCTGTTCATCACCAGAACCCGCTTTGAGGAAAACCGCATCATCCAGCAGATCCACAATAATCTGGACAGGCAGCCTCCGAGAAAACTGGTAGACGGCAAATGCACGGTAGAACGCTTTTTCGCACTTGCAGGAGAAAACGTTTCCTCCTACTGCGGCGATAAAGAGCAGTTCCTCGGAAGATATCACGGCTACGGCAATCCACAGGGCGTCCTGTCCGGTGACCTTGGGAATATAACAAGTTACAACGAAAATGCCTGCGGCGCACTCTCCTGCACCGTGGAGCTTGCGCCCGGCGAAACCAGAACCATCGCATTCCTGCTTGGCATGAAACCTTCCGACGAGGCGGCCGCCGTGGTCAGTCAGTACAGCAGCCCCGCCGACATGCTCGCACGGGAAATCGCTGCATTGAAACAGGGCTGGAACGAAAGACTTTCCCATCTGCGCGTCAATACGCCAAGCCCGGAATTTAATACCATGATCAACACATGGAACGCCTACAACTGTTTTATGACCTTTATCTGGTCCCGGGCGGCTTCTTTCATCTACTGCGGCCTCCGAAACGGCTATGGCTACAGGGACACCGTGCAGGATATTCAGGGCATCATCCACCTTGCCCCGGAGATGGCTGTGGAAAAAATCCGCTTCATGCTCTCTGCACAGGTGAGTAACGGCGGCGGCCTGCCTCTGGTGAAATTCACCCACAGTCCGGGCCACGAGGACACGCCGGACGACGCCTCCTACCGCGAAGAGACAGGACACCCGGCATACCGTGCCGATGACGCCCTATGGCTTTTCCCGACTGTCTATAAATATATCGCGGAAACCGGAAACACAGCGTTTCTCAACGAAACCGTTCCCTTTGCGGACAAGGACGATGCAACCGTTTACGAGCATTTGAAACGGGCCGTGCAGTTTTCCTTTGACCATCTGGGTCCCCACGGAATGCCCGCCGGGCTCTATGCGGACTGGAACGACTGTCTGCGGCTTGGCGCAGACGGCGAATCCACCTTTGTGGCCATGCAGTTCTTCTATGCCCTGACCATTTTGCGGCACTTTGCCGCCTTTCAAAACGATGCGGACTATGTGGATTATCTGGACAGACAACAGTCAGAAATGAAGAAAAAAATTCAGGGACTGTGCTGGGACAGCAACCGCTTCATCCGCGGTTTTACGGAGGATGGCAGACGCATCGGCGCAGCCTGCGACCCGGAAGCCAGCCTCTGGCTCAATCCCCAGAGCTTTTCCGTGATCAGCGGGCTTGCGGACGCCGGACAGGCGGAGCTGGTCATGGCTAATGTCTACGAAACGCTGAACACCAAATACGGCGCCCTCCTGATGGACCCGCCCTACCATGCCCACGCCTTTGACGGCGCGCTGGCCGTGATCTATAATCAGGGCACTAAGGAAAACGCCGGTATCTTCTCCCAGTCACAGGGCTGGCTGATTCTTGCGGAGGCTTTGATGGGACATGGGGAACGCGCATTCACCTACTTTATGGAAAATGCGCCCGCCGCCCAGAATGACATTGCCGAGATCCGCCGCATTGAGCCTTACTGCTACGGCCAGTTTACGGAAGGACGTGCCAGCGTACATCACGGCCGATCCCACGTCCACTGGCTGACAGGAACGGCCTCCACCGTCATGGTCGGATGTGTGGAAGGGATTCTTGGCCTGCGCCCGGATTTGTACGGTATCCGGCTTGCCCCTGCCATTCCCCGGGATTGGAAACGCCTGGAGATCGACAAGAATTTCCGCGGAAAGCATCTGCACATCCTGGTGGAAAATCCGAACGGACGCGAATCCGGCTTTGAAAAACTCCTCCTAAACGGTACGGTGCTAAACGACAATTACATTCCTGCCGATCTGTTACAGGATAAAAATGAAATTATACTGACTCTCTGATTTCCATATACAAAGACGCAGCAGTCCTAAAACTGCTGCGCCTTCTCTTTTCTTACATTATCTGTTATGCGTGTCGTCCCCATTACTCCCCTCATCAATATCCCAATGAACCATATAATTTAAATCCCTATATTTTTTCGGCGTCATCCCTGTCTGTTCACGGAACTGCTGGATAAAATGGCTCTGGGACGCGAAGGAAAGACGGTTTGCAATGTCAACCATTGCACAATCGCTGTAGCGCAGCATATTTTTCGCCATTTCGATCTTCTGCGCCCGGATATAGTCGCTCACAGAAGCTCCCGTCTCCTTTTTAAACAGGCGGGAGAGATAGCCGGGCGATACGCCGATCTGCTCCGCGATTTCCTCAATGGTCATTCTCTCTTTGATATGTGTATAAATATATTCCCTACACGCGCTGATATGGCGGGATCCTGTGTCCCTGCGGCTGATTCTGCGCATCTTCTCCGTATAATCCAGCACCATTTCATCATGCAGACGCCCGATCTCCTGCAAGGTTTGCATATCGTCGAGACTCTGGATATAGAAATCACTCATCCGAAAAGCCTGCTCCAGCTCCATGCCCCTCTGCCTGCACAGCCGCGTGATCATCGCCGTGGTAATCACAAAATGATATTTCAGATTCGTAACCGGATCCTTCGACAGCACCCCGACTCCCTCTTTGTCCAGAAAACGCTTCTGCTCACAGTTTTTTCTGACCGTTTCCACGTCGCCGCTCACCACCGCCTCATAAAACAGAAATTCTTCCGTCGGCTGGCGGTGTTCCATCTCATCAGCCATATCATCCGCTTCCAGCAGAAGCCATTCATTCCGGTATTTCATTTGTTTTCCTTCCCGCCTGTCAGCCCCTGATGGTACAGAAATCTGCCCATTCTATTTACAGCAATCTTACACACCTTTATCTGACAGAATGGGGGATGTTCCGGCAGAATAACGGTACTGTATCTCCCGCAGCGCTTTCCCGCCGATCTCATGCCACATATCATATTCCGTGGGTACAAATCCGCACCTCCCGTAAAATCTTCTCGCTCTCCCGTTTTCCTCCAGCACCCACAGAAAGATATCTTCAAAACCAAGCTTCTCCAGCTCCCCGACCGCGGCATAGAGCAGTTTCCTGCCATAGCCCCTGCCCATATACTGCGGCAGAAAATAGATAGATACAATCTCGCCGGCTTCACCAAAATCTGCCCATCTGGACTTACAGTAGCTGGTAGTGCCGATCAGCTTTCCATCCGCAACCGCCACAAGAGAGCCGACTCCCTCCTGATCCAGTTTGGAAGCCCACTGTCCCGTGGGTATACTGTCCAGGTATGCCTGTGGAATAATGCCTTTATATGCGTATTTCCAGCCTTCCTCGTAGATCCGACTGATGGCAAATCTGTCGTCGGTTGGGTGCATGGGCCTGATTTCCATATAGATATCCCTCTATCAAGAAAAAATCAACAATATCCTTCTCTCTATGAATCGTCCGTCTGCTTACAAGTATATCGTTCCTGCAATGCTTTTGTCAATTTGTCCGTTTGATCAGCCTCCTCTTTCCTCAGACCTTTTTTATCTCCACCATCACCTCATACCGCTTACACTCGCCGGGCTGCAAAAGCTTTAGCATCCCGGTCTTTCTCATCACGTCCCGTCCGTCGGGATAGCAGTTCCCCGGCTCTAAGCCGAGCACATAATCCCGTACTCCCATCATCTTCCACTCCACGAAACCGTCCAGATTCTCCGCGTCAAAAGTAATCGTAAGCTCCATACCAAGCTTCGGCTGGTAAACAGACGCCTTCCCTTCCTTCCCGTCAAATTTGTGGTAATAACAGCGTTCCTCATAGCCTGTCTGGGGCTTCTCCATCCGCAGACAGTTTTCAATATCTTCTGCCGCATGGTCGTTTCTGGGCAATACCTCCTTTGAGGGAATCGTGACAACGCTCTCCTCGTCCAGAAGCGGATACCCCATGTTCATGTGATAAAGAATCTCCAGCGGCTCCACGCGGTCTCCCGTATTCTCTATTTCATCCCGGACCACAAAGCGGTTCTCCTTTTTCGATATCTCGATCTCGCGGCGAAGAACCAGCTTCCTGCCGAATATGGTCTCATCCTTCACCACGCCGCAAACCCGGATATGATCCCCGTTCTCCTGCCAGTATACATGCTCTGCGGGCAGATTGCCGATGGAGCCGTGCAGGGGAAGCTCCTCCCCCTCGTCAACACAGGGCGTACCTACCGTATACAGGCCGCATGTCGTCATAAACCCCGCCGTAAAGGATTTCAGCCAGTTGTCTCCCGTCCCCTCATAGTAGGCCGGAGCCACATAACCGCAGGCGGAAAAATATCCCATGTTGACGCCGTTCACGCGGAGTCTGGAAATATCCATGCCCCGGTCCGGGCACAGTGTCATCATCAGCCCCTTTCCATTGTCCGCCTGTAGCAGGCGCATACCGTCTCCCTTCCCGCCGGTCAGACGGTGCTCCTCCACTCCTGAAAGCTGTGATTCATGTCCAATATACGGATTCATATGCTACCTCCATTCCGAAGCCTTAAGCCTCTTTCTCTCCATTCCTATATGTCACACTAACGTTCTGACCGCATCGTACACCTTCCGGTAGCGGCTGTAAACCTCCATATATTTCTCATGCCTTGCGGCATCCGGCTGATAAACTTCCGTTTTCTCCACCATATGCGCCGCAGCGTCATCCAGATCTGTAAAACAGCCTGCCGCGATCCCCGTCAGCATGGCGCTCCCCACCGTCCCTGCATTGGCGGTCTTCAGCGTGGTAAAGGGCACGTTCAGAATATCCGCTTTCATCTGTGTCCAAACCGCAGAGTGCGCTCCTCCCCCGGTCGCATGCAGCATCTGGAAATGAATGCCGGAGCCTTTCAGCCACTCCAGATTCAACAGCATCTCATAGGCAACCCCTTCCATACACGCCCGGTAGATATCGCTGACCGTATGGGCCGCCGTCAGCCCAATCACCGCGCCTTTCGACCCGGTGTCCATATAGGGCGTTGCCGCGCCCGCAAAATGGGGCAGCACCAGAAGCCCTGTCGGCTCTGCCGCGCCGCTCTCCCCGTGCTCCCGCACATACTCCTGTTCCAGATACGTATACGCGGAGATCCCGGCTGCCGCCGCCAGCGCCTTCTCCTTTTTTGCCAGTGTATCCACACACCACTGAATCAGCGCCCCACCTGTATAGGAAAAGGCATAACATACATACTTGCCCGGTATCACATAGGGCACCACGGAGAAATACCCCTCATACATCACATCAGATGGCGGCAGCGCATCGTACACCGGCGTGACGCATTCCACCGTCCCGGCGCCCTCCACCGCCGTCTCTGCATCGAACACCCCAGCCCCTACTGCGGCGGCCACCTGATCGTGGCTGATGCTCACAATCTGCGTCTTTTCCGAAAGACCCGTCCGCCGCGCGATGTCAGGAAGAAGGAATCCCGCCAAAGCGCCGATGGGCACAGCTTCAGACATCAGCGAAACGTCAATCCCCGCCGCTTCAAAAAGCTCCCCGCTCCAAGAAAGGGATGCAATGTCAAAGGCCATGGTTCTGGTCGCCAGGGAATAGTCAATCTGTGCCTTCCCCGTCAGATGAAACACCACATAGTCTTCCATCAGAAAAGCATGCTTCGCCTGCTCATAGATCTCTGGCCGGTTTTTCCTGATCCACATCATCTTGGGAAGACTGTACATCTCGTGGGGACGGAGCCCCGTGATGGCGGCAATCTTACGCCCTTCCATCTTCTCTGTCAGTTCCCGGCACTCCTCCCGTCCTCTGGGATCAGTGTAGAGCATCGCCCTGTGAAGCGGCTTCCCCTCCGCGTCCGTAAACACAAAGGTCTCCCCGAAGCTGGTAACGCCTATCCCGCCGATATCCGGGTATTTTTCACCCATCAGCCCAAGCACCGTGAGCACGCCTTCCATAATGCTGGCCGCGTCCACCTCATGTTCTGTGCCGCCCCTGGTGACGGGATAATCCCGGTACGCCCGGTCGATATCCTTTCCCTCCTCTGAAAATACCGTCAGCTTACAGCCTGTCGTGCCGATATCCAGTCCCGCTATTTTCATAATCAGTCACACTCCTTCTTTTCTGTACATCGCCCCATGCAGTCTCCAGCCACATGATACTGTCCCGTCATGTTTCCCTAAACGCCCGTCTGACGCGCCTCCCGCTTCGCCATGTACAGAAAACGGGAGCCGCAATGCTGTCCGCCGATGTGCTAGCCGTCAATCTCCACCCACTCGTACCCCAGATAGGTGACAAAGGCCTCCTTTAAAATCTCTTTCATATGCCCTATACCCACTGACGTGTGATGTTTGAAGCCGCCCCTCGCCAAACGGATCAGCTTATTCTGCATATCCGGGATTTCACAGACCGCCGCACAGCCAAAAAATGCCTCCTCGATCTCATCCCCGGTAAACTTCGCCTCGGATGCGTACACAATCAGCTTTCCATCCTTTGTCTGGCAGTTGGACAGTGTAATATCCCCGGCTTTCATACGACCCTCACAGGTGCCGCATCCGCTTCCCGCATCGGTTTTATCAAACATCTTGTGGCTGGTTACCCTGCCACGGTCCGTCATCAGGGAATTGGGCACCGGCCCGCAGTGGAACAGAATCACCTTGTTCTCATCATCACCGTAATTATTGTTCCAGTCCAGAACCGTAGTTGGCGTCTCACTGGCTAACGCCATGGCCCGCATGGTAACGGCAGAGCACAGATCAATCTCACAGGATGCGGTAATGCCGCGGTCGTTCAGCTCAGAGAGCAGTACGCAGGGGCAGACCCGCAGAATCTCCTCCATCTCATTCCAGCAGCGCAGCGCGAGCGCGTCCAGATGGTATACCTCTATATACTCGTCGATCACAACCGAAATTTTGGCAAGGGTATTCTTCTTTTCCTCCGTCACACCAGAAAAATCGGTATAAGCTTCTAAAACCGCCCTTTTTGCCACAACCTTCTCATCCCCGTCGTCCAGTTTCCCCACCTTAAAGACAAGCTCTGACAGGTCAAAGGACTCCACGTTGATCCCGTATTTCTGCATGGCGATCTCATCAAAGCGAACAGTCTTAAAGGCTGTCGTTCTGGCCCCGATACAGCCGATGTTACAGCGTTTCATGCCGTTCACCACACGGCAGACAGCCGCAAAATCCCTGAGATTTTCCGCGAATTTTTCACTGAGAGGATGCACCACATGGGGCTTTAACACGGTAAAAGGCACCTGATACTGCGTGAAAACATCCGTCACGGAAAATTTGCCGCAGAAAGCGTCCCTCCTGTGGGCAAAATCCATCCTGCCAATCTCATCGGGATAAGCCTGCATCAAAATGGGCACTCCCGCGTCCTGCAGGGCAGTGATGGCGCCGTTTTCATCCGCGAAGATGGGCATGGAAAAAATCACGCCGTCGTACTGTCCCTCATGCTCTTTCAGCCACTTCGCATAGAGCAGTCCCTCGTCCCGCGTCTCCACGCCGCCGTAGCGTGTCAGCTCCGCATCCATGGCAATGTAATCATAGCCTGCGTCTGTCACCGCCCGGATCATATCCTCCCTTGCCCCATAAATCAGCTCACCCGGCATGAACCCTCTGTTGCAGAAGCAAAGCGCAAACGTCATTTTTCTCATTTTGTTCGTCCTCCTTACCCATTATGAAACGGCTGCCCTGACAGTCGTCTTCCCTGTCTGTTATGCTTTTATTCTAACTCTGTGCTGTCATGAAATATATAGACTTCCGTCTGATTTACTTTGAATTTGTCCGCAAAGCTGTTATAATCATAATTGAGTTGGCAACGAATCCCACAACGCACCCGGAGGGAGACATCCATGATTTCTACCTTTAATCTTTCCAAGCTCAATTCCCTGCTGCAGGACTTTTACCGTATCACCAGACTGCGGATCACGGTCTTTGACGATTCCTTCCGTGAACTGACCGCCTACCCGGAACATATCGCGCCCTGCTGCCAGATCATACGGACCGACCCGGACGCAGCCGCAGAATGCGCCCGCTGTGACGCCAAAGCCTGCGAGCTGGCCGCAAGCAGCCGTCTGGCCCACACTTACCGCTGCCACGCCGGACTGACCGAAAGCATCGCGCCCCTTACGCTCGGCAATATCGTGATCGGATATCTTCTCTTTGGCCATGTATTTTCCTACCCTGACCATGAAGAAGGTTTTCGGATCATCCGGGAAAAATGCGCCTCCTACCGCATCGACACGGACGCACTGAAAGCCGCCTGCTTTTCCAGCCCGCTCATCTCCGAAGCTTATATTGCCTCCGCCTCCCATATCATGCAGGCTGTGGCTTCCTATCTGTGTCTGGAACGTATGGCCATCGTACGGCGGAAAGAACTGCCCGTCCGGATCGACGAATATATCAGCGCCCACTTCACCGAGGATATCAGCGTCCCTGACCTGTGCCGCCGCTTCCAGATCGGGAAAACCTATCTCTATGAAATCTCCGGTCAGAATTACGGCTGCGGCATCGCCGAACATATCCGGCATCTGCGCATAGAAAAAGCAAAAGCGCTTCTCGCCGAGCATCCTGAATGGAAGATCAGCGAGACCGCCTCCGCCTGCGGCTTCTCTGACTATAATTATTTTATTACCGTGTTCAAACGGCTTACCGGCATTTCCCCCGGACAGTACCGTGCCGAGATGAAAGAGAATTTCGCCCGCTTTTCTTTTCCCTGACCGAAAAATGCGCTGTTGATACGGCTGAAACCGATTTCTCATTCTTATCCAAATCTTAACCGTATTTCATGTATACTGTTTATAAAGACTATGCCGGACGGGTCAATACTTCGCGCCTGCCGCGCTGTGTTTTCCTTGGCCAAGGAGGCTTTCCCATGAAAAAGATTCCCCGACTCCTGACGGATGCCGCTATTACCGTCGCCCTTTTAACTGCATGTTTTGTCCTGTGCCTGCTGATTCAGACCGTTTCCGGCGCACATGCACTGATTCCCGCCGTTTTTATCCTGGGAGCATTTTTGACCGCCCTTTCCACGGACGGCTATATTTGCGGCATGATATCGGCCCTGGCCAGCGTCTTTCTTTTCGAGTTTGTCTTTGAACTTCCCTATTTCCGCCTGAATTTCACCGTAACCGACAATCTGGTTACTTCCGTGATTATGATAGTCATTGCCTGTATCACCTGTACGCTGACCACGAAAATCAAAAAACAGGAAGCATTAAAATCACAGAGCGAAATGGAAAAAATGCGTGCGGATCTGCTGCGGGCCGTATCCCATGATCTGCGCACGCCGCTCACCACCATCTACGGCGCAAGCTCCGCCCTGTTGGAAAACGGCAGTGGATTATCCGGGGTGCAAAAACAGAAAATGCTGCAAAGCATCCGCGAGGACGCCGCGTGGCTCACACGCATGGTAGAAAATCTGCTATCGATTACAAGAGTGGACGGCGCAAACGTCAGAATCATTAAAACCTCCACGGTACTGGACGAGTTTCTTGACGCGGCGCTTATCAGATTTCATAAACGCTGCCCCGAACAGGAGGTGGCCGTCGATCTGCCAGATGAATTTATCACCATACAGATGGACGCCCTTCTGATCGAACAGGTTGTGATAAATATTCTGGAAAATGCCGTTTGCCACGCCGAAGGAATGACCATACTCTGTTTAAAAGTGTCTGTACTCCCCGGAAAAGCGGTGTTTGAAATAAGCGACAACGGATGCGGCATAGCAAAGGAAAAGCTGAGAAATCTTTTTACAGGCTATTATCAGGCGGAAAATCTGCCATCCGACAATAAAAGAAGCAACGCCGGAATCGGTCTCTCCGTGTGCGCCGCCATTATCCGGGCACACGGCGGTACCATCACGGCGGAAAACCGAAAAAACGGCGGAGCCGTCTTCCGCTTCATACTGGATACAGAGGAGGCGCCGGATGAGCAGTAAATATAAAATTCTTGTAATAGAGGATGAGAAAAATATCCGCCATCTGATCAGCGCCCTTCTGGAAGCGGACGGTTATCAGACTGTTCCCGCAAGGGACTTTTCCAACGGAAAAATGCTGTATTTCTCCCACCGCCCGGATCTGGTCATACTGGATCTCGGTCTTCCGGACGGGGACGGCACAGATCTGCTGCGGGAAATCAGAAAAGACTCCCTCATACCTGTTATCGTCTTATCCGCAAGAATGGATGAATCGGACAAGGTGGAGGCTCTGGATCTGGGCGCAAACGATTATGTTACCAAGCCCTTCAGCTCCGCTGAACTGATGGCAAGGGTGCGCTCCGTCCTGCGGACAGCCGCACTTCATACCGGCACAGGGCTTTCCCCCGGCGGCGTTTTCACTCTGGACGACCTCACCATCGACTACGGCGCCAGAAAGGTGTTTATCGGTCAGTCCGAAATCAGGCTGACCCACACCGAATATGATATTCTTTCCTACTTATCCCGCTGTTCGGGAAAGGTTGTCACTTACAGCGCCATTATCAAAGAAATCTGGGGTTACAGCGATTCGGGCAGTATCAAGAAGCTACAGGTAAATATGGCGAATATCCGAAAAAAACTGGGCGCCAAACCGGGAAAGAAAAACTATATCGAAAATGAATTGGGAATCGGATACCGCATGTAGGAGGATGTAACAGTTATGGATATCTTTCATATTTTGACATTGGCAGGCGGCCTGAGCCTGTTCCTGTTCGGCATGAGCGTGATGAGCGAAGCGCTGGAACGGCGCGCGGAGGGGAGTTTAAAGCTGCTCCTTGCCAGACTGACCCAGAATAAAACCGCAGGCTTCCTGACCGGGCTCATCGTCACCGCCGTAATCCAGAGCTCTTCCGCCGCTACCGTTATGGTGGTAGGCTTCGTCAATTCCGGCGTAATGACTTTAAAACAGGCCATCAACGTCATTATGGGTGCAAACGTAGGCACCACCGTCACCGCATGGCTTCTGAGCTTAAGCGGCATTTCCAGCGACAATCTTTTTATACGGATGCTCAAGCCCACTTCTTTCACGCCCATTCTGGCAACGGCCGGCATTCTTCTTTTCATGTTCGGAAAAACCAGCAAGAAAAAGGATTCCGGCACGATCCTGCTGGGCTTTGCCACCCTGATGTTCGGTATGGACACCATGTCCGGCGCCGTATCAGGGCTTGCCGACGTGCCTGCGTTCAGGCAGATGTTTATTCTGTTTCAAAACCCGGTTCTCGGCATTATCGTAGGCGCCGTGCTGACAGCGGTGATCCAGTCGAGCTCCGCCTCCGTCGGCATCCTGCAGGCGCTCGCGTCCACAGGACAGGTTTCCTACGGCGCAGCCATGCCCATTATTATGGGACAGAACATCGGTACCTGCGCCACGGCGATGCTCTCCTCCTTCGGCACTACCAAAAATGCCAGGCGGGCGGCAGTTGTCCACCTTTCCTTTAATATATTGGGCACCCTGATCCTGCTCCTTGCCTTTCTTCCCATATCCCTGTTTGTGAAGCCCGCGCTGCTGGATGAGCCGACATCCCTGTTCGGCATCGCCCTCACCCATTCCGCCTTCAATATTTTATGCACGCTTCTGCTCCTTCCCACCTCCTCCCTTCTGGAAAGGCTGGCGGTGAGACTCGTACCCGACGCCCAGACGGAAGAAAGGACTCCCGAGCTTGACGATCGTCTCCTAGCCGCGCCTCATATAGCGCTGGACAGATGCTATACGCTGGTAAGGGAAATGGCGGAAATTTCCACCTCCTCTCTGAAAAACGGGATGAAGCTGCTTACCCATTACGATAAGCAGACGGCAAAGGAAGTCAAAGAGTCGGAGGAAAAATGCGATCACTATGAAGATATTTTGGGAACCTACCTTGTGAAGCTGAGCAATTATCAGATGAGCGATGCCGACAGCGGAATCGTTTCCATGATGTTAAAAGTAATTGGCGATCTGGAACGGATTTCCGACCACAGTGTCAATATATTAAAATCCGCGGAAGAATTAAGGGAAAAAAGGATGCAGTTCACCCCCGAAGCCATAAAAGAACTGGAAGTGCTTTGCAGTGCCGTCTCCGAAATCATGACACTCTCCTGTACCGCATTTGTGCAGAATGATCTGGATTTATCGAGAAATATAGAACCTTTGGAACAGGTTATTGACGACTTGAAGGAAGAGATGAGAAACGCCCATGTTGTCCGGCTGAAAAAAGGCACCTGCTCCATAGAAACGGGCTTTATCTGGCTGGATCTGCTCACCAATCTGGAAAGGGCTGCAGACCACTGCTCCAACATCGCCATCTGTATCGTGGACACTGCTGGAAACAGCATGAATCTGCACCACTCCCTTTCCGTTATGAAGGAGGAAAGCCCTTATTACAAAAGCCAGTATGCCTTCTACTCCGAAAAATATGTACTGCCGGAGACTACCTGACAAAATTGGTTCTCTGGAAAGGCTCCTTCTCCGGCAGGCCGAAGGTTTCCTTCCCGAGCGCAATGCTCTTCATCAGGAAAGTCATATTCCTCGCAAGCGTACGCATGGTCTGCAGCCCCTCCGCGTCCTGCGCCGCCTCACCCTGCAGCCTCCCGTGAACGCTGTTCCAGTACTGGCTGGACGCAACAGGCATACCGCAGATCGTAAAATACTTGTTCATCTCATCAAAGGTCGCCGACAGGCCGCCACGCCTTGCCACAACAACGCTTGCCCCTACCTTCATGGCCTTATCAAAGGACGTGCTGTAAAACAGTCTGTCTAAAAAAGAAATCAGCGTGCCGTTAGCGGAGGCATAGTAAACCGGGGAAGCGATCACCAGCCCGTCGCAGGCCTCAAACTTCGGCGCCGTCTCATTCACCGCGTCTTCAAAAACACATTTCCCTTTCTCCGCACAGGAATTGCAGGCGATACAGCCGCGGATATCCTGATTTCCAATCTGAATGGTTTCCGTCTCCACACCCTCCGCCGCAAAGATCTGCGCCATCTCCTTTAAGGCAATGGATGTGTTGCCGCCCACACGCGGACTTCCGTTGATCATAAGCACTTTCATTGCATTTTCCTCCATTCTTTTTCCTGTTATCCGTTTCCTGTCCCAGACTTAAAACCGACCATATTTTATGAATCACTGCTTTTTCGCTATTGGAACAATCTGTAAAGTATATCCCAACGGTGTCAATATTCTTAACAGGCTGTCAATTTGAGGAGAGTGAACAGACGATTCCATTCTGGCGATGACTGGTTGTTTGACGTTACACATTTCCGCCAGCTGGGACTGTGTAAGCCCTTTTTCTTCCCTTATCTTAATCATTGTACGGATTAAATCTTTTTCCAACTCAATAGCATTTAAGTCTTCCTGACTCAAAGACAGATCGCTTTTTAATTCATTCCATGTAAGCATATCAACCATTCCTTTCCAAATAATCCGCTAAATTTTTCTTGGCCTGTTCTAACTCCCTTTTCGGAGTTTTCTGTGTCTTTTTGATAAAATGGTGCAGTATGATAAATTTATTATCTCTGTAATATGCATAAAGCAGCCTGTTCCTCAATGGCCTGAGTTCCCAAATCTCGCCTTCTAAATGCTTGGTAACTGGTTCTCCAACCCTTGTACCAAATTCTTCAAGCAAATCCAAATAAGCTACAACTTTGTTAAAATTGATGCGACTTTCTTTGTTCGTAAAAGACTTTCGGTTAAGTTCCTTGATAAAATCTGCAATTTCGGATTTTCCATTTCTATCTTCGTAAAATTCTATCTCGTACATACTATTCCCTTATCTCACTCAAATTATAGCAAATTTGCTATAAACATACAACAGCAGATTTGCCACTTTCAATTTTTCTTCAACCACCTCATTCAGGTAAATTAACAGTCTGCAAAATATTTACGCCGCAGTTTCTTTGAAAGTTTCTGCCTATTTTTACTTTCCGTTTTACGAACCGCCCTCTTCTGCGAAATAAAAACAAAATAACCGTTCTCTTCTATTACTTTAACTCCCCCAAAGACAGATTGCAACTTATTCTTATACCATTGATATCTTTTAGTAACCATAACCATACTTCCGCCATACTTTAAATGACGGAATCCCTCTTCAATGAATTTCTTCGGCACGCTGAAATCCGCATGATAGGGAGGATTTGATAAAATCAGATCAAACTCCCGCTCCGTGACAGACGCAAGGCCATCGCTTTGAAAAACATGGATGCCCGGCAGACTGTTATATTCGGCATTCCTTTTTGCAAACACAACCGCAAGAGGATCGATATCCGTCATCGTGACATTCTCTGCCCCTGTAACATGCGCGGCATATATGCCGACTGCGCCATATCCGCATCCCAGATCCAATACCTTCTGCCCTGGCTGAAATTCCACGTTTGACACCATAGCCAGTGTCCCTTTATCCATGTGATTTGGAGAAAACAGAGAATGGTCGGTATCCATTTGAAAACTTATTCCGTTAATCGTACATGCTATCATATCGTACCTTCAGAAAAGCTTCCCCAGCGTCTTTGGCAAATGCACGAATATCACTCTCGCAGTTTTGTATCAGGCGGAAAATCCGGCAGGCGTCTCCGGCGCGTTTTGTATCTTTCACACGGACAAAATACGCCGCGCATAGCATTTCGATACATTCCATCACGCAGGGGATTGCCATTTTCTCTTTTGCGGAAAGGCGGCAGATGCTTCCATATCCGGCAATGACTGCTTTCACATTTGCAAGCCATTCCTCCTTCGTGAAAACGTCGTCCGTCTCCTCTGATAACAGTCCTGTCAGGAAATAACAGATATCAAATATTCTTATGTTCCTCTGGCTCAGGTCAAAATCAATATAACCCGACAGCTCCCCTCCGCAGAACAAGAAATTCCCAAAATGAACGTCCCTGTGAATCAGCTGCCTTGGCAGTTCATCATACACGGCCTCCAGCGCCTCCACTGCCTTTCCATATTCTTCCTCCCCGACAATCTGCCATTCATTGTGGCAAAATACTTCCCGCACCCATCCTTTCATCTCTTTTAACAGACTGTTATCCCAAAATTCCATTTCCTTTTCACATTTGACAAACGCCCTGTGCAGCCGGGCAATCGCACAGCCCATTTTATACGCCGTTGCCTGATCCTTCCTGTCGGAAATGTTACTCCCCTGCAATTTTCTTGACATGAGGAAATAAGCGTCTTCATGCACGGCATAGTTTTCCCCGCTTTGCGCAGGGACAATGTCCGCCACAGGAATCCCGCATTCAGACAGTATCGTCATTATTTTACTGTTTCTTTCTATCTGTTCCCTGTCATCATATCTTTTTATGACATAAAAACCGTTGATTTCCCATGCGGAGGAATAGATCTGCACGATCTGCCTGTTCTCTATTCCCCATGCGGGCAGAATCTGTTCTATGGTCTCTTTCATTTTCTGATACCCCGTCTTTTCCTTTGCAATAATTCTTCTGACGCTTGACTCCGACAAGTGAAAGATCCTGCCAAGCTGTCTGTTCGTTCTTCCCTCAAGGTGCATTACATATATACGCCTGTTTCGTTTCTCCAGCTCAGTTTTATAGACAGTCTGACGGATTTCCCTGCGCCCACTGTCCTTCGGTATATACAGATAACCGCCCTGATAATATTCCTGAATCATTGCACATAATTCTTCTGGCAAGACATCATTTGCATTCGCATATTTCATCGGTACCTCCCTGCCACAGCATCAAACAGCGATTCTCCTCACGCTATTATAGCAGCCCTGAAACGCATATCGGTGACTATATTTGATTCTGTATCAAACATAATCACCGATTACAATTTACCATATACACATAATCTAAACGTTCTTTCCTTATATACCGCATGTCCCGGCTGACGGCACGGACGCTTCCCCGCATCCTCTTTCACCAGTTCTATCACCAACGCCATACTGATCGCTGAAATATACCCGGTCTCTTCTTCATACCTGTTTAAGTCTTCTGTCTTTGCCTGCCCGAATCCGTTGATCTTTACAATTTTCCCATTTCCAGGCTTCCTCAAAAACGTATTTCCCCAATGTAAGCATTTTATCTTTCCTGTTCCATGCACAGTCATTTTCGATTAACCCTATAAATCACTCCAAAGCAATGAGTCGTAGAAAACTATCGATCATTCAGAGACCTTTAGAGACCCCCTGGAGACCTTTAGTGACCCTTAGAGACCCTTAGAGACCCTTGGAGACCTCTAAGAACCTTTAATGGATCTTTAACTGATAGTTTGTTGCCGGTCCAGTGCCTTTCCGTTCAAGCATTCCTTTATTCAGCATCTTGTCAATCAATTTTCTCGTTGCAGATTTCGTCTTGTATCCGCAAATTTCTGTCGCTTTTCCCATATTAATACTTCCGTTCAGCTTAATATATTCTAATATTATTGCTTCTTTTGATACAGCCTTAATATGATATGAAACATCACCTTCTTTTCTTAAGTCTACCGCTCCCGGTATATAAACCACCTGTCCCACTTCTAATTTAATTGTGACACGCTCTGTGCGTAAAGAAAAAACAAATTGCGGATCTTTCCATCCCTGTTCTTTCCATGCTGTTATGATCTTATCTATACCACTTCCAGCTCGTTCACCAACATTCACAAAACCAAACATCTTCAAAATACCCGGATTTCTTGGATCACTGCTCCCTCCTGCATAAAATTCCTGTTTAGAAATCCGTATCGTCCCAGGATTAGATATCATTATTTCTTTACCCTTTTTAATAATTACAATTCCACGTCGTCCATAATAATTTGCATGTGCAAGTGCATTTGCAACAGCCTCTCCCAACGCCGCATGTATATCTACTCTGTCCACACGCACTCCGTCCCTGCGATGAACAAATGGTACTGCAATATCATCATCCATACGATTAATAACTTTATGATAAAAGTCAAACAAATTTCCACTCCAGTCGCCTTCATCGGAATGTGTCCGAAACAGCCACCGAACAGCTTTATCATCACACTCTTCTCTGTAATCCAGAAAATAATTTGGAAATACATCTGTTATCCGATATGCATCCCCCAAAAACAAAAGCCCCGCTACGGTTGGCGATAGCTCACCATTCTTGTTCTTCGCTGCTGCCTTTAGTTTCATTAAAAATTCATCGTTTTCCAATGCATTCCAAGGATGCCCTGCATGGAGCTGCTTAAACAGGATTCGATATCCCTTAACAGAATCTTTATTGAATACATCCAGTCCCATCTCGTCCAACACTTCCGCATCGGCAGCAATATCCCTCTGGTCTGCAAACATAGCCCTGACCGCTTCCTCAGTACAGAGGAAATCCCCCTCATAGTCTCTGCGGTATGTTCCCTTCATAGGGTCTGTTCCAAGATATACAGGTTTATCATGCCTGTCCGCTGCCGGTACATCAATTCTTAAAACATTCTTTCCTCTCAGCTTAACAGGTCTGACATGATGATTCAGAAGTATATTTTTTGACACTTTATTCTGATTGTTGATCACACTCCAGAAATCCTTCTGATATTTAGCTATCTGCCTGTCAGTCAATCCATTTACAGTAAAGGAATCCCTATGTTCTTTTACTCCAAGAAGTATTGTACCGCCATCTGTATTTGCAAACGAAGAATATGTTTCCCATAAGCTATCCGATAAACCGCCTTCAGCAAGCTTGCATTCTCTTTCGCTGTCTTCTGTTAGCTTCAATTCATCTAAAAACTCCTTTTTCAAAAGGATTCCTCCCTGTTCCATGCACCGTCATTTTCCACGGAATTCAATTTTCAAGAATATCGGAAATAAAATAAGGATTGAGCAGGC
>CAMWJF010000039.1 GCA_947174505.1 uncultured Lachnospiraceae bacterium
ACTATAAAATCCTTGAAAAATAAGGAAAAATGACTTGACTAAATAGGGAGGAAAAGAAAGAATGGAACTGTTTAAGAACCATCAAAAAAGACGCAGGGAGCGTCTGCAGAGGCTTTACGAACGTCATAAGAGAATCCATGAGCTGCTTCGGGAGCACGGCGAGGATATCCTGAAATCTGAGAATTTTATGAGAACCAGAAAGCATATTCAGCACGGCACCATGACGGTGCATAATCATTGCATGGATGTGGCGCGTTACAGTCTTCAGATAAACAATAAGCTGGGGATTGGCTGCAACAAGCATGACCTGATCCGGGGTGCGCTGCTTCATGATTATTTTCTCTACGACTGGCATGATAAGGCATATCTGTCCCAGAGAAAGCGCCTGCACGGGTTTCATCATCCGATGACAGCGCTCCGGAATGCAGAGAAGGAGTATCAATTGAACGACGTTCAGCGGGATATCATAAAGAAGCACATGTGGCCTCTGTCGGTGGTGCCGCCCATCTGCAGGGAGGCCTGGGTTGTGACAGCCGCGGATAAGTATTGCTCGCTGATGGAAACGGTGGGCTTTCATCGGGGGCATGGGGCCAAAGCGTCATGACAGCGGGGAGAAGCCTGTATCAGGCATTATCAGACTATGCGGCGGGTGATTTTTATCCTTATCACATGCCGGGACATAAACGAAATCCGGCAGGCGGCGAGATGGCGGATTATCATAAAATCGACATAACGGAGATAGACGGCTTTGACAACCTGCATCAGGCGGAGGGCATTTTGAAGGAAGCCCAGCTTCGTGCAAACCGCCTTTACGGCGCAGATGAAACTTTTTTTCTGGTAAATGGCAGTACCGGCGGTGTGTTGGCCGCCATTATGGCGGCAGCCCAGCCGTTTGATGAGATTTTATTGGCAAGGAATTGTCATAAGTCGGTATACCACGCGGCGATCCTGCACGGACTGATTGTGCGGTATTGCTGGCCGAAAATGATTTCTGAGTACGATATTTTTGACGGGGTGTCTGCGGAGGAGATCGGTAATCTTCTGGATACATATCCCGGGGTAAAGGCGGTGGTCATTACTTCGCCGACTTACGAGGGCGTTCTTTCCGATATTCCCGGGATCGCTGCCGCGGTACACGAGCGGGGGAAGATATTGATTGTGGATGAAGCGCACGGATCGCATTTTGGCCTGTCGTCGCATATGCCGCAGGGAGCCATTGCGGGAGGAGCGGATCTGATAATCCACAGTCTGCATAAAACGCTGCCGGCCATGACACAGACGGCGCTACTGCATGTGAACGGAGACAGGGTGGACAGGGGAAAACTGCGTGGGTATCTTTCCATGCTGCAAAGCAGTAGTCCTTCCTATGTACTTATGGCGAGCATGGACGCCTGCATGAAGTTTCTGGAAGAACAGGGCCAGGAACGGTTTGCCGCTATGAGGGGACATTATGAAAGCTTTTGTGAAAAGACCGCGTCCCTCGAACATATCCATATAGGGAAAATGACAAAAGTGTCACAAAAGAGATATGAGCTGAAAGGCTGGGATCTCGGCAAAATGGTGATTTCCGTCAAGGGGACGAATATGACGGGAAAAGAGCTGGGCGATGTTCTGCGGGAAACCTATCATCTGGAGATGGAGATGACGGCAGAAACCTATGTGCTGGCAATTATGACGCTGATGGACGAGGCGGCGGGATGGCAGAGATTGGCTGACGCGCTTTGTGAAATAGATGATAGGATAGAGGAGAGCGCAGACGAAGGGAGCTTTGCGTCTGGGAAAAGGGCGGCGTATTTGAACAGGCCGCTTAAAAGCCGTATGACGCCTGCCCGGGCATTTCAAAGCGAATGGGAGACGATTCCGATGCAGGAGGCCGCAGGCAGGACTGCGGCCGGTTTTATCAACCTTTACCCGCCGGGAAGTCCGATCGTGGCGCCGGGAGAAATGCTGGACGAGGCGGTGATGAAGCAGATCGAAGAATACCGCAGAACAGGATTGCACATACAGGGAGTGTCTGAGGATGGACAGATTGTTGTAGTGGCGCTGTAGCGGTTGAAATTCTTATTATATTAAGGTAAGATATTGGCATGGGGAAAATAGTATGCCTGATGGGGAAAAGCTCATCGGGGAAAGATACCATATATAAAAGGCTGCTGGAGCAAAAAAATGTTCCGTTAAAGACGATTGTGCCCTACACGACCCGGCCGATCCGGGCGGGGGAGCAGGAAGGTGTGGAATATCATTTTACGGATGAGGAGGGTTTTCAAAGGTTTCTGCGACAGGGAAATGTAATCGAGGCGAGAGCCTATGATACCTGTTACGGCATTTGGAGGTATTTTACCGTGGCGGATGCGGAGATTGATCTTTCGACTCACTCTTATGTGCTGATCGGCACGCTGGAGGCTTATGACCAGCTTCGTGGGTTTTACGGCGCGGATAAGGTGCTGCCGGTTATGATTGAGCTGGATGACGGCGTGCGCCTGCAGCGCGCGCTGGATCGGGAGAAATCGCAGGATCATCCGAAATACGAGGAGCTGTGCAGGCGGTATCTGGCGGATGCGCAGGACTTTTCCGAGGAGAAGCTGGCTCTCTCCAAAATAGACAGAACCTTTTATAACGACCGGCTGGAAAGCTGTTTGAATGAGATTACGGATTATTTGCGGGAGCGTCTGGGGTAAAGCGCTGACGTGACAGTTAAGCGAGGGATTTTGCACTTGCCGCAAAGTCCGTGAAATGTGTAGATTGAGTCAGGCGGGAGGTGACAGGAGTGGACATTAAAGTAAATCAGGTACAGCAGGCGCCGCAGATTGAGCAGACGCAGCAGGCGCAGGAGACGGACGGCACTTTTAAGTTTACTCTGGTCAGCAGGATTGAGGAGCAGGATCTGCAAAATGCCCTGACGGGCATGATGGAGGAGATTACCAGACAGGGAGATAAGCTTGCCAAGCATCGTGATATTAAGGACATGAAGCGCTACCGTGCGCTGGTGAAAGATTTCCTGAATGAGATAGTAAACAGATCCCACGCCTTTTCCAGGGAAAATTTTCTGGACAGGCGGGGGCGGCACAGGGTTTACGGGATCATCCGCCTGATTGACCAGAATCTGGATGCGCTGGCACAGGAGCTGGTGAAGGATGAACAGGACAATCTGGCGATTCTGGAAAAAATCGGGGAAATCCGGGGGTTATTGCTGGATATCTTTACTTAACCGCTGCATGGCGGGTGGGAACTTACAGGGGGATAAATATATGGCAAAGTTTTCGGATATTGTCGGCCAGGAAGAACTGAAACAGCATATACAGAATGCGATTGAGACGGACAAGGTTTCCCACGCTTATATTATCAGCGGAGAGCGCAATGCGGGCAAGGAGTTTATCGCCCGTCTTTTTGCGATGACTCTACAGTGCGAAAAGGGCGGCAAGGAACCCTGTGGGGAGTGCCATTCCTGCAGGCAGGCGATAAGCCGCAACCAGCCGGATATTATCTATGTCAGCCACGAAAAGCCGAATACCATCGGCGTGGAGGACATCAGGGAACAGATTAATAACGATATCGGGATTAAGCCTTACAGCAGCCCGCGCAAGGTTTATATCATGAACGAGGGCGAGAAAATGACGCCGCAGGCGCAGAATGCGCTCTTAAAGACGCTGGAGGAGCCGCCGGCCTATGCTGTGATTCTGATCCTTACCTCCAATGTGGAGGAGCTTCTGCCAACGATCATCAGCCGCTGCGTGGTATTAAACATGAAGCCTGTGTCGGATGCGCTTGTGAAAAAGTTTTTGATGGAAGAGCTGGCGGTGCCGGATTATAAGGCGAATATCTGCGTTGCATTCGCAAGAGGAAACGTGGGCAAAGCGAAGCATCTGGCAGGCAGCGAGGAGTTTGAGAAAGTCAAGGAAGAGGCCATTTCGCTGGTGAAGTATATCAACGATATGGAAATCAACGAGATCGTTAAGGCGATCAAAAAGATTACGGAGTACAATCTGGATATCAATGATTATCTGGATATTCTGACGGTCTGGTACAGGGATGTGCTGCTGTTTAAGGCGACGAAGGACATGAACAGCCTGATTTTCCGCAACGAGATTCAGCAGATCAGGAGAGTGGCGGACAGAAGCACCTACGAGGGGATCGAGACGATTGTGAACGCCCTCCAGCAGGCGAAGAGGAGACTGGAGGCTAACGTCAACTTTGACTTGACGATGGAGCTTTTGCTGCTTACCATTAAGGAAAACTAAATACGGAATTATTTGGAGGTTGATAGATTATGGTTAAGGTGATAGGCGTGCGGTTCCGTACCGCCGGTAAAGTATATTTTTTTGATCCGGGAAAGCTGGAGATCAAACAGGGCGACCATGTAATCGTGGAGACTGCCCGGGGAATTGAGTACGGCACAGTAATCGGGGCGCCCAGAGAGGTGGATAACGAAAAGGTGGTGCAGCCCCTGAAATCCGTTTTAAGGATAGCGAATCAGAAGGATGATGAGCAGGAGGCGTCGAACAGAAAGAAGGAGAAAGACGCCTTCAAAATTTGTCTGGAAAAAATCAGAAAACACGATCTGCAGATGAAACTGATTGACGCGGAGTACACGTTTGACAACAATAAAGTCCTTTTCTATTTTACGGCGGACGGCCGTATTGATTTCAGGGAGCTGGTGAAGGATCTGGCTTCCGTGTTTAAGACAAGAATTGAGCTTCGGCAGATCGGCGTGAGGGATGAGACGAAGATTCTGGGAGGTATCGGTATTTGCGGACGGCCTCTTTGCTGTTACACGCATCTGTCGGAGTTTGCGCCGGTTTCCATTAAGATGGCGAAAGAGCAGAATCTGTCCTTAAATCCTACGAAAATTTCCGGCGTCTGCGGCAGGCTGATGTGCTGCCTGAAAAATGAGGAAGAGACTTACGAGGAGCTGAATAGAAAGCTGCCGAATGTGGGAGATTATGTGACGACGGACGACGGGCTGAAGGGCGAGGTGCAAAGCGTAAACGTACTGCGGCAGCTTGTGAAGGTCATAGTGGATGTAGGTGATGAAAAGGAAATTCAGGAATACCGGGCAGATCAGCTCCGCTTTAAGAGAAGACATGGCAAGAACCGCAAGGTGGAGGCCAGCGATCCCGAATTGAAAGAGCTGGAAAAGCTGGAAAAGAAGGATGAGGCAGGAAAGTAAATCGGAGAGCGGGCTGTGCGGAAGCGTGATATACTTTTGAAGGAAAATGAGAGAATAGACGACCTGCAAAGAAACGGGTACCGTATCATTCAGGACCGGAAGCGTTTCTGTTTCGGGATGGACGCGGTGCTTTTGTCGGGGTTCGCCGTTGTGAAGGACGGCGCGCGGGTGCTGGATCTTGGAACGGGGACGGGAATTATTCCGATTCTGCTGGAGGCAAAGACAAGGGCGGCGCATCTGACCGGGCTGGAGATTCAGGCTGACAGCGCGGAGATGGCAGCGCGGAGCATAGCTTTAAACGGGCTGGAAGAAAAAATAGATATTGTTACGGGAGATATTAAGGAGGCAGATAAGCTGTTTGGTGCTGCTTCCTTTGACGTTATTACCTGCAATCCGCCCTATATGATCGGACAGCACGGGCTGCACAACCCTTCGGACGCGAAGGCCATTGCCAGACATGAGCTTCTCTGTACGCTGGAGGATGTGGTATCGCAGGCCGCCGGACTTCTAGTGCCGGGCGGCAGGTTTTTTCTCGTACACAGACCCTTCCGGCTGGCGGAGATTATTGTGACGCTGACGAAGTATAAGCTGGAGCCGAAACGTATGCGGCTGGTATATCCGTTTGCGGATAAGGAGCCGAATATGGTTCTTTTGGAGGCGGTGCGGGGCGGCAGACCGCGTATGACGGTGGAGAAGCCGCTGATTGTGTATGAAGAGCTGGGAGTGTATACACCGGAGATTTATGAGGTGTATGGTTACTAAAGTGAGAAGATTTTCTTAAGCGCAGCGGCAGAGGCTGTATTGCAAAGTCGGCATAGCTGGCTTGGGAGATCGGAATCTCACTTGAGAGAATGTCTGAAAAGCGGCATTCTCTGCATGGATTTGAGAGGACAAAGTGTATGCCGGGAATGCTATATCTGTGTGCGACGCCGATCGGGAACCTTGGGGATATGACGCCGCGTGTGGTGGAGACACTGCAAAGCGTGGATCTGATTGCGGCGGAGGATACGCGCAACAGCATTAAGCTTTTGAACCATTTTGGGATCAGGACTTCTATGACAAGCTACCACGAATATAATAAAGTAGAAAAAGCGGACTATCTTGTGGAACAGATGCGGCAGGGGAAAAATGTAGCTCTTATTTCGGATGCGGGCACCCCCGCCATTTCCGACCCGGGAGAGGTGCTTGTGCAGAAATGTCAGGGGGCGGGCATTACCGTCACTTCCCTGCCCGGTCCGGCGGCGTGCATCACGGCGCTTACACTTTCGGGGCTTTCCGCCAGGCGATTCTGTTTCGAGGGCTTTCTGCCGTCGGATAAAAAGGAGAAGGCGCAGATTCTTGCGGAGCTAAAGGAGGAATCCCGCACGATTCTCATTTATGAAGCGCCTCACCGTCTGGTGCGGACGCTGGGAGAGCTGTACGGGGCGCTGGGCGACCGCAGGGTCACTCTTTGCAGGGAACTGACAAAAAGGTTTGAAACCATACTGCCGACCACGTTCGGGGAGGCGCTTTCCTATTATGAGCGGGAGGAGCCCCGCGGGGAGTATGTGCTTGTAGTGGAGGGAAAGAGCCTGCGGCAGAAGGAAGAGGAGCGGCAGGCGTCATGGCAGAGTATGACGATAGAGGAGCATATGGCTTTTTACGAGGAGGGAGGGATGGACTCAAAAACGGCCATGAAACAGGTCGCGAAGGACCGCGGTATGGCGAAAAGGGAAATCTATGCTGTCATTCATGGGGCAGGCATGCAGTGACCCGCCCATTCCGTGAGAGCATATAACAAATTTATCAATATTTATTGTCAAAGTGATTGACAAAACGCCCAGAATCCGTAAAATTATGATTGACAAATGTTGGGCCAGATAATATACTTTGAATGTCAAACTATTTTAATGACGAAAAGGAGAACAGGAAAATGTTAGAGAGAGTGATTGAGATTATTCAGGAACAGTTAAACTTGGACGGCGTAGAAATTACCGAGGATTCTTCTTTCAAGGACGATCTTGGTGCGGATTCTCTGGACTTATTTGAGCTGGTTATGGCCTTCGAGGAAGAGTACGGCGTAGAGATTCCTTCCGAGGACTTAGAGCAGATCACAACAGTAGGCGCTGTGGTTGAGTATATGAAGAGCAAGGGTGTAGAGGCGTAAGCCGGGCGGCAGTTTATGGTTTAGAAAATTGCCACAGCGTAAAACATGGAAGCAGAATGCGGAGCATTCTCTGAATCGAGCGTGAGCGCTCGATTTGGGATTTGAGGTTTATAGAATGAAGACAAAAATAACGGAACTTCTGGGGATTGCATATCCGATCTTTCAGGGCGGAATGGCCTGGGTCGCAGAATATCATCTGGCGGCGGCCGTGTCAGAAGCGGGCGCACTTGGCATTATCGGCGCAGGCGGCGCACCGGCGGCTTTCGTGAGGGAGCAGATTCAGAAGACGAAAGAGCTGACGGAGAGACCCTTCGGCGTGAATGTGATGCTGATGAACCCGGAGGCTGACGAGATCGCAAAGGTAATCGTGGAGGAAGGCGTTAAGGTGGTAACCACCGGCGCAGGGAATCCCGGTAAGTATATGGCCATGTGGAAAGAGGCGGGAATCAAAGTGATCCCGGTGGTTGCCAGCGTGGCTCTGGCAAAGATGATGGAGCGCGCGGGCGCGGATGCAGTGATTGCTGAGGGTACAGAATCCGGCGGACATATCGGCGAGGCGACGACGATGTCCCTTGTACCGCAGGTAGTGGACGCAGTCAGTGTTCCCGTGGTCGCGGCAGGCGGCATTGCGGACGGCAGGGGCTTTGCGGCGGCGATGATGCTGGGCGCAGAAGCGGTTCAGATGGGTACACGGTTCCTGGTAGCGTCGGAGTGTACCGTACATGAGAATTACAAGAAAAAGGTGATTGCGGCCAAGGACATTGATTCCGAGGTCACCGGCCGGGCGAACGGCCATCCTGTTCGTCAGATCCGCAATAAGCTGACAAGAGAATATCTGCAGATGGAAAAGAACGGCGCATCTTTAGAAGAGATGGAGAAGCTGACACTCGGCTCCCTGCGTAAAGCGGTGGTGGAAGGCGATGTGGTGAGCGGCACCCTTATGGCGGGGCAGATTGCAGGCATGGTCAATAAGGAGCAGTCCTGTGCGGAGATACTGGCGGAGGTCATGGATCAGGCGGAAATTCTGTTAAAGTTAAAATAAGGGGCACTACGCAATATTCTATGGTAAGGATAGAAGATGCAGAGCAATGCTGAAAAAGCAAGCTGCTTGGCTTGCTTTTTTTTCAAATAAATACTTTGAAATTCAAAATATTTGCCGTGGCAAGGGGAAGATGTAGGAAAGGAAGGGTATTCGATTATGGGAAAGACTGTTTTTATGTTCCCGGGACAGGGAGCGCAGTATGTGGGGATGGGAAAGGATTTCTATGAGCAGATTCCGGTCTGCAAAGAGATGTTTGAGCTGGCGGGCAAGGCCAGCGGACTGGATGTGGCGGCGCTCTGCTTTGAGGAGAACGAGCAGATCAATATTACCGAATATACGCAGATCGCCATGCTGGCCACAGAGGTGGCAATACTAAAGGCTGTGGAGGAGAGGGGCGTGAAGCCTGATATCACAGGCGGCTTAAGCCTCGGCGAGTATGGCGCGCTGGTGGCGGGCGGCGTGATGAGCCCGGAGGATGTGTTCAAAATCGTGCGTAAGCGCGGTATTTATATGCAGGAGGCGGTGCCACAGGGCGGCGCGATGGTAGCGGTGCTGGGACTGGATACAGCCGTGATCGAGCAGATCTGTGAGGAGACAGACGGCTGTGTGACGGTTGCGAACTATAACTGCCCGGGGCAGATCGTCATCACAGGTGAGGAAGGCGCGGCACAGGCCGCGGTGGAAAAGCTGACGGCAGCAGGCGCAAAGAAATGCGTGCAGTTGAAGGTCAGCGGACCTTTCCACTCGCCCCTGTTAGTCGGCGCGGGCGAGAAGCTGGCGAAAGAGCTGGAGACGGTGGAGATTCACGATATCGTCATTCCCTATATTGCCAATGTAACGGCGGACTATGTGAGGGATAAGGCGGATGTGAAGCCTTTATTGGAGAAACAGGTGTCCTCCTCCGTGAAGTGGCAGCAGACGGTGGAGCGGATGATTGCGGACGGTGCGGACCTGTTTATCGAGATCGGGCCGGGTAAGACACTGTCCGGCTTTATGAGAAAGATTAATCGGGACGTGAAAGTGATTAATATAGAAAAAGTGGAAGATTTGGAGAAACTGTCTTAAACGGCCGGGCGTGCTGTATACAGGCGGAAGATGTGTTTGCGCCGTGCAGCCCGGTCTGAGGAACAGGGATGAAAGGAAGGAGCGGAATATGCTGACTGGAAAGGTAGCGCTGGTGACAGGCGCGGGACGCGGGATCGGAAGAGAGATTGCGCTTACGCTTGCGGCGTACGGCGCGGATGTGATCGTAAATTACAACGGCTCGAGGGAAAGGGCGGAGGAAGTCGCAGCGCAGATTGAGGCGATGGGAAGAAAAGCGGCTGCCGTGCAGTGCAGCGTGGCGGATTTTGAGGCCTGCGGGCAGATGATTACGGATGCACTCGCCGAGTTTGGGCACATTGACATTCTGGTGAACAACGCCGGTATCACAAAGGACAATCTGGTGATAAAGATGACGGAGGCGGATTTTGACGCGGTCATTGACACCAATCTGAAGGGGACGTTTAATACCATTAAGCATATGTACCGCCCCTTTTTAAAACAGAAGGCAGGCAGAATCATTAATCTGTCCTCCGTCAGCGGCGTGCTGGGCAACGCGGGGCAGGCGAACTATGCGGCCTCCAAGGCTGGTGTGATTGGCCTTACCAAATCCATGGCTAGGGAACTTGCCAGCAGAAACATTACAGTGAACGCGGTTGCGCCCGGCTTTATTGACACGGACATGACGCAGGCGATGACGGATACGGCCAAAGAGGCGACTCTTGCGCAGATCCCCTTAAAGCGTGTGGGCACGCCGAAGGATATTGCGGAGACGGTGGCGTTTCTGGCGAGCGATAAAGCGGCGTATATCACCGGGCAGGTTATTTCGGTAGACGGCGGAATGGCGATATAGGAAAGGAGCAAAATAGGAAAGATGAGCAGGCGAGTAGTTGTAACAGGAATGGGGGCTATCACCCCGATTGGTCTGAGCGTGGATGAATTCTGGGCAGGCGTGAAGGAGGGAAAGATCGGATTCGCGCCGATTACAAAGTTTGACACGGCAGATTTTAAGTGTAAACTTGCGGCAGAGGTCAAGGACTTTGACGGCAAAAATTACATGGATTTTAAGGCGGCCAAGAGAATGGAGCTCTTTTCCCAGTATGCGGTAGCGGCAACGAAAGAGGCGCTGGAAGATGCAAGGATTGACATGGAGAAGGAAGATCCTTACCGTGTAGGCGTGGCCGTAGGTTCCGGCACGGGTTCTTTACAGGCGATGGAGCGTTCCCACAGCAGACTTTTGGAGAAGGGCCCGGGCAGGATAGAGCCTCTGTTTGTGCCGCTTACGATCTCCAATATGGCGGCGGGCAATGTGTCAATTCAGTTCGGCCTTAAGGGTAAGAGCATCAACGTGGTGACAGCCTGTGCAACAGGTACAAATTCCATCGGGGAGGCTTTCCGCGCGATCCAGTACGGCGACGCGGAGATCATGGTGGCAGGCGGAACGGAGGGCAGTGTGTGCCCCATCGGCGTCGGCGGTTTTTCTGCTTTGACGGCGCTTTCTACCAGTGAGGACCCGACAAGATGCTCGATTCCGTTTGACAAAGAAAGAAGCGGTTTTGTCATGGGCGAAGGCGCAGGCGTGGTCGTGCTGGAGGAGCTGGAGCACGCGAAGGCAAGGGGCGCGAAGATTTACGCGGAGGTAGCGGGATACGGCTGCACTTCTGACGCTTATCACATCACTTCCCCGGCGGAGGATGGCGCAGGTGCAGCCAAGGCTATGGAGTATGCGGTCAAGGATGCGGGACTGAACCTGAACGACATCACTTATATTAATGCGCACGGAACGGCAACGCACCACAACGATCTTTTTGAGACGAGGGCTATCAAACTGCTTTTCGGCGATCACGCGAAAGACATTAGGATTAATTCCACCAAATCCATGGTGGGCCATCTGCTGGGCGCGGCCGGCGCGATTGAGTTTGTTACCTGCGTGAAGGAGCTGCAGGAGGGCTATATCCACAGAACTGTCGGCTATCAGGTGCCCGATGAGGAATGCGATCTGAACTACTGTAAAGAGGCTTATGAGGAAGACTTTGAGTATGCGCTGTCCAATTCCCTCGGATTCGGCGGGCATAACGCGAGTCTGCTGGTTAAGAGATATCACGGGTAAGCGGGCGCCGGAAAAACAGGCGGCGCGGAGAGGAGAGCAGACATGTCATTAATGGGTGCAAAGGAAATTATGGAGATCATACCCCACAGACAGCCCTTTATGCTGATTGATACGATAGAGGAGCTGGAAGAGGGAAAGCGGGTAGTCGCTAAGAAATGTGTGTCCTACAACGAACCTTTCTTCGCGGGACACTTTCCGCAGGAGCCGGTGATGCCGGGCGTACTGATCGTGGAGGCGCTGGCGCAGACCGGGGCGGTGGCTATTTTAAGCCAGCCGGAATTTAAGGGAAAGACCGCTTACTTCGCGGCGATTAATAACGCGAAATTTAAGGGAAAGGTGGTTCCCGGCGACGTGCTGACACTGGAGACGGAAATCATTAAAATCAAGGGCCCTATCGGCGTAGGCGCGGGTAAGGCATATGTGGACGGGAAACTGGTGACGCAGGCCGAACTGACTTTTGCGATTGGAGAGGCGTAAGACAGAGGGCGGATTGACGGAGTGTCAGAAAGGTGAGGCCATAGACAGATGGTAAATGTTAAACCTTTGAGAATAGGAGATCTGGTGGCCCGTGTACCGGTGATTCAGGGTGGCATGGGCGTGGGGGTCAGTCTTTCCTCCCTGGCCGGAAATGTGGCGAAAGAGGGCGGAATCGGCGTGATTTCCACGGCGCAGATCGGCTATCGGGAATCGGATTTTGACGCGGACCCCATCGGAGCGAATCTGCGGGCTATCGGGACAGAGATAACGAAGGCCAGAGAGATCGCAAGGGACGGCATTCTGGGCGTCAATATCATGGTGGCTACCAGAAAGTATGAGGAGTATGTCAGGGAGGCGGTGGCAGCAGGAATCGACCTGATTATCTCCGGCGCGGGACTGCCTATGGATCTGCCGAAGATCGTCGGAGCGGCGAAGACGAAGCTGGCGCCCATAGTGTCCAGCGTGAAATCCGCGCAGGTTATTATGAAATACTGGTGGAAGAAATACCGCAGGCTGCCCGACGCGGTGGTGATCGAAGGGCCGTTGGCCGGCGGGCACTTGGGCTTTCATAAGGAGCAGCTTGCGGATATCGGGGGGCTGCACTATGATGAGGAGGTAAAGGCGATCATCGCACAGGTCAATGAGATGGCGGCGGAGCACGAGGCGGAGATTCCTGTCGTTATGGCGGGCGGCATCTATACCCGGGGGGATATGGAACATTATCTGGAGATGGGGGCCTCCGGCGTGCAGATGGCGACACGTTTTGTAACCACTTACGAGTGCGACGCGGACCCGGCCTACAAGCAGAGCTATATTGATGCGAAAAAGGAAGATATTGTCATCGTGCAGAGCCCTGTGGGGATGCCCGGCCGGGCGATCTTAAATCCTTTTATGAGGCGGGCGAAGGAGGGAAAGATTCCCCATGAGAAATGCCATCTCTGCATCAGCGCGTGCAAAGGAGCGGATACGCCCTACTGCATCACGGACGCGCTTGTAAACGCGGTGAAGGGAAAGGTGAACGAAGCACTGCTTTTCTGCGGCGCAAACGCATACCGCGCAACACATTTAGAGCACGTAAAAGACATTATGGCAGAATTTTCATGAGCAGGCACTGCGAAAGAAAGTGCGCAGCCGGAGGAAGAGGCGCGGAGAAGAGCAAGATCGGCGGAGCGCTGATTCCGGAGGATGCCAGAAAGAGGATTAACATGAAAACAAGAATCATAGGAACGGGGAGCTGCCTTCCGGGGACAGTGGTGACAAATGATGATCTGTCCAAGGTGATGGATACCTCCGATGAGTGGATCAGCAGCAGGACAGGGATTAGGGAACGGCATCTGGCGAAGGAGGAGACAACCGCCAGTATGTCCATAGAGGCGGCAAAGCGCGCCATGGAAGACGCGGGCGTGACTGCGGAGGAGATCGACCTGATTATTCTGGGCACGGTATCTGCGGACTTCGTGACGCCTGCCTGCGCCTGTGAGGTACAGGCGGCGATCGGGGCGGTAAATGCGGTTGCTTTTGATATCAATGCGGCCTGCGCAGGCTTTATGTTTGCACTGAATATAGCGAATGCCTATATACAGGCAGGATTATATCGGACAGCGCTGATTATGGGAGCGGAAACGCTCTCGAAGATTGTGGATTGGAATGACAGAAGCACCTGTGTGCTTTTCGGTGACGGCGCGGGAGCGGCGGTGGTACGCGGCGATGAGCAGTATGGTCTGCTTGCGTTCGATCAGGGCTCCGACGGAACCAAGGGGGATGTGCTTGCGTGCCCCGGGCGTACAAACAACAATCCGCTGGTCCGGACGGACCAGCGGCTCAGCTACGTTCATATGGATGGTCAGGAGGTCTATAAATTTGCCGTGACTACGGTGCCTGCTTCCCTCCAGAAAACGATTGAGGCAGCGGGGCTTACACCATCAGACATTGATTATTTTGCCCTGCATCAGGCAAATATCCGAATCCTCCAGTCGGTGTCAAAGCGGCTCCATATCGATGAAGATAAGTTTCCCATCAGTCTGGATCACTGTGGGAATATCTCTGCGGCCAGCGTGCCGATCCTGCTTGATGAAATGAACCGCAAGGGGCTGTTAAAGCCCGGCATGAAGGTCGCGTTAAGCGGTTTCGGCGGCGGCCTGACCTGGGCGTCCGCCGTAATAGAGTGGTAAGAGTTTAGTTGCTTTTAAGTGTCAGGGCAAGGGAGGAAATCTTTTCCAGCACTTCCTTGCAGGCATTCATATTTTCCACGGAGGTCTCGGAGGTGCGGAGCCCTTCGGTGGAGGATGCGGCAACCTCTTCGCTGGTGGCGGAGAGATGTGTAATATTTTCGGAAATGGTATCTGTGGAGGTGAGTATCACATTGACGCTCTCCTCCGTATTTTTTACTTTAGATGCCAGCTCGGTCATCTCCTGATGGATGTTTTCAAAGCGGGCGCGCATGTTCTCGATCATTTCATTCTGTGTGCGTACGGAACCGGCGGAGACCTCGATGCTTTCGTTGGCTGATTTAGCGTCGGCATTTAATTCATTGATAATGGCGGTGATATTGTTGGAGGCGTCCTTGGTCTGCTCTGAGAGCTGGCGGATTTCCTCTGCAACTACGGCAAACCCCCTGCCGGCCTCTCCGGCCCTTGCGGCCTCGATGGAGGCGTTCAGGGCGAGCAGATTTGTCTTTCCGGCAATGTTTAATATCGTGCCGATAAACTCCTGCACATTGTTGATCTGGGCGGTGAGCCGGGAAATGACCTGTACCGTCGTGTCGCTTGCGGCTGCAACATTTTCAGCCTGCTCCTTTAATTTCCGTATTTCCCCGGAACCCTCGGATATGGTCTGTGTGGTTCTGTCGGAAGCTTCCAGCATTGCACGGATTTCCCCGTCTGCCGTGTCGGAGGCAGTACGGATCTCCACGCACATGGCTGCCTGCGCCTGAATGGATTCGGCGGTATTCTCTGTGCTGTCCGCAATGTTTTCCATTGCAAAATTACAGGTGTCCACACACTGCTTCAGCTCTTCCACCATCTGCATGGCTTCTGTAAAGTGGGCGGCGATTTCGTCCGCCACCTGACTCATGGTCTGGCTGGTCAGTTCCTGTTCCCTGGCGGCTTCGGTGATGGAGGCCATGTTTTCCTCGTTGAAGCGGATCAGCAGGCGGGTTACCGTGATGGAGGCGAGAGCCATCAGCAACAGGGAAAAGACATCTACAATGGAGCGGCTTATATAGTCCCCTTCGCGGGTAAAATTGATCAATATGCGCAGCAGATTGGCGACAATAGAAACGATACTGCCCCAGACAGCCAGCTTTACATTCAAAAATGCCATAGAGGAGACGATCAGGGCGAATACATAGGTATAAACGCCGATGGTACTGTTCAGTAGGACGATAACCACATAGGCGAGTGCACAGGAACCCATGAGCGCGACGGAGCAGGCCTTCGTCTCCCTGTTCTTTATCAGTGCAAAAGTACTGACCAGAATAGCGGAAAGGGTAAAGCCGATCTGTATCCATACCTTCCATGTGCTGTGTCCGGTAAAAATCGACAACAGGAAGGTAATCATAAAGTACCCGAGTATAATCATAATAACAGGAAAAATTCTGGAATTGGCTGCCCGGTATTGTTCTTTTGTCATGGTAAGTGTCCCCCCTATAAAGAAATATATTTACACAAATAAACGTAGGCCGAAAGACCTACGCTTATTATAATACTTTCTGTATAAATAAACAATAATATATAAAAAGATATAAAAAATTTGTGTATTATTACCAATGACTACTCTTCATTTCTGATACGGTCGATCAGGCTCTCGTTTTTCACCTTCCTGTTGATAAACAGCGCAATGATGGTCTGACCGATCAACAGGACCAATGCAAGGCCGACGGTTTCCCAGACAGGATAGTGGTAGCGGCTGATACTCATGAAGTGCTGCTCTTTGGCCCAGAGGAACAGCAGATAGCCGAACAGATTGCCGAGGGTCACACTGATGAGAAGGGTGCCTGCGGTGAAGACCAGCCCTTCCCCGGAGAGCATTCTGGCAAGCTGCCTGTCAGAGAGCCCGAGAGCCTGTAGGATACCCAGCTCCTTTCTCCTTGTGACGATACTGGTGATCATGGTGTTGATCAGGTTGATAAATCCGATCACGGAGATCAGGATCAGAAGCAGATAGAGCGGGTTTTTGGTCAGCCCCAGGGAGGAGCGCCCGATCCTCATTTCCACGTCCATAGAATAGAGGATAAAGTGTTCGTTTTCTGCCACCAGCTCCAGCAGCGCCTCTTTTACGCTGTCATAGTGTTTGTCGTCCGCATACAGATAAATATCTGTGGTGGGATCGCAGGCCAGCCCCAGACTGTTCCAAGTATCCTCCGTCATAATCAGGAGGGAAAAGTCGCTGTCCGGCTGTGTCAGGGCGGTGAGCGTCACCGTCAGGGGGATTTCCCGGCTGCCGTCGTGGAGGGTCAGGGGAAAGGTATCGCCCAGGGAAAGGCCATACTGTTCAAAAGAGTAAACATGGGTGCAGACAATTTCGTTGTTTGCTGTCATGCGGTCATAGTCGATGCTGCCCTGCTCCAGATTGGCGTTCAATTCCGCGAGGTCATCTCTTGTAAAGTAGGAGAGAGGCAGACGGTTATAATAGTCCTCATACATGGCGGACGTTATGTCGGTGGAGGAGAGAATTTTGCCGGGGGCGCGTTCCACCGATTCCACACCGTCTATGGCGGACAGTTCTGCAAGAAAGGCTTCGTTAAAATACGCCTGCTGCACCAGACTGTCCAGATTGTTTTCGGGATATTCCACATCATGCTGGGAATATTTCAGCGAAATACGAAAATCGCCTTTGGGGATATTTCTTCTTGCAAGGTCTTCCGCACTGACGCTGCTAAGCACGGCGGATACACAGATAAAGAGCACGCAGCTTAGTCCCATGGTGAGGAGAGTGACGGCAGTACGTCTCTTATTGCGCGTCAGGTTGGCAAGGGTCAGGGTAGAGACCTTTACCTCGTGATGGCCTTTGCGGTTCTTGCGGTCAGCGCTGTTTTCCTGATAGCGGATGGCCTCCACCGGGGATACCTTTTTCGCCAGGCGGATGGGTTTTTGCAGGGAAATGGCTACGGTCACAAGTGCAGCCACAACTGCCGCCAGAAGCACGGGCAGGGAAAACATATGAATCTGCCCGATAACGGCCTCCACCGCGTCGCGGGAGTAGGAGCTTATGGCGGAGCCGTTCTGGTATGCATACAGAGCCAGCGGAAACAGGAAGTAAGGAAGCAGGAATCCCATCAGAAGACCGACGGGAACCGCAAAGACGGACACGATGGCGCCCTGCCAGTAAAACAGTTTGGCGATCTGGCGGCCTGACGCGCCCAGCGCTTTTAGTTTACCGATCTCCTGCACATCGGTGATTACGCCTACATAATAGATACTGTAGATCACCAGTGCGGAAAAGAGGATCACGATCAGACTGATCGCGGCAACGACAACCATGATTTCCGTACCCGGATCGGTAACAGTGTAAAGATATTGCCGGTTTATATTGACAGAGGCTTCGTCCAGCCCGATGTCCGCGGCGACCGCGTTTATCCTGTCTGCCATTTCGTCAAAGGCCAGTTCGTCTTCCCCGTAAACGCGCAGGGTGGCATAAAGAGAAGGCTCGTAAAGCCCGTCCGCCCTGTATTTTTCCAAAAGGGCCCTGGAGACATGTGCGGCCCACATCAGGCGACTGTCGTCTATCTCCCCGGAGATTTCCACGTCGGGCTCCAGACCGCTGATCGTAAACTCCTCTGTCAGGATTTCTCCTTTGCCGTTTACCCGGAAGGAGAGGGTTACTTTGCCGCCGATGACAGGTTCTGCGCCGACGCGGCGGAAAAAGATGGGGGAGGAGCAGATTTCATTTTCCGCTTCCGGATAATGTCCTGATGCCAGCTCCCGCGAATCGGAAGAATCGTCTCCGTCTGTAATCCGTCCGTCCTTCACGGTTTCCCGATAGGAAAGGACGCCGTTCATTTTTCCGTTTACGATATCAGCAAAGATTTCCGAGGTGCTCATGGCTTCCACGTTGATATGTTTTGACAGGACATTTACCTGATCGGCCGTTAAGCCGGTGAAAGTGGCATGGTAGTCCATCTCGGAGAACATCTGCCGGTTCATGTCGAATACGGCGATGCCGACGGTACCGATGGCCATAAGCAGCATGGTGGTGAGCATAATGGCGATGCCGGTGAGCAGAGTACGGCTCCTATTGTAGCGGAGCTTACTCAGGGCAAGGCACAGAACGGTGTTATTTTTCATCGGAGACCACCTCGCTTTCCCCGGAGGAGAGGATGCGTCCGTCCGCCAGAATGATTGTACGGTCTGCCATCTGCGCAACCTCTTCATTGTGGGTGATGACCACGAGGGTCTGCCCGTATTTTGCGGCTGAGGCTTTTAAAAGAGCCATGGTCTCATCGCCGGTCCGGGTGTCCAGATTTCCGGTGGGCTCGTCGGCCAGAATAATGGAGGGCTTGGCGGCAATGGCTCTGGCAATGGCGCACCGTTGCTGCTGGCCGCCGGAGAGGGTGTTGGGAAGATTTTTTACCTTTTCTGAAAGACCCAGTGTTTTAATAATGTCGTTGATAAAAGATTCATCCAAAGGTTTGCCGTCCAGTCCAAGAGGGAGGACTATGTTTTCCCATACATTTAAGGAAGGAATCAGGTTATAGGCCTGAAAGATAAAGCCGATTTTACGGCGGCGGATTTTTGAGAGTTTTTCCTCCTTGAAGGAAGCGATGTTTTCCCCGTCAATAAAGACTTTGCCGGCAGTAGGGTTATCCAGCCCGCCCAACATGTGCAGCAGAGTGGACTTGCCGCTGCCGGATTTGCCGATAATGGAGACAAACCCGCCCTGTCTGATTTCCAGATTGACATGATCCACGGCTTTGACCTGATTGTCACCTACACCGTAGTATTTGCATAAATCCTCTGTCTTTAAGATGATGTTCGTATGGTTTTCCATAAGTATACCTGCCTTTCTGTCACACGAATTCTCCATGTCTGACGCCAAGAAGTACTTTTCGCGTTTCTCACACCAGTATATGGCAGTAATCTTACAGGAGTCTTACAAAAGGAAAAATAATTACGGCAGAGGGAGGTGCACAGTGAAGACACTTCCTTTTTCCGCGGCGGGCTTTACGCTTATTGTGCCACCCTGCTCCTCCAGAATGCGTCTGGCGAGATATAGTCCGACGCCAGAGCCTTCGGTCTGTTTTACGGTGGGATGGTTTCCGCGGTAGAAGCGTTTGAAGATTCGGTTCGTTTCTTCTTTTGGGACGCCGATTCCCTCGTCCTCAACCTCCAGACTGATATAGCTGTAAAATCGGTGGAGACGTAAGGTCAGCGTGCTGTCTGCGGGAGAATATTTGACGGCGTTATCCAGAAGGTTTGCGATGGCTTCGGTCGTCCAGCGCCTGTCCAGGAACAGGGAGACGCCGGAACCGTTTTTTCCGCCGGGATCAAGCAGTTCTATGGTCATATTTTTGGGAAGAATCTTTTCGTAGACAGTATTGACAGCTTCGGTGAGCAGATCGGATAAAAAGACGTGCTCAGGATGCAGTGTTATCATATCGGTTTCCAGACGGGAAATATTGACTAATTCGGTCACCAGATTTTCCAGATGCGCCAGCTGTCCGGCGCATCTTTCTAAAAAATCGTCGCGTTCCGCATCGGAATCGGCATCCATGCACATGGCAAAACAGTTTTTCAGGGCGCTGACAGGCGTTTTCAACTGATGGGAGATATCCGTTACGAGTGTTTTGGTGTGGTCCCGCTCTTTAGCCAGTGCCTGTGTTTTTGCCATCAGCCTGTGTCCCAGCTTAATGAGGGTGTCGGTGAAAGACTCGCTGAAGACAGGCGCAAGGGTTTCCTTATCTGAAAGAAAAGAATAGTTGTCCGCAAGGTAACATTCCAGCATCTCATGCAGACGCCACTCCTGTGCCCTATGGGTTTTATAAAAGAAAAAGAAGCAGAGTGCGGTAAGGAGGAGATCAACGGCAAGAATAATGGACAGAAGAGAGAAAAACGACATGAGGGCGGAATGATAGTACGGGACGTCGGTCATCAGCATGTTTTCCCGGTATCCGTATTTTTCAAGGATGGAAAAGCCCTTTTCCAGATGATGGTAGTCTGTGTCCTGCATGGCGGACAGCAGGATCTGTTCCGCATCAGGGTACTTGGAAAGAATAGCGCCTGCGATATTGCCGTACTGCTTCTGATCCAGTGTATACTGCGCGTCCAGCACAGAAAATCCCCAAAAGCCGCATGTGAAAATAAAAAGCACGGAGATAATCGAAATAAGGACATAACTTTTCCACGCAAATCCTGAGGTTTTCAAAGTGGTTTTCATCGTTTTTCACATTTCCTTTCCCAGATATACCCCAGTCCCCGGATGTTTTTCAGAATGGCGGGGGTGGAGGGGGTATCTTCAATTTTTTCCCGAAGCCGCCTGATATTAACGGAGAGGGTGTTCTCATCGACAAAATTGCCGTCAATGTCCCAGATGGATTCCAGAAGCTGGCCCCGCGACAGAATCCTCATGGGATTTTCCATAAAGAAAGCGAGCAGGGAATATTCCCTGGCGGTCAGGGTCAGGGGCGCGCCATCTTTTGTGACCCGCTTTTCTTCCGGATAGAGCGTGATATTTCCCGAGACAACTGTTTTCGGCAGCTTGGCCGGAAAACGCTTCAGGAGTGCGCCCACCTTGGAAACAAGCGCGGCCAGAGAAAAGGGCTTGGTGATATAATCGTCTGCGCCCTGCCGGTAACCGGCCATGATATCTTCCTCCCTGTCAAGGGCGGTCAGAAACAGGAAAAGCACGTCGCTTTCCTGGCGTATGCGGGAACAAAAGTCAAGACCGCTGCCGTCCGGCAGGGTGATATCACAGATAATCAGGGCGGGAGAAAACTGCCGGAAAAGGGAAAAGGCCTCCTTTATAGTGAAAGCGCTGTGGACGGCGTACCCCTCCTTTTTCAATTTCAGGCTGACAGAGTGGTTGAGGCTGTCATCATCCTCCAAAAGCAGAATTTCCTGTGACATTTTTACGCTCCCTTGCAAAGACTGAAAATACTGATTTATGAGAATATCATATAATAGCCGCAAAAGAAAAACAAGCGCCGCCAGGCGCGGAGAACAATCCGGGAATCATTTTATTGAGGAGCGCGGTATATAGGTTGTATTTCTCGGGCGCCTGACATATAATAAAAATGTGAAAAAAGGACACAAAAACTCCAATAAAAGTGTGAAGAGGTGTATCTATGGAACATCCGCCCTATGAGGTAGATTTCCTCATCCAGCGTGAGAATGATATTTTCCCTGTAGAGGTCAAGTCCGAGGGCAACACCGCCAGCAAGAGCCTGAAGAAGTTTAAGGAGCTGTTTCCGAATCAGGTCAAGCTCCGTGTACGGTTCTCGCTGGATAATTTGAAGCTGGACGATGATGTGCTGAACATTCCACTGTTTATGGCTGACCAGACGGAGCGGCTGATTGGACTGGCATTGGAACGTTTTACAAAATTGACTTCTTCCTCTAAACATGCTATGATCCTATAAACACAATTGAATAGTGATCATGTCTTCAGGGCAGGGTGAAATTCCCGATCGGCGGTTACAGTCCGCGGGCGCGAAAGCGCGGGGTTTGGTGGAATTCCAGAACCGACGGTATAGTCCGGATTAAAGAAGGTGTATTGAAATCGTCAGAGTTAATCTGACTATGATTTTTGCACTCTTTTTTGTCACACTGCTCTGTTGACATTTTCAATACACCTGAAGTTAACACCTGAAAGGCATTCAGATCCTTTCAAGTGTTAATTTTTTTATAAGGAGGTATTCAAAATGAATATCAGCAGAACAAAGAAACTCACAACAACAGGTATGCTTTGCGCCCTCTCCTATGTAGCGATGGTGGTCGGACGCGTCCCGCTCATACTCTTTCTGAAGTATGATCCCAAAGATGTCATTATTGTAATTGGCGGACTGATCTTTGGACCCCTCACTTCATTTACCATAGCGGTGATTGTCTCTGTAGCACAAATGCTCACAGTCAGCGGAACAGGTATGATTGGCTGTATTATGAATATCATTTCGAGCTGTTCTTTCGCCTGTACCGCTGCGTTTATTTATCAGAAAAGACATAAACTGTCAGGCGCCGTGCTCGCGCTTTTTTGCGGCTGTGGCTGCCAGGTTGCAGTAATGATGCTCTGGAATTATCTGATTGCTCCTATCTATATGGGTTATCCGAGAGAAGCCATTGTGGAGCTGCTACTCCCGGCATTTTTACCGTTCAATCTGATAAAGGGAGGTTTAAATGCCGCCATAACGATGCTTTTATATAAGCCTGTTGTTACGGTTTTACGCCGTTCTAACTTAATTGAACCCTCTTATAATCCTGAAAAAGCACGGCTCAACATCGGTTTGTCATTGGGGGCTTTATTAGTGATTATTACCTGCGTGTTACTGATTCTTTCTTTTAATGGCATTATTTAAAGTCATTGCCGGACAGACGATTGTGAAGGAGCAGACTGATGTGCCGGGGACGATTTTTATTCTGTAGGAAATTGCGACAGTGTAAACCATTCAAGGAGAATGCGGAGCATTCTCTGAATCGAGCGCGCGGGCGCTGGATTTCCTGTTGTGTCAGTTCTGGGGTTTATGATAAAATTATAAATAATTACATCTTAAAAAAGGGGAAAATCAGTGAGGAAAGGCGGAATACGATATGAAACAGGTTCAGTTTGTATATCAGGAAAGAGAAACCTTTACTGAGGCCCTTCTGGCTTTTCGGAAAACAGACAGGACAGCCACGGGAGCGAGATTGTTCCAAATTTATTCGGAAGTTTTGGATCCGGCGGTTATTCAGGATGTGACGGGAGCCATAGAGGAATGTTTCCCGGATACACCCTACATCGGCTGTTCCACCAGTGGAAATATTATCGACTGCGAGCTTTCGGGAAATATCACCGTGGTGTGCACGGAATTTGAGCTGCCGACGACCCGGTTTGAGATTTTCCAGTATGATATGGCAAAGCTGGAGGTAGATGATATTACGGCGCAGATCGTGGAGGAGACGCAAAAAAATCCTTGGGTGAAAGCCATTGAGATGTATTTTACCATTCCTGAGGGCTCCACCACCCGTTTTTGTGACGGCCTGAAGGAGATCAGGGAGGACATCCAGATCTTTGGCGGTGTGAGCTGCAGCGATGATATCACAAGCGATGATTCCTGCGTGTTTACAAAGGCATACGGATTTTCTGAGACGTCTATCGTCATCGTATTTTACGGCGGAGAAGATTTCCATGTGGATTCCATCAAGGTGACGGGGTGGAAACCGCTCGGCAGGGAATTTCATGTCACAAAGTCCGAAGGCTCCCTGCTTCAGGAGCTGGACGGCATTCCGGCGTATGATGTTTATCACAAATATCTGAATATAAAAAATGATGAGAACTTTTTTTACAATACATTGGAGTTTCCGCTGTTTTATGAACACAACGACACGACCATCCTGCGGACGCCGGTGTCCAGCAATGCGGACGGTTCCATCAACATGACATCTGACATGGACATCGGTTCCGTGGTGCGTATTTCTTACGGCGATCCCGGCACGATCGTGGAGAGTATCCGGCATGACAGCCGGAGAATTGCACAGTTCGGGCCGGATGTGTTACATATTTTTTCCTGCGCGGCAAGACGCACCTTCTGGACAAATAAGGAGCCGACCTATGAGATCCAGCCCTTCCACGACATATCTGCTTCCTGCGGCTTTTTCTCACACGGGGAGTTTTTGCGCACGAAAGGCAGTCTGAACCAGCATAACGTAACGCTGGTCATAGCGGCGATGAGGGAAGGGGAGAAAAAAGCATCGGTGGCATTGCCGGAAACGCAGGACAGGAATACGATGTCCCGTGTGCCGCTCGTATCCCGGCTGGCGACTTTTATCAGCGTGACTTCCCTTGAGCTGGAAAACACGAATAAGCAGCTTGCGCTCGTCAATGATAAGCTGAAAATGGCGGCCATTATCGACGGTCTGACTGGTTTGTATAACCGCAAGGAGATTCAGGGCCAGATTGTAAAGGCGCTGGCGGATGTCAGGAAAGAACAGTTTTCACTGGTGATGCTGGATATCGATAATTTTAAACAGGTAAATGACACTTACGGGCATCAGGAAGGAGATGCTGTCATTGTGGCGCTGGCGGATATTCTGCGAAACAGACGTACCGGCCTGATGCAGTCCTCCGGCAGATGGGGCGGTGAGGAGTTCATGGTGCTTCTTAGGGGGACGGATGCGTCCTCTGCGGCATATATCGCGGACCTGATGCGGGAGTGCTTTGCCAATACGAGCTTTCCGGGGATCAGACCGCAGACGGTGAGCCTCGGTGTGACGCAGGCGAAGGAGGATGATACGGTGGACTCCCTGTGTACCCGAGTGGATACGGCGCTCTACAGAGCAAAAAAGAATGGCAAGAACAGGGTGGAGATTGAGTAAAAAAATTATGCGTATTTTAATTGCCGAGGATGAAGTGGAACTGGCAAAGGGATTAAAGTTTTTGCTGGAAAAGAATAAATTCACCGTGGATGTGGTGTATGATGGGGCGGAGGCGCTGGAGCACTTCGGCTGTCAGGATTACGACGTAGTGATTCTGGATATTATGATGCCGAAGGTAAATGGTCTGGAGGTGCTAAAGAACATCCGGGCGGCAGGATCAGGCGTACCCATTTTAATGCTTACGGCAAAAGCGGAAATTGAAGATCGTGTGGCGGGTCTGGAGGCAGGGGCGGACGATTACCTCCCAAAACCCTTTGCAAGCCCGGAATTTATTGCCAGAGTCAAAGCCCTTTCACGGAGAAACGCGGGATATACAGAGCTGTGTCTGTCTTTTGGAAATGTGCAGCTCGACTGTAACCGGTATGAACTGACGTGCAAAGACCAGTCGGTTCGTTTGAATAATAAAGAATTTCAACTGATGGAGCTTTTTATGCGTAATCCCCGCTTTGTATTTTCGACGGCGCACCTGATGGATAAGATTTGGGGACAGGATTCCGAAGCGGACATCAATGTGGTCTGGACTTATGTGGGATTTCTTCGGAAAAAATTGAAGGAGCTGGAAGCTGACATTGAAATACGGACAGCCCGCGGCGCAGGCTATTTTCTTGATTTATAGAAGACGACGGGAGTTTTTGGGGAGGGCAGATGCTGAAAAAGATACAAAGACGGTTTATTCTGGCAGCAATGGCGGCGTTTGGCACGGTTATGCTGCTTATCATCGTCGGAATTAACACGGCGAATTATTACAGGACAACTTCTATGCAGGATCATCTGGCAGGGGAGCTTTTGGCGCATGAACAGACGGCTTTTGCCAGACGGGAAGCGCCTCCTCATCCCGTCAGGGATAAATCGGGAAGAGACCCGGAGGCGGCGTTTACTACCCGCTTTTTTACGGTTTACTGTGATGGGGAAGGCCGGGTCAGGGCTGTCTCAAGGGACTTTATTTCTTCTGTGGATGAGGAGACGGCAAGGGCGTACACGCAGGCAGTCCTCTCGGGGGGCAGGGAAAAAGGATATTATAACGACTATCGGTATCTGGTGAGCAGGAGCGGGGAGGAAATTACCGTTCTCTTTTTGAATGCGGCAATTCACATACAGTCTATGCGTTCCCTGCTTTTCGTGTCTTTGTCCATAGGAATGGGAAGCCTGCTTCTGGTGCTGGTACTTGTCGTACTCTTCTCGCGCCGCGCCATCAGACCCTATATGAAAAATATAGAGCGGCAGAAACGGTTTATCACGGATGCAGGGCATGAACTTAAGACGCCGATTACTTCCATTGCGACCAGTGCGGATATCGCGGCGATGGAGCATGAGGGGGACGAGTGGATTGACAATATCCGCAGACAGGCCGCCCGGCTTACAAAACTGGTAGGAGACATGGTTGCGCTGTCCAGACTGGATGAGGAGACGCCCTTTCCCGAGAAGAGCAGATTTTCCGTGAGTGAAGCAGCGTGGGAAATTGCGGAGCCTTTTGCGGTACTTGCAAAGGCGAAGGGGAAAAATTATAGCCAGCGCATAGAGGAAGATCTGACGTTATACGGGGACAGAAATTCCATCCAGCGGATGATATCTATTCTGCTGGACAATGCGGTCAGATACTCCGGTGACGGAGGCGAAATTCAGATGCAGATTTACCGCAGACGGGGTAAGGTCTGTGTGGAGGTGACCAATACTTGCGATCTGCCGGATATCTCTGATCTGGACAGACTGTTTGACCGTTTCTACCGTATGGACGAATCACGGTCTGCCATGACAGGCGGCACGGGAATCGGCCTGTCCATGGTGCAGGCGATCGCGGAAACACATGGGGGAAAAGCGTCTGTGCAAAGTCCTGATGGGAAGGAGATATGTTTTAAGGTGGTGTTGTAAATCTGCCATTTCCATACATTCACATGGTTATCATTATCATCTTTTTTACAAAGTCTGCAATTCATTGTTCATCAAAAGATCACAACTGATTTTAAGTACATTTTAAGAAAGCCCTCTATACTTTACCCATGCCTGGTGTGAAACAAAATAGGCTTTTATGGGAACTGTGCAGATACGGGACAGTTCCCATAAGGCAGGGAAAGGAGAAAAGCGGGTGAAGCGGGAAGAGAGATTCCGGCATGAACTGAAATACCGGATCGGTTATGCACAATATATGGAACTGAGAAACCGCCTGCGGACAATAATGCAAAGCGATGTACATGCGGGCGTGGACGGCAGATATCTGATACGGAGCATTTACTTTGACAACTATATGGACAAAGCGCTGCGGGAGAAGGCGGACGGCGTCTCCCGGCGGGAGAAATTCAGGATCAGATATTATAATGATGATTTTTCTTATCTGACACTGGAAAAGAAGATCAAGGATAACGCGCTCTGTATGAAAATTGATGCACAGCTTACGGAGAAAGAGTGCAGGGAGCTGTTGGAGGGAAGAACGGACTGGATGCGGGAGCATCCCTCGCCGCTGGTGCGGGAGCTGTATGCGAAGATGCATTATCAGATGCTTTGCCCGAGGGTGCTCGTATCTTACATACGTGAGCCATATATTTATCAGGCGGGAAATGTGCGGGTTACCTTTGATTCTGATATTCGGACAACGCTGTATCACAGGAATTTTCTGGAAGACCGGGTTGCAGATATTGACACTGCCGCAGAGCCGCGGGATATGATTCTGGAAGTGAAATACGATGCCTTTCTTCCCGAAATCATCCGCAGCCTGATTCAGATAAACACGCTGCGCCAGACGGCTTTTTCAAAATATGAGGCCTGCAGACGGTTCGGCTAAAAAGGTAAAAGAAAAGATGGACGAACCTAGGTTATGCGGAAAAAACGGCGCGGGAAAGGAGAAAAAATGAATTTTAATGATATTTTTAAATAAAGTTTTTTAGAGAATGTAACGCAGTTTTCGGCGGTTGACACGCTGGTCGGGATGCTTTTTGCCCTCGTCATCGGCCTGTTTATTTTCGTGGTTTACAAAAAAACTTTCAATGGCGTGATGTATTCATCCGGATTTGCCCTGACGCTGGTGGGGCTTTCTCTCGTGACCACACTGGTTATTATGGCGGTGACATCTAATGTGGTGCTTTCGCTCGGCATGGTGGGCGCGCTCTCCATTGTCCGTTTTCGGGCGGCGATTAAGGAGCCGTTAGAGATTGTGTACCTGTTCTGGGCGATTGCGACGGGTATTGTGATCGGGGCGGGGATGATACCGCTGGCGGTAATCGGTTCCGCAATGATCGGCCTGATCCTGATCCTTTTTGCCAACCGGAAGGTACATGAAAATCCTTATATCCTGATTTTGAACTGTAGAGATGAAGAGGCGGAGGACGAGGCGGTACAGATGGCACGGACGGCGCTGAAACGGTTTTTGGTGAAATCCAAGACGGTAAACGAAGGCGGTATTGAAGTGACGGCAGAGATCCGTTTGAAGGATGCGGCAACGTCTTTCGTCAACAGACTCCATGATATAGAGGGAGTGGGAAACGTTACCCTTGTAAGTTTCAATGGCGAATATATGTCTTAATGTAACAGTCCGGGCTTAGGCCGCGCTGTGATGTTCTAACTAAAGGAGGCAGTTATGATTTCCTACAAGCATATAACAAAGATAATCGGCGTGATGATGGCTGCCGCCGTTGCCTTTTGCTTCTGGGTGATGGCTTCTTCACAGGAGGCGGTGGAGGCGTTGGGCGGCGTCAGGGTGCCGATGGCATATGAAGCAGCACTGTTTGATACGGATGAGCTGATACAGATTGATATTCAAATGGAACAGGAAGAATGGGAGGAAATGCTGGATAATGCCATAGCGGAGGAATATTACGCCTGCGATGTGCTGATCAACGATCAGAAGCTATATAACGTCGGGGTCCGCCCGAAAGGAAATACAAGCCTGTCGTCGATTGCCAGTAACCCCGATTCTGACAGGTACAGCCTGAAGCTGGAATTTGATCATTATGTGGATGGGCAGACCTGTCTGGGCCTTGACAAGCTGATATTAAATAATAACTATGCGGATGCCACCAACATGAAAGAGGCTGTGGTCTATGATATGTACCAGTATCTGGGGGCGGACGCATCCTTGTATAATTATGCCGAAATATCGTTGAACGGAGAGTATTTGGGCGTATACCTTGCATTGGAGGCCGTGGAGGAAAGCTTTCTTATGCGAAACTACGGAACCGTGGAGGGCGAACTATATAAGCCTGACAGTATGCAGATGGGCGGCGGCTCTGGGGGCGGGGGATTTGGCGGCCGGCCCACACGGCCTGAAGATGCGGGGGATGCCGCTGGGAAGGAGCGCTGGCAGGCGGGAGAAGACGGGCAGCCGGCGCCCGGCGGAGAGGGCTTTGCAGCCTATATGGAAGGCCGGGAAACTGAGAAAGACGTACCGGCGGACAGAGAAGAGCCGGACTTTGCGGGCGGTATGCCGCAGAGTGGAGAAGACTTTAATTTTGCGGCCGGGGATGAACGGAAGCGGCCGGAAATGGGAAGGATGCCCGGCAAAGATTCCTCCATGGGAGGGGAAAACGGCGCGAATTTAAACTACACCGACGAGGAACTTGACAGCTATTCCGATATTTGGGAGGGCGAGGTGACAAGTACGGGGAAAGCAGACCACAGCAGGGTTGTCACGGCACTCAGGCATATCAGTGAGGGAACCGATCTGGAGACATACCTGGATGTGGACAATATTTTAAAATATATGGCGGTACACGCGTTTTCCGTGAATCTGGACAGTCTTTCCGGGAACATGGCGCATAATTACTATTTATATGAACACAATGGTGTGCTCAATATTCTTCCATGGGACTACAATCTTGCCTTTGGCGGAATGAACCACGGGTCGGAGGGCGGCGCGTCAGAGGTCGTGAATGATGCTGTGGACACTCCTTTTGCGGGTACAGCGTTTTTTGACGCTCTCTTGGAGAATGAAGCATATCTTTCCCGCTACCATGAATATTTAAGACAGTTGGCACAGACGTATGTTTTGGATGGAAGGTTTCAGGAAGTTTATCAGGGAATCCGAAGCCGGATTGATACGCTGGTGGAAACGGATCCCACTGCGCTTTATTCCTATGAAGAATATGAGGCGGGCGCGGAAATGCTGTATCAGACAGTGCTGCTGCGTGCGGAAAGCGTAAAGGGACAGATTGACGGCGCGATACCTGCCACGGATGAGGAGCAGCGGGCGGACGCCGCAAATCTGGTGGACGCGTCGGAAATAGATATCTCCGTTATGGGAGCGATGGACATGGGAAAAGGAGGAGAGCGGAAAAGCGCAAGAGCGGCGGACGGGCGGTAAACATATTACGCGGGGAAATTCATAGAATGGAAGTAAGAAAAAATCATCTATAGGGGTTTCCATGTTAAATTATATTTGGGCGTTTATGATTCTGATCGGCGTCGTTTACGGCGCGTTCACAGGAAAAATGGCGGAGGTGACAGGCGCGGCCCTTGACTCCGCCGGGGACGCGGTGTCCCTCTGCATTACCATGATCGGCGTGATGGCATTGTGGGTGGGTCTTATGGAGATCGCGCAGAAATCGGGCCTGATTGCAAAGCTGACGAAAGGCATACAACCCTTCATCAGCTTTCTTTTTCCGCGCATTCCCAAAGGGCATCCGGCAAGGGAGTATATTGCCACGAACCTGATTGCCAATGTGCTTGGGCTTGGCTGGGCGTGTACGCCTGCGGGGTTGAAGGCGATGGAGGAGCTGGCGAAGCTGGAGGCGGAGAGAGGGACGCCGGGGTATGAGGCGGACGGGATTGTAGTAAGCGGCGGAGCGGAAACGGCTAGCGGGAAGAAAGGGAAACGGGAGTGTGTTGCTAGCAACGAGATGTGTACGTTTTTGATACTGAATATTTCTTCGCTGCAGTTGATACCTGTTAATATGATTGCTTACAGGCAGAAGTATGGGAGTGTGAATCCGGCGGGAATTATCGGGCCGGCGATTGTGGCGACGTTTATCAGTACGTTGGTGGCGGTGGTATATTGTAAGGGGAAGGATAGAAAGCGGAGAGGATAATATATTGTAGTAGTGGTAGTCGTATCTTAAATTTGGTTGCCATTATTTGTTGTATTTGTTAGAAATCTCATGATACATTCAAAAGTATAAAACATGAAAATATACAATAAGATATTTCGAAAGGAATAAGCATGAAAGATGATAAAGATATGTGTGTTAATTTAAGTAATTTGTCCAGCATTTTAGAGCATCCGGTTTTTCCAGATTGGATGAGTGTAGAAATAGAAATAGAATCAATATATAAATTGTCCGTAAACAATGTACAATGTCTATATCATTATACCAGCCTTGAAGGGTTTCAAAGTATAATGCAGAAGAGAGATTTTTGAATTTCTAATATTAGACATATGAACGATAGCCATGAATTTGAAAATGGGAAGACAATATGTAAGGAGATAATTGAGAAGAAGTTAGGGAGGGCTGGGAAGGATGAGATAAGCCAATATTTATATGGGCTGTTGAATGTATGTAATCAAAAGGCATCTCAAGGATTTCATGTGATAAATTCAAAAGATATATTTTCGTTAAGTTTCTGTAATAATGGAGATATATTGACTCAATGGCAATTTTATGGAAACGAAGGGATTGCTATAGGGTTTGAAAATTCAGTCGGTTCTTTTGATGCGATAACTTTTATGAATGAAGATCAATATGATGATGAAATTGAAGAAATGAATCTGGATGAAATGTTGCCACATGATGAAATACGTTTGTTCCCCAAAAGGATAATTTATAGGGATGATGAGAAAATAGAAATATTTGAATCAATACTTGAAATGGGAATAAATTTTATAAAAAAATATCCAGGTACTGTAGATATGTGTATAGAAGGAATTTCTGATGTTCTATTTTATTATTTTGTATTAATGTAGGATGAACATTTTGAACATGAACATGAATTGAGATTTTTACACTGTTTCAATAAAGATAATAGAAGAGTACATTTTAGAAAAAGAAATGGGATTCTATTGCCTTATATTAAAATGAAGATTTTAAATGTGGATTGCAGACCACATAAGGTTTTTCCGATTGCGGATATTGTTGTTGCACCAAGCAGTCAGAAAGAATATGTTGCGGACAGTGTAAAATATTTTTTGGAAAAGTCCGGGTATGAATATCTTGTTGATAAAGTGAGAATATCTGAAATCCCATATAGAAATTAGAAATGAAACTAAATATAGGCAAAGGGTTTTTAGGTTGATAAATGGTGATGCTATAGGATATAATAAAATTAAAGGTGGTGCTTTATTATGACATCAATTGAACAAGGTTGTATCGATATTTGGATAGACGACATAGTCCCTTGTTTAAAAGATACACAGACTGGTGAAATTAAGGAAACAGTAGTATTTAAAATAGAGAGCCGTGCGTACCTGAAGAAATTTCGGAAAAGTAATGGCTGGCATATTAATTGGAATGAAATACCCAGAAATGTTGAAGTGTATGCATTGGCATTAAAGGATGATAACACGATTCAGGGGTTAGTTGGAATTAAAAATGATAAAGATTCCCATGCAGTATACCTTCATTGGGCATGTACTGCGCCACATAATAATAAGCATGAGTATGGAAGTCAAAAGTATGTTGGTGTTGGGGGACATCTCTTTGCTATAGCAGCAGACAAATCTATTGAATGGGGATATGAGGGGGCAGTACATGGATTTGCTGCCAATGAAGAACTACTTAAGCATTATATTGATGTTTTTCATGCAGAATATTTGGGAATGCTTCATCAGTATCAATTTTTTATTGATGAAGAACAGGCAAAAAAGTTATTGGAGGTGTATCATTATGAATGGAACGAAACCTAAATTTATGGAAAATTTGGTCATTGCCCCAAGCTATTATGAGCAACCTGATCCATATGCTAACGCACCATCTTGTCATGTGAATTTACTTGAACTTTCAAGATATGCAAAACAATGTGGAAAAAAGCTGGTTGAGCTTACGCAGGAGGAAGTGAGGAGTTTTTCAATCTGATATTTTAAATACAGTAGTTGTTAAAAGCGGGAAGCCTTTATGGGACATATCCTGCTTTTTACGTGTATTACTATATTTACCAGAATGCTGTAGAGTGGAATGCATTTTAGACGAATAGGGTTGATTGCAAGTTGTCTTTAAATTTGCATATGAGAGTTAAATATTCTTCATCTGACAAATAGCAACAGTTTTCCAAAGAAATTAATAAAATTCGTGTCATTAACTTGACACAAGGGGGGCTGAAGGCGATGGAAGAGCTGGCGAAGCTGGAGGCGGAGCGGGGGAATCCGGCGTATTTGCCTGCGTACAGGAGCCAGTACGGGAGTGTAAACTCGGCGGGGATTATCGCGCCTGCGATTGTGGCGACGTTTGTGAGCACGCTGACGGCGGTGGTGTACTGTAAGGGGAAGGGCAGAAAGCGGAGGGCGTAACGCTCTCCCCTTTTTGCCAATTTTGTATACCCAAAGACTTTTTATAATGATTTATCGTATACAAAATTTTTGGAACAGGATATAATACAAACAGAAAACAGATTATAAATTGGTTGGAGGCTGGACTAATGGCAATTAAAACGATTGAAATATTAAATGTAATGGTATTTAAGCGTCATTTGAGAAAGAATAATGCCGCATTTAAGTCTATAGAAGAAGGGGATTCATTTAATGATGGATTTAAGATAGAATTTTGTGATGGGATAAATGTTCTGATTGGTGAAAATGGAGTTGGAAAGACAACCATTCTGAAAATGATTTATGCTGCAACACAATGGTCAATTAAGCAGACGGATCAGGGAAAGACAAAAAGACTAATACAATTTTTTTCAAACAGCCTAAAAGATAACGATGCTTTAAAAAATGCAGAAAATAAAGAAGATTATTGTTATTATAAAGTATCGGACGGAACGCATAATTTTGAAGACAGCCTTTCCCATAAAGGTATATTCAATTACGATCAATGGCTTGGATTAGATATACAATCTGTCTTTATCCCTACAACAGAAATGTTGTCACATGCAAAGGGATTCCTGGCTATGAATCAGAAATATAATATGCCATTTGATGGAACGCAGATAGATATTATTGTAAATGCTTCTTTACCAGAGACGCGGGAAATCCCATTTGCCATGAGTAAAATCCTTGATAAACTAAGCGCTGTAATTGATGGGACTGTTATTTTGGAAAATGATTCTTTTTATGTATTAAAAAAAGACGGTCAGAAAGTTGATTTTTCATTAGAGGCAGAGGGATTGCGTAAATTAGGTCTACTTTGGAAATTAATACGGAATGGTCTTTTGGAAAAAGGATCAATTCTTTTGTGGGATGAACCGGAAGCGAATTTAAATCCAGAATTATATCCCCTTGTCGCAGAGATTTTGTTGGAATTACAGAAAAATGGAGTTCAGATTTTTTTGGCAACACATAGTTATAATTTTGCAAAATACTTAGAAATCCGCCGTACGAATAACGAGCAGGTGATGTTTCATAATCTTTATAGAAGCCATAATTTATTTTCGAATGAAATGCAAAAGATATTCCCCGGGATGGATGATAACAGTGAAGCAATATATAGTCAATCAGCGGACAAAATGGACAAGATTAAATATAATCACATTATGGCCGCAGATAACAAATTACTTGATGAAGTATATGAACTATGAGGAAATGACAGTGAAGAACTTATTTATAGAAGAAAATGGTGCATACAGTATTGATTGTAAGGCTGCTGTATGGGCAACGGATAAAATACATGAAGACTATCATAATGCAGGAATACACATTAATGATGTGGATTTTTTGATTGAAAATTCTACGCATATTCTCATGGTAGAATATAAGAATGCATGTCTTGCGAGTGCAAAGAATCCGGAAGCATTTCGTCCAATGGAAGATAAGAAAATATCAATCATAACACGCAAGTTTTATGATTCTTTGCACTATTTGAGATTATTGGATAAAAACAAACCGGTTTGGTACATATATATTCTTGAATATCCAAATGGAGATGTAACTACCAGAAAAAGACTGCGAAACAGATTAAAAATGGAACTGCCTTTTTCTCTGCAGAAGAATATTGGAAATGGAAAAAGATTGATAGATAGGGTAGATGTTCTTTCCATAGATGAATGGAATGCTGATAGTCAGTGTGGTAATTTTCCAGTTAAACGAGTATTACAATAGGCTCATTAATATGGAAAAAATTAGACAAATCCTTAAATTAATGAATAACTTCATGCTTCAGGAAAATATTTGAAAAGTTTGTGTCATTAACTTGACACAAGGGGGTTGAAGGCCATGGAGGAACTGGCGAAGCTGGAGGAGGAGCGGGGGAATCCGGCGTATCTGCCTGCGGACAGGGTTGTTAAAAACGATGGCGCGGAAAGGATAGCCGGGCAATGCGCTGTGCATGGTTTTGCTGCTAATGAAGAATTGTTGAAACATGGATATCCTGCTTTTTATATGGGTATGTATGCGAAGTATGACATGCTGTCCGGCTCTGCATGGAACGGTTCCGGTGTTGTTCCGAATAAGAAAACTGTTGTAAAGCAGTCTCATCTTGACTGTTTGATAATTCTATGGTAAAGTTTCGTTAATCAAATGATTAACGAAGAGGTGAAAGGGAGATGAAAAAAGCAATGATAGCAGCCGGCATGTTTTTGTGCATGGCTTTTTTGTGGGCCTGCTCCAAAGGACAGGACGGCAAAACGGATTTGAATGAAGTGGAAAGGGAAGAAGTGGATAGTAATATGGTCGTGTCAGAAGAAACAGCAGTTTTAAATGACAGGCAGACAGTGGGCATTCAGGAAAGCGATACAGACCAAGACGAGCAGGATACTGTATCGGCTATGCAAATGCAGGGTTTGATGCAGGGGGATTGTGGAGGCCTTGGACTGGGATTATTGACTTATACGATCCCACAACAGGATGACGAAGATTATAGGCTGTGTTTTTTTAAGGAAGGCGGTCAAGAGCCAGATTTCGGAAAGGGAATGTCGGAAGCAGTTTATTATCCATTGGAAAGGGCAGATTATATTTTTCCGGATGTGCGGGGGAACAATGTTCCGATCGGTAAATTCAAGGAAATCTATTTTTTTGATACGGTCACGATAGGCGGGAGCAGCACAGCAGGGATGGTGGTTGTAGCAGCATATGATGTAGAAGGCGAGACGTGTTACGATACACGGATTTACAGATGGGATGGAACCGGCTACAGCGCAGAAGGAAAGCTGATGCAGCAGTTTAATGAAAAATACTATAGTGAGGAGGAGTATCCGGTAGAGGAACTGTATCATTTATCATCATTGAATCTTCCGGGTAGTACAGACAACTCGGCTCAGGACATGACTCAGCAACCGGAGGAAACAGCGACAACAGCCGATGACAGTTACTATAGTGCAGCAACTGATTTTTCACGTTCGGATGTTGAAAACTATGCGGCCCGAGTCAGACAATTGTTTCTGGAACATGATTGGTCAGCAATTTCTTCCGAAATTTCTTATCCCATTACGATATCGGATACAATTTATAACAACAGCGCAGATTTTATTGATGCGTCTGACAGTTTTGAAAGCGGTTTAGAAGAAGATTTTTTTTCAGCCATTGAAAAGGAAGATTGTACGGAAATGTTTTGTAGTTGGGAAGGTATTATGCTTGGAGAAACCGGGCAAATTTGGATAAGCGAGGTTCTGGACGCAGAATTCCATTCACAAGGACTAAAAATAATCGCTGTCAATGGGATGCTTAAATAGTGTCTGTTAATTGCGTGGATTAAGTGATTAACAAGTAGAGAGGAAAGTAATCGTGAACTACAGAAAAGGGTTGTCGGAAAACGAATGGTATATCATGCAGGTGCTTTGGGAGCGCGGGCCTGCGGGACTGCGTGAGATTTGCGACGCGCTGCGTGAGAAAAAGAAATGGACAAAGCATGCGGTCACCTCCTTTTTGAAGCGGATGTTGGAAAAGGGGGCTGTCGGCATAGACGAAAGCGGAAAATTAAAACAGTATTATGCTGTGTGGAACAGGGAAGAGACAGTGAAAGAAGAAACCGCATCCATTCTGGACCGGGTGTATCAGGGAAATCTGCTTTATATGGTCAGCAATGCGGTAAAGGAGCGAGAACTGTCCAAGGAGGATATTGCGGAACTAAAGAGTATTTTGGATCAGGCGGGAGAAAAGAGGGAGGAATGATGAGATTTGTCAGTTTTCTTGTCGGTTCAGAAAGCCTGATCGGGATGATGTTTCTCATTCGGGTGTTATTGCGTGGTAAGATACCGCCGGGAATCTTGTATGCGCTGTGGCTGGTTCCGGCAGTCCGCCTGCTGATTCCGTTTACACTGATTCCGGTTCCTGTACTGCCGGAAGCGGTCGGAGAAGCTGCAGGGTTTGATGAGGGTGTCGAAAAAGCTGCCGCAGACTATAGGTCAGCAGCAATTCGTGTGGTATCAGCCGCCCAGACAACAGTCTATGCAGCTATTGCGGAAAATGCACAAGACGCAGGGCGCGTGGGAAACGGTGGGATAACAGAAGCGTCTTTTCTGGCTGAAAACAGAGAGTACATGCAAGAGACAGCGAAGGTGGAAAGGATAGTGAACCGTAAACGGATGGACATACTAAGTTGCCTGTCCTGCATCTGGCTTTCAGGAAGCGTTCTCTGCGGCGGTTATGTCGTGTTAATAAACCAGCGCCTGAAACGAAGTATAAAGCAGATGGAGAGGCTGGCCGAGAAAAGACTGGTACCAGTATATATCCGGGAGGAAGTGGTATCTCCCTGTTTGTTCGGTCTGTTTCATCCCTGCATCCTGCTTTCGAAGCAGACGGTAAAGAATAAAGAGCTGTGCCGTCAGGCACTGTTGCACGAAGAGACGCATTACAGGCAGAAAGATCACATCTGGACGGCGTTTCGGATATCTTTATGCGTCCTTTACTGGTGGAATCCACTTGTATGGATGGGGGCGGCTTATGCCAGAGAGGATGCGGAATTTGCCTGTGATGCAAGGGCGCTGAAAGATGCCTCGCTATCAGAGAAAAAGGATTATGGCTATGCACTTTTGGAAATCCTTCAGGGCGCGCAGGCTTCCGGGACGCTTGTTCAGGGAATCACTCCGGTGTCCGGAAAAGGTAAAAATATGAAGAGGCGGTTGGAAAATATTGTGTCGGAGCATAAAAGAACGGGCCTATGGACGTTACCTGCCTGTCTGCTGCTGATTCTGTTTTTATGCGGGTTTTGTTTCCCGGCGCAGAGAGTAGATGCAAAAGAAGAAACGATCGAAGAGCCGAATGCACAGATGGAGGGAGAACTGGGGAAAATGATGTTGGAAGAGCCTGAGCCGGTAAAGGAGGAAAAAGGCGGGGAAGTGGCAAACCGGATAAAAGATGTCGGAACGGAAAACGGACGGGAAGAACGAGCAGAAGAATCGGAATCAGGCATTCGGGTCAGGCCGCAAGAACATAGGGAAGGCTACAGAGAACCGGATTTGCGTTATACGGCATCGGCGGACTGGCTGACAGATCTCACCGGCAGGCTGGAAGAGCAGGAGACAACGGAGAATCTGGCGAGAAGGGCACTCAGAGAACTTTATGATCTGACTGGATATCAGATGGAAGCATGTTCTTATGGTTATAATGAGATTGGTATGCTTTTTTTTGCCCTGAGCGAAGAAGATATGGAGCACAGCAGGATATTTTACAGTTACAGCATGGGAGAAAAAGACGGTTATGGCATCATTCCGTCCATTGAGATCGCGAACGCCAGAAGAGTGTGGTACTCGGACGTGCAGCAGCTTGCGCTTCCGGAAAGTGCAGCGTCAATGGAGAAAGAACAACTGGCGATATGGTTTCTGGAACACAGTCCGCTCTGTCCGGAAGGAGTGATCGTGAAAACAGAACTGGTAGATAAGATCGGAGCGGGATGTCTTAAACTGACAATGGAAGACGGAACTTTTTACGAAATAAACATAGATATGGAGATTCTGGCGGTAAATAATATTTACGG
>CAMWJF010000040.1 GCA_947174505.1 uncultured Lachnospiraceae bacterium
ATGAATACACAGATCACCGCGCTCGCCACAGGATCAAAAATCGGATACCCGAGCCTTGCGCCGCCGATACCGATCAGCGCGCCCACCGAGGAAAGCGCGTCGGAGCGGTGATGCCATGCGTCCGCCATCAGCGCGCCGGAGTCGATCCGTCTGGCGTGTATTTTCGTGTACTGATACATGGCCTCCTTCACGACGATGGAAACCACGGCCGCCACAAGCGCCAGTCTTCCCGGCACTCTCAGTCCGGCATAGCCGCCGCCCGTGATTTCCCTGATGGCCGTATACCCGATCCCTAAACCAGTAAAGGCAAGAATGGTGGCAAGCACAATCGCCGCCACACACTCCAGCCGTTCATGCCCGTAAGGATGGTTCTTATCCGAATCCTTTCTGGATATCCGAATGCCTATGATCACCACAACGGTACTGAACACGTCCGACGCCGAATGGATGGCGTCGGAAATGATCGCGCCGGAATGGGCAAGAATACCCGCCAAAAGTTTAAACACGGTCAGTCCGAAGTTGGCAATGATACTGACCGCCGAAACGCGCATGGCGACCCGCTCAAATTCCTCTTCCTTATGCATCCTGTCTCCCCTACACTGTGATCTCCGCCTTCACGCCCAGAAGCTCCTTATTCTCCTCCAGAATCGGATTTACAATCTCCTTCAAGAACTTCTCCACCTGCAGCGGCGCACGCCCCACATAGTTGGAAGGTTCCATGGTCTTTTGCAGATCCTCCAGACTCATGTTAAAGGCGGGGTCAGCCGCAATCAGCTCCAGAAGATTATTCTCTTTCCCCTCCTTCTTCACATTCGCCCCGGCAATCATGGAAAGCTCCCTGATCTTCTCGTGCAGTTCCTGCCTATTGCCACCGGCTTTGACAGCATCCATCATGATATTCTCCGTGGCCATAAAGGGCAGTTCGCTCATCAGGCGCTTGGTTATCACTTTATCGTATACTACCAGCCCGTCCACCACATTCAGGCACAGATCCAGAATCCCGTCCACCGCCAGAAACGCCTCGGGAACGGACAGCCGCTTATTCGCCGAGTCGTCCAGCGTCCGCTCAAACCACTGGACAGAGGAAGTGATCGCCGGATTCAGGGCGTCCACCATCACAAACCGGGCAAGGGAGGCAATGCGCTCACTGCGCATAGGGTTTCTCTTGTAAGCCATGGCCGAAGAACCGATCTGGCTCTTCTCAAAAGGCTCCTCCACCTCCTTTAAATGCTGGAGCAGGCGGATGTCGTTGGACATCTTGTGGGCGGATGCCGCGATACCTGCAAGTACGTTGCAGACTCTGGTGTCCACCTTGCGGGAATAGGTCTGCCCGGACACGGGATAACACTTCTCAAATCCCATCTTCTCCGCAATCATGGGATCGATTTTATCAATGGTTTCCTGATCGCCGTCAAAAAGCTCCTGAAAAGACGCCTGCGTGCCCGTGGTGCCCTTAGAGCCCAAAAGCTTGAGGCTTCCCAGCACATAGTCCAGATCCTCCAGATCCAGACAGAACTCCTGTGCCCAGAGGGTCGCCCGCTTTCCGACGGTGGTGGGCTGCGCAGGCTGGAAGTGGGTGAATGCCAGCGTCGGCAGCCCCCTGTATTCCTCCGCAAACTTCGCAAGCTCCGCGATCACGTTCACCAGCTTTTTCTTGACAAGCTTAAGCGCTTCGCGCATCACAATGATATCCGTATTGTCCCCCACATAGCAGGAGGTGGCTCCCAGATGAATAATGCCCGCCGCCTTGGGACACTGCTGCCCGTAGGCATAGACGTGGCTCATCACGTCGTGGCGCACTTCCTTCTCCCTGGCCTTCGCCACATCGTAATTGATATCCTCCGCATGCTCCTTAAGCTCGTCGATCTGCTCCTGCGTGATGACAGGTCTGCCGTTCTGGGAAAGCCCCAGCTCCATCTCCGTCTCCGCAAGTGCAATCCACAGCCGCCGCCAGGTCCTGAATTTCATATCGGGAGAAAAAATATACTGCATCTCTCTGCTGGCATACCGCTCCGACAAGGGACTTACATATCTGTCTGTACTCATAATCCGTTTCCTTTCTGCCTCTTTTTCAGGCATTGAATTTCTGTTCGTATTCCTCCACCGTCTTCATAATCTCTTTTGCGTATTTCGGATATTTTTCCACCAGCGCCTTGATATCTTTCTGGGAGGTACCGGCCACCACTTCCCGGTTATAATCCATACGCCGTCTTAAGGACTGCCTGCGGATGATCAGGTTGTGCCGGATCTCCACCATCTCCTTGGAGTCGAGAATCGCTTCCGTCTGGTGCAGCCAGATGGCCGGGTCCTGTATCTGGTAGCATTTCAATATCTGTAGAAGCTCCTGTTCGCTGTAATCCAGATCCAGCTCCGCCCTCCGGAATTTCTCCCGCTCCTCCTTCTCGATTTTATAATTTTCCCACATTTCGGTCAGCTCTTTGGCGCTGTTCACGCCGTACTTCATATATAAATATTCGAGAAGATTGGTGTTATTCACATAGCGGATTTTTACTTTATTCTGCAGCAGGATGATTTTGTTAATACCGGTTTCCACCCTCCGCAATTCTTTTCGGGCGTCCATATGCTTCACATAGATCAGCGTGATCACAACCGCCGCCACCCCGGCCGTGAGAAGATACCCCAGCTTGGTATCCATGTCCAGGAAGAACTGTAAAAACAGCAGCAGCAGCACGCAGAGTCCCAGCGCGGTCACACAGATAATGGTCATGCCCTTGGTATCGGAAATCAGCCGCATCACCTCGCTCTTCCGATAGAGATAGGCGTGCTTCTCGCCTTCCAGACGGCTTAAGTCCTTACGGATCAGTTCCTGATAATTCTCCGCGTCGGTGATCTTTGTGAAAGCCTCCTCCATCTGGTCTTCCATACGCTCCACCGTACGGTATTTCTCGTCTGTGATACGGCGGGGCCGCCCCATGAAGTCTGTCTTTCTCTCCTGCAGGAGGGACACGCGCTTCGCACAGTCCTTGAGCTGGTCGCTCTCCTCCGGCGGCAGCGCCTCGATCTCCTCCATGTCCTTTAAGTAGGAGGTGACCATGTTATATTCGAAGTTCAGGTTCTCTAATTCTTTCGTGGCGTCCGCGATCTTCTCCAGACAGTTTTTTACATAGTCGTTTCTCTGTTCCCTATTGTCAAAGTCTATCTCCCGCGAGGACTCCTCCTCTTCCCACTCTTCCTCGTCATACTCGTCGTAATCCCTGCGGAATCTGTCAAGCAGTCTCTTAATAAAGCCCATTTTTCTCCTCCACGTTCTCTATCTCATACTCCTGCGGTACTTTTCCTTCAGCCCCGCCGTCAGTTTCCCGATCTCCTCATAATAAGGCGTGGAGCTGCCAAGCGCGCCCGCACCCTCCTCCTTCATTACCTGATAAGTGACAAGCATCCTGTTTTCGTCCGTTCCCTCAAAGGAACCTTCCGCGCGCTTCACCATCCGCTCTACCTCCAAAGACAGCTCATGGTACTCGGGATGCGCCGCGATATAATCAATATATGCGTTCTCCTGCTGCCCCATACGCAGCGCGGCCAGATACATCTTAAGCCCCTCTCTCTTTCCGTCAGTCTCATAAGACTTCATGAACCAGTCGGCAGCCTGTCCGTAGAGAAACATGCCCGCGCACGCGACTCCCATATTATGATAGAGTCTCGCCAAAAGAAGTTTCTCATTCCCCGGCACCTCTCCGGCCAGACTCTGGTACTGCTGCAAAGCCGCCAGATACCGCTTTTCCCCGAGAAGATAATCAGCCTTCGCTTTCTGCCTTTCATAGGGGCTTAGTCCGTCGTTGCCCCTCACGATCTCTTCCGTCCTCTCAATCACGTCAGCCGGATAAATATTCACATACTCCAAAACCGCGCCCACATATGCCGCCGTGGAACCCCGTCTGTTTAACAGCGCGTCCAGCGTATGCGCCAGATCGCTTAAGCCGCACTCCTGTTCCAGCCACCTGACCATATCCCGCTGCATGACTTCCGCCTCCAGAAGCTCCGCCCTGTCCACAAACAGAAAGCACAGCTCCTCCACTGAATATAGGTTTACATAAAATCTTTCCATATAGTAGGGGTTTTTGGCCCTTCTCCCTGTCCCCAGAATCATCTGACCGTCCATCTTCTTTTCCGTTCCCCTTCGCTTATAAAAGCTGAAACGACTCCTCCCACTTCTGCCCTCCGGCCGGGAAAAATTCACCCAGTCCCAGATCCGTCACCGTCACTGTCACCGTGTCGGCGGAAACCATCGCCACGTCCAGCGCATATCTGGTAAAGGGCGCTCCCGTCTCTCTCGCCCCCGCAAGGGGAATCGTCCTTGTCTGTGGGTTCTTCCCGGTAAGCGGTGTCACAACGAAGGAAACTTCCTTTTCCTTACCGAGAAGAATCTCGCAGGACTTATGCAGCTCGTACCAGTTCTCCCCGGCGTCCAAAAGCGCGTAATAAGATTCCTTTCCCTGCCGCAGCACCCGCATGCCGACATTGGCCTTCAATTTATCCTCTCCCAGAAAGATATGGGCCTTCCCTGCCTCGCTGGTGTCAAATTTCTCCAAAAGGCTGTAGACCGCCCCCCGGCTGTACAGATTATTTCCCTGAAACACACGCCTGTTCCGGCAGAGAAACTGTAATGACTTTTTATGCCACTCCTCCCGGAAGCCATCCCCCAGCAGATAGGCCGAGGAGACGATCCGCCCTTCGCAGAGCTTCTCCAGAATCCCCAGAAACCGTTCATCCGCCAGCCGGAAGGCATCCTCCTTCACAGCCTCCTCCTCATCCTCCTCAGGCACCACCAGCGTCTCATAGCTTGCCTCCTCGATCAGCGTCACGATGGGCGTGGTCCGCTTGTTGCACTCCATACGGTAGGTTTTTAAATATCTGCCGTCATGCTCGCAGACCACCACCTGATAGGCCCACAGCTCCGGGGGCTGGTACAGCATAAAAGAGTAAAGACTCTCCGTATGGCTCTGGAAATAAATGTGCTCCGTCCTTACCTGCAGATTGGCCGCCACCTGTAAAAGAATCTCCACCATGCGGTCATCCATCTTATCTACCGTAAAGAGTAAGGCGCCAATGTGCTCCACCGGGACAATAAAGCTCATAAGTCCCAGACTTCTTCTGATAAAGAGGGTCAGTAGCGCAACCGGGTCATACGTCTCCCCATCCAGTTCCATCTCCGTCCCCTTTCTGGCAAGGGTCAGAATTTCATCCACCGGGCACATGGTTTCCTCATCGGCGCTCTTGACCGCCTCCTTACCATAGAGCCACTGGTTCGTCCCTTTTCGTTTACATAACACAAAAGGAATATTATACTGCTTCGTCCCCACAACCGGCGCAACCGTCTCCACATCCCCCTCGCCAAAGAGACAGTAGCTGATCTGGGCGTACCGCTCCCCCAGGTCATACCCCACAAACACACTTCCCTTATGCGGTTTGCCTTCTTCTTTTGCGCTTAAAAACATACCAACCTCCATGCCGCTGCCTCACAGCGACACAAATCTGTGCGGAGAACGCCGTATTTCAGGCATTCTCCCGCGCAAGATTTAGTACTTCCTGGTGTCCCGTCCAATGGCGGGACATCTTTGGAAGTACTTCTTGCGCTGTTAACGCACGGTGAAAATCTGGTCCACCATGTGATCCTGTCTGAAATACGTCGACAGCAGATCATTCACCGTATCGTAATCCTGCAGGGTCTTCCCGATCATGATATCATTCAGAATGCCAAATCTCCCCTCCGGGATGTCCTCCCCGGCGTCGCCCTTCCGAATCACGTCGCTCACCACAAGCTGCTCCCCGGCCTCCGATTCCTCCGTAATATAATACCTAAGCTGCTCACCGAAAAACAGGATGAAGTCCCTCACACAGATGCCGCCGAACATATCACGCATCTCCTCATGGGTGTACTCCTCCCCGCCTGCGCCCTCCTCCTGAATCATATAGTGGATCATCACCCGCGCGCCGGTAGTTGTCCGGTATTCCACCATGGTCTTATCCAGATAGGCGCCAAGCTGCGGCGCACAGCCAAAATAATTCCGGTAGAAAGGCATCACAATCCCCTGCGAGAGAAGCGACTCCAAAAAGTCGCCGCAAGGCTTCTGTACCTCCCCGTCCCGCTCCCTGTCCGCATAGTAACGCAGATAGGCGATCCGGCAGACCGGATGAATCGGCGCCTCCTCCTGGTAGAGCTGCCGCACGCTCTCAAACACGTAAGGATCTGTGTCCGCATCCTTCACCACGTAATCATAACAGCAGGCCGACACAAAGGCGGCCCGGACCCGTTCACTGCCGCCGCACTTCGTATAAGAACGGAAAATATCCAGCCACTCTTCCACCCGGACACCCGTATATAACATCTGCACCAGCATCCGTTCGCACAGCCTGTAAGTATCCACGCCGAAGTCTTCCGCAAGCCTCCATATATCCCGCATCTGCCCGATGTTCCCGTTAAACCAGCGCACCAGATAATCAAGTACATTGTCGTCATACTTGCCCTTCTGCACCACATAGAGGAGCATCCCCGTCAGCAGCGGCTCCTCCTCTGTCTCCGTCAGGTCCAAAAGCCGGCTGCCCAGCTTAAGCAGTGTTTTCGCATCCATATCGTAAGGCCCGAAGCATCTGACCCACCCGCAGGCCTCCTCGTACATGCCCCGGCTTACGAGAAAGCGCACGATCTTTCCCCGGTCGCGCCGACTCACATCTTCCGGGTGCAGCATAAGCAGATACTCGTCCAATTCCCGCATTCTGTCCCTTTCATAGTAAAAGTCTACCATCATGGGATGGATTTTTCTCTTTTCCTCTTCCTCAATCCGCTCCGATGCGGACAGCAGCGCGAAGAGATCCGCATTGTCATCCTGTACCACAAACGTATGCTGTTTTGCATAGCAGGCATAAACCGCATAGCCCAGATGATTTCTCACAAATGGAGCGATCATCAGCGCAAGCCCGGACGGCTTCATCAGCGCCTCCATGGAATACGCCATGCCCGCCGAAAAAAAGTTTCCCTCGCCGTCTCCCAAAAGCACCCGGCAGTCGTTGTCATAGACCGGCACGAAAGCCCTGCCCTCCGTCATGGGAAAACGCTTGATATCAGACCGGCAGGCGTATGCCAGCAGCACTTCCCTGGCATTCTCCGCCTCCGTTCTGACCTCCCGCATAAAAAGCAGGGAAACAAGCGAACGGGCTGTCTGCTCGTCGATCATGGAAGCTGTCAGGAGACTGTCGTAAAGATAGGCCAGATCCCGGTTGATTCTGCCCCGGCCGATCTGCTCCAGCACAAATCGTTCCATGGCCGTTATGTAGTTTACATAAATATCCGTCAGTTCCTCCCGGTGCCTGTATACATAGGCATAGAGATAGGCTGTGACCTCATAGTGCAGATCGCTTCTGTACGCAAAATACAAAAGCACCATCTTCGGCAGCTCCCCGTCAAAGTCCCAGGGAAGCGACATCATATAATATTCGTAAAGTCTGGTGATGCGCAGATTTTCCTCCACACCCGCCAGATACCACGGAAAGTATGCCTCCCCGCTGCGGTTTCCCTTGATGAGCAGGGTACAGATTTCGTGCAGGACCTCCTTGTGGGGAATCAGCTCATAGCAGCCCTTCAGAATACGGAACAGACTCTCGGAATAGCCCTTCTTCTGCCCGGCAAGATACACCACCTGCAGAAGAATCTCCTCCTGCATGACCCCATTTTTGACCACATAGGTCAATATCTGTTCCTCAAAAAGATCCAGCTTGCGCAGCATGGCGGGATTCATACAGAGAATGTTCCATGCCTCAATATATATCATCGGAGAGGTACAGTGATGGATAAACAGCTCCTCCAGAAGCAGCCATCTGCGGGAAACGCTCTTCACATACTCCTCAGACAGATAGAGCAGCAGCCATGCGATCCGCCAGTCTCCCTTCCTCCGGCTGTAAATCTGCGAAACCGTCTCCGCCACCTCGTCCACATAGGAATCCTCCTCACTGGTGAGTGTGGTCAGGTAGAGATAATAACACCACAGCGCCGGATTTTCCTCCCGTTCCGCCATCACCCGTTCCCGCAGCTTCTCAATCTGCCATTTCGCCTCGTTCCCCCGCTCCAGGGATAAGAGCATCTGCCCCCGGAACAGCTTCACCGCTATATCCTTATCGTCGAGCTGTTCCATGCGGGTCAGGAGCTTCTCCGTCTCCGCAAGCCACGTGGTCTTCCCGATCTTTTTCAGGCGGTGCGCCTGATAGTACTCCATCAGCTTCACCGTGAGCTGTTTCTTTTCCCTCTTTGTCCCATGCTTTCTGAGCCCGGACACGCGCTGCACCACGGTGACGGGAATCCGTAACGCCCCGTTCTCCCGCACCAGCACAATCGCACCGTAATTATTGCCGCCATGCAGCTTTTCCGGATCGATCCGATAGTAGAGCCGGTAAATATTATCCGTAAAGGAATCCTCCCCCGCAGTCTCCTCCTGCAGCTTTAAAAACTCCCCTTCCGCCTGAAACCGCAGTCTCGTATACCCCCAGCCGTTCCGGTTTATGACAAGGGCAAAACGCGCGTCCCCGGACGGGTCTTCCAGCCGGATCTCACTCTCCTCCGTCAGAAACTCCACCGGCTTTTTCTTATGGATTTCCTGCAGGAACTCCTCCACGTTGTGCTCGTTGCCGTCCACCGCGGAAAGCCCCTTGTAAGCCGCATAATACTGCCTGTCGTGTCCCGTAAACACCTTTTTGAAACGGGGCTCGTAAAAGAGAGCAACCGCCTCCGCCCAATTGCTTCTGGCCAGATTCGTAAAATGAAAAAGGTTCTTTATTTCCCCGAGGCTTGAGGTCATTTCATCCGCAAGCACCGTCACCTGAAAGGGCAGCTCATACTCCCCCCTGTTCGAGACAATGGAAAAAGAGCCGGAAACCTCCTGTCCCGCCTCCATCCCGGCAGCATCAAAGCGGTAAAGGATCTCGTCCTCACTGCCGCCAAAGCGTTTTGTGACACAGGTCATGCGGAGGTCTGACGCCGCCACCGTCCCTTCCGTCACCACACCCTCCGGCCCGTACACGAAAAAAGACCCCTCGCAGGCCGTATCTGCCTGAAGGGACAGAGTAACGCGCGGGCAGGAAAAGTCCAGGGAACCGTCACCAGTATGAAATTTACCCTCTAAAATCTCGTCCACTACCATACCGATAGTATATCATTTTCCGGGTAGCATGTGCAACCCTCATTGCATATCATAGGGGTAAGAGAAATGCTATCGTTACAATTCACACTCACGCCGGATTTCGTATGCATTTACGACAATCTGGTGTGAATTGCAACAATTGATGCACACAAAATGCCAAAAACGTGCATTTAGGTGCTGGCTCCGACACCATGCAGCAAGTGCATGGTGTGGGTGTGAGTTGTAATACGCAATCAAAAAACGAGGTATCAGGATGGACATAAACAGAGAAGGATTAGGCACAGAAAATACACAGACCCAGGACACCGCAGTCGGAAGGCTGCAGATCAATGTAACCGCGAACGTAGGACTGATTCCTATCGAAAATGCATCAATTACCATCTCCTTTACCGGAGAGCCGGATTCCGCCATAGAAACATTGCAGACCAACTCCTCGGGGCAGACTGACACGGTGGACCTGAAGACGCCTCCTCTGCAGTACAGCCTGACCCCGAACTCTCCCATGCCATACTCGGAGTACACGCTCTCCGTGAGCGCCCCCGGCTACGAGCCGGTCATTGTCTCCGGCGTGGAGGTGCTGCCGGATGTGACCGCCATTCAGAATATCGAGATGACGCCCACAGAAACAACACAGGATACGGAAGAAATCATCGCCATCCCCGACCACACCCTCTACGGCGACTATCCGCCTAAGATTCCCGAGGACGAGATTAAGCCCATGGATGAATCCGGCGAGATCGTCTTAAGCCGGGTGGTGATTCCCGAGTACATCATCGTGCACGACGGCGTTCCCAACGACTCCACAGCTCCCAACTATTATGTGCGCTACCGGGACTATATTAAAAACGTGGTATCCTCAGAAATCTATGCCACCTGGCCTGAGAGCGCGATCTACGCCAATACGCTGGCAATTATGTCTTTTACGCTGAACCGCGTTTACACCGAATGGTACCGGAATAAAGGCTATAACTTTACCATCACCTCCTCCACTGCCTACGACCAGAAATGGATTTACGGCCGGAATATCTACTCCAACATCGACAGACTGGTGGACTCCATCTTTGCCAATTTCCTCTCCCGCCCCGGCGTGCGCCAGCCTATCTTCACCTCCTACTGCGATGGCCGGAATGTAACTTGCAACGGCTTAAGCCAGTGGGGCTCCAAATATCTGGGAGACGAGGGCTACTCCCCGATCCAGATCATCCGCTATTACTACGGCAGCGATATGTATATTAACAGTGCCGTTGCGGTCTCCGGCGTCCCCTCCTCCTGGCCCGGCTATAATCTGAATATCGGCGCCTCCGGGGATAAGGTACTGCAGATCCAGCAGCAGCTAAACCGTATAGCCCAGAACTACCCTGCCATCCCCCGTGTCACGGCAGACGGCATCTACGGTCCCCGCACCGCCGAGGCAGTCCGGGTTTTCCAGGGCGTTTTCAACCTTCCCCAGTCCGGGATCGTGGATTATCCGACCTGGTATAAGATTTCGGAGATCTATGTGGGCGTGAGCCGGATTGCGGAGCCGGGATGATTTACTGATACGGGTCTGCCTCCGACCCTTATCCGAGGTGGTTTGTATGTGGAAAAAAGGGACACTCCGCTTCTGCGGTGCGTGTCCCTTTCTATTTTCCGGGATTGTTTCAATCTTTACCATATGATAAAATAACAGTATCAAAAACCAAGGAGAAAAACCTATGACTGACCCTTACATCACATGTCCCGCATTTGAGAGCGGCAACTATCTTTTACGGCTGGTAGAACCTGCCGATACCCCTGACCTGCTAACCGTATATTCCGACGAAAAAGCCGTGCCTCTCTTTAACAGCGACAACTGCCACGGCGACGATTTCCATTACACGACTTTGGAGCGGATGCAGAGCGCTATGGATTTCTGGACAGAGGCCTACCGCGAGAAGTGGTTTGTCCGCTGGGCAGTTGTCGATAAAAAGACACAGAAGGCGATAGGCACAATCGAGCTGTTCAATAGACAGGCCGAGGATTATTTTAACGACTGCGGCTGGATCTGCAAAGCGACCACGAAAAAGCGGCAGATATCCATGAAATATTATCCCTGATCGTGCCGCCGGCCTACGACCTGTTCCACAGCAAGATGATCGCCACCAAAGTGATACCCGCTGCTGCCCAGCGAAAAGAAGCGGTGGAACAGCTTGGTTTTACAGCCACGGCAGAGGTGCTTGTGGGACACGACGGGACACGCTATACCGACTATTATGTGAAAATGCGGGGATAAAACAGATTGTGGGAACACATGACGCGTTTGATTCCACGAGCCCGATACTGCACCGTCCAGAGAGACTGATATGACCAGAGAGACTTACTCATTATTGGAAAACTATATGCTGTCCTGCATGGATGACAGCGCCCACGACAGGGAGCATGTCTACCGTGTGCTGTACCATGCTCTGGAAATTGCGAAAACACTGGAGAATGTGGATTACGACGTCCTGATTGCCGCCTGCCTGTTACACGACATCGGGCGGAAGGAACAGTTTGAAAATCCGACGCTCTGCCATGCGGCTGTGGGAAGTGAAAAAGCCTTTGCCTTTCTTATGGCGCATGGATTCGCGCCGGAATACTCCGAGCGGATCAGACACTGCATCCAGACCCACCGCTACCGGGAAAACAACCCGCCCCAGAGTCTGGAAGCGCAGATCCTGTTTGACGCGGACAAGCTGGACGTAACCGGCGCCATGGGTATTGCCCGTACACTGATTTACAAGGGCATTGTCTCGGAACCGCTGTACTCCCTCCTGCCGGACGGAACGGTGTCGGATGGTGAAAAAGATACCGCGCCCTCCTTTTTTCAGGAGTATAAGTTTAAGCTGGAACACATCTACGACCGTTTTTACACGGAAAAAGCCGCCTCCCTTGCCGAAGAGAGACGGCAGGCCGCCGTGGATTTCTATAACTGCCTCTACCGGGAAGCGGCATCGTCCTATCAGGCAGGACAGGATGCACTTGCCGGACTTTTGACGGATTCGTAACATTTTCGCGGGCCCGATGCCCAAATCACATATCAGCCAGGAACGCACGCAGCAATTTCTCGTATATTTCCCGGTCGCTGTCCTTAAACACATCAAATATCACCCTGTCCATTGCACCGGCACGTGTCTTCAGGAAATCAGTCACGGCTTTCACCGCGATCTCCGCCGCCTCCCCGTTCGGGAAATGAAACTCACCCGTAGAGATGCAGCAGAACGCCACCGACCGGATTCCGTTTTCTGCACAGCAGTTTAATACGCTCTCATAGCAGCTGCGCAGATCTTTTCTGAGCGCATCTGTCAGCTCCCCGTACACAATCGGCCCCACCGTGTGAATCACATAGTCGCAGGGCAGATTATAAGCCCTTGTCAACATGGCTGTTCCCACCGGCTCCTCATACTGCCCGCCATAACGCATCCGCTTCTCCTGCATGATATGGCTGCACTCTTCCCGGAGCTGCATACCCGCCGCGCTGTGGATCGCATTGTCGATGCATCTGTGGCAGGGGATGAAACAGCCCAGCATCCGGGAATTGGCGGCGTTCACGATAGCGCCCGCCTGCAGGCGCGTGATGTCGCCCTGCCAGAGGGAAATCTTGTCCGAAAAATCCGCCTGTCTTCCGCCGCCCAGTCTGCGATACCGATCCCCGCCGCCGGAAGTCTGCCCGTCCCTGTCCGTCCCGCCGTACTGCTCCTGTATGGTAGGAATCTCCGCAAGCGTCACGATCCCCTTTTCCGCAAGCTCCTCCTCCAGATAGGCATCCTGCACCGAAAGAATCGTCTCAGACAACCCTCCCGGCATACGGATATTCATGAGGGAACGGATCGCCTGTTTCTTCTGCGCGGGGCTGTACCCGCCTGTCTCAAGGCCTTTGTATTCCGCCGAATCCGCTTTCAACTCTTCCAGCAAAAGGTCAGCTCTTTCGTCTCTGTCTGTCTTCATACCGCTTTCCTCCCTGTTCACACAAATCTGAAAGACAAACTGCGTCAACAGCATATAGCATATGGTACCGCCGGCGATTGACAAAAGCATCTGTCTTTTCCAATAATGCAGTCCTATTACAAACTCCAGTCCCTCCGTATTGGAATGAATGAGAGAGCCAGGTATATCAAAATTCCAGACTGTCTGCATTCAGCAGAAAATACCTCATTCCCATAATGACAAAGCCCTCCTCATTTCTCCAGGGTTTTGCCATCCCACCGGTTATCACTATTTTCTTGAAGGAATCCGGAATATTGCGCAGAGAATAAAATTCCTGAGCCTGCTTTTCTTTTGACGCCATATCATAAGCGACTTGAACATAATATCTTTGGCTTCCCTGATTCACAACAAAATCAACTTCAAGCTGCTTGCGGACACGTTTTCCTTCCTGATTTTTTCCATACACATCTATAATGCCCGTATCAACGTTATATCCGCGAATGAGCAATTCATTATAAACAATATTTTCCATAATATGGGTCGGTTCCTGCTGTCGAAAGTTCAATCTCGCATTTCTCAGTCCCAAATCCGTAAAATAGTACTTTAAATTAGCGCCGATGTATTTTCTTCCTTTAATATCATAGCGATTAGATTTTGAAATCAGGAATGCTTCCTCAAGATAATCGATATGTTTGGATATTGTTTTATTCGTATAACTGATCCGACGTTCACTTGCAAAGGTATTGGAAATCCTGGTAGGGTTTGTGGGTGCTCCGATGGCTGAAGCAAGAATATCAACCAGTGTGTTAAGCCCATCCGGACTTTGAATGCCGTTTCTTTCCACTACATCCTTCAAATATACATTAGTGAAAATATTTTTCAGATATTCTGCTTTCTGGCGTTCCGTCTGAAATCCAGCAATCTGCGGAAGCCCTCCGTAAATCATGTAATCGTTCCATGCATCCTCATATTCTCCATCGTAAACAGAGTAGAATTCCGCAAAAGAAAGCGGATAAACCCTTATTTCATCTCCCCTGCCCCGAAACTCTGTTATAATGTCACTGGACAGAAATCTGGAATTACTACCTGTCACATAGATATCAATATTATCTATATGAAGCAGACTGTTCAGCACTTCTTCAAATCGCGGCATAAATTGTATTTCATCTAAAAGCAGATAATAGATTTCTTTGTCCTCTATGGCAGTTTTCACGTACTGGTAGCACGTTTTGGGATTTCTTAATTCTTCATTTTCAATGCCGTCCAAGGCAATCTCAATGATGTGATCTTCGTTTACTTCATTTTCCATCAAATACTTTTTAAATATGTTAAACAGCAAGAAGGATTTTCCGCATCTTCGTATGCCTGTAATAACCTTTATCATTCCATTATTTTTTCGCAATATAAGCTGCCTGAGATAATCATTTCTTTCAATCTCCATTTTTTACTCCCTGATTTTATGCAAAGGCACATATTTTAGTACTCCTATTTTATAACAGAAATAGAACTCTTTCAAGATTTCATTCCTATTTTATGTGCATTTACACATTTTTATGTACTTTTCATATTTTTTTATCTTCTAATCTGCTGCGGAACCCATCCAATATCTGTTGTCTTATAATTGTTTTAGTACTTCTCCAATATCCGTCTGAATGCAGATGGATTTGTCTTTCATTTATTTTATAACTGTGTAATTGGTGTTTCTTGCTTTTCCATTCTGCTTCAGCAAGTTGTTTTTTACCATTTTCCTAATGACTCTGGAAGCGGTAGATGTACTTACTTCAAGCAATTCGATTACATCATTTCTTGTAATAACGCCATGAGACCAGGCATATTCCAATACTCTTTCTTCATTGCTCAGGATTTTTTCAGCCCCGGCTGCAGAACTTGTGATGGATTCTGCTTTCGGTACAGAAAACTTTCCCGTTTCATATTTTGCGTTAATATTAGGCAATATGATCTTAAAGGTATTTTTGGTTGTTTCAATCGAAGGCTTTTCTTCCATGCCCTCGTATGCCCTCATAATTTTTCCCATTCCAGTGCCGTAAGCCTCAATCAGATGCAGTCGGTAGAACACATTCGCAAGATCCTGATTTCTGCATACGGAAATGCCTACCATAATATCTTCCAGATCAATTCCCGGCATCAATCCGCCAATAGATACAAATTCAATGCGATCCGCATAAATACTGATAAGCGCACTTGCGCTAAAGGAATAATCGCGGTGAACCAGCAGATTTAGAAGTGCCTCCCTGACGGCGATCTCAGGGTAGTCCCTAACATCAATTCTCAACAATCTTTCTATGGTTGCACGGGTTTGATTGCGGAAATCAATAAAATCATAAACTTCATTCATTTGCTGCATCAGCGATCCGGTAAATTCCCGGCGATCCTTAAAAATTGTCTGATCCGTTCCCTGAAAAACAGCAACTTTAATCGTATGAACGCATTGATCGGACAGAAGCAGACCTAAGTTACTGTAAAGGTTATCCTGATCGATCAGCTTCAAAGTGCGCATTTGCTGTGACTCAAACTCCACTTTCCGAAGCGCAAATTCTTTTTTTGCGGCTTCAAACGTAAGTTCCTGATTTAAGCAGCGCATAGCCTCAAAGCGGTCTCCATCCGTTTCCTTAATCATACGGCGGATTGCCGTGTCAGTGGCTGGGACAGAAGAATACCCCTGTCTGACATATACACCCTCTGGACGCATCCCTTTTTTAGCAAGATAATAAGGGCGGTCCGTTCCCCGCTGAATATCCACCTCAACAATTTCCTTTTCATCTTCCTTTATTGTTTTATAATGCAGGAACATTGTCACATCGGGCTTAATTGCATCTCTTACCATATTGCTGATCTGCAAAGAAACGCCGTCAGGATTATCAAGCCCGACGACTGTACCGTCATTCCGGATGCCAATATACAGTTTGCCGCCGTCACAGTTAGCAAAAGCAATGATTTCCTTTTTTATATCGTCTACGACTACTTCCTTCAACTCTACGGTTTCACTTTCCCGAAAAAGCATAACGTCATCTCCTTTACCCATTCGCTGGGCATATTATATCAAATCAGGTCAATCGGGTCAATACAAATGACCTGATTGACCCGATTTCACGCTCTCATATTTTCTTATCCAGTTGGACAAAGTAATTAAATCTGCTGTCTTATAATTGTTTCAGTATCTCTCCAATTTCTGCATTGATACAGATGGAGCGCTTTGCAATTTCCCCAGGTACACAGGCTTCCCCATAATTGACGCAGACATACACCGCCTTCGGATTCTCTGCCGTCATCTGCCAAAAGGGATACTTGATAATCCCCGGGGAGTGTTTCAAAACTTCGTACTCCATTTTCATTCCAACAATTTTGAAATAACTTTCCCTGCATCCGCATTTATGATGATACTTTGTGAAGAAATTTCTTCCGGGGCGTATGCTTCACCATAATTGATACAAGCGTAAGTTGCAAGTGGATTTTCAGCGGTCAATTTTTGGAACACAAATTTAATTATTACTGGGGTATTATACCCCACTCCCAATTCCAAAAACAAAATCTTCTTACCCCTGTGCTCCTCCAAAAATTTTTCATACCGCCTGGCCGCCCGGTACCATCCCTCATCCTGCACAAAGGTGTCGTCCGCACGAAGGTTCATACAAAGATGCTCCCCACATTCCGGACAGCGTGGCACAAGCTTAGGCGGCACCGTCATAGCCGCCGTAACCCCCTCCGGCAGATAAAGACTGCCGTCCGTCATGATACGAAAGCCCTGCGCCTCCACCATCGCGCGCACCGTCTCCCCATTATCATACGTTCTGTCATGACAGGGCACGCTGCACTGGAACAGGCCGTAATCTCCCTGCGTATAATACAATCGTTCTTTCGCAAAGCCCGCCTTCTGAAAACAGTGATCCACGTTTGTGGTGAGCACAAAGTAATCCCTGTCCTTCACCAACTCATACAGCCTTTGATATACAGGTTTCGGCGGGTTCATATATCGGTTTACATAAATGTATCTACTCCAATATGCCCAATACTCCCGCTAGGTACCATAGGGATAAAACCCGCCCGCATACATATTGCCAAAATGGTATTTCGCGGCAAAATCGCCAAAATATTTCTGAAACCGCTCCCCGTCATAAGTAAATCCAGCCGCGGTGGAAAGCCCTGCGCCCGCACCGATCACGACCGCTTCCGCCTGTTCCCATACCCGTTTCAACTGCTCCGTCTTTTCTCCCATGCCGATCTCCTCCGCCGTTTTGCTCTTTCGACAACTCCATTCTAGCAAGACAGAACCTACAAAAAAAGTACGCACTTTTTTATTAGATAGTTACCTTTTTGTGACTGGTTTCTTTTGTATCGGAAAAAGCAAAAAATGTATTGACTATTACGTTACGTCATAGTTTATAATAGTGCAGACAGGGAGGAAATCTGAATGATGACAGTACATGAAGTGAGCAGGCTTGCAGGAGTGAGTGTTCGCACGCTCCAATATTATGATAAAATCGGCCTTCTGCATCCGTCGAAATATAGTGATACCGGGTACAGATTATACGCAGATACGGATTTGGAGCGGTTGCAGCAAATTTTACTGTTTCGGGAATTGGAGTTTCCGCTGAAGGACATCAGGGAAATTATGGAAAGCCCGGATTTTGACAGAAACAAAGCATTAGACCAGCAAATAACATTGCTAAAGCTAAAAAAGGACCATTTAGAGAACCTGATAAACCTCGCCGTAGGAATAAAATTGTTAGGAGTAAAGTATATGGATTTTTCAGCATTTGACAGGAGCAAACTGGACGAATATGCCGCGCAGGCAAAAGCAGCATGGGGTAACTCTTTGGAATACAAAGAGTATACGGAAAAGGCAAAAAACCGCACACCTGAAGAAGATCACATTTTGGGCGAACAATGTATGACGATATTCAGGGAATTTGGAAAAATCAAGGATACCGATCCTTCATCCGAAACGGCCAGAGCTCTGGTCATAAAGCTGCAAAGCTTTTTTACCGAACACTTTTATCAGTGTACGGATCAAATTTTGAGCGGACTCGGGAAGATGTATGCCGGTGGCGGCGAGTTTACAAAAAGTATTGACGAATACGCCGGAGAAGGGACAGCCGTATTTGTGAATGAAGCGATACAGGCTTATTGCGGCTGATTCTTGTCTTGAACAATTTAGAATGTTACATTATAATCAGGATGTAAGTATCTTTTGGAAACTAATGGATGAAAGAGAGGAAACACAGCCATGAAAACCAAAGACGAATTACCCGACTGCCCTGTGGCAACCACCGTGTCCGTAATCGGCAGTAAATGGAAGCTACTCATCATAAGGAATCTTCTGACCCGCCCCTGGCGGTTTAATGAATTGAAAAAAGATCTGGACGGCATCAGCCAGAAAGTGCTGACCGACTCCCTCCGTTCTATGGAGGAGGACGGCATTGTTACCCGGACGGTCTATGCCGAGGTGCCGCCCCGCGTAGAATATGCGCTGAGTGAGCTGGGCGAATCCCTGCGTCCGATTCTGGATGCCATGAAAGCGTGGGGAGATGCCTACAAAGGGGCCGTGTAGGCCCCTTTGTTTCTCCGCCCTTAATCCCGCAGGGCAGACAACCGTATCACCGTCAGCGAATTGGCAGGCGCCACATACTCAAAGTTCTCCCCGATCTCCATTTTGCTCTCCCGCGGGGTCACCGCCATCTCCTTAAAGCTGTTCATCGCCTTTTTATCCGTTCCCGCCAGCACCGTCACATCCGCCTCCGGCTGAAAAGAAGCCATCTCCCTGCCCGTAAGCGACACATGCACGGACTGCTCCTCCTCCGACACATTCACAAGTTTCAGGATCACATCCCCGTCCGCGTCCACCGCCGACTCATAAAGCGTCTGCTCCGGCACGCCGGTAAGGGACGTTTCCAGACTGTACTGTCCCGCGTTATTTCCGTACATCTGCTGCACATAATAGTTGACTGACCCGAACATGCCGTCATTGGAATAGAAAATCAGATCCGGCACCCACTGGTTCAGCTGCTCGTGGGAGAAAAGAGGCGCATAGCAGGCCATCTCCACCACGTCACCGTTCTTCTCAAGCCCCGTCATATAGGCTGCCTCCGCCAGCGCCGCGTCCAGTGTATTGGCCTTCGCCGCATACTCTCCGAGGAATACCTTCGCCTGAACGTCCCTGCTGTAATCGTCATATCGGTGGGTATTTTCCAGGAACCACTCCGCCGTCTGATAGTAATGCTCGTCCACCAGCGTAGTGATCTGGTCCGGATTCTTTGCCAGATAAGCCCAGCCCTCCGTGCTGTCAAAAGCCGTGCCGTTTGCCACGATCAGCCTAACGTCCCCGTACAGACCAGGGTCGGCTGCTGCTGCCTCCTCAAAGGCTTTCACAAACTGCTTGTAATGCTGGTGATACTCGCTCTGCCACTGTTCGTTGCCGATGCCGATATATTTCAGCTCAAAAGGCGCTTCATGCCCCATGGCAATCCTCACCGCACCCCATTTCGTGTTTTCGCCGCCCCTGCAGAATTCCACCAGATCCAGCGCATCCTGCACACACTGCTTAAATTCCTCGTCCGCAATGCTGTACACCTGATAGAAGGGGCTTTGTATTTCACAGGTCATACCCGCATTGAGCACAGGCACAGGCAGACAGCCAAGAGCCTCGCAGAATGCAAAATACTCATAAAATCCCAGCCCGTAAGTCGTATAATAGGGATTCGCCTTGGAGCCCTGCCAGATGCTCTTGCCCTGCGGGCGCACCGCCACATCTCCCACCGTTGTTTCCCCGTTTATCTCAAAAGAAAGCCCGCCGCCGATAGAATCCTTCCAACTGTAAATACTCTCCTCGTCCCGTCCCTCGATCACACAGCCTCCGGGAAAACGCAGAAACGCCGGATTGAGAGCCTCCAGATATTCCCCGAAGTCTTTACGGATGGGCAGGCCCTTATAGGTATCCTGCGGTATCAGGGAAATCATGTCAAAGCAGGCCGTCCCCGCCGGAATCTCCACCGCAAGGCACACATGCCGGTTCTCCGTCGCATCCGCCGTCAGGGCCGTCTCAAATTTCTGCCATTCCCCCGTGACGCCCTCTACTGTCTGTTCCGCGTAGACCGTCCCGTCCTCATTACAAAGACTCACCGTCACTGCATCCACCGAACCGTCCTCTGACTTACAGTAAAAAGACAGGTCGTAGGAGGCTCCCTGCGTAATCGCCATTCCTTCCAGATACCCGCCGTTTCGAATACCCTCATAAGGCTTTGCGGAAGAAGTTCCCGTATTATGTACCACCGCGTACTGCAGATTGTTCTCATTCAGCGCCGTGCCGTCCGCACTGCCGTCCCGCACCGAAAACTCCACCGCCTCATTGGTAACCTCCCAGCCGTGCAGCCCCGCATCTCTGGCCTCCATCCCATACTCAAAGGAACGGTTCTTCACCATCTCCGCGTACATGCCGCCATCCACGGCATAGTTGATATCCTCCAGAAAAAGCCCGAACAGGGTTTCGGAAATCCGATGACTGTCATCCAGACCTGAAACATCCGTGTTCACGCTGTATGTAATGCCGCCCGCCTGTGCTCCTGCCACACCGCTCTGCCCCGCAGCGCCGTCACCGTCTGTTCCCGCCTCTCCGCTTCCGTCTGCTGCGCCTTCTGCATCGACTGCCGCCTGCCCATTTTCGTCCGCCGCATCCTCTGTCCCAGTGCCGTCCTGTCCCGCACCTTGCCCGCAGGCTGCCGCGCTTACCATAAGAGCCGCGCATAAACCACATGCGGCTGCTCTTGTCAGTCCTCCGACCCGTCTCTTCATTTCATTTGCCCTGCCTTCTTTTTTATATTTTTCTAAAATACTTTAGATGTTATTATACCATTCTTTTTCCACGCAAACAAGACGAATTCCGATAAAAGAAAAGAGCCTGCTGAAAAAGCACACATTACCGCTTCCGAAACTGCTTCTTCACAATTTTTATAATGCGTTCCATATCCTCCTCTGTATTTTTAATATCACTTGGCAGACAGAGCCCTCTGTTAAAAATATCTTCACTTACGCTTATCCCATCCTCCACCTGAATAAAATCGTACGATTCAAATGCAGGCTGCATATGCATCGGTTTCCATATCGGCCTTGTTTCAATATTCTCAGCTTCTAAGGCATCCATAACCTGTATAGGTGTTACGTTACTGTCAGGGGAAATCGTCATACAGGAAAGCCAGTTATTATCAATACCTTCCCTGTTCAATGGATTCATTTCTATTTCCTCTATTTCAGAAAAGCCTTCTTTATACGTCTTATAAATTTTGTGCTTTCTTTCAATATGTTCCTCAAGATGCATCATCTGCCCGCACCCTATCCCGGCGGCAACATTTGACATTCTGTAATTGTAGCCAATCACAGAATGTTGATAATGCCTGGCAGGATCTCGAGCCTGTCTGGATAAAAACCGGGCTTTCTCTACGTCTTTTGCCTGCCTGGCAACCAGAGTACCTCCGCCCGAGGTCGTAATTATCTTGTTTCCATTAAATGAATATATTCCATAATCCCCGAAAGTACCTGTCATTTTCCCTTTATATGTCGTACCTAACGATTCCGCCGCATCTTCAATCAGAGGAACATCATGCGCCTTACAAAGGGCGCATATTTCGTCCATATTGGCTGATGTGCCGTACAAATGCACAGCCATGACAGCTTTCGGGTGCGGATATTTTTCAAACGCTTTCCTTAATGCCGCTACATCCATATTCCATGTGTCACGCTCAGAATCAATAAAAACAGGAATTGCCCTCTCGTACCTGACCGGATTGACACTTGCGGCAAAGGTCAGGGACGGAACGAACACAATATCATTTTCCCTTACCCCCGCTAAAATAACCGAAAGATGCAGCGCCGCCGTTCCAGACGAAAGCGCCGCAGAAGAATCTGCTCCCACATAAGCTGCCACCCTATCCTCAAATTCATCCACATTTGGTCCTAACGGTGAAATCCAGTTCGTTTCAAACGCTTTCTGAATATACAGCTGCTCCTCCGTGTGCATGGTAGGAGTCGCCAAAAGAATTTTCTTCATCATTTTCAACCTTCCTCTGCATAAAACCGCTCCGGCACTCTGTATACCGGGCACATCTTTTCAAAATCCTTACCGGCCAGCCCGGCCGCGCCCCTTTCACTATTTCAACATGCCATACACACATTCCGACAGAGTTAATGCAAGAATAATATTAATTATCCTGTAATATTTTTGATATACCCTCTGTATCAGTACACCCATTCCAATCCAAGTAAGGGTTGCCATCGTTCCAATCGTGGCTATGATAATCTCAAATAAGAGGAAAACCCATAGAGAGACGCTATATTCCGTAATATATCCTGTCAATGCCGTAATTCCGAATAAATAGATTTTTACATTAACAAACTGCAGCAAAAATCCTTTAAGAAATGACGCCGACTTTTCCGCAATATCTGTAGTTGGTCTGCTTAACGCGATATGAACCGCCAGCCACAAAATATAAGCAGCGCCTATATATTTCATAATGCCAAGCACATCCGGCAAAAAGGTGCTTACCCCAAACACAAAAACAGCACAAATTACCTGTACAGCATAATATCCTGCAAATATCCCCCAATAAAGCGGTCTCCCCTTTTTATATCCATAATTCGTTACCGTATTTAACGCCAGTATATTTCCCGGCCCCGGCGTAAAAGCATTGATGACAGAATAGATAAAAAAATTACCTAATACATAGCCCGGCATTTTCCATACCTCCTTTCCGTTTCTAAATCTTAACACGGAACACCATGTAATAGGTAATATCTGTTTTTTATGCAGTTACATAGGGTGAGCCTATGTTTTATTTATGTCTGGTACCGCTTCAAAGCATCGACATAAATCTCTCCCAATTCCGACAATTCCTTATCCTTATTCAGTATGTATCCGATATGCATTACTTCATCCTCCTCCAGAGGGATAGAAACAATAGAATCTCCTTGCAGATATTTCGGGAAAATACCACTTGAAATTGTATATCCGTCCAATCCGATCATCAGATTTACTATAGCCGCACGGTCACTGACCTTAATACTCCTTTCAGCGGGCACATTGCTGAAAAGCTCCTCCGAATAATTCGAAGATTCATAGGTTCCCTGCACAAACCCAAGCCGGGGATACTGTTTCAGATCATCCAACCTGACAGATGTACATTCTGCCAATGGATGGCTCCTGGATATAAAAATATGTGGCGTTGCCGTAAACAACTCAAAAAAATTCAGATTGTATTCTTCAAACAGCTTTCTTAACACATTTTCATTGCTGTTACAAAGATATAGGATTCCTAAATCACTAAATCTGTTCCGTACATCTTCCACAATCTGATGTGTCTGCGTCTCATTCAGGATAAACTCAAATCTCTCCTGCCCAAAGCGCTGAATCAATTCCACAAACGCATTTGCCGTGAAAGTATAATGCTGTGTAGAAACGCAAAATCTCTGTTTTACAGGCTTTTTATCAATATATTTTGATTCCAGAAGCTCCATCTGCTGAACCACCTGTCTTGCATACCCCAAAAACTCCATTCCCTCCTTCGTCAGTGCCACTCCTGCCCGGCAGCGGCTGAAAATCGTTATTCCGGATTCCTTTTCTACTTCTTTGACTGCACCGGAAAGACTTGGCTGGGAAATATACAACTCTTTTGCCGCTTCTGTAATAGAGCCTCTTTCCGCAACGATTATCATATATTTAAGCTGCTGTAGTGTCATATAATGATCCTCCATCCGCAAATACATAAACGTAAAGCTTTTACAATATAGTATCTCTGCATCAAAATCCTGTAACAGACATTCCCTCTTCCTTTTACTCACTGCTGTGCATAAAAACAGCCGTCCGGATTTCATTGAATTTTCCGGACGGCCATCAAAGTTTACATAACTTTCGTAATACAGCACTGTATGTTACATAGTCCTCACGCAGTGTTTACATAACACAACAACTGCCTACTTCGTCAGCATCATCATAATCTCATTGCTTCTCGCCACGAACTTAGTCATAGCCTCCGGCTCAAGCGGCGCCTGCTGCAACAGCGCCAGATCATAGAGCTGCTCGCAGATCATCTTCACATTTTCGCCGTCCTGATGCTCCAGCACATACTGCACAAGCGGGTGGTTCGCGTTTAAGATCAGTGTCTCGCCCTCCTTGCCGAACATCCCCATATCCATACCAGGCATGGAATACATCTTCATCATATCCTGCATTCTGCGGGACTCCTCAGAGAGCGTGATCATGGAAGAAATCTTCTTGTTCTTCAGCTTCTCGATCTTCACCTTGATGGCGTCCTTCTTGAGGACCTTCTTCATCAGCTTGGCAATCTGTTCCGCCTGCTCCTCCATCTCCTTCTCAGCCTTCTTGGATGTCTTCGCCTTAAAGGTGTCCGTCAAATCCGCATCGATACGCTGGAATTTAATGCCCTCGTTCTTCGCCTCGAGCTGGGAGACAAAGGGCTGGTCGATATTGTGTGTCAGCACCACCGCGTCCATCTTCGCAGCTTTAAACATATTGATATACTGGCTCTGCTGCTTCTCGTCGGTCACATAGTAGATGACTTTCTCCTTCTTCTCCTCCTCAACAGGCTCGCCGTCCTCGTCAAGCACTTCTCCGTCCACTTTCTCCGGCTCGTCAACGACTTCTGCCTCTACCTTTTCGCCATTCTCATCTACCGCAGCACTTCCTGCTTCGGCTTCCGTCTCCGCGCCGTCCCCATTCGCTGCCGCGCTGTCCTGCTCACCATTTCCTTCCGCCGCTGCCTGCTCTGCACCGTCATCGCCATCCGCCTCGTCGGGATCGGTCTTATTAACCTCCAGACACTCCGGCAGCGTCATGTACACGCCGTCCAGATTCTTAAAGAGAATATAGTCCGTCATTTTCTCGCAGAACTTGTCGTCCTTCAGACAGCCGAACTTAATGAAAGGACTGATATCATCCCAGTACTTCTCATACTCTTCCTTCTCCGTCTTGCACATGCCGGACAGTTTATCCGCCACTTTCTTGCTGATATACTCGCTGATCTTCTTCACAAAGCCGTCGTTCTGCAATGCGCTTCTGGATACGTTGAGCGGCAGGTCGGGACAGTCGATTACGCCCTTTAAGAGCATCAAAAACTCAGGAATCACTTCCTTGATGTTGTCCGCGATAAACACCTGATTGTTGTATAATTTAATGGTTCCCTCAATGGACTCGTACTCCATATTGATCTTCGGGAAGTAGAGGATGCCCTTCATATTAAACGGATAGTCCATATTCAGGTGAATCCAGAAGAGCGGCTCCTTGTAATCCTGAAATACCTTGCGGTAAAACTCCAGATACTCTTCCTTTGTACACTCGTTGGGGTGCTTTGCCCAGAGAGGCTGCGTCTCGTTGAGAAGTTCGGGACGCTTCTTAATCTTAAGTTTCTGCTCGTCCTCCTCCTTCTCCTTCTTGATCTCCTCCACTACCTCGTCGGTATCCGTCTTTTCCTGCTCGGTAATGATCTGCGTCTCCGTCGTATTTGCCTTAGAAAGATAAATTTCCGTAGGCATGAAGGAACAGTATTTCTTAATGACCTCTTTCGCCTTATACTCATTGCAGAACTCCAGACAGTCCTCGTTGATGTGGAGGGTGATCTCCGTGCCAATCTCGGTTCTCGTACCGTCCTCCATGTCAAACTCCGTGCCGCCGTCACAGGTCCAGTGCACCGCCTGCGCACCCTCCTGCCATGACAGGGTGTCAATTTCCACCTCGTCCGCCACCATAAACGCCGAGTAGAAACCCAGACCGAAATGGCCGATAATCTGATCCTCGTTCGCCTTGTCCTTATATTTCTCGATAAAGTCCGTCGCGCCGGAAAAAGCGATCTGGTTGATGTACTCCTCCACCTCGTCCGCCGTCATACCGATACCGTTATCGATGAATTTCAGCGTCTTCTCTTCCGGGTTAACAATCACCTGAATTTTCGCCTTATAATCATCCGCCAGCGCGTACTCGCCCATCATATCCAGTTTCTTAAGCTTCGTAATCGCATCGCATCCGTTGGAGATCAGCTCCCGGAAAAAGATATCGTGATCGGAATACAACCACTTTTTGATAATCGGGAAAATATTATCACTGTTGATTGATAAACTGCCATGTTTCGCTGCCATAATTACTCTCATTCCTCTCTTTCATAAGCCTTTCAAAGGCGGCATGTCCTCCGCCCGCTCCTTACACCGAGCAAATCCTGTTTTCTGGGGATTTGATTACCTAGAGGATAGTTTAATACGACCAAATTCAGAAGTCAAGAAGAAATTAGCACTCATCTGCAATGAGTGCTAGTAATTCTCCGATTTTGCCGGTTTTATGCGGGTTGTGCAAATTATAAACTTTTTCTAAAATCAACAGAATCCAAAACGCAAGATGTCTCATTTGTGATCCGGTCGGTTATATGCTATAATTTCAATATCCGTGACAGCGACAGCCCGGAATTTGATGGAGGAAACATAATGATCAAAGAATGCTTAAAAACATATCTGGACAAGTATTTTGAATGCTATAAAAACTATAGGGGAACATATCCTACCGTCCCATATGATGAAGATGAGAAGTCTTCATATGGGTATCTATAGCAATATGGATTTGGCATTATGTATGGAGATTGATACAGGGACAATTGTTCTGGTAGATTATGACTGCAAGAATGTGGAGAAGATTGCAGATTCGTTGGAAGCATTTCTGGATCAGATGACACCTGTGAAATAGTTTTAATGCTGATGGCAGCAAAAACCCGGAATACGGAGGAATGTACAAATGGATATCATTCAGTTAAAGATTGAAAAAGACAATTCCGTCGCCAGCTATATAAAAATCATCAGAAAATTTGATGATTCCCTGTCCGTTGGCACTATGAAGCAGCGAATCGATAATGGTGATTTTGTGATAGGATTTGACTTGGAATATTATGATGCTTTAGAGGATATAAACGAAATTGACAGAAAGAAGCTTTTTCGTCAAATGATAGAAGAACTATGTCAGGCAGGGGCAAAGATTTCCATATACCAGGATAATGAAAAAATATCCATAGATACTTTGGATAACCGATTAGAAACTCTGGATATCATTAGTCAGCAAGTGGAAAATGACATAGATAGAGAAACACAATAGCGTATTCCGGGAGTGGTCAGCTCCCGAAATACTGCGAATACACCTCAAAGAAATTCTGCGTTGACACTTCCTCGTCATGGATAAAGTTCACGCTGTCCCACAGCTCCTCGTTCAGATTTCTGGTGAGGGTGTCAACGTAAGCGTCATACTCCTGTCCGAACGCCTCCTCCCGTCTCTGCTCCACGATCTTGATCTTATTCGCGTCCGTCTCTTCCCGGTCAAAGGTATTGATGCACTTGATGATGTGATAGCCGAACTCCGTCTCCACCACATCGCTGATCTCCCCTGTTCCCAGATTAAAGGCAGCCGTCTCAAAGGACGCCTCCATCTCCCCTTTGCCGAAGGAGTAAGTCGCCTTATCGTCCTCGCTGTACTTACGGATCAGCGCATCGAAGTCCTCGTCCTCCCTCGCCAGACTCAGCGCTTCAAGAGCCCGCCTGTAAGCGTCCCTCTTTGCCTCCTCCGTATACTCGATTTTCTTTCCTGTCCCATCCAGCGCGTACGTCTTTATCAGAATATGCTGCACGGTAATGGTTCGCGCCTCATCGTCGCTGATCTCCGGGTTGATGTCCTTGATCGTGTACTGGTACATCTTCTCCGCCCGGGCAAGCTCCGTATAAAGCGACCTGATGGTCTTCTCGTTGACGTCCATCAGCTCAATCTCCCGCTCCCCCAGCGTCCCGTAATACGCCTTGGCCGCATTCTCCGCGCGCGCTCTCTCTTCCTCGTCAAGCTCCACCTCATACTTTTCCGCCATCAGGTTCATAGTCTTGATCTGGGCAATCTGCGCCAGCGCAATATTCTTTACGTTTTCCTCAAGCGTCACCCCGTCCGCAATCATTCCCCAGATTTCCTGACCGTACACGCTCTCATAGCGGTTCTGAATCGTAGTCAGATATACCATCAGCTCCGGCAGTTTACAGGAGCTGGTCTCAATCCGAAAGATTTCGTCTTTTTCAAATCCCGTGGTGAGCACCACCTTTGTGCCGAACCCTTCTCCGTCGCCGCAGCCTGTGACCATACCGGTCAACATCCCTGCCGCCAATATAAATGCCGCCGCTCTTCTCCATCCTTTTTTTCCCATAGTCCTCCTGTTTTATTGCTTGCATTTTTTATTGTCTACACACTCTATTTTATAATTGCAGCCTTCTCTTCAATACTGTAAGTATTGTGCACATAACATAATCATAAGCAGAACCTTGGAAGTGTTTAAATCCTTCGGATTAAAACCATCGGTACTTGGCGAGGTTCTTTCGAGCCTAGTACCATTACGTTTGGAACGGAGCGCAAGCGCGTCTGCGTTGATTATGCTATTTGTGTACTCTCAATCCTCAGAAATAACCCTTCCATTTTTATCATACCACACTTTCCCGTCCGTCATCACATAATCCTCTCCGCCCAGAACAGCCTGCACATAATCTTTTCCCGAGCGCAGTCTTCTGCGGAAGGCCATACCGCCGCCAAACAGCTTGGTCGAATGAATGTCCGAGCCCGCACTCAGGGGAAATCCGTGCTCACCCGCATAGGCGACGGCCCTCTTGTCAAAAACGGTCTTATCACGCAAAGCCCCGGCATACCAGTGGTGCGCGGCATTGATCCCCTCCACGCCGTCCACATAGTCCGGGAAAAGCCGCACCTCGGGAATATAAGCCTCCTCCCTGTAAGGATGGGCATGGATCACCATCCCGCCCGCCTCATGCACCAGCGCATACTGCTCCTCCACACGGATATGACGAAGCTCGGGATGCGCTTTCATCCACGCTTTGTCTATTCCGTATATCAGAAATTCTGTGGCGTCAAAACCGGCCTCATAGCCAAAAAAGACATCCAGTCCGATTTTATCCCCCTCCGCCTTCGCCTGCTCATATCCCAGACAGAAGGCGTCCACCCACGCGTCCCACGGAAGGCTGTCGTCGATACAGGTATTTCCGCCCCAGTTATGGTCTGTCACAAAAATACCGGTATACCCATATTCCTTACAGGCCCCCGCCATCTCCTCCCCGGCGCTTCTCGCACAGGCGCTGGACTCCGACGTATGCAGATGCGTCTCATAAAAGTATGGATACTGCTCCCTGACCGCTGTACTGTTCATCTCTAACCCTCCATGTCAGAGCAGTCTGCTTCGATGACACTGCTCCTCTGTTTATTCCTGCCGCATGACCTAAAAATCGTCGCTCGGCAGCGAACATTAAGAGTATGCCTGCGGCAAACTCTGAGAATGCTTCGCATTCTCCTTGAATGGTTTACGCTGTCGCAATTTCCTATAGAATGAAGAAGGATTAAATTGTATGCCCGCGCATCCCAACCTAATCCTTCCCCGCTTCTTTTGTCTGTCAGCCTTTCATCAAAAATATATCCGGCCTTTTCAGCCTATTTAATCACATGAATCCATCCCTCGGGCGCGTCGATCCTGCCCATCTGAATCCCTGTCAGCGTGTCATACAGCTTCTTTGTGACAGGCCCCATCTCGCTCATGCCGCTGGGGAAAGCTATCTCTTTTCCGTGATCCACAATCTTTCCTACCGGGGAAATCACCGCCGCCGTGCCGCACAGGCCACACTCCGCAAAGTCCTTTACTTCCTCCAGGGCGATCGGACGCTCCTCCACCTCAAGCCCCAGATAATCCTTCGCCACCGTCATCAGGGAGCGTCTGGTAATGGAGGGAAGAATGCTGTCTGATTTCGGTGTGATTACCTTATTGTCCTTCGTCACAAAAAGGAAGTTCGCGCCGCCGGTCTCCTCCACATAAGTCCTGCTGCCCGCATCCAGATACATATTTTCATCAAAGCCTTCCGCGTGCGCCGTCATAATGGCGTGCAGGCTCATCGCATAGTTTAATCCTGCTTTGATATGTCCCGTGCCGTGCGGGGCGGCCCGGTCAAAATCACTCACCTTGATCGTGAGCGGTTTTACGCCGCCTTTAAAGTAAGGCCCCACAGGCGTGGTAAACACCCTGAACTGATACTCCTCCGCAGGCCTCACGCCGATTACCGGGGAAATGCCGAACATATAAGGTCTGATATAGAGGGTTGCGCCGGAACCGTAGGGCGGCACATAGGCCTCGTTCGCTGCCACCACATCCGTCACGGCCTGTATGAAACGGTCCTGCGGAAATACCGGCATCTCCAGACGCTTACAGGAATCTTCCATGCGCTGCGCGTTCAGGTCAGGACGGAAGGTCACGATACGCCCGTCCTCTGTGGTGTAGGCCTTCATTCCCTCGAAACAGGTCTGCGCATACTGTAGGACGCCCGCGCACTCGTTCATCACGATATTGGCGTCCTCTGTAAGCGCACCGTCATCCCATGCGCCGTTTTTGTAGTTAGCCACGAACCGTTTGTCCGTCTCATGGTAACCGAAACCGATATTTGCCCAATCCAGATTCTTCTTTTCCATAATACCCAACTCCTCTCCCTCCGTCATTTCCTCTGTCGTTTCCTCCTGCAGCGATTCCGTTCCTTCCCCGTTACAGGTCACTATATTATACATTATACCTTTATCCCCAAAAGTCAAGTAAGTTTAGGGAAATGCAGCTCAAAGCACGGCGTTGACCACCTCAAGGGCAATGTCGTAAGCATAATCCTTGATCGCCTTCTCGCAGAGTCTGAGCATCTTCTTGTCCGGCTCAGGCCGGTCGTAGCGCTTCAGCTCCCGCAGCTTGGCCGCCGCGCTCTCCCCGTCGAAGTCGTCCAGTCTGGCCGCCAGCTCCTGCAGCGCCCTGACCCATTCTTCCTCGGTGATTTTTCCTGTGCTCTCCTCCGAGGCCGACTGCTCCGCCCTCTCTCCCGCATCCTCTGTTTCCAGATACACCCGCAGGCTGTTTCTCATCGTGTTCATCATGCCGAACAGAATCGGGGAACGCACCGTCACATCCTCAAGCTGTCCCGCCTTCGCCATTTTCTCCAGCTCAAAGGCTTCATCCGCCAGATCATCCGCACCCACATTTCTGGCATTTCCCTTCAGGGAATGCACGATAATCGTATAGCCGGGCATGTCTCCTTTCTGCAAAAAGTCCTTAAGGGCTGTCTCCTTCTCCTGCAAAATGGAATGGAAGTCGCGCAGGACCTTACCGTAAAGCGCCTTGTCCCCGCCCATATATCTGAGGCCGTTTCTTAAATTAAAGCCCATCAGATAAAGCTGGCTCTCCCTGATATCGAACTCGCCGTCTCCCTCTTCCTGCGTCTGCTCATACTCCTCGCTGATATTCCTGTTGTTGGTCAGGTAAACCACATTGCTGGGCAGATACTCGATCAGCATATTCTCAAACTTATCCGCGTCTATGGGCTTCGTCAGGTAATCCTGGAATCCCTCCTTCAGATAAAGTTCCCTGGCGCCCGCCACCGCATTGGCCGTCAGGGCGATTACCGGAATGTCCCTGGACGGATTCCCCTCCAGCGCGCGGATGGCATGGAGCGTCTGTACGCCGTCCATCACCGGCATCATATGGTCCATACAGATCAGATGGTAAGTCTTTCTCTTAATCAGTTCCAGACACTCCTCGCCGCTGGCCGCCACATCGATCTGTAGTCTCGTCCCCTTCAGAAGCCCCTGCGCTACCGCCAGATTCATGGCATTGTCATCCACAATCAGGATTCTTCCCATGGGCGCGATGAATTTTTCATGGTAATCTTCAATGCTGCGCAGGCTGTCCCTGTATTGTTTCTCGAAATCACCCAGCGGCTCCCTGTCCACTATCTTCTGTACAATTTTAAAAGAAAAGGCGGAACCCTTTCCGTAAACGCTCTGTACATCCAGCTTACCGCCCATCATCTCAATCAGGCGCTTTGTGATGGCAAGCCCCAGCCCCGTCCTGTCGTTCTTGCTGCGCGCCGCGGAATCCATCCGCTGGAATGCGTGAAAGAGCTTCGGAATGTCCTCCTCCCTGATGCCGACTCCCGTATCCTTCACAATCACAAAAATCTCTATGGAATCCTTCGGCAGCTCCTTCCAGCTCAGGTGCAGTGTAATCCTGCCCTTTTCCGTGTAGCGGACCGCATTTGACAGAAGGTTTCCGATGATCTGTCTGATATGTATTTCATCGCCAAACAGCTTGTAGGGAATGTCCTGCGCGATCTCCAGGACCAGATCCAGCTTTTTCCGGCGCTGCTGCACCGAAATGCTGTTAATCAGATCGTTCAGAAGCGAACTGACGTCATAAATCCCCTCCGTCAGCTCCATCTTATCCGCCTCCAGCTTGGAAAAGTCCAGAATATCGCTGACCAGCGCGAGCAGAATATTGCCCGCCTGCCGGATATCCCGGGCGTACTCTTTGACCGCCTCCTCCTGGCTCTCCCTCAGGATCAGCTCGTTCAGCCCCAGAATCGTATTGATCGGCGTCCTCAGTTCATGGGACATATTCGCCAAAAAAATATCCCTGGCCTTCTCCGCCTTCTCCACTGCGCTCTTGGCCGTCTCCAACTCGGCATCCCTCTGCTGCAGCGCCTCCTTCGCCTGAGAAAGCTCCGTCCCCTTATTTGCCACCGTTTTCTTTGTCTCCTGCCCCATATCTGCTACCCTTCCTTAATGTCAATTCCCACTGCCTTATTTCGTCTGCCCTCAACAGACTCCCCTTTTGTTCTTGCACTTACTTATGTTTTCTTTCATATTTTAAAAAGTAATAAGGCAGATCAAAGTAAGTCTGCTCCTCGCTCTCCGCCGTAACCTCCCACGCCCCGTCCCGATCCAGATCCGGGAAATAAGCGTCCGCCTCATAGTCGTGGTCGATCTTCGTCACGTGCACCACATCGCACTCCGGTAACATCTGCCGGTACACGCTCTCCCCGCCAATGATATACACATCCTCCGTGGCGTATTTTTTCAGCTCTACGTCCAGTTCTTCCTTATTATGCACCACCACCGCGTCCTTCACCTTATAGTCCGAATTCGTGGAGAGGATAATGTTTGTCCTGTTCGGCAGGGGCATTCCCTGCGGAAACGTCTCCAGCGTCTTTCTCCCCAGCACCACCACCTTGCCTGTGGTCTCCTGTCTGAAATTCTTGTGATCCGCCGGAATCCTCACAAGCAGGCTGTTCTTACAGCCGATCGCCCAGTTATTGTCAACGGCTACGATTGCGTTCATATGATGTGTCTCCTTTATGCGCCTGTCAGACTCGCAAACCCGCGCTTCGCGCTCTTTTTCCGCCTTCGTCGGACGTTTGCTCGTTAACGCTGCCGGGAAGCAAATGCCGCTTCGCGTCGCTTGCTTCCCTTGCGCAGCTGTTAAACTCGAAAGTCCGTGCTTCGCACTCTCCGTTCGGCTTACGCCGAACACTTTCTCGTTAGTGCCGCAAGAAAACCAAATGCCGCTTCGCGTCGCTTGGTTTTCTTTTGCGGCTACTAAATTGCCACTGGTATATCTTTAATCTGCGGGCCTGTGGTGTAGTCTTCCACCTTCACGTCGTCTCTGGTAAACTGGTAAAAGTCCGTGACTTCCGAATTCAGCCAGAATGTCGGCGCGTCGTAGACAGGCCGCGCAATCAGTTCCTTTATAATAGGAATATGTCTGTCATAAATATGCGCGTCAGCAATCACATGGACAAGCTCTCCCACTTCCATGCCGCACACCTGCGCCAGCATATGTACGAGCACCGCGTACTGCACCACATTCCAGTTATTCGCCGTCAGCACATCCTGGGAACGCTGGTTTAAAACCGCGTTGAGCGTCAGCTTCTCATGTCCCTTCTTCTGCGTCACATTGAAGGTCATACTGTAGGCGCAAGGGTATAGATTCATCTCGTGCAGATCCTGATGCACATAGAGGTTTGTCATAATACGGCGGCTGAATGGGTTGTTTTTCAGATCGTAAATCACCCTGTCCACCTGATCCATCATACCCTCTTTATACGAATGCTTCACGCCCATCTGATAGCCGTAAGCCTTGCCGATACTGCCGTCCTCATCCGCCCACTCGTCCCAGATGTGGCTGTGTAAGTCGTTGATATTATTGGACTTTTGCTGCCAGATCCAGAGCATCTCGTCCGTGGCGCTCTTTAACGCCGTCCTGCGGAGCGTCATAATCGGAAACTCCTCCGACAGGTCATAGCGGTTCACCACCCCGAATTTCTTCACGGTATAAGCACTCTCCCCGTCCGGCCAGTGGGGCCTCACCTTCTCCCCCTCCGTGCTTGTCCCGTTCTCCAGTATATCCTTACACATGTCTATGAAAATGTGATCCGCCAGACTCACCCTTCATTCTCCAATCTTTTCCTTTATGTCCTATCCCACTTGTCGCAAAGCGAATTGATCTGATCCGCAAAACGCGCCAGGTCTTTGTTTGCGCTTCCCTCGTTCTTGTGAATAACAGCGATAAGCCTCTGCCCGCTGGCCAGAAGCCTTGCAAAGACGTCGGAAATGCCGCGCGCTTTCTTCCTAACCGCCACAGGCGCCGCCTCGTGGATCAGTTCACCGCTTATCAGGTCGTATCTGGTGCCACTGTAAGGCGCATAAGCGTCCAGTCCGTGCTCCACCTTCAGGCACTCCGTAAAGAGCTTACAGACGCTGTCCTCGCCGTGTACCACAAAGACCTTATCCGGCTTTTTCTCAAAACCGTCCACCCACTGCAGAAGCCCGTTCTTATCCGCGTGGCCGCTCATGCCGACCAGCTTTGCGATCTCGGCGCGAATCTCGATCGGTTCCCCGAAAAGCTTTACCTCCTTCGCGCCCTCCACAAGCATTCTGCCTAGGGTTCCCATAGCCTGATAACCCACAAACAGGACCGTGCACTCCGGCCGCCACAGATTATGCTTCAAATGATGCCTGATACGGCCCGCCTCGCACATACCTGAGGCGGATATGATAACTTTCGGCGTATGCTCGAAGTTGATTGCCTTGGATTCCTCGCTTGTAATGGCAAGACGAAGCCCCGGAAACGTGATCGGATTGATCCCCTTTCTGACCAAGGTCATGGCCTCCTCGTCGAAGCATCTTGCCTCATTTTTATGGAAAATCCCGGTAGCCTCCACCGCCAGCGGGCTGTCCACATAAACCGGGAAATTCTCGTGACCTTTTACCCGCCTCTCATCCTTGATCTGTCGCAGGAAATAGAGCATTTCCTGCGTTCTGCCCACCGCAAAAGAAGGGATCACCACATTGCCGCCCCGGTCAAAGGTGGTCTGCAGAATCTTTGCCAGCTCCCCCACATAATCCACCTTTTCCGAAGAATGCAGTCTGTCGCCGTAGGTGGACTCCATCACCACATAATCCGCCTCCGCCGTATTTTTCGGGTCCTTTATCAGAGGCTGTTCACTGTTTCCGATATCGCCGGAAAACACCAGCTTCTTCGTCACGGTTCCTTCCGTCGCCCAGACCTCGATGCTGGAAGAGCCGAGCAGATGCCCGATATCCGTAAAGCGGATCTTTATATTTTCACATACCGTCACTTCACTGTCATAATCGCAGGGGATAAGCCGCCTGATCGCCCCGTCCGCGTCCTCCATCGTATAAAGAGGCTCGACCAGCGCATTCTCCGCGCTTCTCTTTGCCTTGCGGTTTTTCCACTCCGCCTCCTGCATCTGGATATGCGCGCAGTCACGCAGCATAATGCTGCACAGATCACAGGTGGGCGCCGTCGCATAAATCGCGCCGCGGAATCCCCTTGCATACAAAAGAGGAAGAAGACCGGAATGGTCCACATGCGCGTGGGTCAGGAACACATAATCTATGAGCGCTTCCTCCACAGGCAGATCACAGTTTTCAAACACGTTCGCCCCCTGCTCCATACCGTAATCCACCAGAATATTCTTATCGCCTACACGAAGATAATGGCAGCTCCCCGTCACCTCATGGTCTGCCCCAATAAACATAAGTTCCATACAGTCCCCCCTGCTGCCGCTGCTTTTTCCTCTTACGCCTATGCATCCATTCGGATAATCGTCTCGGTGAGCAAGCTCCCCGCTCCGCTTATCCTCTGTCTGCGCACTGCTCATTGCTATCACGTACATCATAACATTTTTTTGCGAAAGCGTAAATCTTTTCAGGGATATCTTTTCAGATTTCTCGTAACAGACCGGCCTGCCTCACTGTCCCTATTTTCCCTTTTCCTCAACATCCCGTTCTATTCCCATACAATATAGTAAACCTGTGACGAGGTAAACACCCATGTCTTTTTCCCTTTCCTCCCTGCTGCTTTTTCTGGTGGCCGTTTCCCTGGATTCCCTGACGGCAGGATTTTCCTACGGCACCGGGCGGGTGCATGTCAAAGCCCTCTCCCTGCTCGTCCTTGCCTGCGTTCCGGCTATTTTCATCACGGCCGCAGGCGGACTCGGCGAGGTTGTCGGCTCCCTGCTTCCGCCCGGCGTCCTCCCCTTTCTCTCCTTTTTTATGCTGGCTGCCATCGGCATTGCCAAACTTTTTGAAAGCCTGATCCGCAGCATTGCAAATAAGCACCCCAGTCTCATGGGAAACTGGGGCTGTCAGATCAAGCAGATCAATATTATCTTCACGGTCTACCTTTCGCCGGAAGAAGCAAACCGTACGGACCTTCAGGTTCTGAGCGCAAAGGAGGCGCTGCTTTTAAGCCTTGCCCTCTCCCTTGACAGTGTTCTTGTGGGAATGGCCTTCCCTGCTGCAGACATTCCCCGGCTGACCCTTTTTCTCTGCGCCACCCTTTTTAATCTCCTCCTGTTCGTCACCGGCTGCCTTGCAGGCCGTCTTCTCTCCCGGATGCTGCGCATCGATCTGTCCTGGCTTTCCGGCCTCTGCCTCCTGCTTCTGGCCTTCCGCGCACTGGCATGAATCCGGCCTGCCTTTTCCTTCCCTGTCTTTTACTCCCGGCCTTCCGCGCACTGGCATGAATCCGGCCTGCCTTTTCCTTCCCTGTCTTTTAC
>CAMWJF010000041.1 GCA_947174505.1 uncultured Lachnospiraceae bacterium
GTGGATAAGATGGTAGACAAGGCCTGCGACGAGGAGACGGAAAGCGCGCTCCGGGAATGCGCGGCGGCGCAGGAGGGCGTGCTGGGCGTGGATCTTCTGCACACCAGAGTTTTCGGCAATAAAATTTACGTGGATATCGAAATACGCGCCGACGGGGAGGAGACGCTCAGGCGCGCCCACGAGACGGCGGAGCAGGTACATGATTCCATTGAGAAAAATTTCCCGAAAGTAAAGCATATCATGGTGCATGTGAATCCGGGGGAAGTGCGGACAACGCCTGCCGGAGCCCGCTGACAGCAGGGTGTGTTTCGGCCTGTTAAGAAGTTGCGGCAGCGTAAACCATGCAGGGAGAATGTAGAGCATTCCCTGAATCGGGCGCGCGATTTTCTGACAGGGAACTTGTGGGGCAGAGAAAAATAGCATATAATGAAAAAAGGACAACATCAGTTCTGGGAGGAGTGCGGCAACGTATCGCCAGTGTCTCGGTTCACACACAGAATATCCCGGAGAACACTTGGCGGCTGATGTTGTCCTTTTATTTTGCGCGCATAAGCAGAGTCAGAAGATATGCGGCGTATGTGCCATGCTTGCATGAGCACATGCGAAGGATATCTTATGACGAGCAACGCGAATGAGAAATGCGAAGCATTTCGAGTCTGCTTATGTATGCGGCATAAAAATATACCTTGACAAACGAATGAATATATGATTGAATGTTCATATAAAGAAATGGAGACACAGGAGGAGAGACAGATGACAAGAAAACAGAAGAAGGTTTTAATCAGGATTTTGATTGCCGCGGTCCTTGTGCTCGGCCTGCTGTTTGTACCGATACAGAATCCGTGGCTGCGGCTCGCGCTATTTATGGTGCCCTATCTGGTGATCGGTTATGACATTCTGCGCAAAGCGTTTCTGGGCGTGATCCACGGGGAGGTTTTTGATGAGAATTTCCTGATGGCGGTGGCCACTCTGGGCGCCATTATTCTGGGGGAATATACCGAGGGCGTGGCGGTTATGCTCTTCTACCAGATCGGGGAGCTTTTCCAGAGCTATGCGGTGGGAAAGAGCAGGGGAAATATTTCGAAGCTTATGGATATCCGTCCGGATTATGCCAACATAGAGGTGGATGGCCGGATAGAGCAGGTGGATCCGGAAGAGGTGGCGATCGGTACGCTGATCGTTGTACAGCCGGGTGAGAAGGTGCCCATCGACGGCGTAGTGGAGGAGGGGGAAGCGTCCCTGAACACCAGCGCGCTGACCGGGGAGAGCCTGCCAAGACAGGTGGGCGCGGGCGACCAGATCATCAGCGGCAGCGTGAATATGTCGGGCGTTTTGAAGCTGCGTACCACAAAGGAATTCGGGGAATCAACGGTCTCCAAAATTCTGGAGCTTGTGGAAAATTCCAGCATGAAAAAATCCCGTTCGGAAAACTTTATCACCCGGTTTGCCAGATACTATACGCCGGCGGTCTGCTACGGCGCGCTGGCGTTGGCGTTTCTTCCGCCGCTTCTGTGTCTGGTATTCGGGTATGAGCCCCACTGGTCCATGTGGGTGACAAGAGCGTTGACCACGTTAGTCATAAGCTGTCCATGCGCGCTGGTCATTTCCATTCCCTTAAGTTTTTTCGGGGGCATCGGCGGCGCTTCCGCCAAAGGCATTCTGGTGAAAGGCTCCAACTATCTGGAGGCGCTTTCCGAGACGAAGTATGTGGTCTGCGATAAGACGGGCACGCTGACGAAGGGTGTGTTTGAGGTTACGGCGAAGAAGGCGGCGGCGGGCTTTTCCGGGGAGGCGCTGATCGAGTACGCGGCCTGCGCGGAGAGCTATTCCAGCCACCCGATCAGCCGGAGCCTGCGGGAGGCGTACGGGAAGGAGATTGATACGGGCCGCGTGAAGGATGTGGAGGAAATCAGCGGTCACGGTGTCTGCGCCTATGTGGACGGGAGACTTGTGGCGGCGGGAAACCGCAGGCTGATGGAACGGCTGCAGATTACGCCGGAGGAGATTTCCGGAACCGGGACACAGGTATATGTGGCGGTGGATGGCACCTATGCCGGATGTATTCTGATTTCTGACGTGGTGAAGCCGGGTGCAAAGGAAGCGCTTGCGGCGCTCAAAAAGGCCGGTGTGCGAAGCATAGTTATGTTAACTGGAGACGCCAAGCCTGTGGCGGAGTCGGTGGCGGCGCAGCTTGGCGTGGATGATGTGAGAAGCGAGCTGCTGCCTGCGGATAAAGTGGGTGAGGTGGAGAAACTTCTTGCGGCAAAGGGAAAGAAGGAAAAGCTGGCCTTTGTGGGGGACGGCATAAACGACGCGCCGGTGCTCTCCCGGGCGGATCTTGGGATCGCCATGGGGGCGCTCGGCTCCGATGCGGCAATCGAGGCGGCGGATATCGTGCTGATGGACGATGATCCGGCAAAGATCGCGCTGGCTATGCAGATTTCCAGAAAAACCTTAAGGATTGTCCATGAAAATATCGTCTTTGCGCTGGCGGTGAAGCTGATCTGCCTGGCTTTAGGCGCGGTGGGCGTTGTCGGCATGTGGTGGGCGATTTTTGCGGACGTGGGGGTTATGATTCTGGCCGTGATTAACGCCACAAGGGCGCTTGCTACCGGGCGGATGTAGCGCAGTATGCGGCTGTTACACGCCATCCGCAAAAGTTACTTTTTATGTCGGCTGAACTATTTGCTAATTTACTGAATTTTAAAATTACTATGTCTTTCTTGCGCAATATGTGGTAGAATAAAAAGGATGAGTGGAGGTGACCTTATTTATGAGCACAGACTTGCGCAAGAGAAAGATCACTTATACGATAATTTTAACTTCCGATGCTCCCGCGGCGAACCATCGGAGAATGCACATTAAGACGGGCGCGCTGGGGGTAGTTGCTTTTGTTGCCTTCGTGGCGGTGATCTGCTATGCGGTTTATACGACTATCACCATGGGGGGCTACATAGAGCGGAATACCAAGCAGCTTGAGCAGCTTGTCCAGATGAAGACGGAGAATGAAACGCTGACGGCGGAAAAGGAGAGCCTTGCCGGAAAGGTATCTTCGTTGGAGGAGACTTTAAGCCGAAAGGAAGAGCAGGAGCACGAGCTGGTGGCAGCCCATGAGGAAAACTATATTCCCAGGGGCTTTCCCATGAGCGGCGCGGCGCAGATTAAGGAAGAAGACGCAGCGGCTGATGACGGCGAAGATGAGGATGACGAGGACGGGGAAGAGAATACGCTGAAGGTTGAGGCGAACGAGGAGTGGAAAGAACTCATTTTCGTGGCGGCGGAAGGAACAAAGGTTGTCGCTACCGCACCGGGCACGGTCAAGGAAGTCCGGGAGGCGGAGGGCGAGGTCAGTTACGTGATAATCGACCATGGAAACGGGTATGTCACCACCTATCGGAATCTGGGCAGTCCCATTGTGGAAGAGAACAGTCAGGTTGTGAAGGGTGTGGCGCTTTTTCTCGTGGGCGAGGATAACACGGAAACAGGCTACAGTATCCGCAAGGATGAGAGCTATGTAGACCCGCTTGAGATGATTGAGATTAAAGGATAAGGACAGGGAGGAAGTTATGTTGGGAAAAAAGTCGGTAGAACAGATTAATGCGAAGATCAGCAGTATCATAGGCGCTGATATGGTAGTGGACGGCAACATCCGCGCGAAGGAGGCTGTCCGCGTGGAAGGCGCCGTGAATGGCGATGTGGAGACGGAGGGCGCGCTCATTATCAGTTCCAGCGGTAAGGTAAAAGGGAACGTGAAGGGCAGCAGCATTGTCATTGGCGGCTCTCTGGAGGGTGATCTGACAAGCAGCGGCAGAACCGAGGTGGCTTCCACCGGTAAGGTGATCGGTAATATCCGCACGAAGAGTCTCGTTGTGGATGAAAACGGTGTATTCCAGGGGCAGTGTATTATGAATGCGGAAGGTATTGGCACTTTACCGAAACCCTCTGTGAATACTTCCGTGGCGGAAAAGCAGGAGCAAGAGCAGGAACAGGACGCCAAAAAGGACAGCACCAACAATAACAATAAATGGAATAAGAGATAGGGAACGTGGATCAGATATCTTTATTTGACAGGGAAATGCCGCAGCCTCTGGCAGCGAAGCTAAGACCCGGCAGCCTGGAGGAATATGTAGGGCAGGGACATCTGTTGGGAAAAGGGAAAGTGTTAAGGAAGCTGATTGAACAGGATCAGGTTTCCTCCATGATATTCTGGGGGCCGCCCGGTGTTGGCAAGACCACGCTGGCGAGGATCATTGCGAATAAAACCAAGTCTTCCTTTATTGATTTTTCCGCAGTCACCAGCGGCATTAAGGAGATAAGGACCGTCATGGAGCAGGCGGAGAAGAACCGCCAGTACGGTGTCAGGACGATTCTTTTTGTAGACGAGATACATCGTTTTAATAAGGCGCAGCAGGATGCTTTTCTGCCTTTTGTGGAGAAGGGGAGCATTATCCTGATCGGCGCAACTACGGAAAATCCTTCTTTTGAGATCAACAGCGCTCTTTTATCCCGCTGTAAGGTGTTTGTGCTGCAGGCACTCACCACACAGGAGATCAAAGAGCTTTTGTTGCATGCGCTGACGGACGAAAGAGGCTTCGGAAACCAGACGGTGCATATCGACGATGAGACACTGGAGATGATCGCTGTTTTTGCGAACGGCGATGCCAGAAATGCGCTCTCTACCCTGGAGATGGTCGTATTAAACGGGGAGATGGACGCGGAGGGCGCGGTCACTGTGACAAAGGAGACACTGGAACAGTGCACTATGCGCAAATCTCTCCTGTATGATAAAAAGGGGGAGGAGCATTACAATCTCATATCCGCCTTACATAAATCCATGCGCAACTCCGATCCTGACGCGGCGGTTTACTGGCTGGCACGGATGCTGGAGGCGGGGGAGGATCCGCTTTATGTGGCAAGGCGCGTGGTGCGCTTTGCGAGCGAGGATGTGGGACTGGCCGATCCGCGTGCCCTGCAGATTGCGGTGGCGGCATATCAGGCCTGCCATTTTCTGGGAATGCCGGAGTGCAACGTCCATCTGACGCAGGCGGTGGTCTATGTGGCGCTTGCACCCAAGTCCAATGCCATGGAAGAGTCTTACAATGAGGCAAAGGAGGACGCCGTTAAGGATTTGGCGGAGCCGGTGCCTCTTGTGATCAGGAATGGCGTGACGGGGCTTATGCGTGATCTGGAATATGGAAAGGGTTACCAGTATGCCCATGATACGGAAGAGAAACTGACCAATATGCAGTGCCTGCCGGATGCGCTTTTGGGGCGGGAATATTACCGGCCTGCGGGCATGGGCGAGGAGGCTGCTCTGAAAAAGAGGCTTGCCGAGATCAAAGCATGGAAAAAGGAACATGCGGTTCAGAATGGACAGACTTCGTAACAGGGGACCGCAGGGTAAGCTGTTACGAATAGTTTTGCATAAATGGGGGAAAGGATTGATTTAGGGCAGGTTTTGCTTTATAATTAGAAAGTAAGAAACAGGAGTCGGTTTTTTACAACCGGCTCTTTCTGTTGGGGCGATAAAAAGAAGCTTCGCAAAGCAAGGAGGAATTAATTATGGTAAAGGCTGTAGTGGGCGCCAACTGGGGCGACGAGGGAAAGGGAAAGATCACGGATACGCTGGCGGAAAAGGCGGATATCGTGGTGCGCTTTCAGGGAGGCGCGAATGCGGGACACACAATTGTAAACAATTACGGCAAGTTTGCTTTACATACTCTGCCGTCCGGTGTGTTTTACGGGCATACTACCAGTATTATCGGCAACGGCGTTGCGCTTAACATCCCGATTCTGGTGGATGAGATCAAGTCTGTCACGGACAGGGGTGTACCGAAGCCTAAGATTCTTGTGTCCGACCGCTGTCAGATTGTGATGCCCTACCATATTTTGTTTGACCAATATGAGGAAGAGAGGCTGGGAGGAAAGTCCTTCGGCTCCACGAAGTCGGGGATTGCGCCTTTTTATTCGGATAAGTACGCGAAGATCGGTTTTCAGGTGAGCGAGCTTTTTGACGAAGATGTCCTGAAGGAAAAGCTGGAGCGGGTATGTGAGACCAAGAATGTGCTTTTGGAGCATCTTTACCATAAGCCTGCTCTCGATCCGCAGGAGCTGTTTGCCATGATGCGGCAGTACCGGGAGATGATTGCGCCCTATGTGTGCGACACGTCTTCCTATCTGGATCGGGCGCTGAAGGAGGGAAAGACCGTGCTTCTTGAGGGACAGCTCGGCACGCTCAAAGACCCTGACCACGGTATTTACCCGATGGTGACATCCTCCTCCACGCTGGCGGCTTACGGTGCGATTGGCGCCGGGGTGCCGCCCTATGAAATCAAGGAGATCATTACGGTGTGCAAGGCATATTCTTCCGCGGTGGGTGCGGGCGCGTTCGTGTCGGAGATTTTCGGTGACGAGGCGGATGAGCTTAGGAAACGCGGCGGTGACGGCGGAGAGTTCGGTGCGACGACTGGCCGTCCGAGAAGAATGGGCTGGTTTGACTGTGTGGCGTCCAAGTACGGCTGCCGTCTGCAGGGAACGACCGATGTGGCCTTTACGGTGCTTGATGTGCTGGGGTATCTGGATGAGATTCCTGTGTGCGTGGGCTACGAGGTGGACGGTCAGGTGACCACGGATTTCCCGGTGACCTGTAAGCTGGAGAAGGCGAAACCTGTGCTGAAAAAACTGCCCGGCTGGAAGTGCGAGATCCGGGGCATTAAAAAGTACGGGGAGCTGCCGGAGAACTGCCGTAAATATGTGGAGTTTATTGAGGAGCAGATTGGGTATCCTATTACTATGGTATCAAACGGTCCCGGCAGAGAAGATATTATCTACAGGGAGAGTCCGCTGAAAAAGTAGGGCAGCAATACAGAAGACGAGGGGCAGCGGTGACATTTCCGCTGCCTTGTCTGCAGTAGGGAACCAATAAGGGAAACGGGAAAAGGAGGGAAAGCAATGTTGCTGGAAAACAAGGTTGCGATTGTGACGGGTGGAAGCAGGGGGATCGGCTACGCCACAGTGGAGGCATTTCTACAGGAGGGCGCGAAGGTGGTGCTGTGTGCAAGCCGTCAGGAGACAGCGGACAAGGCGGTGGCGAAGCTGAAGGAGACTTACCAGAAGGCAGCGGTGGAGGGAATTTTCCCGAACCTTTCCGATTATGCGGCGGTGAAGGAAGCTTTTGACGGCATTGCGGAAAAGTACGGAAGCATTGACATTCTGGTGAACAACGCGGGCGTATCGGAGAGCACTCCATTTACGGAGTATACGGATGAGACGTTTGAGAAGGTGATGGATTTGAATATCAAGGGCGTGTTTAACTGTTCCAAGGCGGCCAGTGCGCATATGATCGCGGCGGGCAGTGGCGTGATCCTGAACACTTCCTCCATGGTGAGCCAGTACGGACAGCCTTCGGGCATCGCTTATCCTACGTCCAAGTTTGCGGTGAACGGGTTTACCCTGTCATTGGCAAGGGAGCTTGGGCCGAAGGGCATCCGGGTGAACGCGGTTGCGCCGGGTATCACTTACACGGATATGATGCGCAACGTGCCAAAAGAGGTGATCGATCCGATGATTGCGCAGATTCCGTTAAGACGTATAGGGCAGCCGGAGGATATAGCCAATGCCTTTGTATTTCTGGCTTCGGACAGAGCCTCCTATATCAGCGGCGAGGTGCTGCATGTGGATGGGCTGGCGAGAGTCTGATTGATGTTATGTAAACTATTTGTATGACTGATAATATTATGTAAACCATTGCCGTGTGACGGTTAGAATTATGTAAACTATAATCCGCAGAAAGGCAGGATGTAGTCCGGGGCGGATTGGCTTGCAGGGGGTGGAGTAGGAGAAAATGATAACGACAATCATATTTGACATTGGGAATGTACTGGCGGATTTTGCGTGGGAAGATCATTACCGCAGCTTCGGCTACAGCGAAGAGATTCTGGAACGGCTGGCGGACGCCACGGTCAAAAGTCCGCTCTGGAATGAGTATGATAGGGGCGCCATGAGCGACGAGGAGATCATACAGGGATTTATTGAAAATGATCCGGGTATTGAGAAGGAGATCCGGGAGACGCTGCGTGAAAAGGGATCCATGGTCATCCGAAATGACTATGCGATTCCGTGGATACAGAAACTGAAGGGAAAGGGTTATCGTTGCCTTTATCTGTCCAACTTCTCAAGGAGCGTGCATGAGCAGTGCGCGGCGGCTCTCGACTTTCTTCCCCATATGGACGGAGGAATCCTTTCCTATGAGGAAAAGGTCATCAAGCCCATGCCGGAGATCTATCAGCTTTTGATCGACCGCTATGGTCTGACGCCGGAGGAGTGCGTGTTTCTGGACGACACGCAGCGGAATCTGGATGGGGCGGATAAGTTCGGGATACATACGATCCTTTTTAAGAATCAGGCGCAGGCCATCGGGGAGCTTAAGAAGCTGGGGGTGGAGGCGTAGCTTTTGGCTTGGCACCGGTACCGGGAGCCACAGAGGCGTGCATTGCATGGCAGAATGGGCAAATAGTAGAAGTCATATATGCCAATGTCTATCAGTAGTCTCTATATTATATGTGAAAGAGTACATGTAAAGTATACCGTAAAAAGTGCAGTTTATACCAAACGGGTTGTTTTCATATGTTGATCTGATAAAGTGATTGTAACATAAGAAAACGGCGCGTAGGAGCGTGCACGAAGGAGATGGAGGAATTACGGTATATGAAAAGAAAAAGAAACGGGAAAGGAAATCTGTTACACAGAATGATGGCGCTACTGCTCTCGGCGGTGCTGACCGCCGGGACGGCGCTGGGGACAGCTCCGCTAAACGTGCTGGCGCAGGAAAATCTGGGGGGGGGTATAACCAGATACAGGAGAGCGTCAGCGGCAATGCGGTGACAGAGGAGGAAAACGGAGCGGAATCTGACGGGGAAGAAATGGAAGCAGAGCCCGCGGAAGGGGAATCCGGGGAAACGGAGAAGCCTGTGGAAAACCCCGTGACAGAGGAACCAGGCGGCGAGGAGGAGCAGAAACCGGCAGCAGAGGATGAAATCATTGGGGAAACGGATGGACAGCCGGATGAAGCGGCAGCGCCGCAGAAGGTGATGCGGTCTGCAGGCGTTGCGGCACAGGCAGACGATATCGCCTCCGGCGAGGGCTGGGTGCTTGACGCTGACGGCAAGCTGACGATCGAGTCGGATGCCGGGATGACGGACTGGTGTTCTTTGAGACAGTCCGTTACACACACCCATCCAAATGCAAAGGAAGTAATAGCGGTAGAAATACAGGATGATGTGACAGTTATAAGAGAACAAGCATTTTTGTACTGCCGTAATCTGACAGCCATAACGCTGCCGAATAGCGTGCAAAGCATAGAAAAATCTGCTTTTAGTTTCTGTGAAAATCTGACGAGTATAACGATTCCGGACGGAGTAACAAGCATAGAGGAGAGAGCCTTTGCGTACTGCTATGGCCTGACGGATATCGGGATTCCGACAAGTGTGACCAGCATAGGGGAGAGAGCTTTTACCAGCAGCGGGCTGACGAGGATAGATCTTCCAAGCGGTGTGGAAAGCATAGGGAGATATGCGTTCGAAAACTGTACCGGATTGACCGGTATAAAGATTCCGGAGAAAGTAACCAGCTTAGCTGACTGGGTGTTCAGTGGGTGCAGCAGTCTGACGCAAATAGAGATTCCAGCCGCGGTGACAAGTATAGGGAGTCACGCGTTCGATGACTGTACTGGTTTGACGCAAATAGAGATTCCAGCCACGGTGACAAGCGTAGGGTCGGCAGCCTTTCTGCGTTGTAGCAGTCTGCGTGCGGTATCTTTTGCGGAGGGGATACCTATAACAAACATAGAGTATGACTTGTTTGCTCTCTGTACCAGTCTGCAAGAGATAGAACTCCCGTCTGGTGTGACAACGATAGGGGTTGAGGCGTTTTATGGCTGTAGCAGTCTGACAGGGATAACGATTCCGTCTGGTGTGACGGACATAGAAGGCTTGGCATTTTATGAATGTAGCAGTCTGACAGGGATAACGATTCCGTCTGGTGTGACGGACATAGGAGGCTGGGCATTTTATAACTGCAGCAGTCTGGACAGTGTGACCATGCAGGGAAGTACACCGCCGGAACTGGGTATTATGGATCCAGATACTGGAGAAACTGGTGTATTTACAGACTGTAAATTCGTGACAGATAACGCGAAGGGAATAAAGGTTCCGGTGGGATCTGTGGATGCATACAAGACCGCATGGCCGGAATGGGTGGACTATATAACGGATGGCAGTGCATCAGAGGGAGAGATCATCGCTTCCGGCACGGGATGGACGCTTGACAGTAACGGCAAGCTGACGATCGAGTCGGATGCCGGGATGGCAGACTGGGTTCAGTCCCACTTCGTACGCGATATAAATCTGCAGGTAATAAGCGTAGAGATCAAAGATGGCGTGACGAGCATACAGGGAGGGGATAGTCCTGCGCAGAGTGTGTTCGCAGAGTGCAGTAATCTGACAAGCATCACGATTCCGTCCACCGTGACAGCAATCGGAGGCTATGCGTTCTATATGTGCAGTAAACTGACGGATATCAAGCTCCCGGCGGAACTGACAGCCATAGGAAAGTATGCATTTTATGGTTGCGGCGGCCTGACAGGCGTAGAGATTTCGGCAAGCGTGCAAAAGATAGAGCAGTCTGTATTTGGGGCTTGCAGCAGTCTGGAGGAGGTTACGTTCCTGTCCGACACGACAGCCATAGGGCCTTACGCATTCGTAAGCTGCAGCAGCCTGACCGGGATAGAGCTTCCAGCGGGACTGACAGCTATAGAGGACGGAACCTTTAACAGGTGCGACAGCCTGACAAGTATCACGATCCCGTCCGGTGTGACGAGCATAGGGTCTTACGTGTTCGCAAGCTGCAGCAGCCTGCAGAGTGTGATCATGGAGGGAAGCACACCGCCGACGCTACTAGCGTCTGAAAGTGGAAATACCGCTCATTTTAATGGCTGTAAATTCGTAACAGAGGGCACGCAGGGGATCAAAGTCCCGGCAGGAACAGCAGACACCTATAAAAAAGCATGGGAAGAATGGAAAGACTACATTGCAGAAGGCAGCGCACCGTCCACACCGACCGATCAGGAGAAGGTGGAAGCAGCAAGGAAAGCAGTGGAAGATGCGCTGGCAGGCATCCATATGTCAAATGCCACCACGAAAGAAGGCCTTGAGGCTGATCTTAAAGCTGCGATCAAGACCGCGCTGGAAGAAGCGGGCATCGACAGCAACGATGTGACCATAACTGTGGAAAACTTTACCAAGACGGAGGCAACCACAGATGCTCCGGGAAGTATCAACGCAGACATCAAGATCACCAGCGGAGCGGCATCTGCCGCAGTGTCGGTCGATCAGACGCTTAACCAACTGCCGGGTACACCTGCGGACAAGGTAGCCGCGGTCAAGACAGCGGTGGAGGACGCAGTAAAGAAAGCAATAGACGAGGCGCTTGCCGGAACAAAAGTAACAAATGACAATGCGGAGGAAATTGCCGCACAGATTGCCGGACTCATTCCGAAGGTTGTTGCCGAAGCGTTAGAGGCGGCGGGAGTCGGCGCTAACGAGATTGCGGTCGGTGAAGTGGACATCGCAATAGAACCGGCGACTGCAGACAGTGAAGGCAGCATCAAAGTGGTCATACCGGTCACAAGCACAGAGGATGCCGGACAGTCAGGGAATGCGTCGATTCAGGTACCGGTCACAAAGCCCGGCGGGGAAGAAGATCCCGACAAGGAGGCAGAAGAGGTACAAAAGGCAGTGGAGGATGCCTTAAAGAATATCACCATTACCAATGAAACAACACCGGAAGACATCCGTGCCGTGCTGCAGGAAGCGCTTGGGGATGATGTGACAGTGGAGGGCGTAGAGGAACTTGAAAAAGTGGATGCGACGCAGGACGCACCCGGAAAACTCACTCTGAAAATCACATTGGTCATAAACGGGAAAACGATCTATGTGACTGTGAATGTTTCCATTGAACAGTTGGGAAGCAAGACCGGTGTGTACGTCCGCTTTACGGACTACTATGACATGGACGGCTCCACACCCCGTTATAAGTATACCGGACTGGCAGTCAAGCCGGCGGTTGAAGTGTATCATAATGAAACGCTTCTGACTTTAGGTAAGGATTACACGATTGGCTACAAGAATAACATAAAGGTCGGCAGTGCAGCGTCCTTGACCGTGAAAGGAAAGGGCAGTTTTACAGGGACTTCCAACGCGGTCAACTTTACGATCATCAACGCGGACATCGATCAGGACACCGACCACCCCACGGAGATGACTGTGATAGTCAACACAAAAGTGGCGCCCGTTATCATGAACGGCACAAAGAAGCTTACCACCAAGGATTATCAGCTTGAGGGAGAGGGGCTTGTCAACGGAAAATATGCGGCGGCCACAGCCCAAGAATCCCCTAATACACTGACTGTGAAGGGTATCGGCAGCTATGAGGGAAGTAGCTTTGAAATCAGAGTGAAGGTGATCGAAAAGAGCGAAGCCGGAAAGCTTACGGTAACGGTTGATAAGAACTTCAAACCGGTATATGACGGTAACGCAATAAACTTAAGCGCCCTGTTTAAACAGACGCAGGATGGAGAGGGCGCGATCACAGTAACGGACTCCAAGGAGAAGACTAAGATTCTGAAAGAAGGAACCGACTTTACGGTTGTATGCACTTCCAGCCTTGTAAATGCGGGAACCGTCAAGTTCACGTTGACGGGTATGGGAGCGTATACTGGCAGTGTAAGCAAAACTTTCAAGATCAGCCCGTTAAAGGTTACCGACAGCAGTAAATTCTCGGTTACCTTTGATGAGAAAGAATATGAATACAAGGCGTCCGGCGCAACGGTTGACAATCTTATGGTAAAATATCTCGGTGAGACAGAGTCAACTGAGGATGATAAAGTCCTGATACAGGGTGTGGACTATAAGGTTACCTACAGCAATAACAGGAAAGTTAGCACATCGCGGGATGCGGGGCTCAAGGTTACTTTCCTCGGGAACTATAAGGGCAGCAGTGCGGTATCAGGGACATTTAAAGTCGTAACGGCGAAGCTGTCAGCGCGCAACACGGCTGTTACGGTTCCGGATAAAGTATACAGTAAGGCGAACGGGGCATACAAATCGACGCCCATCGTGACCGTTGACGGAGTGACCATCAAATCCTCCAATTACACCGTATCCTATGCATGGGCGACGGGATCGGAGGCAGAAGACGACACGAAGTATATCGCCGACGACAAGGTTAAGATTACCATAGCGGACGGCGATACCTGGGCGAAAGTGAAAGTGACGGTGACGCCGAAGGAAACCGGCAGCTACGGTCTGGCGGAGGGTGCAGTTCTTGAGGGCGCATACTATGTGAGAAAAGCAGATAACGCGACCAACCTCTCCAAAGCGAAGGTGACCTTCTATAACAAAGCGGGCACACAGCTCAAGACGCTGGAGTACAACGGCAGCACCTTCTACACGCCCGCAGGCAATAACGCCGAGGCGGATAATGCGTCGGATGATGCGAACGCAGTGTATGTGAGAGTGACTGTAGGCGGCGCGGTGGTTGATCCGGCACTGTACGATGTGATATGGACGAACGCCACAGCCAAAGGTAAGGCCACGGTAGTCATCCGTGGAAAAGGTGAAGCTACAGAGAAAGGCATGGCGGTCGGCAGCAAAAACCAGGCCATCAACATCAAGGCCATGGCATTAAAAGGTATGACCCTGAAGTCTTATATGGAGAAGGTCGTAAACAGCCTGCGAAATATGCTTTAATATAGGGTATTGGACGTACCTGTTAGAATACGTTTAGGACAGGGTGCAAAATGGATGCCCCGGAATCGTGCAAATGTTGCATGTTCCGGGGCAGGTGCACCTTATGACGGAGACATGAAATCGGCTTTGCGCGGCTTCTTCTACTCGGATACTTTGGAATCCGGAAGCTGCTTGATTTTATCTGCCAAGTGGTGCGGGGACTAACCTTTGCAAAGTTCCTCCGCCAGAGCCTCGATCTGCGCGATGTTTTCCTCGTTTAACGCGGAGCGGATCTGCACCGTGTTTTCCGTGAAGGTGATATCTTTGCAGCCCTCTAATCTTGCACGCATAGCCTTTGCCGCCATGGGAGCCCAGGAGCCGTTCTCCATCAGGGCGACGGTGCGGTTCTGGTAGCTGTGGGAGATCAGCTCATCGATAAATTCCCGCATGAAGGGGAACATTTCCGTGTTGTAGGTGGTGGTGGCGAGCACCAGCTTTCCGTAGCGGAAAGCGTCCTCCACACACTCGGCCTTATCTTTCCGGGCAAGGTCGGCTACAACAACCTTCGGGCAGCCTTTGGCGGTCAGTTTCTCCGCGAGAAGCTCGGCTGCTGCTTTGGTGTGGCCATAGACGGTAGTGTAGGCGATCATAACGCCTTCCGACTCTACACCGTAGGAAGACCATGTCTGGTATAAGTTTACATAATACTCTAAATTTTCCTTTAATACCGGGCCATGCAGGGGACAGATGATCTGAATGTCGAGAGCTGCCGCCTTTTTCAGAAGGTTCTGTACCTGCATACCGAATTTGCCTACGATGCCGAAGTAGTAGCGGCGTGCCTCGCAGGCCCAGTCCTCCTCCACGTCGAGGGCGCCAAATTTGCCGAAGCCGTCTGCAGAGAACAGCACTTTGTCGTGAGTGTCGTAGGTGACCATGACTTCCGGCCAGTGCACCATCGGCGCAGCCACAAACTGCAGGGTGTGTGCACCTAAGGAAATGGTATCCCCCTCTTTGATGATCAGTCTGTTATCGGCGTAATCCGTACCGAAAAACTGACGCATCATGGTAAAAGCGGGTGCGGAAGCCACGATCACCGCCTCCGGGTAAGCTTTGACAAAAGCATCTATGCTGGCGGAGTGGTCAGGCTCCATGTGCTGTACGATCAGATAATCCGGGGTGCGGCCATCCAGCACGGCTTTCAGGTTTCCCAGCCATTCTTCTTCAAAATGGGTGTCCACCGTATCCATCACGGCAATCTTTTCATCCATGATCACGTAAGAATTGTATGCCATGCCGTTTTCTACGGTGTACTGTCCCTCGAAGAGATCGATGTCGTGGTCGTTTACGCCTATGTAATGAATATCGTTTGTGATTTGCATTGTGTTAACTCCTTTTCGTTTGATTTTCTCCTGCGGCTATTATAACATAATATAGACAATAGGGCGAAGAATATTTATATTTTAAGAAGGCCGACAGAAGCAGGTGGTTTTGATGGGAGAAAACGATTACAGGTGAATGGGAATATGGACAGGCTGCGGAAAAGAGATTCCCTTAAAACGGGATATCTGTTGTGTTTTATATTGGGCGTGTGTATCGGTGGTGCTTTGCTGTGGGGAATTTCTATGCAGCGGGGGCGGACAGAAGCGGCAATGCCGGAAAGCATTGAACCTATGGAGCCGGAGAAGGCACAAATGCCTGAGCCGGGGGATGCCGGAACCGTGGTAGATTATCCCTTCTTTTCCGGCGAGGAAGGATGGATGTTAGTCTTGCAAAATAGCAGTGAGGGGGATGCGCATGGCGTGGATCTGGAGGAACGTAAATTTTGCCTGTATGATGAGAAGAGACAGCTGTTGCAGGAATTTCCCTGCGGCATTGCGGCGGCGGAGTTTGTATTTCGGTTTGACAGTTTATCCCCTTATTATGGTTATGGTGATGATTTGATTGTTTTTCCGGCAGGGGCGCAGGAAAAGGGGGAGGAAGGGCTTTGTTATCTGTGGGATTATAAAGAAAAAAGATTTACTGAGGAGCCGGTAAGTATTCCGTGGTATCAGGAAGACAGTGTAAAAAATCAGGCGTTTATGACTGCCAAAGCGGAAGAGAATGGAGAGACAAACGTAATATGCAGAATCAACGGGGGAAGCCGCAAAGTGGTCGAACTGCGCAAGTGGACATTGCACAGAGATGAAGAGACGGGAGAGGAAATCCTCCATATTTGGGACTGTCTGGAACAGCAGGATATCTATTTTGGGAAAGTGGAGAGATATGAAACGGGTGCTTTGATCAATGAGGAATATTATCAATATTTATTTTGGGATGGGCTGAAAATTTTTGGAAGTCAGGAGAATGATGGCCCGATTCGGATTCAAAAAGTAGTACAGGGAACAGGATTGGCAGAAGCAGAATATGAGGATAGGAAAGCGTTCCTTGCGGATTATGGATTTGCTCAGGCAGAACCGTATTATGAATACTATGACCGATTTCACAATCTGATTATGGAGTTATATTTTGATCCTCAGGCAGGGCGGGGATGTGGTATCTGTTATTATTATTCTTATAACGACAATCTGGACAAAAGGGTCAGTCGTGAGGGATTTGTGTTTGATGAAGTTAAGAGTGGAATCTGGGAACCGCAGGATACCTTTTCTACGCTGCCTGTCTCAGGAAAAGATGCAAGTGCATATGCGTCGGGATATAGGGAAATTTATGAGTATACAGATGACGGCTGCCTGTCCTCCTTTGAAGCCAGAGGAATGATGATGTGTGAACATGAACCGGTGGAGGTGAGTCTGCTTTCCGTAGAGTATATCTACCGTAATGATGGTACACTGTGTCATAAGCAATACCATCACTGGCCCATGGCATTTGGCACAACAGGTCAGGCGCAGTCTGGTGATTATGACGAACAGGGCAGACTTGTTTTCTGGTATGGATATATCACGCATGGGGCTATGGAGAAATATTACATATACGAGGAAGGCGGCTTGGAACCGGCCTATTGTCTGGAATTTGATCATGGCGGGAGCCCGCCGGTGATGGTCGCGTATGACAGGGGTAATTGATTTGAAAAATTAGGATACGTGTTATGCTTGATCCGAGGCTATATGATGTCGAAATAAATCTAACATTGCGGTAGAGTTTTTGGAGAAAAGAGGAAAATATGCGGGAAGAATTTAGCAGGACAGAGATGCTTTTAGGCGGGGAGGCAATGGAAAAACTGACCCGCTCCCGGGTGGCGGTGTTCGGCGTGGGCGGCGTGGGCGGTTATGTGTGTGAGGCGCTTGCCAGAAGCGGCGTGGGCGCTCTGGATCTGATTGATAAGGATATGGTGGCACTTTCGAATATCAACCGGCAGATCATTGCCACACACAGAACCGTCGGAAGAGAGAAAACAGATGTGATGCGGGAGCGGATTCTGGACATTAATCCGGAGGCAGTGGTACGGGTGTACCCTTGCTTCTTTCTACCGGAAAATGCGGACAGCTTTCCCTTTGAGGAGTATGATTATGTGGTGGATGCGGTGGATACTGTGACGGCGAAGATTGAGCTGGTGATGCGCGCCCGGGAAAAGGACGTGCCGATTATCAGTAGTATGGGGGCGGGGAATAAGCTGGACTCCACCGCGTTCCGGGTAGCGGATATCTATGAGACGAAGGTGTGTCCGCTGGCGAGGGTGATGCGCAGGGAGTTAAAGAAACGGGATGTGGAACATTTGAAGGTGGTGTACTCGGAGGAGAAGCCAATCGTTCCGGCGGGGGATCATGCTGCAGATGAGCAGGAGGGGTACGGAGCGGAAACGGTAAGGCGTAGTCAGATTAACGAAACGGCGGATGGGGGCGAGGGAAGAAGAGATGTACCGCGCCGTCAGACGCCCGGAAGCGCGGCATTCGTCCCTTCCGTGGCGGGACTCATAATCGCGGGGGAAGTGGTGAAGGATTTGGTGGCAGATAGTTTGGTTATGTAAACCTGTAAATGCGTGATATGTGACGCGTCAGCCTCATTCTGCGACAGCGTAGATCATTTAAGGAGAATGCGGAGCATTCTCAGAGTTTGCCGCAGGCATACTCTTAATGTTCGCTGCCGGGCGACGATTTCTTCATCAGGTCAAGGGACCAGATCAGCAGCCAGAGCAGTATCGGCATCCCGATGGTAGCGACGAGACATCCGGCAAAGAGGCGGCCGGAGTCGCCAAGGTCTAAGCAGGCGATCACAAATGCACCTATATACATGCCGACCAGAAGGACGACGCAGACGAGCGCCGCGATCTGTTTCGGGGTTAATTTTTTACGCTGTTTTTCTGTAGTATCTTTGGAAGGATTCATAAGATTTCTCCTGTTTTAAGGTGGGAGGCCGGATCCCGGAAGGCGGGGCGGCCTGTCAGCTTTCTGTTACAATCTAACATATTTTGGACGGAAAGGAAAGGTATGGACAAAAAAATCTGATACGTATGATTGAAAAGTATAGCGACAATCATCTTAAATGACGGACGTTCCTGTTGCTGTCCTATCGGAACTCCGATATAATATGCATGAGGTGATGAAAGTGACAATCGGCGAACTTATACAGGAGAGAGGACTTTCCCGCTACCGTTTATCAAAGGAAAGCGGGGTACCGTGGGCAACCCTGTCAGACATCTGTTCCGGAAAAACAAAATTAGAACACTGTAGTGCGGCAACGCTTTCCAAACTGTCGAAGACACTTGGGATTACCATGGAAGAACTGATGCTTTTGGAAACAGGCAGTGACGTGGATACAGAAGGAAAGCCAAAGAATAGAAGCTATCTGGAAGCAGGACTGCCGGCAAGCCTTCAGAAAGCGATTGATGAATATGTCCGGGGAGAGAAGGAGCAGGTGTCCCATCTGGATTGTTTATGGGGAGAGGTCTACGGCTCCATCAATGCCTGCCAGTGGGGAGGCAGAATCACAAAGGAGCAGGCGGACTATCTGCGGAAGAAATATCTCTAGAGAGGAAGATGAAAGATGGAAAAGATAGATTTTACATCCTGTGAGGTCAACAGATTTAAGGCATACGGCGGCGCAAATGGAAATAAAATCCATATCCGTTATCAGGGGAAGGGATATATGCTGAAATTCCCGCCGGTACTCGGACGGAATAAGGCCATGAGTTATACAAACAGCTGTATCAGTGAATATCTTGCCTGCCACATTTATGAATTGCTTGGAATCGAGGTACAGGAAACGCTGCTTGGCACCTACACGGACAGGCGGGGAAAAGAAAAAATTGTGGTTGCCTGCCGTGATTTCACGGATGAAGGAAAGAAACTGATTGAGTTTGCACAGCTTAAAAATACCTGTATTGACAGTGAGCAGAATGGGTATGGGACAGAGCTGTCTTCCATTATGACGGCAATCGGGGAACAGACGCTGATACCACAGGAGGAACTGGTGCAGTTCTTTTGGGACATGTTTATTGTGGATGCACTGCTTGGAAATTTTGATCGGCATAACGGGAACTGGGGTATTCTGGCAGATGAAAGGCATCAGACAGCGGAGATAGCTCCGGTATATGACTGCGGTTCCTGTCTTTATCCCCAGCTTGCAGTACAGGATATGCAGGATGTTCTGGAAAAGGAAGAGGAGATAGACAAACGCATCTTTCTATATCCCACTTCGGCAGTGGAAGAGCAGGGAAAGAAAATTTCATATTTTGAGTTTATATCTTCCCTGAAGAATCAGGACTGTAATGCGGCACTGAAACGGATTTATGCACGGATTGATGTGGAGCGGATAAACAGGCTGGTGGAGGAAACGTCTTTTCTTACTCTGGTTCAGAAGGAATTTTACCAGATTATGCTAAAAGAGCGGAAAGAGAAGATTTTGGATTACAGCATGGAGCAGTTGATTGAACTGGAAAGAGAGACTGCCGTGCAGGAGTCGCAGGGACAATTGATGTGAAAGTCCGCCAATTGTATTTCTTTCGCTGATATGGTAGAATAAAAACCGTTAAACGACAGAAAAAAATCCGGGAATCGGGGCCGGAATATGGGGAATGTAAGATGATCGGATCAGGAGCGGAAGCAAGTAAAAAAAGAAGAAAAAACAGAATTTTTCATGTGATTTATGCCCTTATGGCGGTTATCATACTGCTTATCATTATATGGGCAGCGGCTAACAACAGAGGAAGCTCGCCGTCAGAGCTGTTGTCGGAGGGTAATGTCGACTTTGACGAGGGGTGGTATATGGCGGACGGCAGTGTGGCGGATATGGAGCATCTGCACAAAATGTCTTCCGTGGAGCCTTATCGGGAACAGAGTGTATATCACAGTCTGCCCTCTGATCTGGAGGAAGGAAAATCTCTCTGCTTCCGGTCGAAAAATATCCGTTATCAGGTATATGTGGGCGGGGAGCTGCGCTACGAGCCGAAGATCAGGGAGAGCCGTGTTTATAACCGTTCCCTTGGCACAAGGTGGAGCTATGTTCCGCTTTACGGGGATGATGCGGGAGCGGATGTGGAGATACGTTTTCAGACCGTGTATGAGGATGCGCGGGCATGTATCGATCATCTCACGCTCGGTTCGGCAGCCGGGGAAATTGTCGGTACCTTTACAGGGAAGGCGGTGGCCTTCTCCACCTGCCTGCTTTTGCTGTTTGCGGGGCTTCTGCTGATTATTGCGGATGTTCCGGCAAATCTGCAGATGGATAAGAACCATGAGCTGCTCTATCTGGGGCTGTTTGCGATCAGCATTGCCCTCTGGTGTCTTGCGGAGACAAACCTGTTACAGTTTTATACTGACGACAGCAGGCTTTTACAGATCCTGTCCTGCTGTTCGCTGATGATGATTCCCATTCCGCTGGTGCTTTATCTGGATGCGGCCTTTGGCTTTCAGAGGAAATGGGTGGTTTCGGCCGTCTGCTTCCTGTCTGCGGCGGAGTTTACCTTCTGTACGATTATGCATTTTGCGGGGGTTATGGATTATCATGAGACACTTGGACTGACACATGTCATGCTGGCGGTTTCCGCGGTGCTTTTGCTGTATGAGCTCCTGAAGAATGCGCTTCTGACAAGGGAAAGCAAAGTGAGAAATGTCTATAAGGCGATACGGACCGTGGGACTTATGGGGATCTGTTTTGCCACAGGGATAGACATTGTGAGATATTACCGTGGACATAACAGCGACAGCGCCATGTTTGTGCGTATCGGTCTGCTGATTTTCATTTTGTGCTACGGAAGCGCCAGTCTGGAGAAGACGGTGAACGCAGTCAAGCTTGGCGTGCAGGCGGAATTTGTCAGCCAGCTCGCCTACCGGGACGGCCTGACGGGTGTGGGAAACCGGACGGCCTTTCAGGAGCGGCTTGAGGAGCTGGAGGGAGAAAAGAAAGAGCTTCCGGGGATTGCCATTGTTATGTTTGATGTAAACGATTTAAAATATGTGAACGATCATTTGGGACACCAGCGGGGAGACGAACTGATTGTAGGCAGCGCAAATATTGTCAGGAATGCAGTGGAGTCGGAGGGAGGAGCTGTTTTCAGAATCGGTGGGGACGAGTTTGCCGGCATCTTCTCCGGTGAGGATGTGAAAAAGCGCTGTGAGAGTGCGCTTTCCCGTTTCAGGCAGTCCATGGACGGCCATAATGCTGTGAAGAACCAGGCTCTGCGCATCAGCATTGCGAGCGGCTATGCGGTCTATGATAAGGAGCAGGAGGATGAGATGCTGATGGATGTTTACCAGCAGGCCGACGTCCGTATGTATGAGAATAAAAAGCAGATCAAGAGTGAGCAGGTTAAACCCGCAGAATTTTATGCACGAAAGCAATGAGCAGTGCGCAGACGTAAGATGAAAAGAGGCAGCCTGCCGCATTTTTTCAGATGACGGATGCATAGGGCGAAAGCCCGTGAGTGAGGAGAAGCGAAGCGGAAACGAGCGGCACTGCTGCACGGCGGGAAAGCTCGCTTAATTTTTCATAGAGAAAAAAGGAGATAAGCATGGAGAAAATGACGTTAAACGGCGACGGCTGGCGGATGCGGATCGTTGGAGAGCAGGATATATTCGGTGTAAACGGGAAGACGCTTCCGGCGAAGGTTCCCGGCTCTATTTATGGAAATCTTCTGGAGCAGGGACTTATGCCGGACCCTTATGACAGGATGAACGAGCTTGCCGCGCTTCCTCTCATGGAGAATGCTTTTGTTTTTGAGACGGATTTTGCGTTGACGGAGGAGCAGCTTGCGGCAGATTTCCTGTTCCTGCGTTTCGATGGCGTTGATACGCTGGCGGATGTTTATCTGAACGATATCCTTCTGGGACATGTGGACAATATGCACCGGGTCTGGGAGTTTGCTCCCGGGGAGGCGGCAGGCGTGGGAGAAAATACGCTCCGGGTGGAGATCGCTTCGTCTACCCGCTATATTGAGGAGGAAAACCAGAAGGTATTTACAGGCGGCTCCACGGACGCTATGCGCGGCTTTCCCCATCTGCGAAAGGCCCACTGCATGTTCGGCTGGGACTGGGGGCCGAGGCTGCCTGATGCGGGGATATTCCGGGAGGTATCAGTTGTATCCGGAAAAAAGGCACGGATTGAACAAGTTTACATAACTCAAAATTGGAGCAGGCCGGGACAGGCGGCGGACTTGGCTGCCGATGCAAAGGCCGGGGCGGCTTCCATATCGGAAAAGAAAGAGAATCTCGGGGCGAAATCAGTTGATGTCATTCACCGCGCGGAAAAGATGGATGTAGTTGACATAATATATAGTGTGGAGATAGAGGATTTCACGGACGGGGACGGGTATGAGATTCAGACGGCACTCTATGATGATAAGGGGGCGCTTGTTGCCAGAAAGTCATCGAAAAGCGGGACGCGCGGGAGCGGCAGCGGGGCGGCGCATGTATCAGAAGAACGGGCGGGAGGCGTAGAAAAGGCAGGATATGCAGATGATGCCGACGGCTGGGACACCATCACCGTTCAAAATCCCAAGCGCTGGTGGCCTAACGGTTTGGGGGAACAGCCCCTTTACCGTGCGGAGGTGACGCTGCTGGACGAGGAGGGGAGCGTGCTTGACTGTTGGAGCCGCCGGATCGGTCTGCGCACGCTGACCGTGAATACGGATAAGGACGAGTGGGGAGAGTGCTTTGCCCATGAGGTCAACGGGGTGAAGATTTTCGCCATGGGCGCGGACTACATTCCCGAAGATAATATTTTTTCCAGAATCACACCGGAACGCACCCGCCGTCTTCTGGAGGACGCGGTGGCGGCCAACCACAACTGCATCCGCGTCTGGGGCGGCGGCTATTACCCGGACGACTGGTTTTTCGATATCTGCGATGAGCTGGGGCTGATCGTGTGGCAGGACTTCATGTTCGCCTGCGCGTCCTACGAGTTGGATGACGGTTTCGAGCGTAATATCAGTGCGGAAATCCGTGACAATGTGCGAAGGATCCGCCATCACGCCTGTCTGGGTTTGTGGTGCGGCAACAATGAGATGGAGACCCAGACGCTGGACGGCGCGTGGCAGCCGTCCATCAAACAGAAGTGTGATTATATCAAGATTTTTGAATATATTATCCCGAAAATTCTGGAGGAGGAAGATCCGGTTACCTTTTACTGGCCGTCCTCGCCCTCCTCAGGCGGAAACTATGACAATCCGTGGGATGAGAACCGGGGGGATACCCACTATTGGGCGGTATGGCACGGGAACAAGCCTTTTACGGATTATCGGAATTACTATTTCCGCTATATGTCCGAGTTCGGGTTCCAGTCTTTCCCCTGCTTAAAGACGGTGGAGACGTTTACCGCGCCCGAAGACCGCAATATTTTCTCCCGTGTCATGGAGATGCACCAGAGAAATGCGGCGGCCAACGGTAAGATTATGACCTATCTTTCCGCGACATACCTTTATCCGGCGGATTTCGGGATGCTTCTGTACGCATCCCAGCTCTTACAGGCGGATGCGATCCGCTACGGCATCGAGCATTTCCGCAGGAACCGGGGCAGATGTATGGGCGCGGTGGTGTGGCAGTTAAACGATATCTGGCCGGTGGCCTCCTGGGCGAGCATTGATTATTATGGCAGATGGAAGGCGCTTCACTATGCGGAGAAGAGAGCTTTTGCGCCGGTGATGATCTCCTGCGAGGAGATTGGCGAGCTTTCTGAGAGACCCTTCTGCGTGGCACAGCCTGCGCCCATCGAGAAGTCTGCGAGACTGCATGTGGCCAATGAGACGATGGAACGTGTGGACGGCACGGTGAGATGGAGTCTGAGAAAGGCCTGCGGGGAAACGCTTCTGGAGGGGACGCAGGAGGTCAGCGTGGAGCCGCTGTCCGGCCTGTGGCTTGAGAAGATGGATTTCTCCGGTTATGACGAGTTGGAGGTTTACATAAGTTATTCCTTTGAAAAGGACGGCAGAGTCGTTTCGGAGAATACCACGCTGTTTACCGCACCCAAGCATTTCCGTTTCCATGATCCGAAGCTGTCATGGCGCAGGGAGGGCAGCACCCTGTTCATCACCGCGGGCGCCTATGCGAAGAGTGTGGAGATCGAGGGCATGGACGGGGATGTAAAGCTCTCTGACAATTTCTTTGACATGAACCCGGGAGAGAAGCGGGTGGAGATCGTGGAAGGAGATGCCACGGCCTTTTCGCTGAAATCGGTGTACCAGATCCGGTAGATCCGCCTGACAGGACAGGGGAAGAGCGTATAGGATGAAAAGAGGAAAGATATTTTTTCTGCCGGAAGCAGATGGCGGATAGATATTGCGCTGATTTGTGTAGAATATTTTGGGATATTCATGTAAATTTTCGCTAAAAATAAAGAAAAATATATTGATTACAACACGAACAAACATTATACTATGGACAAATCCTTTTTGCCGTCAGACTGATTTTTAAAATGAGGGGTACTTGTGTATAGAAAAATCGTGAAATATCTGGAAGAATGGAAAGACAGCGAACACCGTAAACCACTGATTCTGCAAGGGGCAAGGCAGGTTGGAAAGACTTATGCGATTCTTGCGTTTGGGCGCACACATTATGATAATGTAGCTTATTTTAATTTTGAGACAAACCCAAAGTTGGCGGAGACTTTTGCCGAAAGTATCAGTCCGGATTATCTGCTGCCGCTCCTTTCCCGTATGGCGGGACAAACGATTGTGAGGGAGAGGACACTGCTTGTACTGGATGAGATACAGCTTTGCGAGCGGGCGCTGACATCGCTTAAATATTTTTGTGAGGAAGCGTCGGCGTACCATGTAATCGTAGCGGGAAGTCTTCTTGGCGTGGCTGCAAACCGCACGCAGTTTTCTTTCCCGGTGGGAAAAGTGGATATCAAAACACTGTATCCCATGGATATGGAAGAATTTTTACTGGCTTTGGGTGAAAAAGAGCTCGCAGGGCAGATCAGGGAATGCTTTGCATTGGATATGCCTATGCCGTCTGCTCTGCATGACGCGGCGATGGCGCTTTACCGAAAATACCTTGTGGTGGGCGGGATGCCGGAGTGTGTAAAGCTATTTGCAGAGACGGGAGATTATACACTGGTCAGACACACGCAGGATACGATTCTGGTAAGCTATCTTAACGATATGAGCAAATATAATCAGTTAAACGAGATCAAAAAGACGCGGCTTGCCTATGACAATATTACGGTTCAGCTTTCTAAAAAAAATACCCGTTTTCAGTATAAGCTGATCAAGAAAGGCGGCCGGGCGGCAGAGTTTGAAAATGCGATTGAATGGCTTGCGTTGTCGGGCATCGTGTCCCGGGTTTACCGGGTGGATCAGGTGAAAAAGCCGCTTGAAAATTATAGGGATATTGACGCTTTTAAAATTTATGTGTCCGATTCCGGGCTGCTTTGCGCGAAGAAAGAGCTGATGGCCGATGATATTCTTTATATGACGGAAGAACTGAATGATTTCAAGGGCGGCATGGTAGAAAATTATGTTCATATACAGCTTACAGTCAATGGGTATACGACATATTACTGGGAGTCGCCGCGGGGAGCGGAGATTGATTTTGTGATTCAGCGGGACGGGAAGCTGATTCCGCTGGAAGTAAAATCTGCGGATAACACGAAGGCAAAAAGCCTTAAGGTTTATATGGAAACTTACCACCCGTCGTATGCAGTGAAGATTTCCGCGAAAAATTTCGGCTTTGCTGATAGGAAGAAAACAGTTCCGCTTTATGCGGTGTTTTGCATCTGATGGCATTCTGCAGGAGGTTAGTGAAACTTTTCGGAATGGTCGATCGTATTACTTATGGAGAGACCAATCGGAAAAGGAGGATGTGGAAATGGGTATCAGCGGAATCGGATCAGACAAGTATATGGGTGAGACTTATGAGGAGCGCCTGAGTAAAATAACGGACAAAAATGCGGCGAACGCTTTTCGGGCGGCTTACGCAAGGAAGATGGCAGGATCGACGGATTATATTTCAACCGTCAGTAAGGCCTTTAACACGGGCAGGCCGGGAGCCACCAGTTTTGCAGATGCTTTCCCGCAGTATGAGGTGATTACACATGTGGGAAATCCTAATGTTTCCTCCGCAAACTGGCAGAGAAACGACTTTCCTTTCTGGAAATATTTCCAGAAAAACACGGGCGCGGATGCCCTGAACGACTGGAAACCGTCCGGCGCGAATCCGCCCCAGACCCGTGCCGATCTGCAGAGCGGCTACAACAGTGTCGGTTCCGGGCGGATCGCGGTTCTTGTGCCTGAAAGCCTGCAGAAAAAGATGGATGCCGATCCCGATTACGCCAGACAGATCATGGCGAAGCTGCAGGAGTGGAAGGAAGATTATGACCGCTGGGACAATACGGTGGCGGCATCCTTCGGCGGCAATGTGGCGGAGCATCAGGCGTCAAAAAGCTATGTTTTTCAGTTGGATGAAGAGGGGAATGTGAAAAACTGTACGGTAACTTCACCTGGGAGACTTACCGGGCCTACCAAAGAGGAACAGGAGCAGATTGAGGCAGAGCAGGCAAGAAAGTGGAAACGGCGCGTCAAGTATATAGAAATCATAAAGGAGAGCGCGGAGAAAGCGAGACTGCGGGAGCAGGAAAATCTACAGCTCTATCAGAGCCAGCTTGCGAAACGCGGGATAGACCAATATATCAGCCAGAACTAAATACAGTGGCAGTGTCAGGGCATATAGAAGCGGAAAATCTATATGTCCTTTTTTGATGTCAAAATATTGTGCAAAACATCCAATTGGGAGCCTGCAATATTGTATAAAACGGAGAATGGAAAACGAAATGCACAAAATACGACATGTGTCGTATCCTGCATTAGGAAATTTGTATATAACATAGATATGACGAACGGGCATAATGGTAAATATGACGAATGGGAGCAGGGCTTCCCGAAGGCGGCATATGAAAAAAGCAAAAAGGAGGAGGTGACCAATGGAATCAAAGCAGGAACTGACACAGGTGATCGCCAGACTGGGCGGAGACCGGCGGCAATACCTGAATGATTTTTTTGAGGACTGCCCGGAGGAACTGGTCCACACCATGCAGTATGAAAGGATTCCCAAGGGACAGGCGATTCTACAGGCGGGTATGGGTTGTGGATATGTATGGGGGATCTTAAATGGAGAGATCAGTGTGACGGACATCCAGATGTTAGGGGACGTGTACAGCTTCGTGGAGAGTTCCGGTTTTAATACCGTGATCATCGGGGATTATGAACCCTTTGCGGGACTGGCAGAATTTCAGAACACGATCTATGCCGTAACGGATTGTGAGGCGCTTCGGATTCCTACAGCAGGCTACATGCGGTGGATGAGGCGGGACAGCAAAGCGCTCTTTATGCGGGCGCAGATCTTTGCACAGACGCTGGCGCAGGAGATTTCGAATGAGCGCAAGTATCTGCTTTTAAACGGCAGGGACCGTCTGGTGCTGTATCTGACCCAGGCCTGCGGGAAATGGGAGGGCGAAGGAGAGTATATCCTGCAAAAGACGCAGGCGCAGCTTGCCCAGCGTATTGGGATGAACGTGCGGACGGTACAGAGAAGCATCCAGAAGCTGGAAGCGGACGGGTTTGTATCCTGCCGGGGCAGCAAACTATGTGTTTCACAGGAACAGTACGAGAGACTTAAGGCGTATCGGGAAGAAAATCTGATCCGATAGAGACAAAAACCAACAATGGAAGGAGAAATAAATTATGGGAAAAACACCTACACCACACATCGGAGCAAGCAAAGAGCAGATTGCAAAAACGGTATTGATGCCGGGAGACCCGCTGCGGGCGAAATTTATCGCGGAGAATTTCCTCACGGATTTCGAGTGCGTCAACACGGTCAGAAACATGCTGGCGTTCACCGGCAATTATCAGGGAAAAAGGGTGACGGTCGCGGGAGGCGGCATGGGTATCCCGTCCGTTGGCATTTATACTTACGAGCTTTACAATTTTTATGAAGTGGAGCAGATCATCCGCATCGGCACGGCGGGAACCTTGAGCGACAGGGTAAATCTGCGGGACGTGGTGATCGGTGTGGGAGCGAGCACGGATTCCGCTTATGCCGCGCAGTATAATCTGCCGGGCACTTTTGCGCCGATTGCGGACTTTGATCTGGCGAGAAAGGCGGTGGAGACTGGAGAACGGCTCGGCATCAGGACAGCGGCGGGCAACATCCTTTCCTCCGACATTTTCTACAATGACGACGAAGATGCGCTTCGCAAATGGGCGAAGATGGGCATCCTTGCCACCGAGATGGAGGCGGCGGCCCTGTATATGAACGCGGCGCGGGCCGGTAAGCGGGCACTCTGTATGCTGACTATATCCGATGCGCCTTTCCGGGGGGAATCGCTGTCGGTGGAGGACCGTCAGACAGGCTTTACGGATATGATGAAGATTGCACTGGAGATTGCATAGAGAGAAAGCGGGTGAGCAGATGAAAAAGTGGAAAAAGGTGATACCGGCAGTCCTGATGGCATGTACGCTGGCGGGCTGCGGTATGGCTGAAAAAGATGACTCGGTTTACCGGGTGTCCATGGTGGCGGGCACGGGCGGCATCAACGACCAGTCCTTTAACCAGCTGTCATGGGAGGGGCTGCAGAGCTTTGGGGAACACACAGGCGCGGACGTGAGGGTGCTGGAGTCCAAGCAGGCTTCGGATTACCTGACAAACATTGACAGGGCGACGGATACATACAGCGACCTTGTATGGGCGCTGGGCTATTCGCTGGCGGATTCTATGCTGACGATCGCGAAGATGAATCCCGACATCAATTTTGCCATTGTGGACTACGCTTTCGACGAGAGCCCGCACAACTGCACAGGCGTGGTATTCCGGGCGCAGGAATCGTCCTTTCTGGTGGGGTATATAGCGGGGCTTACCACAAAGACGGATAAAGTAGGTTATGTGGGGCCCATGAAGAGCTTTCTGAACGACCAGTTCCAGTACGGCTACATGGGCGGCGTGGCTTACGCGGCACATGTGCGGGGATGTGAGATTGAGGTGCAGTCGCAGTTTACGGAGAGCTATTCCGACGCGGCGAAAGCAAAGGCGATCTCCAACAAGATGTACTCTAACGGCTGTGACATTATCTTCCATTCGGCGGGCGGCGCGGGTTACGGCGTGATCGAGTCCGCCAAGGAGAACGGGAAGCTTGTCATCGGCGTTGACACGGACCAGTCCCATCTGGCGCCGGACAATGTGCTGACTTCCGGCATGAAGAATACGAATATCGCGGTGGAGCTTGTGTCCACCATGGCGATGAACGGTGAAGAAATCGGCGGCAACACCTACAGCTACGGGCTGAAGGAAGGGTGCGTGGGTATTCCGGAGGAGAATAAGATCATGGACCCGGCGGTTTATGACAAGGCCATGGAGCTGCAGCAAATGATTATCGATGAGGAACTGACGCCCCCGTTATCGGAGGAAACTTACCAGGCCTTTGTGGAAGGGTTGGGGAAATAGGAGAGAAGGACATATGGAAGTAAGAAAAGACTATGCGGTTCAAATGCATGATATCACGATAAAATTCGGTTCTTATACGGCATTGGACCAGGTACAGCTCGATGTGAAAAAAGGCTCTATCCATGCAGTCTTAGGGGAAAACGGCGCGGGTAAGACCACGCTGATGAACATTTTGTACGGCCTGTATCAGGCGGACGGGGGAGACATTTACCTGTACGGGGAAAAGGTGGAGATGAAAAATCCTAACGTGGCGATTGCCCACGGGATCGGCATGGTGCACCAGCACTTTATGCTTGTGGATAATTTTACAGTGACGCAGAATATCATTCTCGGACACGAGACGACGAAAGCGGGAGGCGTGGTGGACCTTAAGAAAGCAAGGGAAGAGGTCATGGGGATCGTGAAAAAATACGGTCTCGAGGTGGACCCGGATGCGTACATCTCGGATATATCCGTCGGTATGCAGCAGCGGGTGGAAATCTTAAAGGCACTGTACCGGGGCGTAGATATCCTGATTCTGGACGAGCCGACGGCGGTGCTGACCCCGCAGGAAATAGGCGACCTGATCGACATTATGCACAAGCTGGTGGAAGACGGGAAGACCATTATCATCATTACCCATAAGCTGAAGGAAATCAAGGCCTCCGCAGACTACTGTACGATCATCCGCAGGGGAAAATACATTGATACCGTTGAGGTGGCCGGGGTGACGCAGGAAGAGCTGGCGGACATGATGGTGGGACACCGGGTGAAGCTGGTGGTGGATAAGCAGGAGGCGAAGCCGGGAGACGTGGTGTTTGAGGTCAACGGACTGACTGCGAAAGACAACCGTGGCGTGTATGTGCTCAAAAATCTGTCCATGCAGGTGAGGCGCGGTGAAATCTTCGGCATTGCGGGAATTGACGGCAACGGGCAGAAGGAGCTGGTGGAAGCCATCACAAACCTGATTAAAGTGGAGAGCGGAACCATCCGCATAGGCGGAAACAATATTGAAAACAGAACCACAAGGGAGACTATGGACGCGGGTATTGCAACGATTCACGAGGACCGGCAGAAACGGGGACTTGTCCTGGATTTCTCAGTGGAGGACAATGCGGTGCTTGACACATACATGAAAGAGCCTTTTTCACAGAAGAGCATTTTAAACAGAAAGGAAATCCGCAAATTTGCCTCCAGCCTTTTGAAGGACTACGATGTGCGCCCGGATTCCTGTGAGGAGCTGGCGATCAGAGGACTTTCCGGCGGTAACCAGCAGAAGGTGATTATCGGCAGGGAGATCGCCAACAATCCCGACCTTTTGATCGCGGTGCAGCCTACCAGAGGACTGGATGTGGGAGCCATCGAGTATGTTCACAAGATGCTTGTCAGGGAGCGGGATAAAGGCAAGGCAGTGCTTCTCATCTCGCTGGAGCTGGATGAAGTGATGAATGTTTCGGACACCATCGGGGTGATTTACGACGGCGCCATCCGATGCACGTTCCAACAGGGCGAAGTGGATGAAAAAACCATTGGATTAATTATGGCAGGAGGGACATTAGATGGAAAAAACAGTTAAATTCTTAAAAAAGCCGATCACGGCCACTCTGATTGCCATATTCTGCGGATTTCTCGTGGCAACGGTCATTCTGGCGGCTTCGGGATACAATCCCTTTGAGGCGTTCGGCGCGCTGCTCGGGGGCATTTTCGGGAGACCGAAATATATCTCCAATGTAATTATCAAGAGTACACCGATCATTTTAACAGGCGTAAGCGTTGCGTTTGCCTACAAGATGGGACTTTTCAATATCGGTGCGGAAGGGCAGTTCATCGTGGGCGCGGTGGCGGCGAACGTGGTGGGTATCGTCTGTGATTTCCCGGCGATTATCGAAGTGCCGCTGGTGCTTCTCGTGGGCGCAGCGGCGGGCGCGGTCTACGGAGGAATCGCGGGATGGCTGAAGGCAAAATACAATATTAACGAAGTGATCGTTGGTATCATGCTGAACTGGATTGCACTCTATTTCTCCAATTTCGTGTGCAACATCGAACGGTTCCATAAGCCGGACTCTGACGGTACCTATGCGATCAACGAATCGGGTTTTATCTCTTTTTTCACAACGTGGAAGACCACGGAAGCGGCGGCGGATTTCGTACAGGAGCATCCCGTGATCGGTGATATTTTGCGGACGGATGCGAACGCGGGTATCCTGATTGCTATCGCACTTACATTTGCGGTTTCCTTCCTGCTCTATAAAACCACGAAGGGATACGAGCTTCGCGCCGTGGGCAGCAACAGGGACGCGGCGGAGTTTGCGGGTATTAATGTGGCGAGAAATATGGTGCAGACCATGCTGATTGCGGGCGCTTTGTCGGGCATTGCGGCGGCGATTGCCATAGCGGGCAACAATCCCCACGGGATTTCCCAGCTTTCCGCCTTTGAGTCAAACGGGCTGAACGGACTCTCCGTGGCGTTCATTGCGGGAGGCTCCCCCATCGGCTGTATCTTTGCGGGACTTCTGTTTGGCGGACTTTTGTACGGCGGGCAGTCCATACAGTATGTGGTGGGCGCGCCGTCCGAGATTATCAGTATCCTGATCGGTACGATCGTATTTTTAATCGCGCTCAAGGATATGGTGCCGGTACTTATTGATAAAATGGGGAAAAGAGGTGTAAAATGATGATGAATACAATTACCTTGTTACTCGGTGTCACGCTGCTGTACTCCACACCCATGGTATTCGGTGCGCTGGGCGGTGTGCTGTCAGAGCGTTCCGGCGTCGTCAACATCGGTATCGAGGGCATGATGACCTTCGGCGCGTTTGCCGGGGCCGCTGCGGGATATTACAGCGGCAATCCCTGGATCGGCGTGCTGTGCGCGGCTCTGGCAGGCGGTATTCTGGCTCTGCTTCACGCGGTGGCGGCGATCACCTGTCAGGCGGACCAGACCATAAGCGGTGTGGCGATCAATCTGCTTGGCCCGGCGCTTGCGGTATTTTTCTGCCGCCTTGCCTTCGACGGCGCAACCATGTCTTACCCGGTGGCGAATAAGCTGCCCAAGATCTTCGGAAGCGGCGCGGAAGGCATATGGGCCAACCTGAACGTGGATATTATGGTGATTGTGGCATTGCTGTTTGCGGTAATCCTGTGGTTCGTGCTCTACCGCACCAAATGGGGGATGCGCATTCTTGCAGTAGGGGAGAATCCTGCTGCGGCGGATACGCTCGGCATCAATGTATACAAAACCCGGTATGTCTGCGTGATCCTGTCCGGCATTCTGGCAGGAATCGGCGGCGCGACAGTGACGCTTGGCATCGTGGCGCAGTTTACCCAGACATCCATCGCGGGGCAGGGCTTTATCGCACTGGCTGCCGTGATTTTCGGTAAGTGGAAGCCGATCGGCGCGTATAAGGCCTGTCTGATCTTTGGTTTCTCCCAGGCGCTGACCGTGGTGCTTGGCGGCGGAGCGGTGGCGGTTCCCACGGAAATTCTGGCGATGCTGCCTTACGTGCTGACCATTGTGATCCTGATTCTTTTCATCGGCAAGTCCGTAGCGCCAAAGGCGGATGGCGTGCCCTATGTGAAGGGGAGAAGATAAAAGAGAAGCGGGAACCAGAACGGACGTAAAAATATTGTGTTTGCGCGGGGGAATGTAAAATCTCCTGCGCAGGGAAAAGAGGTAAGGTTGAATAAATTCTCTGATGAGCAATTTATTCAACCAAGAGTTTGTGCAGAAGCATCACAAACTCTTTTGATTGCAGAGCAGAATCTTATATTCTGCTCGCATTCCTCAGCATAGAATGCTTCGGAAGAGAGGTAAAAATGAGTAAGTATAAAAGAATCTTTACGATTGTAATCGACTCGCTGGGTGTGGGCGCTCTGCCTGATGCAGCGGCATACGGCGATGAGGGGACAGATACGCTGGGCCATATTGCGGCGCACACCGATCCGTTCCGGATTCCGAACCTGCAAAGGCTCGGCATGGCTAACCTGCATTCCCTCAAGGGAGTAGAGCCGGTGGAGAAGCCGCTTGCATACTACGCAAAGTTAAATGAGGCCAGCGCCGGGAAGGATACCATGACCGGACATTGGGAAATGATGGGACTGCATGTCACCACGCCTTTTCAGACCTTTACGGAGACGGGCTTTCCCAAGGAACTGATTGATGAGCTGTCCGCAAGGACCGGGCGCACCATTATCGGAAACAAGAGCGCCAGCGGGACGGAGATTCTGGAAGAGCTGGCGGAGGAGGAGATCGCCACCGGGCATATGATTGTGTACACCTCGGCGGATTCCGTTTTGCAGATCTGCGGCAACGAGGAGACTTTCGGGCTGGAAGAGCTGTACCGCTGCTGTGAGATTGCAAGGGAACTTACCATGAAGGATGAGTGGAAAGTGGGCAGGGTCATTGCCAGACCTTATGTGGGAAAGAAGCGCGGTGAGTTTAAACGTACCAGCAACCGCCACGATTATGCCTTGAAACCTTTCGGCAAAACGGCGCTGGACGCGCTAAAGGACGCAGGACTTTCTGTCATATCCGTCGGTAAGATATTCGATATTTTTGACGGGGAAGGGCTGACGGAGTCCAATAAGTCCAAGAGCTCCGTACACGGCATGGAACAGACCATAGAGATCGCAAAGCGGGATTTTACGGGCTTGTGTTATGTAAACCTCGTGGACTTCGACGCGCTGTGGGGACACCGCAGGGATGTGGAAGGGTACGCGAAGGAGCTGGAGAAGTTTGACGAGAAACTGGGAATTCTGCTGCCGCTTTTAAAGGAGGACGATCTGCTGATCCTCACGGCGGATCACGGAAACGACCCGACCCACACAGGAACGGATCACACGCGGGAGAAAGTGCCGTTTCTGGCATATTCCCCTTCCATGCAGGGCGCGGGCAGACTGCCTGACGGAGAGAACTTTGCACGGATCGGCGCCACCATCGCGGACAATTTCGGCGTACAGATGCCGGAAGGGACGATCGGTGAATCGGTGCTTGGGGCGTTAAAATAACTCTGTCCGGCAGTATGCGGGAGGAAGAGAAAAGCAGCCACAAAGTAAAATAGTATAGTAATAAGTAGAAAGGGACAGCTATGGATAAGAAAGAAATCTTAAAAAGGGTGGATCACACCTTGTTGGCACAGACCGCGACATGGGAGGAAATACGCAAAATTCTGGATGAGGGGATGCAGTATGAAACGGCGTCCGCCTGTATCCCGGCTTCCTATGTGAAGCAGGCGGCGGATTATGTGCAGGGGAAGCTTCCCATCTGTACCGTGATCGGTTTTCCCAACGGTTACAGCACCACAGCGGTAAAAGTGTTCGAGACGAAGGACGCAGTGGAAAACGGTGCGTCAGAGATTGACATGGTCATTAATATCGGTCTTTTGAAGGACGGCCTTTATGATCAGGTGGAAGAGGAAATCCGCAAAGTGCATGAGGCGTGCGGCGGGAAAATCCTGAAGGTGATCATTGAGACCTGCCTGCTGACGGAAGAGGAAAAGAAGAAGATGTGCGAGATCGTCACCAGGTCGGGCGCGGAGTATATCAAGACATCCACCGGCTTTTCCACAGGCGGCGCAACTTTTGTGGACATCGCCCTCATGAAAGAAAACGTGGGAGAGCATGTGAAGATCAAGGCGGCGGGCGGCATCGCTGACTTTAACGATGCGGAGGAGTTTATCCGGCTCGGCGCGGACAGGCTTGGAACAAGCAGGCTGGCGAAAGGAGTATGACGGAAATGGATACACGTATGATTGTGGAGCTGGTCGGATATTTTTCTTCCCTGCTCGTACTGGTGTCTTTTCTGATGACTTCGGTAATCAAACTCAGGATTGTTAATTCGATAGGAGCGATCATTTTTACCGTATATGCGACCATTATCGGTTCCTATCCGACGGCGCTGATGAATCTTTGTCTGGTGGGGATCAATATGTACAATCTGCATAAGCTCCTTAAGTCCCAGAAGCGCTATGATGTGATAACAGAGGAGCCGGAGGCGGCCGGACTGCAGTACTTTTTAAACTATTATGCGGAGGATATCAGGAAATTTTTCCCCGATTTCCGGTCCGGAGAGACAAAGGCGGATGCCGCTTACATGGTGGTGCAGGATACGGTTCCGGCAGGTGTCCTGTTAGGGCGGAAGAAGGGAGACGACAGTCTTGAAATCTTTCTGGACTATACGACGCCGCAGTACCGCGACTGTTCGGTGGGACGGTATCTGTATGGCGCGCTCGGCGGGCAGGGGATTGTGAAACTCACCTTCCCGGACGCGCCGGAGGGACACGAGGATTATCTGAAAAAGGTCGGATTCGTGAAGGAGAATGGCGTTTACGGACGGACGATCTGACAGAGGATAAGTGGAATCATCGCAGGGAAGCCCCCAGAGCACATTTGTGGCGCCGGGGGCTTCTCTTTTTATATAATAGGAAATTCCTCCAGCCAGAGGAATCTGTAACAAAAATGCCCG